>NZ_JBIEIL010000002.1:0-444834 GCF_043496865.1 Pseudomonas retamae
GCGATGGCGGTTAGGTTTTCTAACCCTAACCCGCGTTGAATCGGCGTGGCAGCGCTGTGGTTAGGCAGCGCTGCCACGAAACGAGCGACTCTGACGACTAGTCGTAAAACGCCTCAACCGCCACCCGGCTACCGACAAAGAAACTGTCCGCCACCAGGCGCAACGGCTGCACGTCCAGATCACTGGCCTTGGCGCCGATCAACTGCTGGAAGTGTCGATACACTGCGGCGTATTCGCCCTCTTCCGACACCGTCTGGCGCACGCCGTCGATGCTCAGCAACGCACCGCCGTTGTCGAGGCGCAGTACGCCCTCGGCGCAGCGCACTTCGATGCTCCAGAGTTCATCATGACCATGGTCAAAATCGAATTCGGCGCGGACGTCGAGGTGGCGTGCGTCGGACATTTTGATCGAGGCGGCAATCGGCGACTGGCAGTTGTTTGGCACGCGCAGCTCGGCGGCTTCGACAAACAGCGGCAGCGCCAGCAGGTGGGTGACGATCGACAAGGCGTTGATGCCCGGATCGAACACGCCGAGGCCGCCGGGTTGCCAGATCCACGTCTGGCCGGGGTGCCATTTGCGCACGTCTTCTTTCCAGTCGATCTGCACGCTTTGCAGGGTGCGCGAGGCGAGCCAGTCGCGGGCGGCTTCGATGCCAGGGGCGTAGCGCGAGTGCCAGGCGAACAACGCACTGACGCCTTGCGCCTGCGCCTGATCGACCAACGCCAAAGCCTCGCCCAAGGTGGCGCAGGGCGGCTTTTCGACCAGCACGTGTTTGCCCGCCGCCAAGGCTTCCTGGACCAGCGCAAAGCGACCTTGCGGCGGCGTGCAGAAGGCGATCGCATCCACCGCCGGGCCGTTGGCCAGCAGCTCGGTCAACGATTGGAAGTTTTCGACGCCGGCGCAGGGTTTGCCCTGGGTGGCGACCGCTACCAGCTGGAATCCGGAATTGGCCTTGATTGCCGGTACGTGTTGATCCTGGGCGATTTTGCCGTAGCCCACCAGACCGAGACGGATTGGTTGCATCAATGACTCCGCTTTTGTTTTGTTTTAGTCAGCTGACGCGTTTCTGTCAGCGCGTCGGCAGATTACCTGCAAATCGCCTGAGCGTCTGTCGGCGCAACGTCACAAGCTGACAAGGCCACTGGCGCCTCGCAGGATCAGGCAAGCATCGCACAGGATTGCACCATGACCGGACGCCACCGCTGCGCAAGAATAACTTCACGATAAACCAACGGAGGATGTTCCCATGCTTGTCCACGCTTACGGTGCCCATGCCGGCGACAAACCCCTTGAGCCGTTGCAGATCAAGCGCCGCGCGCCGGCCGCCCACGACGTACAGATCGACATCGCCTTCTGCGGCATCTGCCACTCCGACCTGCATCAGGTCCGGGCCGAATGGGCCGGCACGCAATTCCCTTGCGTACCGGGCCATGAAATTGTCGGCCGGGTTTCGGCGGTGGGTGCGCATGTTGCGGACTTCAAGGTCGGTGATCTGGTCGGCGTCGGCTGCATCGTCGACAGCTGCAAACACTGCGACGACTGTGAAAGCGGTCTGGAAAACTACTGCGACGGCATGATCGGCACCTATAACTTCCCGACCCCGGACGAACCCGGCTGGACCCTCGGCGGCTACTCGCAAAACATCGTCGTGCACGAGCGCTATGTCCTGCGTATCCGTCACCCTGAAGCGCAACTGGCGGCTGTCGCGCCACTGCTGTGCGCCGGCATCACCACCTACTCGCCGCTGCGCCACTGGAACGCCGGCCCGGGCAAGAAAGTCGGAGTGGTCGGCATCGGCGGGCTGGGGCACATGGGTATCAAACTGGCGCACGCGATGGGCGCGCATGTCGTCGCCTTCACCACTTCCGAATCCAAGCGCGAAGCGGCCAAAGCCTTGGGCGCCGATGAAGTGGTGGTGTCGCGCAACGCCGAAGAAATGGCTGCGCATGCCAAGAGCTTCGATTTCATCCTCAACACCGTCGCCGCGCCGCATGATCTCGATGCGTTTCTGGTTCTGCTCAAGCGTGACGGCGCCCTGACGCTGGTCGGCGCGCCCGCCTCGCCGCACCCCTCGCCCAACGTGTTCAATATGATCACCAAGCGCCGCACCATCGCCGGTTCGATGATCGGCGGGATTGCCGAGACTCAGGAAATGCTCGATTTCTGTGCCGAGCGCGGCATCGTTTCGGACATCGAACTGATCGGTGCCGAGCAGATCAACGACGCCTACGAGCGCATGCTCAAGGGCGACGTGAAGTATCGCTTCGTGATCGACAACGCAACGCTGGCCGACTAACCCCGCGCGCCCATCTCCAGCCTGGCGCTGGCGATGGGCGCAACGATTCTGTCGGCGCGATTTGACAGCTAAAGCGCAGCTCGCCAGAGTCGCACCCCTTTGCCTGCCGTCGAGCCGCAGGTTGTTGTTGAAAGGGGTTGCCGTTGAACGAACAGACATTGTCCCTGCGCCTTGAGCGCGTGGCTGCACACGTGCCGGTCGGTGCACGGCTGGCCGATATCGGCTCGGATCATGCTTATCTGCCGGTCGCCTTGCTGCGCCGGGGGCTGATCAGCGCAGCGGTGGCGGGCGAAGTCGCGTTGACGCCGTTCCACGCTGCGCAACGCACGGTGCGTGAAAACCACCTGCAGGCGCACATCAGTGTGCGTCGCGCCAACGGACTCACGGCAATCAGCGCCGACGACGACATCACCGCTGTCAGCGTCTGCGGCATGGGCGGCGAGACCATCCGCGACATCCTCGAAGCCGGCAAGGCCCACCTCAGCGGCCGCGAACGCCTGATCCTGCAACCCAATGGCGGCGAACAGCCTTTGCGTGAATGGCTGATGGAGAACGATTACCGCATCCTCAGCGAAGAAGTGCTGCATGAAAACCGTTTCGACTACGAAATCATCGTGGCCGAGCGCGACGGCCCGGTGAGCTACACCGCTCAGCAACTGTATTTCGGCCCGGTGCAGATGCAGACGCGCAGCCCGGCCTTCATCCGCAAATGGCAGCACCGACTGCGCCTCAAGCAGAAAACCCTCGCCCGCCTCACCCACGCGCGGCAGACCGTGCCGCAGGAAAAGCTTGAAGCCCTTGCGCAACAGACGCACTGGATCGAAGCCCTGCTCGCCTGAAATCCTCCCCGTTCGAACCGTGATCAGCACGCTTCGATTAGATACACCGCATCACAAATGAAGTACCGCAAGCCCCATTTATCAATTCAACCCTGCCCCCTAAAGTTCACTCCAACAGCGGCCCTTCACTCCGACGGGCCAGCGACTGGAGATAGCTCACATGCCTTTCATCAGCGTTCGTATCACCCGCGACGGCGTCACCCGCGAGCAGAAAGCCCAGGTCATTCAGGAAATCACCGAGACCATGACCCGCGTGCTGAACAAGGACCCGCACCTGACCCACATCGTCATCGAAGAAGTCGACACCGATAACTGGGGCTACGCCGGCATCAGCACCACCGAGTACCGCAAGCAGCTGGCGGATTCGCAGTCATGAGCCGCACGGTAAAAATCGATTTCGTCTCGGATGTCGTCTGCCCCTGGTGCGCCCTCGGCGCCACCGCGCTGGAACAGGCGATCAGCAATCTGGCCGGTGAAGTCCAGGTGCAACTGACCTACAAACCGTTCGAGCTGAACCCGGACATGCCCGCCGAAGGCGAGCACGCCATTGCCCACATGATGCGCAAATACGGGCGCAGCGCCGAGCAAGTGGCGGATCGCAACGCGATGATCATCGAGCGCGGCGCGCAGATCGGTTTTCTCTTCGACCTGGAAAAACGCAGCCACTTTCACAACACCTTCGATGCCCATCGCCTGCTGTTCTGGGCCGCAACACAAGGGCTGCAACGCCAACTGAAGCAAGCGCTGCTCAAGGCTTACTTCAGCGACGGCAAGAACCCGAATGACCACGCCACGCTGGTCACTCTGGCCGGCGCGGTCGGCCTCGACAGCCAGCGTGCGCAAGCCGTGCTGGCGAACGGGGAATTCGCCAAAGAAGTGCGCGAGCTTGAGCGGTTCTACCAGCAACGCGGCATCGACTCGGTTCCGGCCATGGTCATCGACGACCAACAGCTGATCGCCGGTTCGCAGTCCGTCGCTTATTACGAGCAAGCGTTACGCCAGGCCGCGCAGGTTCCGGCGCACGCCTGAGATTTTGCCAGTCGTTATCCAACCCATTCAGATTGCATAGAGGAAACATCATGAGCACGTCCAACAAAGTTGTGGTTATCACTGGCGCCTCGCAAGGCATTGGCGCAGGTCTGGTAAAAAGCTTCCGCGAGCGCGGTTATAAAGTGGTCGCAACCTCGCGTTCGATCCAGCCTTCGACAGACCCGGATATTCTCGCCGTCGCCGGTGACATCGCCGACCCGCAAACCGCCGAGCGCGTAATCCGCGAAGGCGTCGCCCGCTTCGGCCGGATCGACACGCTGGTCAACAACGCCGGGATCTTCGTCGCCAAACCGTTCACCGAATACAGCCACGCCGACTACGCCCAGGTCGTGGCGACCAACATGAGCGGCTTCTTCTACATCTCGCAACTGGCCGTCGCCGAAATGGAGAAAAATGCCAGTGGGCACATCGTCAGCGTCACCACCAGTCTGGTCGATCATGCGATTGACGGCGTGCCGTCGGTCCTTGCTTCGCTGACCAAGGGTGGCATCAACGCAGCGACCAAATCCTTGGCCATCGAGTACGCCAAACGCGGCATTCGGGTCAACGCGGTATCGCCTGGCATCATCAAAACGCCAATGCACGGCGAAGAGACCCACGCCGCCCTCGGCAGTCTGCATCCGGTCGGCCACATGGGTGAGATCGATGACATCGTCCAGGCGATCCTGTACCTCGACACGGCGAACTTCGTCACCGGCGAAATCCTCCACGTCGACGGCGGCCAAAGCGCTGGCCACTGATCGCTCCCCGCTTCACCGCCGGTGTGTACCGGCGGTGCTGCTTCGTGAGATAACACCGAGGATCACATGTCAGGCAAACCTCGGTGTACCCACATGAAGCGCCATTTTGATGACCTGCAACTGGGCAGTATCGAGCTGTTCTGCCTCGCTGCCGAGGCCGGCAGCTTCACCGCTGCTGCGCAACTGGCCGGGGTCACCCCCGCCGCTGTCAGCCGGTCGATTCTGCGGCTGGAAGAACGTCTGGGTTCACGCCTGTTTGCCCGCACCACACGGAGCATTCGCCTGACAGAGGCCGGGCGCAACTTCTTCCTCCAGTGCAGCCAGGCCCTGACCCAACTGGTCGAGGCACAGCAAGAAGTGATGGGCGCGCAGACCACGCCGTCGGGCTTGTTGCGCATCAGTCTGCCGACTACCTACGGTCATCACCGCATCCTGCCGCTGCTACCAAAATTCCGTGCGCTGTATCCGCAGGTCAGCGTCGATATCCACTTGGGCAACCGCAACATCGACTTCGTCGGCGAAGGCTATGACCTGGCGATCCGCGTCCGCGCCCAGCCCGATTCGAGCATGATCGCGCGCCTGCTCGAAGACGCGAAACTGGTGGTAGTAGCCTCCCCCGATTACCTGCACAAGGCCGGGACACCGCAAACCCTCGAAGATCTCGTGCAACATGACTGCATTCAGTTCGAACTGCCGAGCAGCGGCCGGCGCATCTCCTGGCTGTTCCAGGAAAACGGTGAGGACCGCGAAGTCATGTCCGACGGCGGCTACTCCTGTTCCGACGACGTCCTCGGCGGCGTGACCCTGGCCAAGCATGGCGCCGGGGTCTTTCAGACCTACAAGTTCATCGTCGAAAAAGAGCTGGCCGACGGCAGCCTGATCGAGGTATTGCAGCCCTACGCCGGGCGTTCACGACCTTACACCCTGCTCTACCCGCACGGCCGCTATGTGCCGCAACGGGTGCGCGCGTTTGTGGATTTTCTGTTGCAGTATCGCCAAGAGTGGGCGAGCGACTAGGCCGGCGAATTGAATGGATTCAGCCTGCAGATCAGGCCGCCCCCGGTCCGATCAACATGCTCTCAATCTCGGCGCCGGGCATCATTTGCTGCAGACCTTCGATGAGTTTGTCGCCGGCTTCGGTCAGTGCTTCCAGCGGCATCTCGGGCAGGCTCTCGAGGATGAACCACATCTGCTGCGCGTGTGCATCAAGGCGGGTTCTGACGCCCTGGCGCCAGTTCCAGCGGCGGCAGGTCACGCCTTGGTCGTCGCGCCAGACCACTTCGCCGGCGTCGGGAAATTCATGGGCCGGGGCGCCTTCCTTCATCGTGTCGAACGGTTCGCTGCCGTCGGCCACCACCAGGCGCGGCGCGCCGACGTAGGCCTGGGCATTTTCGCCACCGACCGGAATCGCGTAAGCCAGGCTGATGGCGTTGTAGAGATCGACCACCGGGTCGATGCTCGGCAGGCTGCCATCGCGCAACACGCGTTTGCGCAAGGCTTCGGCCGAACACGGCGTACGTTGCGGCTTGGCGCCGAAGCTTCGGAACACCTCGGCCCACGCCTGCAAGTGTGCCGCCGCCCAGTGCGGACCGCCTGCCATCACGGTTTGACAGGCGTTTGCCAGCGCTTCGCCAGCAATCAGCGGGCGGGTAATCGGCGCCGCTTGCACCACGATACTCAATGCTCTGAAGCCCGGCGCGAGTTGCGCAACAGCCGGATCGATTGACGGCACGACAGACAGCATCCCAGAATCCCCTCATCTGAATTTCAACCGATGCTAGCGACCAATGACCAAAAAAGTCAATATATCGACCGAGGCAGGCGCCGACGTGCAGACCGTGAGCGAAGCGGTTGCGCGGACCCTCAAGCACGCCCGTAAAACACAGAACATGACCCTCGACGAACTGTCGCGACGCGCCGGCGTGAGCAAAGGCATGGTGGTCGAAATCGAAAAATGCGCGGCCAACCCGAGCATCGCCATTCTGTGCAAGATTGCTGCTGCGCTGGGGCTTTCCGTGGCGGACTTCGTCAACGTCGCCGACACGCCCGCGGCGCACCTGATCGACAGTCAGGACATTCCCACGCTCTGGCACGGTGAGCTGGGCGGCTCGGCACGCTTGCTGGCCGGCACCAGCGGGCCGAACATGCTCGAATTGTGGCGCTGGGAAGTGTTTCCCGGTGAAAGCTACAGCTCCCCGGGCCACCCGCAAGGCACCACCGAACTGTTTCATGTCGAGAAAGGCACGCTGCGGCTCCAGGTTGGCGCGGTTGAACTGATCATCGGCCCAGGCTGCTCCGCCGTGGCCAGAACCGATGTGCCGCATCAATATGCCAATCACGGAAAATCGAAGCTGGTGTTCACCATGTCGGTGACGGAGATTCATCCGCCTGTTCGGGTGATGTAAGCGGGCTGTTATCAGCCCCCAATCCCACCAGATACTCCCACGGATAAATTCCTCGCTGATGTCCATCACTGAACACCAGTTGCACCCCATACCCCTGAGCGTTCACCTCGACCAGACGCACCCGGTCATCAACCACAGGCGCCATTGCGCGTAGCCGAAACGCCCGGCATTGCGAACATGGACACTGTCGGCGCAAATCAGCGTGACCAAACAGCGACTCGCGGCCATCCGGCCAGCTCAGGCGCAACGTCCGCTCGCGCTGCGAATTAGCCACCGACAACGGACTCATTGCAGCTGACTCAAGGCGATGCGCACGGCCTTGCGCACTTCCGGGTCGCCGTCGTCCTGTGCTGCCTGCAAGGCCGCCACGGCGCCGCGATCGTTCAGCTCGCCCAAGGCCAGCGCGGCTTCCTTGCGCAAGTTGCTGATGCCATGCCCCAGCGTATCGATCAACGCCTCCAGCGCCGGCACAAAACGCAAACGACCGAGGCTGCGGGTGGCACGCAGACGTACTTGCCAATAGTCATCGCTCAGGGCTTCGACCAGCGCGGGGCCGGCATCGCCATGGCCGACCTTGCCCAACGTCGTTGCAGCTTCTTCGCGCACTTGCCAGGCGCTGTCCTGCAAGGCCTGGCGCAAGGCTGGCAACACCTCGGCACTGGACGCCAACCCCAGCGCTCCGGTGGCCGCGCGGCGCACTTCGGTGTCGGGGTCATCACTGGCCAGACGCGCGAGCGCCGGCAGCGCGTCGAGTTGCTTGAGCCAGCCCAACACGCCGACCGCTTCGCGGCGCACATTGGCGTCGGCATCGTTCAGCGCCGCGAGAGCTGCGGGCGCCGCGTCGGCAAACCGCAACTCACGCAAGGCGCGAAACGCAGCCATTCGCACGCTGGCATTGGCGTGCTGCGTCCAAGGCAAAATCACTCGCCCCGCCGCTTCGGACTTGAGCAGACTCAGAGTTTGCGCAGCAGCAGCCTGCACAGGCGCTGACGGATCGGTCAGTGCCTCGCACAAGGCCTGCACGACCGAGTCATCCTCCCAGGCCTCAAGCAATCGCGCAGCTTCGGTGCGCACTTCTTCGGCAGGGTCATGACCAAGACGATCAACCAGCCAGAGCAAGCCATCAGGCTCTTCCAGATCGGCCAGCTCGATCAGGGCGATGCGCCGCACGCCAGGGTCGGCAGCGGTCAGGCGCGGTTGCAGGGTGAGGATTTCATCAATATCGGTCAGAGCAAAAATAGAGGTCATGGGCAAATCGCGGCAAAGGGTTTTCAGGAGGCAAACCGAGCGGGTTGAGGCGCGGCAGCGGTCGGTCGGTGTCGTGGCGCAGCAGGTCGAGGCAATGGCGTTTGAGACGGGCGAACTCGGCGCTGGTGACCAGCTCGCTGGTACGCGGGCGCGGGAAATCCAGACGCAGATCTTCGATGATCCTCCCCGGCCGTGCGCTCATCACCAGCAAGCGGTCGGCGAGGAATAGCGCTTCGTCGATGTCGTGAGTGACGAACACGACGGTGGTACGAACGCGCGTCCAGATATCCAGCAGCAGCTCCTGCATGTTCAGGCGGGTCAGCGCATCGAGCGCACCGAACGGCTCGTCCATCAGCAACAGCCGCGGGCGATTGACCAGCACCCGAGCGATTTCCACCCGTTGCTGCATGCCGCCGGAGAGTTGATCGGGCCAGCGCTCGGCAAAGCCTTCCAGACCTGCCAGTTTGAGCATGTCATCGGCCGCGCGATGCCGCTCGGCCTTGCCGATCCCCCGCATTTTCAAGCCAAAGGCAATGTTGTCGCGCACCGTACGCCACGGAAACAGCGTGTGATGCTGGAAGACCATGCCGCGCTGCGGCGACGGCCCGGACACTGCCGCGCCGTCGACTCTCAGACTGCCGGTGCTGGCCTTCAGGTGTCCGGCCAAGGCGCCGAGCAACGTCGATTTGCCGCACCCGGACGGGCCGAGGATGCACACGAACTGGCCGGGTTCGATCTGGCAATCGAGATTCTGCACTGCTTCGAAGGCGTCGCGACCTTCACCGAGCACGATCGACAACTGGCGAATGTCGATCCGCCCTTCCGGGGTTTGCATCACGCTCATCAGGCTTTTCCTCGCGGTCGATGCCAAGGCGTGAACACACCGCCCAGACGTTTGATCAGCAGGCTGCAGCCCATGCCCAGCACGCCGATCAGCAACATGCCGACGACAATGTCGGCGTAGTTCTGAATGGTGTAGGACTCCCAGGTGTAATAACCGATGCCGAACTGGCCGGAGATCATTTCGGCGGTCACCAGACAGAACCACGACGTGCCCATGCCGATGGCCAGACCGGTGATGATGCTTGGCGCCGCGCCGGGCAAAATCACTTCGAGCAGAATCGCCCGGCGCCCGGCGCCGAGGCTTTTCGCCGACGCGATCAGCCGTGGATCGACGCCTTCGACGCCGTGCACGGTGTTCAGCAAGATCGGGAACAACGCGCCGGTGAAGGTGATGAAGACCATCGACAGTTCCGAGGACGGGAACATCAGGATCGCCAGCGGAATCCACGCCACGGCGGGGATCGGGCGCAAAACTTCCAGCGGTGGCAGCAACACGTCTTCAGCCCATTTCGAACGGCCGATGGCCAGGCCCAGAGCGATGCCGATAACCAGCGCGGCGAGGTAACCGGCGAACACGCGGCTGAGGCTGGCGGTGAGGTGCTGCCAGAGTTTGCCGGAGTCGCCGAGGCCCAAAGCGGCTTCGATCACCGCGAATGGCGTGGGCACATTGGCGAAGGTCACCAGGCCGAGATTCCAGTGATGGCTGGCGGCGAGTTGCCAGAAAAGCAGGCAGAGCAGCAGTGAGGCGGCTCGGGGGATCCAGCGTGAAAACATATATCACCTCTGATCGTTCCCACGCTCTGCGTGGGAATGCATCCCGTGACGCTCCGCGTCACATCCAAAGCGGACGCAGAGCGTCCATTGAGGCATTCCCACGCAGAGCGTGGGAACGATCTACGTTTGAGTTAGCGGGCGGCGACTGCCTGAGTGGTGGCATCGCTGAAATCGAAAACCTTGCCACCCTGTGCCGAGGCATATTGCTGCGCCTGCCCCTTCAGCAGAAACGCACTCAACCGCCCCTTGGCATCACTGGCAAACCAGGCCTGTTCGGCGAGCAACTTAATCCCGCTGTCACTGGCCTGCGCATACACCGCACGGATGGTTTTGCCCTCTTGCTTCAACGCGGCGAGCGCGGTGAAGGCTTCTTCCGCCGAGGCGTATTGGCGCACCTTGTCCTCGCCGCGCACCCAGATTTCAGCAACGTGACTGAAGTCAGTGATGGCTTTACCGGTCGCCGCATCCGTGCCCTTCAGCGGCGTTTGTGTGTAGTTCGCCAATTGCGCGCTGTAATCCAGATTCGACGCCTTGAACGCCGCGCGGATGTATTGATCGTCTATGAAGTTGTTGAGATCGAGCCCGCGATCGGCTTTCTTCAGCAACTTCAAGGTGTCGATGGCGGTGCCGACGGCCTGGCGATATTCGGGTTTCCAGCTCAGGTCGCGGGTCTGCACGCCGAGCGGTCCGTGGAACAGGTAGGCGACCTCGGCATCGACTCCGGTGACCTTGGCGATCAGGTCGCTGTATTTCTCAGGCTCGGCCGCGAGCAGTCGATTGGCTTCCAGACTTGCACGCAAATAAGCGACGACGATCTCCGGGTATTTCTTCGCATAGGCCTGATCGACCAGCGCACCGTGGAATGTCGGCGCGTTGGCCTGAGAGCCGTCGTAAATCTTGCGAGCGAAACCGCGGCTGGTGAACAGTTCGGCGAACGGCACAAAATCCGCGTGGGCGTCGATCTTGCCGGCCTGCAACGCCGAGCCAGCGACTTCCGGTGGCTGGGCGGTGATGTTCACATCTTTGAGCGGGTCCCAGCCCTGCGCCGCCACCGCACGCAGCAACATCCCATGGGCCGTGGAGGCGAACGGCACGGAAATGGTCTTGCCCTTGAGCTCGGCCAGTGACTGCACCGTGGACGCGCTCGGCACGACGATGCCGTTGCCGCTGCCCTTGATGCTCCCCGACAACACGCTGATGAACAGGCTGTGTTTGCCCGCGGTTTCAAACGCCACGCCGTTGAACGCACCGGGGAAATCGGCCATGGCGCCGAAGTCGAGTTTGCCGGCGACCATCTCGTTAGTTAGCGGTGCGCCGCTGGTGAAATTCTTCCACTGCACGTCGTACGTGGCGTCTTTGTAGGCGCCGTCGTGGGGCAGGTATTTGTCGAGCAGACCGAGTTCACGAATCAACAAACCGCCGGCGGCGCAGTTGATGGTGGTGTCCTGGGTGCCGATGGCGATGCGGATGGTTTCGGCTGTCGCCGACACGGTGAATGAAGCCAGTAGCAGACCGGCGATTGCTGCACGCAACATGGGTATTTCCCCTCGAATCGTTTATTGGATGTTCGTCTCCGCCGCGATCAGGGCGCGGTGGGAAACGAGGGGTGTTGCTGGATTTAGCGTCCGGTGTTTCCGGGTGGCTATTGGATAATCACAATCGCAATGTGGGAGCGAGCCTGCTCGCGAAGGCGGCGGGTCAGTCACCATCATTGTTGAATGAACGATTGCTTTCGCGAGCAGGCTCGCTCCCACAGTGGATTTGGGGTCAACGCAATAAATAGGGGATGTCGACCTTGACGGCCCCGGTCGGGCAATCCTTCTCGCACGGCATGCAGTACCAGCATTCATCGAACGCCATGTAGGCCTTTTGCGTGGCCGGGTTGATCGCCAGCAAGTCCATCGGGCACACATCGACACACACGGTGCAGCCTTTTTCGGCGATGCATTTGTCCTCGTCGACGGTGACGGGGGCGTTGGAGCGGAAGAAGATTTCCTGAGCTTGATAGGCCATGGTCCGGACTCTCTTTTTAGTGGTGCATCAAGCGGCGAAGGCGCCCACGCGCAAGCGGTCGTAAGCCTGCATTTCTTCAGCATCGAGCGGGATGATGTAAGGCTCGACGGCTTTCTTGAAACTGGTCATCTGGCCGTCCTCGCCCTTCTTCAGGTGGCAATGGCAGAACCACTCGCTGTCGTCGCGTTGCGGGTGATCGACGCGGTAGTGATACAAGCCCCAGCGGCTTTCGGCGCGGAACAACGAGGCGCGCGCGGCCATTTCGGCGCAGTCGCGGATCACGCTGGTTTCCATCGCGCGCATCAGCTCGTGAGCGTTATTGGCTTTCATCTGCTCGAGATCGCGCTCGATGTCGCTGAAGCGTTGCAGGCCGATCTGCATCTTCTTCGTCACTTTCGGCGGTTGCAGGTAGTCGTTGACGAAGCGCCGCAGCTTGTACTCGACCTGCGCCGGCGGCAGTCCGTGTTCGCGATCCAGTGGTGCGTAGACCCGAGCTTTTTCCCTGGCGATCTGCTCGGCATCCAGTGCCGAGAACTCGCGCCCGGCAACGAATTCCGCCGCGTTGTGCCCGGCGAACCAGCCGTAAGTGAAGGCGCCGAGCATGTAGTTGTGCGGCACGGCGGCCATATCACCTGCCGAGTACAGGCCTTTCACCGAGGTTTCCGCGCGTTCGTTGACCCACACGCCAGACGCCGAGTGGCCGCTGCAAAAACCAATTTCGGAAATGTGCATCTCGACCATTTGCGTGCGGTAATCAGTGCCACGATTGGCGTGAAACTGGCCGCGACTCGGGCGCTCGTTGCTGTGCAGGATCTCCTCGATGTTCTGGATGGTTTCCTCGGCCAGGTGATCGAGTTTGAGGAACACCGGGCCATTGCCACTTTCCAGTTCCTGGTGAAACTCCCACATCATCTGCCCGCTCCAGTAGTCGCACTCGATGAAGCGCTCACCCTTGTTGTTGGCGGTGTAGCCGCCCAGGGGACCGGTGACGTAGGCGCAGGCCGGGCCGTTGTAATCCTTGATCAGCGGGTTGATCTGGAAGCACTCGAGGTTGGCCAGTTCGGCGCCGGCGTGATAGGCCATCGCGTAGCCGTCGCCGGCATTGGTCGGGTTCTCATAGGTGCCCATCAGGTAGCCTGACGACGGCAGACCGAGGCGCCCCGCCGCACCGCACGCCAGGATCACCGCCTTGGCCTTGATCACATGGAAATCGGCGGTGCGGCAATCGAAGCCCATCACGCCATTGACGGCGCCCTCCTCGTCGGTCAGCAAACGCGTGCAGACCAGGCGATTGGTGATGCTCACTCGCGCGCGTTTCAACTGCCGATACAGGACTTTTTTGATGTCGTGCCCTTCCGGCATTGGCAGCACATAGGCGCCCATGTGGTGGACCTTTTTCACCGCATAATCGCCGGTCTCGTCCTTCTCGAATTTCACCCCCCAGCGGTCGAGCTGTTCGATCGTTTCGAAACTGTGGGTCGCGTACGCATACACCGCTGCCTGATTGACGATGCCGTCGTTGGCGATGGTGATTTCCTTGGTGTACTGCTCCGGCGTCGAGTGCCCGGGAATGATCGCGTTGTTCAGGCCGTCCATGCCCATGCTGATCGCGCCACTGCGTTTGACGTTGGCCTTGTCGACCAGCAGAACGCGCAAGTCGCGATTGTTCTCTTTGGTCTTGATTGCCGCCATCGGCCCGGCGGTACCGCCGCCAATCACGACGATGTCGTATTCCTGTTCGAGCACATTGCGGGTCATGCCTGCTCCCCCTTTTGCCGGTCGATCCGCAGACGGTACTGGAAGGCATCGCCACGGTAGTAAAGGTGTTCGAAGTCCAGCGGCTGGCCTTGGGCATCGTGGGTCAGACGCTCGATACGCATGATCGGCGAACCGGCCTCGACGTTGAGCGCCTGGGTCAGGTCGCTGTCGGCGAGCACCGCATCAATGGCCAGATCGGCGTGGCCGAGGGCGATGCCGCAGTCGTTTTCGAGGATCAGGAAGATGTCGCGGGTGACCAGATCGGCCTTCTCCAGGCGCTCGCCCAGCGCTTTGGGCAGGTAGGTGATTTCCAGCGAAATCGGCTCACGGTTGATCAGGCGCACGCGTTTTATCTGCGCTACGGTTTCGCCTTCCGCCACCTGCAAACGCTCGGCGACACGCTTGTCCGCGGCAATGAATTTGAAACTGCGCAAGCGGTTGATCACTTCGTAACCGCGGCCGGTCATCGACTCGGCGAGGCCTTGCAAGCTGCTGACGTTCTGAAAGGTTTTCGGCTTGGCGACGAAGGTGCCTTTGCCGTGGATCTTGAAGATCAGCCCTTCCTTCTGCAGATCGCCGAGTGCCTGGCGCACGGTGATGCGGCTGACTTTGAACGACGCGCCGAGTTCGCTTTCGGAAGGCATCTGGCTGTCTTGCGGGTATTCACCGTCGAGAATTCGTGAGCGCAGCACATCGCGCAACTGGGTGTGCAGCGGGACGCTGCCAAGGGAGAGAACGTTATCGGTCATCTTCGGATCACTTGTCATAACGAGTTATGGGGTGATCTTAGAGTTGTTATGACAAGTGTGGGAAATATTGTTTGGGCATAACCTTAGATGCTTCACACGGTCGCTTTTGTAGGAGTGAGCCTGCTCGCGATAGCGGTGGGTCAGTCATTGAAGTGTTGTCTGACACACCGCTATCGCGAGCAGGCTCACTCCTACAGGGAATCGCGGTACAGCAATTGATCAGCCGATGCGCAAGGCGCGCAGATCGAGGTGGCCGTCCTTTAGTGGCGGGCACCAGTAGTATCCGCCGGTGATCGGCCGGCTGATGCGATACAGGCCGTCGGTGATGCCGTCTTCCAGGCCGCTCATGCGCCGCAGTTGCGCTTCGAAGGCATCCAGCGAGAAGCCGAACGCGAGGAACATCAAACCGGCGCGATCGCCTTCGATCCACGGCATCGAGCGGCGCACGACGAAGGCTTCCGGGGCGAAGCTTTCCTGCGCGGTGCGCTTGACGTGAGCCGAGACCGGCGCATCGTCGATCTCTTCGTTGTCGCTCAGGCGCCGGCCCATGATGTTGTCTTTGTCCTCGGCAGACAATTGGTGAAAGCCCTTGAGGTCGTGCTGCCATTGCTGGATCGCGGCGAAACTGGCGCCGACATGGCCGTCAGCCCCTTGGCTGAGCAATGCTGCGGCGATGGCGGCGTCATCGTGCGGGTTCTCCGTGCCGTCTTCGTAACCGGTGAGGTCGTGGCCGTCCTTGTGGCGGAAGGCTTCCTGACGATCAACCAGACGCAAGGCCGGTGCGAGTGCCGCTTCAAGGGCATTGGAGCGGTTGAGCAGTTCGCCACGGTCGACGCCGTGCAACCAGACCCACAATGCGTGCTGGGTCGCAGGGTTTTCGACGCCAACGCCGGCCAGTGCCGGGAAGCTGCGCAGGCCGTCGATCTGCACGTTGAGCACCTTGACCAGCGGTTCACCGAAACCGACCACCGCCGACGCGCCATCCACCTGATTGAGCAGGTTATCGAGCGCCTGCGGCAGCGCTTCCACCGACTCAAGGGTGAAGAACAGGTGACGTGCCTGCGCAGGAACTGGGGTGGCGAGAATGCCCGGCTGGTAGTAACTCATGTGAACTCCTTGAAAAAGTGCGCGGAGTTTACCTGTGGGCGGTGGGTTTGTGGGGGTTTGGTGAGTGCAGGAGCCCCAAACCCTCACCCCAGCCCTCTCCCAGAGGGAGAGGGAGCCGAATGGGGGATATTGAGGTTCTGCGCCGACTCGAATCTACTGCTGTGAATCCATGATCAAAAGCCCCGTCGGACGCCGCCCGCCTAGCGAATCAACTGAAGATCTCAAGCCATGCGGTGCTTCTCCACTCAACAATGAGCGTTAGCTCGCGTGCTTTTGATCTTGCTTTTGACTCACCGGCGACGTCGGAAGGCTGAGTGGAGGGATTGATCCGGGCGTGGGAGCGCAGCGACCGTACGACGCAGTCGTACACAGCGGAAGGAGGTGCAGCGAAGCAAACCGTAGCCGCTGCGCCCGGATCGATCCCGGAGCGAAGGGACCCGAGCTTGCGAGGGCCGAACGTAGGAGCAAGCGTTTTTTTGCTTACTTTTTTTAGGCGTTTGTAAAAAAAGTGAGTCGCCGTCAGGCGAAACCATAAGCGGCCGTTACCGCAGTAACGGATATGCTCTGAATCAGAAAAATAAGGGCGACCCAACGGTCGCCCAAACATACCGCACGAGAGTCCTTTTACAACGTCAGTTGCCCACGCTCCTCCTCGGTCAACTGCTGCCTGGCCTGCTCATCCAACGCCCCCGCGCCCAAGACCTGCACCGGGCTGTCCGGGTTGTAGCCCGGGGCCGGTGCGCGGCTGGCGCCATCGCGCGAGGGTGTGAGTTGTTCGTTGCCGAAGCTCAGCACCTGCACGGTAAACACCGAAGCCTGATTCTGCCGCGCCGCCGCTTGTTGCTGCCGCGCCACGTCTTCGGCGGCTTGCGTGGCAGACGATGCCGCCGAGCTGGCCGAGGTGATCGCGCCGGTATTCACCGCCGATACCACTGGCACACCGGTCGCCTTGCCTTGCACCGAAATGTTCGCGGCGTTGACCACCGTCAGCGCGGCGATGTTGACGTTGCCCGACACACGAATCCCCGCCTCGCCTGCATCAATGGTACCCAGCGGCGCGATCAGGTCGATATCGCCCGGCGCCACTTCGGCAATCGGATTGAGCGTGGCAATACCGGCGCCGGTGCTCGGCACCGACGGCGACAGGGTTACGTTGCCCCAGGTGTCGTACACCCGTTTCGGCGGGGTGTAGACCACGGTGGTTTTCGAGCCGCGACCAGCGTTGATATCGCCCTCGGCCGACCAGCCGAGAATCGAGCCGCCAAACGTGGTCATGATGCGGCTTTGGCCGAGCAGAATGCTGCCCTGCGAATACAGCTGAATATTGCCCGAGCCCTGGGTGATGATCCCCGCTGTCGAGGGTGGTGCCGCACCCTCGATGCCGAACACCTGACCGCCGCCCGGCGTAAGCATCTGGATGTCGCCGCCAAACAGGGTCTTGACCCCTGCTCCACCGTACAGCGTGATATCGCCGTCGTAGCGGATCGCGTTGCCGGCGACATCGGTGGTCGGGAACAACGCCGCAATAGCATTGCGACCGCGCAGATAGCTGCCTTTGCGCGGGCCGTCGGCGTTGTTGTACTCCAGGCCACCGGCGCGCAGTTCAGCGAAGTACACCTGCCGGGCGAAGATTGCCTGCTCGACACTTGGCAGCGCGGTGAAAAAGGCTTGCGCCTGTTCTGCGTTGCCGCTGAAGCCGTAACCGAGGGTCAGCCAGCTCTGCAGCTCGTCGAGGTACGTCTTGATCACCTTGCCCGGTTGCGCGCTCAACGAGGTATCCGGATTGGCCAGATTTTGCGGATTCAGGTAATGCGCGATGAACCGTGAATAATCCGGCCCTTGCGCGCCGGTGCCGGCCTGCAAGACCACGCTGGCGCCCGGCCGCTGATCACCTGCCAGCAACGAACCGAGGCTGGTAATGCTGGCCCGGTCTTCCATGAGAATGTTACGCCCGGCACTCACCTCCAGGGTTCCAGGGCCGGCGATGTCGAAGCTGCTGTAGAGGATGTCGCGACCGGCCGATACTTTCGACACGTCCCTTGGATCGTTATGCACGAACAGGTTGCCGGTGGAGTAGATCGTGTCCTTGGTGGTGCCGACGCCATCCTTCGGCGACGTCGTCGGCTGGCCCAGATAGGTGCCAGAGGCGACGATGTCGCGACCGGCCATCATCCACACGGGCCCGGCGGCTTCGTACCAGGTGCGCAGCGAATCGCTCGCACGCAACGATTCGCCGCTGCGGATGCCAACCAGATCGCCGGTCAACGCGTAGATTCGCGCCGGGCCCATTACATCGCTGAGGCGGGAGTACGAGTTGCTGCCGAAAGCGAACAAGGGATAACGCAGATTCGGTTCTGCGGCGACACCATCGCTGCCGCTGTTGGAGATGAACGGGGTTTGCGCCGAGTTGCTGGCATAGCCGTTGAACGCCGGGGCAAACGGCGTGGCAATCGCCAATGGACTGGCCCCGGACTGGTTGATCGCATAGCCGCCGGCATAAATCGAGTCACCGGCCAACAGCTCCAGTTGACCTGAGGCCGACGGCGCCAACAACAGCGACCAAGCGGTCGCGGGAGCGGTGTTGCCGACGCTGTAAGCCGCCGACGAACCTGCGTAAATCGAACCCTGCCCCGCCACTGCGCGCAGAATCGATGGATAGACGAAACGGCTGTCGGTGGGCGAAGTGTTCTGCCCTTTGACTGGCCCGTTGGTATCGGTCTCGGCTAATTGAGTACTCGGGGTGAGATTGCCGCCGGCAGAGAACAGGTCGATCGCCGTGTGCTCGGTCCACAGCGAGAAGCCGCTCAATATCCCGCCCTGAGTGATGTCCCCCGCCTCGTCAAACAATGGCGTGGCGTTCTGCAGACGCACGCGGCCCGGGTCTGCCGCACCGCCGAGCACCAGATCGCCACGGGTGTTGATGCGCATGCCCGAGTCGCCGGGAATCAGCACCAGCCCGCCGGATGCGTTGCTGGTGGTCGCGGTGAACGGGTCAAGCGCACGGGTTTCACGGGCGTCATGCAGCACGCTGTTGGCGCCATATTGCAGATTGATGCCGCCGACCGCGCTGCCGCTCATCTGGGCCGCGCCGCGCAGGTTGATCAGTGCGCCTTGCAGATCATGTTTGGGCGGCGTGATCCCATCATTGCCGGCCCGCGCTTGAAGGGACGGGTTGAGCGTGCCACCGATGCGGATATCCATGTCACCGCCACCGGTCAGTTGCAGGCTGCCGTCGTTGCCGACGCGACCAGTGCTGCCCACCGCCACGATCAGCCCTTGACTGCGCGGATGGGTCCGCGAATCCCCCAGCGGTCTGAGCATGCCGGCGTCTTCGCCGGCGCGCAGGCGGATATTGCCGCCGCCCAGCGTACCGAAACCGGTGAAGCCCACCAGATACGGCGCAGCGTCCATGTCGGCATCCGGTAATGGCTGAGTCACATAACTGCCGAAGTTGATCCACCAGGCGGTCGGCACGTCAGTGTTGCCGGCGCCCTGACGCCATAACCAGTTGCCCACCGCCACACTCGGCACCTGCTCACGGTAGCCGCCGCTATTGGCGGCCTTGCGCCCAAGGGTATCGCCAGAAACCGAACCACCGGCACTGATCGTCAGGTTGCCCCCCAACTGTGGATACCAGGCCTGATAAAGACTGTCGCCGCCGCCGTTAACCCATTTTTCGACATCGCTGCCGGCGCTGCCCAATACCGAATCCTTGTCCGACAAGCGCCCACGCATCTGGTTGAAGCGCGGATCGACATCGGCCGACTGAGTGCCCGCGGTGTACACGCCAAATGGCGAGGCCATGCTCAGATTACCGGCGGCGATCAGATCCAGATCGCCAGTGCCGGTGCGCAAGACGCTGAACATCTGACTGTGGATGGCAGCGCTCTTCGCCGGATTGCTTTCGACGCACACCTCGGGATAACTGTCGCACAGCGTCAGGTATTCCTCGGGAATCGGCGCGTAATCCTGGAAACCGAACTGGTTGCCAGGCGCCCAGGTCCAGCGCGCCATGGGTGCACAGGCACCGGGATCGGTGTCGCAGAGAATCAGGTATTCCTCGGGCACCGGTTCGAAGGCAGGGAAACCATACTGGTTGGTTTCCGACCACACCGCGCGTGGGTTGCCTTCGGTGATCTTCGCCCCGTAATGGGTGTCCGCCAGGCGCAGATTGCCCTCGGCGGTGAGCGGTTGCACCGCACGACTGTCGGCTGCAGAAAGATCAGCTCCCGCCACCGCGCGGATCGACCACGACGCACTGCCGGACGGCAACATCGGCGCGAGCGCCCAGTTGGCGCCTTGGCTGGCGCCGTTCAAAGCGCGCAATTCGATGAACGCGACACCGTCAGCGAGTACCACATTGGTCATCGACGGAATCAGCGAGCCGCGCAACAGCGCCAGTGAACCGCTCAACATCAAATTCTTGCTACTGCCCGTGTCGGCATCGAAAGCGCCCGGCAACGGCACGCCTTTGGGCCAGTTCATGGCATTCAATGCCGTGTTGCGATTCAAGCGAATACCGGCGCCCAAACGGCTGTTGGCCGGTACCGTGACATCGTCGCCGAGCAGCGTTCCGGCGGCATACAACAGATTGCCCGAGGCGTCATGCACCGCCCCCGCCAGCACCGTGCCGGCGCTGAAGGTATAAGGTGCGGCCAGTTCTACCTGCACCGGCAGCAGCGTGCCGCTGACCAGCGTCGTCGCCTGAATCGGCAAATCGTAGTTGAGGGTCACGCCCGACGGAAACTGCGTACCCGGCGCCAGCGTCACCCCGGCTCCCGGCACAATCAGATCGCCGCCGAACGGCTGCACGCCCGGCAACAGCTTCCAGCCAGCGTCGTCGACGGTTTCGGGTGGCGGCGCGAAACCGTCGTTGATGCTGCCGTAGATATCCAGGTTGCCGCCGGCGCGGATCACCAGGCTGGCGGACTCACCAGAGCCATAAACACCAGCGACCTTGCTCGTGTGCGGATTGAGGCTGTCATAGCGGTAGCGCGACAGATCGATATCACCTTCCACCACCAGGTCACCGTCCGCTGTCTTGCTGGCGATTTCGACGCCGGGACGCAGGTGGAAAGCATCGGCGTAAGCCGCGTTGTTCAGACCGGCCAGTTTGCGTTGCAACAGGTCGGCGTTACTCAACGCAGCTTCGATGAAAGTCGTGCTGTCGCCGTCGATGCGGGTAAAGAGCGCCTGATCGATCACCTGATACGGCCGGCCACTGACTGCTGGATCGACGCCATCGCGCGCATCGGTATAGCGCCGCGTGCCATTGAGACCGATGGAACGCGCGCCTTGAATATTCACGGTGCCAGTCGCGTCGATGGCGATGTCACCGGCGCCCAGACGCGGTGCGTTGAGTTCCAGGGTACCGCGCAGCATCTGATCGTGCTGACCGGCGAGCACACCCGGCACCGCATCGGTACCATGCCGCAGGTCAATGCGCGTACCCGACGCCAGGGTCAACAACCCGGCGCCTGAATTCAGCTCGACCATGGCACGGTTCGGCGCGTCGATGATCTTGCCGTGACTGTCGACGCGCAACACCCGACCATGGGCATCGAGCACGCTGTCGCCGGTGAGCGTCAGGCCGTTTTGCGCCGACAGGCGAATGCTGCCGACCCGCTCGCCGCTGGCATCGATCAAACCGTTGACCGTCAGCCTGCCATTGTCCACCGAGACATTGACCTCGCTTGCCTTGAGCCCGTCGCCAATCCGCAGATCGCCTTGTTTGAGTTGCAAGCTGCGACTGCCGAACACCTGCCCGGCGTTCAGGCGCTGGTTGAGTGCCGCGAACTGCACGCTCGCGTCACCGCCCAACTGCTGCGCGCGAATATCCACGCCAGCGGCGTTGTACGGTACCCGCGTACCACCGGCGTCGTAGTAGCCGCTGCTGGCGCCGATGATTTCGCCCTGCAGATCGACAATGCCGGCATCGGTGGCCAATGCCACGGCGCTAAGGTTGCCGGCCTGATTGTTTTTTGCCGACAGGTCGATGCGCGACCCGGCAAGCTGGCGGATATTGCCGTTATTGCTCAACAAGGATACGTCGCCGCCCCAGCTGTATTTGCTGACGTCGTTGAACGGCAACGTACGCCCGGACATGTCCAGTTGCGCACCGTCGGCCAGCGTCAAGTCATGTTCGGCTTTGGCCGTGAGTTTGCCGCTGGCCAGCGCAATGCGGCTGTCGAGCACGATATCGCGGGCTTGCAGATTGAGCTCTGCGCCGAGGGCATCGGCCACACCCGAAGCAGCCGCACCGCCGAGCGTCAAGCGATTGCCGGCTTTGAGCAGATTGACCGACGCCGCCTCACCGGTCAGCAACGGTGTGCGCAGTGTGAGGTTGCCGCCCGTGTAGGCGTAACCCTTGAGCGGGTCGTAAGCGCCCTGCTGCTGATACACCGCCAGGCTGCCTTTGTGATTGGCGGTGATACGTTCGCTGGCGCTCAGGTTAACGTTGGCAAACCCCAGCGCCAGACGATTGTTCTGATCGAGGCCATTGGGTTGTGGCATAGGGCCGTAACCCAACTCGATGCGTTGTGCCTGAATATCCAGGGTACCGCTGCCGGTACCGGCGCCGCCGCTGATCACACCACCGGGGGCCTGAGTGGCCCCGTTCCAGATCAGGTTGGCGGTGCGGATCGTCGCGATATCCTCGGCAACGCCTGCGCCATAAATCGCCGGGGTGGCGAGCACGAGGTTTTGCAGCTTGCTCTGGCCTGTCTGCGCATCGAAGGTGTCGAGGGTCACGCTGCCGTAGAGATTGAAGGCATCACGCGTGGTCAGGCTGAGTGTCTCCAGAGCCGGCGCGCCGAACCGGGTATCACCGCGCAGCAAACGATCCAGAACATTCTGGTTCAAGGTCAGACCGGCCGGTACGCGATCGCCTGCAGCCGCCAGTGCCTGGGCACTGCCAGCGTTGAGCGCACCTACCGCCAGCGCCAGATGACGCGTGCCAAAACGCACGGCTTCACCAAGCTCGAACTGGTTATCCGTCGCGGCGGTGATACTGCCGTTTGAATACAGCAGCGCCGGGCTGGCACAAACCGTCGTGGTGCAAGTGCCGATCCGAATGCTGCCGGCACCGGTGAAACCGCCGCCCGTCTCCGGCGCCAGCACATTCGTCCAGCCGTTCGAGACCACCACCACACTGGACGCGCCCGGCTGGTAAATGTACCCGGCCGTCGAGTCATAAGCGGCGTTGCCAAGCCCCAGGGCGTTGATCCCGGCGCCCGCTTCGACGGTGATGCCGCCACTGATCGAGTTGGTGCGCAGCAACACTTCCGGCGCCGCCAGCAACGCTCCGTCACGCAGGACGATGCTGGAGGTGTCCCCGATGAATCCGATGATGTTGCCCGCCGTGCTGTAACTGACGGTCGGCATCGCGCCGAGGGTCAAACGTCCGGCGTTGAGGTTATTCAACGTTTCGGCGTATAGCGAGATACCGTTGAAGCCCTCGGTGGGCGTCTGCCCGCTGCCGAGGATTTCGAAGCTGCTGCGGGCGTTGCCACTGCGCACCACTGCCGTGCCCACCAGGCCACCCGCGGCGGCGCCGAAGCGCGCCTGTCCGTTGAACTGCAATGCGATGTCCTGCTCGCCACCGTCAATCAGACGCAGGTCCAGCGTCTTGCCGTCCTGCGGGGCCAGCGCCCGAGGGACTCCACGGCGCACGGCATCGCTCTGAATGAATTGGCCGAGACTGGTTTCGTTGTACTGCGAGTAACGGCGCAATACATCCGCCGGCGTCAGGATGATTTGTTGGGCGAGGCTGTCACGCAGGGGGGTGTTGGCAATCGACATTTGTCCGCTGCCAGTCCACGAACCATTACGCATCGGCAACGCACCCTGGCTTGCGCCCGGCGTTGCCTGACCGTTGACTTCGACCCGGAACGCCCCGGGCAGCAAGGCAAACGTCGACGGCAACAACGTGTATGTACCGGCCGCCAGACCCGGCACTCCGGCGCCAATAGTGACCTGCTGACCGATACGCGGATCGACTGCGCCGGCCTCGGCCAACACCGGTGCGTAAGTGCTCTGGTTGCCCGGAACGATTGCGTAAACAGGGTTGCTCGACAACCCCGGCAAGCTGAACGTGCCGTCGGTAGCGTTGCGCACCAGCGGATTGAAACGGGCATCTGTGGAACCGCCGCGCCCGGAAATGAAACCGGCACCGCGCAGGTCGCCACCCCCCGACAAATCGATGATTGCGCCGCTCTGCACATCGATGAACCGGCTGCTCATCGACACCCCGGTCGCTTCCCCGGTGACGCCGTTCAACACCACCGATCTGCCGCCGTAGCGGTAATCGATGCCATCAGTGGTTCCGCCGTATGGCATGACCAGCCCGGCACCGCTGACCGACGTCACGCTGCCCGGCAACAAACGAACCTCACGGGTGGTGGTCAACAAGTCGTCGCCAAGGACAATCTTGCCCAGCGGTGCACGCAACACACCGCCCTGCTCGATAGACGTCGCCGAGAAGGTCAGCTTGCCGAACGCCGAAAAAGGCGCAGCTGCCGGCGCCGCTCCGCGGCCGCTGATGCGCAGGGTATGTTCGGCCGGCGACTGCGCGCCCTGATAACCGACACGCACTTCTGCCTGAACATCACTGGCGGGATAAATCTGTGCCGCACGCAGGTTCAAATCACCTGGGGTCCACAGACGGCTTTTCTCCGCGCCATCGGTTGGTGCCAGAAAGCGCAGATCACCGCTGCTGTCGAGACTCACCTGGGCAAAACCACGGCGACTGTATTCGGCGGCCGCTGCCTTCAGTTGCAGGATCGAACCCTGAGCCCCGAACGACAGACCATTGCCCAGATCCATCAGGTTGGCCGACGCCGTGAAGCGGGCATCCGCCAGCCTGGCGGTCGGGCTGTTCGTCAGGCGCGGGCGCACGCTGCCGACCACGCTGTAATAGCTGCCGACGCCGGACAGGCGCAGATACGGCGCGCTCAGATCGACCCGTGCCGTGTTTTTGGCTGACTCGGCCAGGGACAACGCCCCGGCGTACAGGCTAAGGCTCTGCTGCATGTGCAGGTTGACGTCACCGTCGAACGACAACAGTCCGTTACTCAACAGGCTCAGGGTGTCGAAGCCGCCCGCCATCAGGCTGTCGGCATGCACACGAGCCTGACCATAGCGCAAACCGTCGTCAGCCTCGCCCGGGCGCAGGTCGGCGCCAAGCGTCAGCCCGGTCGATGTCTGGTCGATGATCAACTCGCGTGGCGCGCGCACACTGTTGTCCGCCGAATCGACGTACAACGGCGTCTCCAGCGCCACCTCCAGACGACCACCGGCTGCCCCGGCACCGCCGGCCAGTGCGCGCAGATCACCGTCAATGAACAGGCCGTTGTAAGAGCCGATCGCGATGCGTCCGCCATCCGTGGCTACGCGCGTCGGTCCCTGCCCGGCGATGTCCAGCAGCGCCTCGGCGCCCGAAGCATCGAGCTGCGCGCCCTGGCGCACCACCACGTAAGCATCGGCGGCAGTGGCCGTGGCGAGTTTCGCGTCGATCTCGCCACCGAGGATGATGCTGCCCCCCTTGCCGACCTGCCCATAGGTGCGACCCAAAGCGTCCACTGCGGTGTTCACGCGCCCTGCCACATCCAGCCGCGCGTGTTCACCGATCCAGATCGAACGGTCATGCGCGTTCGGCTCCGCGAGTTGATCGGAGGTGGCCGGTTTGATCGAGCCGAACTGCTGCTGGCGGATATCAATGGTGCCGCCCCAGGCATTGAGTTCACCGTCCACGGTGATCTGCCCGGCGCCGCGCAATGTGATGCTTTGCCCCGGGTCGACGCTGATGCGCGAGCCACGGCCAAGTGTCAGGCTGCTGTTGGCCGCATCGATCAGGCTGAGCAGGCTGGCCCCGCCTTGCAGCGTCAGGCTGGCACCGGCGCGTTGCGTCAGCACGCCCTCAGTCGGGTTTTGCTGGAACAGCGCCGGCGTCCACAACTCCAGCGCCGCTTGTGGATCGGCGCCGCTGAGCTGATTCGGCGCGGCATCGCTAAAACGGTACAGCGGCAGACTGACGTCCACGACACTGCCTTCAACCACGTCCAGACCGCTCAAGCCAATCAGGTTGTAAGCGGAGAAACCTTTGTTGAACAGATCGGCAGACAGTTGCAGGGTGTTGTCGGCCAACGGTTTGTCGCTCTGGCCGATCAGGATCTTGTTGGCCTGCACGGTCAAGGTGCCGCCACCCGTTACACCGTAGCCACGCAACTGGCCATCGAGGCGCAGGTGCGATTGGCCGGGCGTAGATATCGCGCTGGATTCCAGCGTCAAATCACCGCCCTTGCCGCCGCGGGTCTTGCCGTTGGCGAGGATCGCGCCACCGGACGACACATCGAGCACGCTGCCGGCACCGATATTGATATCGCCGCTGCTGCGGATCGACACCCGCCCACCGTTGAGCGAGGCCAGGCTCGCGCCATCGTCCGGCCGGGTACGCAGATTGCTCCAGACGCCGCGGGTATCGAGGTGAACGTCTGCGGCCACAGACACTTGCGTCGGCTTGCCGGTTTTCGCCGTGAGCCGGGTGTCGCTGCTCTGGGTACCGTTGAACTGATTGAGCACGTTGCCCAGACGCAGGCTGCCGCTACGCGCGGTCAGGTCTGCGCCGATCTGCACATCCGGCGCATACAGCGTGATGTCGCCAGCGGTATCAACGGTGATCGCGCCGTCGACGACGACTTGATCCCTGGCCGCCACCTTGAGCGCACCGAGACGCAAGCCGTTGAGCTGCTCGTTATCGACAAACAGCTTGCCCTTGCGCGTCTCTGACACTGCACTGGCGAGGTCCAGGTCATTGCCGGCCAGCGGCCTGTCGCCACCGATCTGCACCTGATCCAGCAACGGATTGAGCGTGTACAACACGCCGCCCGCTGCCGCGACATACGCCGGGTCATAACTGCCGACGATCAATTGCGCGCGACGTGCCAGTGCGGTCTGGCTCTGCTCATACCCGTCGAGCACCGGTTTGGGCGCCTGATTTTGCCGCTCGCCCTGATACACCTCGCCGAGCATCTGCCCGTCAAGCATGGCGTTGGCCGTGGCGATCACCAGTTGCCCGGCGTCACGCCCCACGGTGTAACCCGACTCGATACGCGAGCGCGGGGCAATCAGCGGGTTGTAAAAATAGCGGGTCTGACCCCAGCGTTCGCTGCTGTCCTCGAAACCGTTGTACAACCCGGTGTAAAGCAGATCGCCCGGCGCACGGGACACTTCATACAGCTTGCCGTCCGCACCGCGCAGCCAGCTCTGGCGAATCTCGCCGCTTTGCACATCCAGGGTGCCGCCGGACAAATTGATCAACGAGCCCTTCTCGGTGACCACATCGTTGCCGGCAAAACTCACCGTCCCACCCTGCGCCATCCATTCGCCGACGCTGTGCGTCTGGGTGCCGAGATAACCACCGACTTCAAGCAAGCCGCCGGCGGTGTACCAGCGATCCGTGGCATAGCCGTTGGTGCCCGCCGGCACGTAGACCAGTTCGCGTACATCCACCCAGATGTCATTGCTGTTGAGCGCGCCCTTCTCGCGGTTGACCGAGGCATCGCGCTGCTCGTTGCCTTGCACATTGATCTTGATGTTGTTGTTTTCCATCGCCACCTTGACGCCGAGTGCGCCCGACACGTCGATCATCGCCCCGTCGCGCACCAGGCTGCGGCGCTGCGCCGTCACTGCCACTTGCCCGCCGGTAGCGAGGGTGATCGAGCCGTTCTGGAACTCGACGCTGCCACCGCTCTGAATCTCGATACGCGACTGATCGCCCCGAATCCGGTTGTTCGCAGTGACCGCGCTGAGGGCCGCCTGATGCTGACTGTCGAGCGCGGTCAGGTCGCTGCTGTCGAGCATGATCGCCGTGACACTGCCTTGCGCCAGCGTGACGCTGCCGTTGGTGTCGCTGGCGGGGTTGGACAGGTGAACGGTGCCGCGAGCAGCCACTGAGGTGCTGGCGAGCAATACGCCGTTCTGCACGACTTCATGGCCGGCCAGAGTGATGTCGCCAGTGGCGGCCTGGATCAAGCCGTTGTTGCTGACCTTGCCGCTGATATCGCCGGCCTTGAAGCCCGGGGCGACTTCGTTGCCGAACGTGGTCGACAGCGCATTGCCCTCGGTGCCCGCGCCCTTGCGGATATAGAAGCGGTCACCGGCGCCGAGCACGGTCTGGCCCTTGGCGGTGCTGATGCTGCCGTCGTTCTGCACTTCGCTGCCGAGCAGCAAGGCATAACCACCGCCATCAGTAGACGTCGCGGGTGGGTGCGTGGCAATGCTCGCGCCGCGTTCCACCAGCACCTTGCCCGCGGCATCGGTAAAGGTCGGCTGCGTGGCGCTGCTGTCAAAGTACAGACCACGCTCGCGGAACTGGGAATCGGTGATGCTGGCCGCCGCTGCCACCAGGTTGCGCACATTGACCTGACTGCTGCCGCTGAAGACGATGCCGTTGCGGTTGATCAGCATCACCGTGCCGTCGCCCTTGATCTGCCCCTGGATCTGGCTCGCCCGGGCATTCGGATCGTTGACCCGGTTGAGCACCGCCCAGTTCGCTTGCTGGTCAAATTCAACCGTGGTGTTGCGCCCGACGTTGAAGGTTTGCCAATTGAGAATGGCCTTGTCGGCGGTCTGTTCGATCGTCACCGTGGTCTTGCCGTCGGCCTGGGTTTGCTGCGGGCCCTTGGCATTCTGCCAACCTTGGGTGAGGCTGTTATCGACTTTCAGACCGCCCTCGCCCAGACCGTCCGGGACAAACTGCACCGAGCCCAGCGCAGCGGCCCGACCCGCAGCCTGAGCCGCCTGCTGCGCGGCAATCGCGGCGACCGTATTGTTCAGGGTCTGAATCGAGCGCTGCAATTGCTGGTTGGCTTTTTGCTGCTGTGCCAGTGGCGGCGTCATGCCCGGCAAGCCGCCGCTGCTCGGCCGCGCGGCTGCACCTTGCTGCGCGGCCCCCTTGGCGGCGAACCAGTTCGAACTGAACGCCGTTGCCGCCTGCGCATTACCCGCCACCAGACACAACGCCACCGCTTGGGCCAGCGGTTTGAGCAACCACAGCGCCGGCTCCGCGGCTTCACGTTTGAACGGCTGGACGTTGGTACGACGGGATGGGCGAGCGAGCATCACTACGAGATCCTTTTGGGTTGCCACACTTTGGTTGCCACACAGGCCGCAGGCGTGCAAAAACCTGCTGTTACGTCATAGGCAGTTGGCGGCGGTCGCGACCGAACGGATGTCACACAAACTTCATGTTTGCGGAGTATCCGCGGTGTCTGTGGTTGTTTTGCAGGCAAAAAAATGGCAGCCCAGGGGGCTGCCATTGATTGGCACGCCGCTGTTTCAAAGAGGACGGCCAATCCCGTTGCACACGGAAGGGTTGTTGATGTCGAGGTTGTAGCCAGTGGTGTTGGTGATGAAGTTGGCGGTGACGGCGTTTTTCCAGCTCAGTGGCATCACCAGTAATTTGTGCGCCACCACCGCGGCATTGTTACCAGGATTGCTGTAGTGGGTGGTCAGGAAGGCGCGAATCTCGTTGGCCACGTTGGCATCCCTGTAGCACTGCCCGATGATCAAGTTGCTGTAGGCGACCATTTTGTAGCCGTTGAAAGGGTTCGCCACCACGGGCGACCAATTGGCGGGATTGGCTGCCTGAGACTCTGACGCCGGTGGCGCAACGGACGACAGTCCGAGCGCGACGTTGATCAGGGTTGGCAACACACCATTAAGACGCGCAACGACAGTGTTATCGCTCACCAGTACACCGTCAGGGCCGGAGTAACCGATCGAGCCGTCGACCTGATTGATCGTAGGCAAGACATCTCTGTCGCTCGACACCCCGACCCAGTTGCTCGGCAGTGTCGAACCTGACGGCTGGCGCGCCGTCGTGAACAACGAACTGGTCGAGAACTTTGTCGGGCAAACGGAATTGAGGTGGCGAGTGAGGATTTCCGAGGTGCCGCTGGCGTTGTTCCGGTAGACCACGCGAATCGGTGTGGTGTCGGCAGTGCCCATGAGATGGCCCCACGTTGGGGCCTCACCCGACAGCGCCCAGCACAACTG
Organism: Pseudomonas retamae; assembly: GCF_043496865.1. Taxonomy (NCBI): domain Bacteria; kingdom Pseudomonadati; phylum Pseudomonadota; class Gammaproteobacteria; order Pseudomonadales; family Pseudomonadaceae; genus Pseudomonas; species Pseudomonas retamae. Next base: position 29,879 of record NZ_JBIEIL010000002.1, read on the forward strand.
GCTGCTCGTCAGGTTGAGATTAGTGATACCGCTCTTCTTATAGGACACGGCGATTGCAGTGCCAACGGATGGCAGTTGAATCAGCGGACCATAACTGGCGTTAAAAGCGCTCTGGTATTGGCGGATTTCGCTTGCCGTCAGGATCGAATCGCTGCCAGTGAAATGCACAGTGCCTGTAGTGCCGAACGGCGCAGCATTGTTGCTTAAAAACGCGGCTTTGCCTGCCCCGCTGCCAACACCGACGTAGCTGAAACTGGCCGGCAAAATGCTGTCAGCCGAACCCTTGTACAGCGCGGCTGGCAACGTCGCCCCGCCACCGGTCACCGCCAGCACGTGGCCCGACATCAACGCCGCCGCCGACAACAACGCAACCTTCGCAATGTGTTTGTACATGTTCAATCTCCTTATCGAATGCCCCGCGAACGGGAGCCAAAAAAAATGGCAGCCCCGAAGGCTGCCATTCGTGTCGCAGAGTGAATCGAGCGCCTTACTGAGGACGACCGATGGTGTTGCAGACGCTGGTGTTGTTGATGTTCAGGTTGTAACCGTTAGCGTTGGAAACGAAGGTCTGATACACCTTGGTTTTCCAGGCCGATGGCACCGTCACGAAACCGTGGTTCTTGATGGCCAGGTCGTTGGTGGTGGTGTTGTAGTGAGTGGTCAGGAAAGCCTTCACGTCGTTGGCCACAGCTGCATCCTTGTAGCACTGACCCACGATGAGGTTGGTGTAGGCAGCCAGTTTGTAACCGATGGCCGGGTTAGCCACCACTGGCGACCAGCGAGTCGGATCAGCGGCCAGAGCAGCGGTCGCCGGTGGAGTCACCGAAGCCAGTGCCAGGGCAACGTTGGCCGAGGTTGGCTGGACGTTGTTGATGCGCGAAACCAGGGCGTTGCTGGTGGCGTCTACACCATCCGGACCGACATAACCGAGCGAACCATCAACGGCTGCAACGGTAGGCGCAACGTCAGCAGTGCCAGCGACACCGACCCAGTTCGAAGGCAAGGTGGAACCGGCTGGACGTGCGTTGACGAACGTCGAGTTGGTGGTGAACTTGGTTGGGCAGACAGCATTCAGGTGACGGGTGAGAATTTCCGAAGTACCGCTGGAAGTGTTGCGATAAACGATGCGGATCGGCGTGGTGTCAGCAGTGCCCAGCAGGCCGCCCCAAGTCGTCACGGTGCCCGAGAAGGCGTCGCACAGTTGAGCGCTGGTCAGGTTCAGAGCGGTCTGGCCGGATTTTTTGTAAGGGATGGCAACCGAAGTGGCAACCGAAGGCAGTTGGATCAGCGGACCGTATGAACCGCCGAAAACGCTGTTGTAGGTGCTGATTTCCGAAGCGCTGAGCACCGAGTCGCTGCCGGCGAAGTGCACAGTGCCGGTGGCGCCAAAGCCAGTGGCGACGTTGGTCAGGAAAGCCGTTTTGCCGGCGCCGCTACCCACAGCCGCGTAGCTGAAATTGGCTGGCAGGATGCTGTCGGCAGAACCTTTGTACAGAGCGGCAGGCAGCGTTGCACCACCACCGGTAACGGCCATGGCTTGTGCGGAAGCCAGAGCGGCGACGGTCAGGGACGCGGCGATCAGAGTGCGCTTGAACATGAAGAATCTCCTTTTCAACTAGGTTGTGAACACAGGTTTTCGGATGACTTGCATGACGCTTTTATTGAGGACTCACCGGGCCCTCGCTGGCTGGCCTGGGTTAAGTCGCACTGAGAAATTCGCAGTTTCCGGTGACAGATAAAGGAAAAAACCTCGGGAGCTGCGAGGTGTTTCCGAAGGGATTTTCTCGGGTGTTTGCAGGGTTTGGCGCAGTGTCTGGACCGCGGGTTTGGCGCAATCGGGCTGGAGCCGTTGGCGGGTGGTTGCAAATGACAGAAAGGAGAACCCGAGGATGGGGGAATTGAGGATCGGGTGATGCTGAAATGCTGGAAGAAAAATCCGAATTTAGTGATTGAACTGGCCCTTCGCGAGCAGGCTCGCTCCCACAGGGATTGATGGTGTTAATGCAATTTACTTCACAACACCGAACACTGTGGGAGCGAGCCTGCTCGCGAAGGGGCCGGGCGAGCCCCCCAGAAAACACCAGGCACACCGCTACTGGACCAACTGATTGATCTCAATGATCGGCAACAACACCGCCATCACAATCACCAGCACCACCCCGCCCATCACCACAATCATCAGCGGCTCCAGCAGTGCGGTCATGCCCATCGCCCGGCGCTCGATGTCGCGCGACAGGGTCTGCGCCGCACGCTCGAGCATGGGCGGCAACGAGCCGGTTTTTTCGCCGCTGGCGATCAAGTGAATCAGCACCGGCGGAAACACGTTTTCGACGCGCAACGCCGCGGCCAGATTCGCGCCCTCGCGCACTTTCGCGGTCGCCTCGCTGACGCTCAGGCTCAAGCGCTCGTTGGACAACGTCTGGCGCGCCGCCTCCAGCGCGCGCAACAGCGGCACCCCGGCGCCGCCGAGAATCGCCAGGGTCGAGGCAAACCGTGCCGTGTTCAAGCCCAAGATAAATCGCCCGAACAGCGGCAACTTCAGCACCCGGTGATGCCAGCTCAACCGTGCCGCCGGGTTGCGCAAATACAAGCGCCAGCACCAGAACGCCCCGGCCATGAGCGCCGCACACAACCAACCCCAGGCACGAATGAAATCGCTCGCGGTGAGCATCGCCAGGGTCAGCCCCGGCAAATCCTGGCGCGCCTGGGAAAACGCACTGACCACCTGCGGCACCACGTAACTGAGCAGGAAAATCACAATGCCGATCGACACCAACCCGACCACGCCCGGGTAGATGAACGCGGTGAGAATCTTGCCGCGCAGGTTGTTACGCTCCTCGATGTAATCCGCGAGGCGCTCCATGACCTGCGCCAGATCGCCGGATTCCTCCCCCGCGGCAATCAGCGCCCGGTAGATCTCGGGAAAGTCCCGTGGTCGCGCCGCCAGCGATTCCGCCAGGCGCATGCCGCTGCGCACATCGGCGCGCACGGCGCTGAGGGTGTGAGCGATGTGTTTTTTCTCCGCCTGCTCGACCGTGGCACTCAGCGCCGCTTCCAGTGGCAGACTCGCGCCGAGCAGGCTCGCCAGTTGCCGCGTCGCCCAGGCCAGATCGTTGTCTGACAGCCTGGCGCTGAACAGTCCACCGCCGCCATGCTGAGCAACGTTGCTTTCCTTGTGCACCGACAATGCGGTCAAGCCACGCCCGCGCAAGGCACTGAACGCGGCGCCCTGGCTGTCCGCCTCCAGGTGCCCGGACTCGATCTTGCCGCTGGCATCGGCGGCCTCAAAACGATAGCGATTCATCAGGCGTCCCGGGTCACACGCAGGATTTCTTCCGGCGCGGTGGCGCCGCTGCGGATCCAGCGCTCACCGTCCTCACGTAAACTGAACATCCCCGCTTTCGCGGCCGAAGCGCGCAGAGCCTGCTCGCCTGCCCCTTGGTGAATCAGCGTACGAATGTCGTCGTCGATGCAGAACAACTCGTGGATGCCGGTGCGGCCGCTGTAACCGGTCTGGTTGCACGCGGCGCAGCCGATCGGGCGCCAGGTGCCGGGCGCTGCCGGATCTTCCTGTTTGCATTGGTTGCACAGGCGCCGCACCAGTCGCTGCGCGAGTACGCCGAGCATCGATGAGGCCAGCAGAAACGGCTCGACACCCATGTCGATCAAGCGGTTGACCGCCGACACCGCGTCGTTGGTGTGCAGCGTCGCCAGTACCAGGTGACCGGTCAGCGAGGCCTGCACGGCGATTTGTGCGGTTTCCAGATCGCGGATCTCGCCGATCATGATGATGTCCGGGTCCTGCCGCAGAATCGCTCGCAATGCCAGGGCGAAAGTCATGTCGATCTTGGCGTTGACCTGAATCTGGCTGATCCCGGGCAAGTCGTACTCGACCGGATCTTCAACGGTGAGAATGTTGCTGGTGCTGGCATCCAGTCGCGCCAGTGCCGCGTAGAGACTGGTGGTCTTGCCGCTACCGGTCGGCCCGGTGACCAGCACGATGCCGTGGGGCTGGCGGATCAGATGATCAAGCTTGGCCAGCACCTGCGCGTCCATGCCGAGGGTTTCCAGTTGCAGGCGCCCGGCCTGTTTGTCGAGCAAGCGCATCACCACGCGCTCACCATGGCCGGTCGGCACCGTCGACACGCGAATATCGATCGGCCGCCCGGCCACGCGCAAGGCGATCCGGCCGTCCTGCGGCAGACGTTTTTCGGCGATGTCGAGCTGGGCCATGATCTTGATCCGCGACACCAGCGCGCCGTGCAGCGCCTTGCGCGGCGAGACCACATCACGCAGGGTGCCGTCGACGCGGTAGCGCACCACCGAATGGGTTTCGAACGGCTCGATGTGAATGTCGCTGGCCTCATCGCGCGCCGCCTGGGTGAGCAAGGCGTTGATCATGCGGATCACCGGCGCGCCGTCCTGGGTGTCGAGCAGGTCGGTGATTTCCGGCATGTCCTGCATCAGGCGGTCGAGGTCGACTTCGTTTTCCGCAGCACCGACCACCGCGGCGGCACTGCCAGTGTCGGAGTACGCGGCGGCGAGCAAGCCGTCGAGTTCGTCATCGCGCACTCGCTCCAGCCGCGCCACGCCAAACTGGCGCCGCGCTTCGCTGATCGACCAGCCCGGCGTCGACGGGCACACCGTCAGCACGTCATCACGCAGCAGAATCCGCTGCGCCTTGGCCCAGGCGTACGGCAAGCGGCTCAAGACACACACCTGCCCGTAGGAACTTGATCGTTCCCACGCGCAGCAAAGGAATGCAGCAAGGGACGCTCTGCGTCCCAAAGCCGACGCAGAGCGTCGCAAGAGGCATTCCCACGCAGAGCATGGGAACGATCAACATCGCAACGGGACGTGGTGTTCATCGGATGGGCACTGCCTTGATGGTCGCGCGCGGGCCGGAGGCGGGTAAGAGCGCCGGCACGCCTTGCGCTGCCGAGGGCAACTGCGGCGCCTGCATGTCCGGCATCGCCCAGCTGCGCTCAGGTTGCAGACCGCCCTGCGCGCGGCGCATGAAGTCGTAGCGGTTCAGCGTAATGCTGCGCCCCGCTTCGCTGTCGCGAATGATGTACGGGCGCAGGAACACCATCAGGTTGGTCTTGGTGATCGCCCGGCGCTCGTTGCGAAACAGCGCGCCGATCCCGGGAATCGTCGACAGCCACGGCACCGCGTCGTTGCTCTGGCTGTAGCCGTCCTGCAGCAGGCCGCCGAGGACCATGATCTGCCCGTCGTCGAGCAGAATGCTGGTGTCGATCGCGCGCTTGTTGGTGACGATGCCGGCCGCGTTAGCGCTGGCGGAAGCGCGTTCGTCGATGCTGCTGACTTCCTGATAAATGTCGAGCTTGACCGTGCCGCCCTCGGAAATCTGCGGGCGCACGTTGAGCTTGAGGCCGACCTCTTCACGGGTCACGGTCTGGAACGGGTTGTTGCTGGTGCCACCGCCGCCGGTAACGTAACTGCCGCTGACAAACGGGATGGTCTGGCCGACGAAAATGCTCGCCGCTTCGTTGTCCAGGGTCAGCAGGTTCGGCGTCGACAGCACGTTGGTGCCGCCCTTGCTCTTCAGCGCGCGGGCCAGCACTTTCAGGTCGAGAATCTTGCCGATGCCGGGGATGTCGACGGTGCCGTTGACGTAGCCGAGATTCAGCCCCTGTGGCAACACATCGAGGCTGGTCTTGCCGCTGAGGTTGATCCCCGAGCCGCCAAGATTGGCGCCGCCGATCACGCCTTTGCCGCCGAGATCGCCGGTCTGCCATTGCACGCCGAATTCGCTGGCATCGTCCTCGCCGACTTCGACGATCAGGCTTTCTATCACCACTTGCGCGCGGCGCTGGTCGAGCAAATCGATCACCTCGCGCAGGTTGCGGTACAGCGGCTCCGGCGCGGAAATCAGCAAGGTGTTGGTGGTGGCGTCCGCTTGAATGGTCACGCCGCCAGCGGTGAACGCGACGTTCTGCTCGCTGCTCTGCGCCCCGCCACTACTGCTGCTGGCGCCGCTGCCCTGAGCGTAGCTGCCGCCGCTGCTGCCGCTGTTGGTGGTGGTCGTCGCTGTGTTGCCGCTGCTGGACGCGCCGTTCTGGCCACTCTGCCCGGCGTTGCCACCGGTGCTGCTGCCCATGCTGCTGAGCACCGAGCGCGCACTGTCGCTGCTGCCGCTGTCGCTCTCACCGGTCAGCAGGCCGCGCAGGGCTTGCGCCAGTTTCGCCGCTTGCGCGTTGCGCAGGTAGACCACATGCAGGTTGCTCGGATTGCTCTGCGCGTTGTCGAGTTTGTAGATCAGGTTGCGCGCCAGCTCGGTGCGCTCGGGGCTGCCGGCGCGAATGATGATGCTGTTGGAACGCGGATCACCGATCACGGCGATTTTCTGCGTCGGATCGTTGCCCTGTGCGTCGAGCAGGTCGGCAACCATCGGCGCGATGTCGGCGGCGATACCGTTCTGGATCTGCACCACGTCGGTGTCGATCGCGCTCGGCGAATCAATGCTGGCGATCAACTGCGCGACGCGCTTAAGGTTTTCAGCGTAATCGGTGATGACAATGGTGTTGTTACCGGGATAGGCATTGATCGGATTGTTCGGCGAGACGATCGGCCGCAGCACCGGAATAAGGTTGACCGCGTTCTCGTATTGCAGGCGAAAGGTGCGGGTGAGCATGCCGTTGCCGGCCGGTTTGGCAGCGTTGTACACCGGCCCGCCGAGCAGCTTCGCATCTGCCTCCGGGACCACCTGCGCAACGTCGCCGACGTCGACCACGCTGAAGCCCTGCATGCGCAGCGCGGCCAATAGCATGTCGTAGGCTTGCCACGCCGGCACCTGCCCTTCGGACACCAGGGTCAGATTACCCTTGACCCGCGGATCGACCAGAAACTGCTTGCTGGTCGAACGCGACAGCGCGCGCACCACAGCCTGGATATCAGCGTCGACAAAATTCAGCGTCACCGGTTGATCGCCCAACGGGTTATTGGCCGCCGGGTTGCTTGCCGGCGCTGCGCCCGTGCGGGCGCTTTTGCTGATGTTATGCAGCTGTTTGGGTGCCGAGCGCGCCTGCGCTTGGGCGCGTTCGCGGTCGAGCACCGGATCACCGCTGCGCTGGGTGCTCGCCAGTGGTCGCCCCAATTCACTGTCGACCAGCAACGGCGGTTGATTCTGTGGCGACCCGGTGTTGCTGCATGCACTCAACGCCATCAGCAACAACGGCAACGCCAGTTGTGCCGGTTTGGATCCTGACCCCTTCATGAAGCTTCCTTAGCGCCCAGCGCCTGATCCATGCGAACGGTGCCTGACAACGTGCCGGCCGTGACTTCGGTCGAGGGGCTGTCTGCGCGTTGCAAACGAGCCTCGACCACTTGCAGAGAAAGTTGCGACGGCGTGCTCAGCAGCCAGTCAATTACGGCGTCCGCTGGCGCGCCATCGAAGCTCAGTTGCCAGGCACCGGCCTCGCCGGGTTGCAATTGATAGTGCCCGGCCAGGCTGCTGGCCTGCAGGGTTTGCTCCAGCGCCTGGGCCACGCTTTGCCCCTCCGGACGCACATTGACTTCGCGCAGCAGCACTTCCAGCGCTTCGGTCTGCGCGCGCAGCTTCGGCGTTTCGGCTTGCCAATAGCTGATTTTCTTCAGCGGCGGCTGAATCAGCGCGACCCACAGCAGCAAGCCGAGCAGCGCCACAGCCATGCCGCCGACCATGCGTTTCTCGCGCGGTGCCAGCGGCTGCCAGCGCGCCTGCAACTGAGCGTTGAAGCGCTGCCATTTGGCGCGGTAAGGCGCGAGCTTATTCATCTTCTTCCGCTCCGCTGCTGTCGTCGCTGTCGCTTGGTGCGGCTTCGCTGGACGGGCGCAAAATCCAGCCCTCCTCGTCAGCGGTTACGCTAATGCCGGCCTGCGCCAACGTGCTTTGCCACTCCTGATTGTTGGCACTGCGTCGGGCTTCGCTGAGCAACGCCAATTGCAACGTGCCGTCGGCAAAGGTCAGACGCTCGACCGTACCGGCCATGGACGGCATGCCGCTGCCAGCCTGCAACACCAGACGATTGAAGGTTTGCGCCGGATCATCGGTTGCGCCCTTCTGCCGCTCGGCCAGTTGCTGCCGCGCCTGTTGCAGCGGGTTCAGGATCACCGGCAATTGCGGGAAAGCCTGTTTGACCCGTTGACTCATCTGCGCCTTGAGCTGCTGGCCCTGACTGGCTTCGCGCGCGGCGTACAGATTCAGGCCGACCACCCACACCGCGACGGCCAGCGCCGATAAGCCGATCGCCCGGCCCCAGCCACGATGTTCGGTGGTTTGCGACTGCACCGCGCCATGCAAGCCCCAACCCGGCAACGGTCCGGTCCAACGCTGGGCATCGGCCATCGGCACCTCGGCAGTCGCCGGCGCTTGTTCGCCAATCCAATGCAGCGTGGTGCCCGGCTCCCACATCGCAGTGTCCACGTCCTCGCCGAACAATGGCTGCACCCGCGCCGCCTGCACACTGTCGCGCAGCAGCAGATGCCCGTCCTGCACGCAGGCGACGGTGCCCGGCAACACCGGCAAGCTGTAGGCCGCCGGGTAAAGACCACGCAGGTTCAGATTCGCCTGTTTCAACAACTGCGCCAGTTGTAGCAACGGTTGCCGCGGTGCCCAGGCGATCTGCACCCGCCCGGCCTCGTCGCGCGGCCCGTGGGCAACGTGCATCTCGCTGAGGTCGCCAAGCACCAAGGCCTGCGCCGCGCACTGCACCGCCGCTGCGGTTTTATTGGCCGGCAGCGGCGGCAGGTCGATACTCGCCAACAGGCTGTCCGTCGGGTGCAGAAAACCCAGCAGCGGCGGCAGTTTCGGCACTTGGCTCAACTGCCTCAATGTCATGGATTGTTCACGACTGACCTGACCGGCACGGTCCAGCCAGGCAACGTGCAGCTCGCTGTCCAGATCAAGATTCGCCAGTGGCGGCAGCGCAACTCTGAGCTGAGTCATGCGCCCACCCGCGACCAGATCACCTGCGGCAAACGGTCCTGACTGCGATGCAGCAACGCCTCAAGACTGACCCGACGCTGATCGCGCCGCGCTTCGCCGCGCAGGCGAAACCAGTCGCTGGTGATGCCAACGCGCACAGTGGTCAGCTCCAGCTCAGGCATGCGCAAGCGGTTGACGAAATCGCCCCGGTTGATGAACCAGCGCCCGGCATCGCGCTCATTGATCAGCGCCTGCGCGCGCTCCAGCGACAACCCCGGCACGTACGCCGCCAACACTGGCGCGGTGGCGGTGTTGCCGTTGAGCCAGGTCGTCGCCGGAATCACCGTCAAGTACGCCGCGAGTTTGCCGATCAGCGCGTCATTCACCCCCTCGACGCTGCGCAAATCCTCGAGGCTGCGCAGCATCGGCAGTGTCGGGTTTTGTGGTTTGCGTGAAGCGTTTGGCGAGGTCAAGCGGCCGCTGTCGAAGGTGTTTTTCGTCGTCTCGGCGATCTGCGCATTGAGCAGTCGCGGGTAAGCGCCGATCACCCGCTGGATGATGCGCTGGCTCAGCCCGGCGTTCACACCGAGCAACCCGCACAAGCGCTCGAACGCTTGCACCTGCTCATCATCAACGCGTTCGTTGGCCACCAGATTGCGCAGGTTGAACTTGCCCTGCTCATCCTCCAGCCGCCCTTCAAAACCCTGCGCATTCAAGCGGTGCGCCCACGGCTGATCGAGCCGGGTCAACGGGTCTCGCTGGCGCGCATCCCAGAGCAAATGGCGGCTGATCTCCAGCCCGCCCTGCGCCAGCCAACGCCCCTGAATCCGTTGCTGATCGGCTTCCAGCGCACGGGTCGACACGCTCTGGCGCGTCAACATCCCTGCCGCGATCACCGCCACCACGGCAGCAATCAACAACGCGCTGATGATCGCCATGCCTCCCTGCTTCGCCCCCTTGGACGAACGGCGATTCATGACCAGCCTTACAACTGCCAGGAACCGATATCGGCATTCACGCCGTCACCGTCCGGCTGACCATCGGCACCGAGGGAAAAGATGTCGATCTCGCCATTGGCGCCGGGGTTGAGGTACTGATAAGGACGGCCCCACGGATCGTTCGGCAAGCGCTCCAGGTACGAACGCCAGTTGCTGTTCTTCGCGTCCGCCGGCCGCTCGACCAAGACTTTCAGCCCCTGATTCATGCTCGGGTACGTGCCGTGGTCGAGGCGATACAACTTCAACGCCTGCATCAAGCCGCCAATGTCCTGCTTCGCCGCCGTCGCCCGCGCCTGATCCGGCCGATCAAGCACCTTGGGCACCACCATCGCCGCGAGAATCCCCAGAATGACCACCACCACCATGATCTCGATCAGGGTAAAACCCTGCTGACCACGCGGCGTGCGCAGCGGTTGTTTGCGCGAAGTGAAAGGTGCGATATCCATCTCGACAGTCCCTGGCTTGGTTCGATTCGACGCGCAGTGTTGCAAGAAGATATGTCAGGGATGTTGAAAATCCTCGGGAGTTTTCGTCGTCAAGCCGTCAAGGACGCGGGTTAGCGTCGAGGGCTGTTTTTTGCTTTTGGGCCTTTTATGCCTGCGCGCTCCCGAGAATCCGGATTCACCCTGATTGAAGTGCTGGTGGCGCTGGCGATCATCGCCGTGGCGATGTCCGCGGCCGTACGTGTGGCGGGGTTGATGACGCAGAGCAATGGGCTGCTGCGGGATCGGTCGATTGCGCTGGTGGCGGCGCAGAGCCGGATGGCGGAGTTGCGGTTGGAGGGGCGGTTGCCGACGGGCATGAAAGCCGTTGAGTGTGATCAAGGGCGGTTGTTGTTGCGCTGCGAGCAGGTGATCGCGACCGCAGAAAACGGACGGCTGCTCAAGATTGGCATTCAGGTGTTTGACCGTAGTCAGGATGCGCCGCCGTTGGCCAGGCTGGAGACATTGTTGTCACGGACGGACAGCCCCTCACCTTAGTCCTCTCCCTCAGGAGAGGGAACTGATTCGGGGATATTCGAGGGTTGCGGCGGCCTGGACGTGGCGCATTGAATCCATCATCGACACGGTCATTCAGGTCGATGTGCAGAGACCGCTCATCACCCGATTAATCTCCCCAACCACCCGCCTCGTCGCCTCCCCAATCGTTCCCTCATTCCGGCATAAAAACCAACCCTGATCCGCAACCGCTTGCTCAAACGCCTGAGTACACGCGACATGTTCCTCCAGCCTGCGAAGCACAGTACTACTCAAGCCGCGCCGTCGTGCAGCCGCCCTCGCCCAGGAAACCTCTGCCGCTGTGACCACGCCGATATGCAGGTCTGGCACCTGGACGTCGCGATCAAGATTCAACTGCAGGATTTCGGCGAACGGGACTGTGCGGCGAAACGCGGCCTCGGACGGGTACCAGCGATCGATCAGGATAATGCTGTCGATGGGCTGTCTGGTCAGCACGTGCTGGGAAATCCAGCGGCGGCTATCAGCCATGCGCTCGCAAACTTGAAATTCCAGATCCCGGTCAGGCTGGCGAGCGAGCCGGTTCACCAAGTGCATGGTCTCGCCCCGGAACGGGTCGCTTTTTTTCTCGCAAAGCCGGATGACTTTCTGGTTGTCGGCCCTCAGGACTTCGGTGATGGCCTCCAACAGCGAGGTCTTGCCGACGCCTTTGGGGCCATCCAGCGCGACAAACAGCGGACGATTCATTATTCACGGGCTTCAACGGGGATGAGTGAGCACTGTAACGGATTTTCAGGTTGAACCTCTGTTGCTCAGGCGTACTCCGAAACCTGAATACAGGAGAAAGATATGACTCAGACAGCTTTGGTCGTGGGCGCCAGCGGTATCGTCGGCAGCGCCATCACGCAATTACTCATCGACAACCAGTGGCAGGTCGCCGCGCTGTCGCGCCACCCCTCGCAAGCGTCAGGCGTGATCCCGGTCGCGGCTGATCTTCAGGATCCGGCTTCACTGGAACGTGCACTCGCGGGGTTGAAACCCACCCATGTGTTCATCACCACATGGTCACGACAAGCCACGGAAGCCGAGAATATTCGCGTCAATGCCGCCATGGTACGCAACGTCCTCAGCGCCGTTCGCCCAGCCAAGAGCGTTGAGCACGTAGCGCTGGTTACCGGCCTCAAACACTACCTCGGCCCCTTCGAAGCGTATGGAAAAGGCAGCCTGCCGCAAACACCGTTTCGCGAAGAGCAGGGTCGTCTGGATGTCGAGAATTTCTATTACGCCCAAGAAGACGAACTCTTCGCCGCAGCCGAAACGGATGGTTTCACCTGGAGCGTTCACCGCCCACATACCGTCACCGGAGTTGCCGTTGGCAACGCGATGAACATGGCCACCACCCTCGCCGTCTATGCCTCGATCTGCAAACACACTAATCGCCCATTTGTGTTTCCGGGATCAAGGGTGCAGTGGGACAGCCTCACCGACATGACGGACGCGCGGCAGTTGGCGAAACAGCAACTATGGGCGGCAACGACGCCGGCGGCGGCCAATCAGGCATTCAATGTCACCAATGGCGATGTGTTTCGTTGGAAATGGATGTGGGGGCGGATTGCCGAATACTTCGAGGTGCCCGCTGCCGAGTATCCCGCGGCACTCTCACCTCTGGAGGAGCAGATGGCCAACGACCAGGCCGTATGGACGCAAATAGTTGCCGACCATGGTTTGAAGGAATCCGATATCGGTCGCCTGATCTCGCCATGGCACACCGATGCCGATCTCGGCCGCCCCATCGAAGTGGTCACGGATATGTCGAAAAGCCGTGCCATGGGGTTCACGGCCTACCAAGCGAGCGATCAGGCTTTTTTCGACGTGTTCGACAAACTGCGCGAGATGCGCTTGATACCTTGAGTGATTCCCGAGCGAACAGGCTCAGATGATTGAGGGCGACGAAAAGGCAAGTGAATCAGACTTTGCTGGAAAGGACGTACCAGAATCAGCTCAACGCTAGTCGAAAAAAGCCCCGCAGGTGCGGGGCTGACTTTTTGAACTCAGGCAACTTTTCGTTGCTGAGAAAGCTGATTGTAGTACGTGATCAAATCCACTGTTTGAGCGCCGGCCATGGCTGACTGCACCTGAGCCGAAGTCATGCCATATTCGAGGTTGGCATTGTTCACCTGCAGATCAAGCTGCAACGAACCCGCTTGAGCATAGGAGTCGTTCCATTCGCTTATGGCTTCATTGACGTCATTGAGCACTGCCGTGAAATTGGTAGAGCCGGCGTCAGAAATGGCTGTTCTGATGTCAGTTACCGCGGCGTTCACATCATTTTCCAGCGTTTGCCATTCAGCCAATACTGCCTGGAGATTCGTCTCGATCGCTACCGACTGCGTCGCCAGATCAGCAAAGTTATGCGCTAACACGTGCAAGGTTGCGACATCGGCAGTTATACCCTCAATGGTGCCAAGGGTCTGTTTGATGCTCGCTTGATCAGCCTCTATTTGTTTGGCGTCCAGCGCAATATAAGTGCTGGCAACAGCTATCGCTGGGCCAAGCATAAACCAGACAAGCGCGCCAACCGGCCAAAGTGCAATTGTCGCAACCGTCCCCAATGTCAATGCAATGCCGTCAGTAATACCAAGCGCAATAATGGCAGCGGTGAGGCTTTTGATGTCGGCCTTCAATTGATCGATTTGAGCATTGAGCTTGTCAATTTGGGCTTGGTCCGCATTGGCATCGACGGTCGACTTATCAGCGATGCTTTGTAGCTGGGCGGCCATATCCGGCAGCGTATCGCGTGATGTTTGTAAGGCGACGATTGCTCCGCTGATGAACGAGGTTACCAAGCCTAGTTGGTTAGTGAGCGTAGTCAGATCTTGATTGAGCGTAGCCAGCGCTATTTGATTTGTCGGCTGTGCGACCAGTGTTTCGCTTTGGCTTTTTGCGTCCTGAAGAACCTGGCTGATCACTGCGTTGTAACCGACCACCTCTTGAGGGACGTTCAGCAAACGGGCCATAACGGTATTGACCCAATTCAACGCGTCGCCATTGGCCGCTTCAAAAGCGCTGACAAAGGACTGCCAATCCGGCGGCGCTTGATGGAGAGTAGGCAGGCTTGACCCCAAGACACTGGTCATTACGGTATTGACCGCAACTACGTTCTGCTTGTAGTCGGTTTGTACTTGAACGAGAGAGCCGGAACTTTTACGAATTGCATGGGCGAGAGACAGCATGACGTGTTGCTCCTTTGGGTGCTGCGGTTGGGTGATCCTTCAACTGAAAACCAAGCTTAGTAACAAAGAATCGGAGCAATGGAATGTTTGGGTTTATGGATGAGAGCCAAAGGAAATAACCGGGCTGGATACGAGAGACAAGACCGCTAAACACGAAGGGACGCTACAGCTATTAGACGCCCTCGGCGTCGTCAACAAGCGTAAGCGCAATGGTGGAACCACCACGATGGACACAGACATCGAATCGAAGACGGGCTTCCCCATTGTCGTCGCGAAAGGCAACGAAGGGCTGACCGAGCAAACGTACTGCCGCCAGTTTGCTGGTCAATTGCGACGACGGCAGGACGACGTACCAAAGGTTTGTGAGCATGTGAACGTGGACTCAATCCAGGAACAGGAATGGCTCACACCGCGAGCGAGAAGACGCGTCATGAAGAGTGCGCCTTATCGTTGCCAACGCGAGCCCAGAATTCTTCCGCTGACGGACTGATGGGTGCCGTCGGACGCGTGAGGTGAATTTCCAGAGGGATATCCCAGCTTTGGTCCAGCGCCCGCACCAGGCGTCCGTCAGTCATTTCCTGTTCGGTCAGACTCTTGGGTAACCAGGCGACCCCCTTGCTCTCCAACGCCATCGACATCAGCACCGCCGCCAGATGGCTGCTGAAAAGAGGCTTGAGGTGGAGATAATCTTCTTTGCCATGGAGTCGATGAGCGACGATTCGGCCGAGGCCCGATTCGTGGGTGTAGGCCAGATAAGGCAGGGTTTCAGGGGAGGTACCGAAATGGGCAGAAGGACTCGCCAGCGGCACCAGCACATCCTCGCCGATCTTCTTTCCAATGAACTGATCAGGGGCTAGCAACGGCGGTACATCGGGATGGCGATGACACAGGAGAAATTGAACCTGGCCCTGGATCAGCATCTGCTCGCAAACCGCCATGCTGTCTGAATGCAGACGTACCGCTTCTATCGGCGCGCCGTTTTCGGCGCTTCTCAACCATCGCGGGAAGAA
This sequence comes from Pseudomonas retamae, assembly GCF_043496865.1. Taxonomy (NCBI): domain Bacteria; kingdom Pseudomonadati; phylum Pseudomonadota; class Gammaproteobacteria; order Pseudomonadales; family Pseudomonadaceae; genus Pseudomonas; species Pseudomonas retamae. The sequence continues at coordinate 45,002 of NZ_JBIEIL010000002.1, forward strand.
GGTGAATGACAGAGAATGAGTGGCTGCAAATTGCAGCGTTTTCGCAGCCATGCCCGCCACTTCCTGTGCCTCGGAGCGCATCCGGTACAGGCGCCTGGCCGCCTCTTGGGCGCTAGGCAAAATCTGTCTTCCCGCCTCGGTCAAGGTCGCGCCCTGCGGGGTGCGCACGAACAGTTCGACGCCCATCCAATTCTCCAGCGAACGGACTCTGCGGCTGAAGGCAGGCTGCGTCACGTGGCGCGCTTCAGCGGCACGAACAAAGCTGCCGTATTCCGCAAGCGCTGAAAAATCCTCTAGCCAAACGAGTTCCAAGGGCAATGCCTCCTGTGCATAGGGCGCGGCATTAATAGCATTGGGCGGGTGTCATCGCAAAGCATAACGTGGGGCCACAAACAACAAGAGGAACCCGTCATGCGTATCGTCGACATCCGTGAAAAAACCGTTTCCATTGCCTCGCCGATTGCCAACGCGTATATCGATTTTTCCAAAATGACCTGCTCGGTCGTCGCGGTTATCACCGATGTGATTCGCGATGGAAAACCGGTCATCGGCTACGGTTTCAACTCCAACGGTCGTTATGGTCAAGGCGCTCTGATGCGTGATCGCTTCCTGGCGCGCATCACCGAAGCTGATCCCGACACACTCGTCGACCACGAAAACAACAACCTCGATCCGTTTGCCATCTGGAAAGCCCTGATGACCAACGAAAAGCCTGGCGGTCACGGCGAGCGCTCGGTTGCGGTGGGCACCATCGACATGGCGGTATGGGATGCCGTCGCCAAGATCGAAGGCAAACCGCTCTATCGTCTGCTCGCCGATCGCTACCGTAACGGCGTGGCGGATGACAAGGTCTGGGTCTACGCAGCAGGCGGCTATTACTACCCAGGCAAAGACCAAACCAAACTCAAAGCGGAAATGCAGAGCTACCTGGATCGTGGCTACGACGTTGTCAAAATGAAGATCGGTGCGGTGCCACTCGACGAAGATATCCGTCGCATCGAAGCGGTACTCGAAGTGGTTGGTGACGGTCGTCGACTGGCAGTCGATGCCAACGGTCGTTTCGATCTGCAGACCGGTATTGCTTACGCCGAAGCCATCAAGAAGTACAACCTGTTCTGGTACGAGGAAGTCGGCGACCCGCTCGACTACGCACTGCAGGCCGAGCTTGCCAATCACTACGAACTGCCCATGGCCACCGGGGAAAACCTGTTTTCCCACCAGGACGCTCGCAACTTGCTGCGTCACGGCGGCATGCGCCCGGATCGCGACTTCCTCCAGTTCGACTGCGCGCTGTCCTATGGGCTCGTGGAGTACATGCGCACCCTGAAAGTGATGGAAGAAATGGGCTGGTCGTCGCGCCGCGTGGTTCCGCACGGTGGTCACCAGATGTCCCTGAACATCGCCGCCGGCCTGCACCTGGGCGGCAATGAATCGTACCCCGACGTGTTCCAGCCTTTCGGCGGCTTCGCCGACGGCATCAAGGTAGAAAACGGTTATGTCGGCCTGCCGGATATTCCAGGTGTCGGCTTCGAAGCCAAATCCGCTTTGTACGCCGTCATGCGCGAACTGGGCGAAGGCTGATCCCGATCGATCTGCGGTTTCTTTAAAGGGGCCGCAGATTCCGGCGTCTTTCGCAGACGCCAAACCACACGCCCATCACAACAATAAAATGAGGTGCTTCCGTGGAAACGTCCAAGTCCCGCTGGTACAGCCAGCTGTATGTGCAAGTGCTGATCGGCATCGTGATCGGTGCCGCGATCGGTTACTTCGTACCCGATATCGGCGCCAAGCTCCAACCCTTTGCCGACGGCTTCATCAAGCTGATCAAAATGCTCTTGGCGCCGATCATCTTCGGTACGGTCGTGGTCGGTATCGCAAAGATGGGCAGTATCAAAGAGGTCGGGCGGATTGGCGTGAAAGCGCTGATCTACTTCGAGATTCTTTCAACCATCGCCCTTGTCGTCGGCCTGATCGTGGTCAACATCGTCAAGCCTGGCGTCGGCATGAACATCAACGTCAGCGCGCTGGATGCCAATGCGATCAGCAAGTACAGCCAGGCCGCGACTGAGCAAGGCGGCACCGTTGAGTTCTTTCTGAACATCATCCCTCACACCTTCCTCGGCGCGTTCTCTAATGGCGTCATGCTGCAGGTCATTCTGCTTTCGGTATTGATGGGTGTGGCGCTGGTTCAGATGGGCGAGACCAGTAAACCCTTGATCAATACCATCGATCTGTTTCTGCAGGGTCTTTTCAGGATCGTGGCGATGGTCATGCGCCTGGCGCCACTGGGTGCCGGTGCTGGCATGGCGTTCACGATCGGCAAATACGGGATTGGCACGCTGCTGTCGCTCGGGCAGTTGTTGGTCGCCCTCTACATCACCACCTTGATTTTCATCGTCGTGGTACTGGGTACGGTGGCCAGATGGTCGGGCATGCCGCTGATGCAGTTTTTGCGCTACTTCAAGGATGAAATTCTCATCACGCTTGGCACCTGCTCAACCGAAGCCGTGTTGCCACGCATGATGGTGAAACTGGAAAAACTTGGCTGCAAAAAATCGGTAGTCGGCATGGTGCTGCCGACGGGGTACACCTTCAACGCAGACGGCACCTGCATCTATCTGACCATGGCCGCCATCTTCATTGCCCAGGCGACCAATACGCCACTGACCTTTATGGATCAGATGATCTTGCTGGGCGTGTTCCTGCTGACCTCAAAGGGCTCGGCCGGGGTGGCGGGCGCAGGCTTTGTAACGCTGGCCGCAACGCTCACCACCATTCACTCCATTCCTCTGGTGGGCCTGGTCTTGCTGCTGGGCATTGACCGGTTCCTCAACGAAGCGCGGGCCGTGACCAACCTGATCGGTAACGGCATCGGCACCATCGCTATTGCCAAGTGGGACAACTCGTTTGATGTCGAGGCGTGCGAGCGTGAAATCGCCGCCATGAAAGACGAGAAAGCGGCCAGGAAGGCATTGCTGGCGCAGAAATAATCTGCAAAGGGACCCGGTCATCTCGCCTTCAACGGTGATGACCGGTAGCGCCTTCCAGGTCTCGTTCAACTCGAATGAGACCTCGCACATTACTGGTAGATATTCGATGGAGCCGAGAATGATTGAGCGATCACATCATCAACTACGCCAGGCGTTTGGTGATCTACTCAGAGGAAACGTCTGCAAGTTTGCTGCTTCAGTATTCGACCCTATCTCGGTTCGCATGGCTTGCGACCTTGGCTTTGAGGTGGCCATTCAAGGAGGTTCGGTTGCCTCGCTTCAGGTACTCGGGGCACCGGACATCGCGCTGCTCACGCTGGATGAATATGTCGAGCAGGTTTCCAGAGTCGGCCGGGCCAGCCAGATCCCGATCATCGCGGATGCTGACCATGGATACGGAAACGCGCTGAATGTCATGCGCACCGTGACCGAGCTGCAGAAAGCCAGTGTCGCGGCCCTGACGCTGGAAGACACTCACCTGCCGGCCAGGTACGACGAGCAATCGCCTGTGCTTATCGAGCGGGAAGAAGCCGCGAGCAAGATTTACGCTGCGCGGTTTGCCCGATCAGATGATGCCCTCAGCATCATCGCCCGAACCAACGTGGCCGTGACCACACTGGAAGATTCCATCGCACGCACCACCGCGTATGAAAAGGCTGGGGCCGACGCGATTTGCCTCGTCGGGGTTAAAGACTTCGAACATCTGGAAGCCCTCACCGCACATCTGAGTGTGCCGATCATGTTGATCAACTATGCAAATCCGGCGCTGAGCGATGTTGAGCGACTGAGTGCTGCCAATGTGCGGGTTGTGGTCAATGGGCATGCCCCGTATCTGGCCGCCATCGAAGCGACGTACGCGGCGTTGCGTGAACAAAGCGGCGCAGAGGGACGCGAGCTCTCGCTTTCTGAGTTGCTTGCTAGATACACACTCTCGGACCATTACCGGGAGTGGGCGAAAACCTATTTGAGGTCGGGTCGTGATTCGTGAGTTTGAAGCCGGTGAACTAAAGTGTCATGGGGCGAGGCTGGAGACATTGTTGCCGCAGATGGACAGCCCCTCACCCTGGCCCTCTCCCCCAGGAGAGGGAACCGATTGGGGAGGATTAGAGGGTTGCGCCGACCTGAACGTGGTTCATTGAACCCAGAGTCGCTGAGCTCACAAAAGCCATAATCACTATGGTCTTGCAGGTCGATGTACCCCTAAAGACACCTCGGTCGGCTCCCTCTCCCTCCGGGAGAGGGCTGGGGTGAGGGCTTGCACGCCACTCGCACCAACGCCAATCAGTTTGATAAACACCAAGTAGAACCCCCGCCAGCAAGAGGGGTCTGCTCTTGTGTACCCTCTCTGGAATACATCGAATGTCCGCGCAACATAGCCTGGTAATACTCGCTCGGGGCGGTTACGCCGCTCGTGGCGTGCTGTATTTGATCATCGGTATCTTCGCCCTGCTGGCAGCACAGGACTCGACAAAACCCAAGGACAGCCACAAAAGCCTGGAGGCACTGCTCAGCCAACCCTTCGGCTATTTCCTGGTGGGGCTTGTGGTAGCAGGCTTGCTCGCCTTCGCAGCCTGGCGCGTCCTGCAAGCGACGCGTGATGTCGATCATCATGGCAAGGACCTCAAAGGCCTGGTCATTCGCGCGGGTCTGTTGGCGGGCGGTATGGTCAACGGCGCTTTAGCGATCTTTGCATTGGGTTTGCTCATCAGCGGCATCAAAAGCTCGGGCGATTCCGGTGGGCAGACCAAAGACTGGCTGGCGCATCTGTTGTCCTGGGATCACTCGAATCTTTTGGTGTACCTGATCGCACTCGTTCCGCTGGGGGTGGGTATCGCGCACATCATCAAGGGCTGGAAGGCGACGTTCGAGAAATACTTTGAGGCTGACGAGGAAGTGATGCGGTATGTCCGCCCAGTCTCCAGGTTCGGCCTGATCGCCCGTGGGGTAGTTTTTATCGAGATTGCGGTGCTGCTGGCTGTCAGCGGTTCCACTTATCAAGCGATGGATCCGCCGGGTATGAAAGAGGCTCTGGACGCGCTGCAGAATCTTCCAGCGGGCTGGTTGATCTTGATCATGATGGCGTTGGGGTTGATTGCATTCTCGGTTTACAGCTTTTCTGAAGCGTTCTGGCGAAAGATCAATATGGATGTGCCCGGGGTACCGAGATCGTAGCGCTAACACTACGTCTGCTATCAACGCCCTACTTTCACCCCGCCGATTGATGACCAGGTTGACGGTACCCGCGATAAGCGGGCACCGCTTCCTGGCAAATAAGAAGGCTGAAATGCCCACTTACCAGTTGTAACTCACTTTGGCAGTAATCTCGCGACCTGGGTTGTAGAAGTTCGCTGTGCCGGAACCGACCACGTGCTGCTCATCCAGCAAGTTGCTGACGTTCACCGCCAGGTCGGTACCCTTGGCGATCTTGTAGTTGAAGGCAGCGTCGAACAGCGTGGTGCCATCGCTTTTGCCGGAGTTGGCGGCATCGAAGTAATAAGAGCCGACGTAGCGCGCACCCAAACCAACGCTGACATCCGTGCCGGGCAGGTCGTAATAACTCCAGAGCGAAGCGGAATGCTTGGGTGCCGTGGCGAACTCGTTACCCTTCAGCGAACTGCCGTCGTACAACGAACCGCGCAGTACCTCGGATTCCATATAGGAATAGCCACCGATCAGGCTGAGGTTCTGCGTCACCTGCGCCTTGGCCTCCAGATCGAGGCCACGTGCACGCGACTCGCCCACCGTTTGTTGCTCGATGATGCCGCTCGGCAGCACCACGGCGATGGTGACGTTTTCCTGGGTCAGGTCATAAACGGCGGCGGAGAACAGTGCGTCCATCCCCATCGGCGCATACTTCACGCCCACTTCATACTGCCGGCCCGTCTGCGGGGTGACACCAACTTGCGGCGGCGAGACGGATTCCACCATGCTCACATAAGTGGACACTTCGTCGTTGACGATGTAAGTCAACGCACCGCGGTAAGAGGTTTCGGAGAAGGTGTCTTTCTCGTTCGACTGCAAGCCTTTGCTGGTCAGGTCCATCGAGTCGTTGCGCACACCCCCGGTGACGATGAAACGCTCGTAGAACGACAGGTTCTGTTGAAGGAATACCGCCTTGGTGGTCGCGTCTCGCTTGTTCACGGCATACGGCGCGATCGAGCGCGAAACGCCGGTAAACACGGGATTGGCAATATCAATCGGAGTCGTCAGGGCATAGACCGAGCTTTCCTTGGTGGTTGAATCGAGATATTCCACACCCACCAGACTGCTGCTGTCGATGTTCTCGAAGCGCGCATCGTATTGCAGCATCAGATTGCCGTTGAACTGGTCGGCCTCGGTGTCTGTGCCGAACAGATAGCGGTCGACGGTCGTACCGACACGTGCGGCGCTGTCGCTTAAGTAAACGTAGCCAAAATCATCGGTCAACTTGCTGTAACGCAGGTTGCTGCGCAGCACGAAGCCGTTGTCGAAATCATGGGTGACGTTACCGCTGAGACTGGTGCGCTCGACATCGTGGAAGTTGTAGCTCGGCTCACCATAAAACTTGCTGCGGTCGTATTCCTTGTCCAGCGGATAACCGCCACTGTTGGGCGAACTTTCGGTTTTCAGGTAATCCAGAATCACCGTCGCCGACGTGTAATCCGACGGAGCCCAGGTCAGGCCACCCATAAACAACTGGTTGTCGTCCTGTGAGTGATCGTACTCGCGGTCGCTGTTCTGGCCTTTGGCAGTAAAGCGGCCAGCCAGGGTTTTCTCGTTGTTCAGCGCATCCCCTACATCGATGCCGGTCTCGACATGGTCAAACGAACCGTAAGTCACATAGCCTTGGCCAAACTTCTCGAAGCGCGGCTGTTTGGTCACGAAGTTCACCGAACCGCCGGGGTCTGCAGGGCCAAACAGGGTGGAGTTGGCGCCGCGCAGAATCTCGATGCGCTCATAGGCGAATGGATCTTCGCGCACGCCGCGCATCGAACTCAGGGTCAAGCCGTCACGGTAGGTAGTGGCCTGGAAGCCGCGGATCTGGAAATAGTCGTTGCGGTCATCCGTGCCATAAAAGTCACTGACCACGCCCGGCGTGTATTGCAGCGCCTCTTCGGTGGTGCTGACGCTGCGTTGCTGCATTTCCTTGTTGGTCACCACCGACACCGACGCCGGTGTGTTGAGAATGCTGGTCGCCACCTTGCCGCCCACCCAGAGTTCCTTGGCGACCACCGAGTTGGTGTCGTCATCGGCACTGACCCGAACCTTGGCATTGATGATGAGAGGCGCAAGGCGGTAGTCCTCGACATCCGTTGCGTCGAGCTCCAGCGGGCCGGCGGGCTTTGCCTGAGGGACCAACTGGTAAGCATTCGGGCCTTGCTGTTCGGTTTGCAATCCGCTGCCCTGCAGCAACGATGCCAGCGCTGCCGACGTATCGAGCGTGCCATTCACGCCAGCCGTGGTGCGGTTCGCGACACTCGACGCATCGAATGAAAGACTGATGCCCGCCTCGCGCGCAAAGCGATCAAGCGCCGGCGCCAGTGGGCCCGCAGCGATGTTCCACGGTTTGACTTGATTGCTCGGGTCAGCGCTCGAGGTTTGCGCCAGCGACGGCAATGCGTAGCTGCTGACGATCAAACCCAAAATCGCCGCGTGCAACGCGCGATTCAATGGATGGCGCTGTGAAACCGGGGACGAACTCATTTTCTCGCTCCAAGAAAGGACATCGACAGACTGGCCTGTATTCCGGCCTTCCAAAGAGGTCGAACGAGAATGAGAAACCACCTCATTATTTTTCACGCAGTGTGAAGTTTTGTTGAATTCAGCTGGCAGCGGTCAGGGTCACCCAATAACGGGTTCGATAATCGACGTGCAAATGCAGTGATTGCGCGATCAACGCCAGGACCTGATCGTTGTCGGCAAGCTGGAAGGTCCCGGACACGCGACGGTCCGCGACCTCTTCGCTGCAGCGCAACACCCCGGGGCGATAACGCGACAACTCCGCAATGAAATCACCGAGGCGCATGTTGCGCGCACTGATCACCCCGTCCCCCCAGCTCCAGGGATCAAGGCCCTGGTCGCTGAACGTTCGCACGCCACTGGCTGTGAACAGCAGCTGATCACCTGCCTGCACGCTGCGGCTTGCCGGCGTTTGACGGGCGCCGGGGAACAACGTGACGGCCCCTTCCTGAGCCGCGACCAGCGTGCCATCGTCACGCTCGCGGACCAGAAAGCGCGAACCGTGGGCCTGCATGAGGCCGTCGCGTGATTGCACCCAGAACGGCCGCACCGGATGCGAGTGCGGGTCCGCGCCGACATTCACAATGATTTCACCCCGTCGCAGGATGATCAGGCGTCGCTGGGCGTCGAACTCGCTGTCGACCGCGCTATCGCTGTTGAGCTGGACAAGGCTGCCATCATCAAGCTGGAAGCGGCGTCGCTCGCCGGTGCTGCTGCGTTGCTGCGCAAGCATGGCGGGGACCGGCGTGTAGTCCCGGCCGAGCCAGGCTGCCGTGCCAACAGTCGCCAACACGCCCAGCAGCTTCAGGCTTTCGCGCCGGCGCATTCCCTGACGGCTGCCAGCAAGGGTTTGTCGGGCCAGTTGCGCGGGCACGCCTTCGAAGTCATCGCCAAGGGTTTCCACACGCTGCCACGCCAACCCATGCTCCGGGCGCTGCTGCAGCCAGTGTTCAAAGTTGCGCTGTGTCTGTTCATCGGCTTGATTGAAGCGAACGCGCACCAGCCATTGGATCGCCTGCTCGACAATGGCCGGATCGAGCGCCTGCGGCTCAGGCCTCGACATAACGCAAGCGATAGCAATGTTGCAGGGCCGTGGCCAGATCGCGCTCCACCGTCGCACGGGAAACACCGAGCTTTTCGGCTATTTGCGCGCAGGTCAGACCGTCGAGCCGGGCAAACAAGAACGCCTGGCGAACCCGTGGTTTAAGCGTACCGAGCATGCGGTCTATACGCTCGAGCGCATCCAGAATCACCAGCCGGCTCTCTTCCGAGGGCACCTCGTGGGGCGGCAGCAACATGACGCTTTCCAGATAGGCACGTTCGAGCTCGCGACGACGATACTGATCAATCATCAGTCCGCGGGCGATACTGCTCAGATAAGCGCGTGGCTCGCGCAAAGGGCTGGATTGACGGGATTTGAGCAGACGCACAAAGGTGTCCTGCGCCAGATCGGCAGCGTTATCGCGACATCCAGTGCGCCGGATCAGCCAGCCCTGTAACCACGAATGGTGGGTGCGATAGAGCAGCCCTAGATCAGCAGTGCCTAGTGTTTCGTCGCTGCGCATCGGAATCCCGGCGAATACATGATTGATAATGAATCGCATTCTACTCACGGGATGAGGACTTAGGCAAATACCCCTTTCCGCCCACTCAAACCAAACTGAAAACCTCCCAGGATGTTGACGGCGGCCATCGTGTGGATTGACGCGCCGTCAGCAGAATCAATCTCAGACGATGCTGTCGATCACCCCGCCGTCGACGCGCAACGCTGCACCGGTGGTGGCGGACGCCTGTTCGGAGCTGACGTAGATGATCATGTTGGCGACCTCCTCAACGCTGGCGGCACGCTGGATGATCGAGGAACTGCGGTGGGCGTTGACGAAATCGGCGGCGACCTTCTCCAGGCTTTCGCCGGAGCTTTCGACGGTGGAGCTGAGCATTTGCGCCACGCCTTCGGACAAGGTCGGCCCGGGCAGCACGGCATTGACCGTCACCCCAGTGCCCGCCAGACGCTTGGCAAGGCCGCGCGACACAGCGAGTTGCGCGGTTTTGCTGAAGCCGTAATGGATCATGTCAGCCGGAATATTCACCGCCGACTCCGACGAGATAAACACGATCCGCCCCCACTTGCGCTCCACCATGCCCTGCGCATAGGCGCGTGACAGGCGCACGCCGGACATGACGTTGATGTCGAAAAAGCGTTGCCACTCGCTGTCCGGTATCTCGAAGAAATCCTGCGGATTGAACACGCCCAGATTGTTGATGACGACGTCGAAAGCACTGTGCTCCGCGACCAGTTTGTCGACCCCAGCCTCACTGCCCAGATCACCAGCAAAACCGATGGCCTTGCCGGCCAGCTCGCCCAGCCGTTGCAAAGCGCCGTCGACGCTCTCCTGGCTGCGACCGTTGATCACCACCTGCGCCCCCGCTTGCAAAAAGCCCTTGGCCGTCGCAAAACCGATGCCGCTGGTGGAACCCGAAACCAAAACCTTACGTCCGGTGAAATCAATGTTCATGATGACCTCGCAATGGGGTGAATGGCTGGATGTTGCAGTGTTTGTAGCGCTTTGATAGTCCGCTTGGATTAGAGATGACTTTTGGCGTTTGTCGAATGATCGTCGGTGCGTCGCTCCTGAAGATTAATAGCTAATGGACACAGGGGTAAGCGCACAACTGGTGTGTCGAAAATGCCGAGCGTCATAGCGACGCATTTGATTACGATTATTGGGGTTGGATGCCGAAAAAATAAATCAGTCCCCATCTCGCTAAAGTCAGGACGCCGCCCTTGACCAGGCTGGAGACTTTGACACGAACGGACAGCCCCTCACCCTAGCCCTCTCGCCCAGGAGAGGGAACCGATTCGGGGATATTCGAGAGTGACGGCGGCCTTTACGTAACGCTTCGAATCCAGAATCGCCGAAACTCACAAAGCCATAATCGTTGAAGTCTTACAGGTCGATGTATCACGAAAGACACCTCGGTCGGCCCCCTCTCCCTCCGGGAGAGGGCTGGGTGGGCCGCGCTTGTTCACGACCCCCAAGTCATCCCCCAGCCAACTGCGGCACTTACATCACTCCGGCAACTGCAAATTATCCAAAGTCCGATTCACCGCCAGCTCCCCGAGCATGATCAACTGCGAAATCCCCAACAACGCCCGCCGCTGCGACGCCGGCAACAGACTGGCGACGTTCTGCGCGAGGGTTTGGGCCGAAGCGAGCGTTTCACTGGCATCGATGAGCAGTTCTTCGTTTTTGTTGTCCGCGGTTACCGCATACATCCCACGGTGTTTACGCGGCGGCGGCGTGGAACCGGGCTGACAGAGGTAATGGTCGAGCGCACGGTCGGCGGCTTCGTGAAGTTTTTTGGAGTGGGTGGATTCGTAGGGGGATGTGGGGTTGGATTCGGGTGGGTTGGGGGTTGGTTTGATCATAGTAAAGCTCCCTGATTATTGGAGCCGCCACATTTCGCTGCGAAACGAATGGAGGTGGCAGCTGTACGCAGGTTCGCAGACCGGGAATCAAGGAACCCGGCATACCCGAAGGTATCCCGCGCACAGCCGCCATAAGCACCATTACCAAATTTTTGATGGCAACAATCTGGAGCGCTGTGCGCCTTGATTAACCGGGCTGCGAAACCCGATCGCTGATTCGTCAGCGACCGGACCACAATAGAACCCGACCCAAAAGCGCACAAGCCGGCGGATTCTGGCGTAGCTGTAGGCAAAGGCGCAAGGAGGTGTAGCCAGGGAGAGTGTTTGGAGATGTCTTTTTAAACGTTGGTGTTTAACGAGGTCATGCCGGTGCCAACCGTACGATTTGCGAGGTGCCGCAGTCCTATAGGAAGCCAGATTTAATAGCTATCCCAAAGCTGATCATGACCAGTAACAGCCCAATCACGCTCCATTGCAGCACTGCCAGCTTACGTTTGAGGGGCGCCGGGAAGCGTGCCAAATCCTCTGAATTCAGCTCGCCCCTTTTCAAGTGAAACTTAGGGAACGTCAGGAGTCCCGAGATACCACCTACGAGCAGAAGCTTTCCCCAAGGCCCACCATGCTGAAGCGGAGCGCGCGACCTGATGGCTGGGCAATTCTTCAGGTGATCCAACATTAAATCCATCTTCGAATACGCCAAGTGCAAACAGACACCTATCCAAAGAATGAGCCCCGCCAGATCAATCACAGCGATGGATAAAAGGACTTTCTCTGCAGTGTTCAAACTCATTTGCCTGTTGCCTCTGCGCGCTTACAAACGGGGCTCAGCAGACCTTTGATCGGGTCACTTTAGTACCCCTGATTTTCCCACTGCGACCAGCACAACCATCGAAGAGAGCAACGCTAATGCGCTCCATTGCATCAGAACAAGCTTCTGCTTAAGCGCAGAAGGGAAATTTTTCGCATCGTCGGTGCTAAGCGTTCCGCGCCTGATATAAAAATTGGTGAACGTAACGAGACCAGAGGCACCACCGACTAAAAGTAACCGCCCCCACGCACCTCCGTGCTTCAGCGCTGCCAACCTGATGCCGGCAGAGCTGTTTTTGAGGTGTTCAAGAATCACATCCATTTTGTTGTGTGCAATGTAGAGAGCAATCCCGATCCAGATGATCATTGAGATAATCACTACGCCACACAACCCTCCGACTATCAGTTCAGCGGTATTCATTTAGTTACCTCGTAAATCACTTCGCCGAACATTTCGCCACCGGCCCCTCCTATCGCCCCGCCAGCGTAGGAGCCTGCCGCTACAACTACCACGCCGCAAGCGAGGGTTCCCAACCCACCAGTAGGCACGCCAAGCCCGACACAGATCGCACCGACCGCCGGACCTGTAAGTGCCGCACCTGTCATAGCTCCACCGGCGACACCACCAATAAAACTACCACCCTCGGTATATTTAATCTTTTCGCAGGCATCTTTATTCCCAGCCGCACAGACTTCCTGAACCTTCAGGTAAGACGCACCGCCCCCAACTGCTGTACCCACCCAGCCGCCATACTTCACAACCTTGGCGGCTCTGGCGACACCGTCCGCATGAGTGGCATAACCGGGAATCTGTCCCGGAGCGCCAGCCAGGCCCCAATGATGCACCAAGCTTTTGCTTGAGATGCCCAAGGCTGACTTCAGGCTTGGATGATCAGGGAAGCCGATGCCTTTTTTGGTTAACCCGTTGAGCTGTCTATTGAGCTTCGCAAAAAGTCGTGCGCGCTCATCAAAAAACTCTGAGCTCCGTAAGTGACCGTCACGCTGAAAGCTTTTCTGGTGCAGAGTCTCGATTTCTTTCAGAGAGGTTTTCACGTCATCCAGGTTCTTGGCGAAGATCGACTCGCCAACGCCTATTGATGTTGATCCTTGCGAAAGCATGGATTCTATCTCGCTGCGATGGCGAACCATGAAGCTGGCTTCTTCGTCGGTCATGGGCTTGAGTGCCGCATCGACTTTTCGAGCCGCGTCCATGAGCAAGGCTTCTTCACGTGTGCACTGAGGATTATTCGGATCACTCAACACGATGAGTTGACCGGGTTTGGCATAACCGGAGACGTGAGGATTGAGGCGCGCAAACTTTTCAAGCGCTGCACTATCCGGCTTATCGAACAGTGCCATCTCTAACGCAGAGCGCGGCATGGCTTGTTGAACGATATAAAACCCCGGCTCCGCTGGCGCCTTTGAAGCAGCCGGTTTTTCCGCTGGCGCCACAGGATATTGTGCCCAGTACTTGGCGTGCAGATCGACCGGCTCTACGCCACGGTAGATCTTTTTTCGTGGTGGGTTAGGTAGTGCAGGCCTTGGCACATTTCCATATTCACTCATGACTCATCCTTGTTCATTTCGGTAATCCCTACTTGAGCTTCGACAGGCTGAGGCTATCGAAACACCGACGTGCTGGCTGTAGGACAAAGCCTAAATTGCCGTACCCGAACGACTGATTCCTGTCATGTGCCGGGTGCGGAGGATAGCTGGTGATGGAAGTTGGTTATGGCAGCTAATGGCCATCGGCGATGGTACTGCCTTAGTTGTCCTGAGGTGATCACGCCAACAGTCAACAGATAATTTGTAAGAAAATATTGAGCGAAAAGCCCGCCTCGGGCATGCTGCGCGCAGCACATTTACATGGACGGTAAAACTCGATGCGCCCCCTCCGTGGACGTGCCTCCTGCCACACATTTAAGAATCCGTACACACTGGCGGCCGATCCCCCTCGCCGCTGTATCGACTCCATTCAAGTCACGGAAAACTGAAACTTTGAAAAGGAACATTTCATGAGTGGAAAACCTGCTGCGCGCGTGACAGACCCAACCAGTTGCCCGATTCCGGGGCATGGCACGAACCCAATTGTCAGTGGCTCGCCCAATGTGAACTTCGATGGTCTCGCTGCTGCTCGAATGACCGACAAATCCGCCTGCGGTAGCCCAATCACCGGCGCCGTCAGCGGTACGGTTTTCATCAATGGGCTGAATGCCGCGACTCTCGACAGTACCGGGGGTCATGGCAACGTAATTATCGGTGGATCCGGAACGGTCATTATTGGCGACACAGTCGTATCAGCGCCCTTCAGTGGTCTGCTGCCGATGCCAGTGCATTTCAGTGACAAGTTCAGATTGGTTGACCAGGAGTCAGGCAAACCGCTAGCCAATTTCGAATACGCCATTCAACGCGCTGACGGCACCATGGAACATGGCGTGAGTGATCCGATGGGCTACACGCACATAGTGAGTTCCCACTTGCCTGAAACCATCAAGCTGTTTCTTGAGGATTAAGGCATGGCTGAAGTGGTAAGTAAAAGTGGCAGGAAAATGTCTCCCGTCGCCACCAGAGAGGTGACGGCGATCAAAGACACCTCGCCAAAAACTGTGGCGTTGGACGCTAAAAAGCAGATAAGACGGGCGGAAAACGAAGAGTATCTGAAGGATACGAATGTGAAGGCCTTTCTGGCGGCCATTGCCAAAGCAGAAGGTGGTGACTACCACGCGAAATATGGATATGGCTGGGCAAAGGGTTTTCAAACTGGAAAATGGACGTTCACTGACGAGTCCACCCATCCAGGCGCCGGGTTCGGCGGATCGACTACGGCATCTGGCCTGTACCAAATCACCATTGCCACTTGGCGCGAGTATGGCGGAAAGATGGGACTCACGGATTTCTCGCCGCATACGCAAGACCTTATCGCGGTCGACATGCTGCGTACACTTGGTGTAATCGACAAGATCAAGGCAGGTGACATTCCGGCCGCGATGCCGAAAGCAGCAACACGGTGGGCGGCACTCCCCGAGGGACCAGGCAAAAAAAATCACTATCCCCCGCAACCGTATGATGACTATCCAAAGTTCTTGTCGAACTACAAATCGGCTGGAGGGACTGTGAAATGAAGGCTTCTATCCTGGTACTTGTCGCGCTCTGTTCCATGGGTATAAGCGCTGCGTTCGCCGATGGCTCACAGCCCACAATGAACCAGCACGGGCCCGCCGGCATCGTAGTCGGTGAGCGTTTGGCGGCAGCCAAGTCCAAGCTAGTCAAACAAGGCTGGAAACCAACGCGGATGCATGCCACCGACGGCTACGAATACAGTGGCGTGGAAAACGAGCTGGCTACACGCAAATACTTCGAACTGGATACGTGCTCGTTCGATAGCTCACGTTGCATCTTGTACTACTCAAAGGAAGGCTCCTGCCTGCGCGTCGACACCATTGGCGAGCAATTCAATGACATGACCGTGACGCGCTGGACTCGCGAATGTCCTGAGACGCCTCAATAACCCGGTAAATTCGACGCAGAAAAGTAACCGCCCCACTCCCACAGGTCCCAGCCCCGAGCACAATATCCTCGACCAAAACAAAACCCTGTGGGAGCTAGCCTGCTGGCGATAGCGGCCGATCAGGCAACAGAGACAGCGCAGGTGCCACCGCTGTCCGCCCTACTTCGCATCACTCCGGCAACTGCAAATTATCCAAAGCCCGATTCACCGCCAGCTCCCCGAGCATGATCAATTGCGAAATCCCCAACAACGCCCGCCGCTGCGACGCCGGCAACAGACTGGCGACGTTCTGCGTGATGGTCTGGGCCGAAGCGAGTGTTTCACTGGCATCGATCAGCAGTTCTTCGTTTTTGTTGTCCGCCGTTACCGCGTACATCCCACGGTGTTTACGTGGCGGCGGCGTGGAACCGGGCTGACAGAGGTAATGGTCGAGCGCACGGTCGGCGGCTTCGTGGAGTTTTTTGGAGTGGGTGGATTCGTAGGGGGATGTGGGGTTGGATTCGGGTGGGTTGGGGGTTGGTTTGATCATGAGTGAATCTCCAAGTCATCGAAAAGGAGCCATCATCTTTCGCTACCAAACGAAGGGGTGGTGGCCATACGAAGGTTGGTAGACCGGTGACTTGGAGAACCGGCGCGCCCGAAGACGCCCTGCGCAGGGCCACCATAAACAGAGCCCGAAAAAGGGCTGAATCGGTGACGCTATGCGCCAAGTCTAAACCGGGCTACCAAACCCGATCGCTGATTCGTCAGCGACCGGACCACAATAGAACCCGCCCCCAAAGCGCACAAGCCGGCGGATTCTGGCGCAGCTGTAGGCAAAGGCGCAAGGAGGCGTAGCCTGGGAGAGTGTTTGGAGATGTCTTTTTAAACGTTGGTGTTTATCAGATCCAATGCCTCATGTCGCCTCAGACGGATTCGCCCATATGCCAAGCTGCCTTTTAGCGCATTAGCAAAGGGCGTTTCCTGCCATAAGCGGTAAGTAATAGATATTTACGGAATTATCGCTATGCAATGCTTTACAACTCTGAGGGCCGAGAAGTTCTACGACTCCAATGCATTTCGCCCTCCGATAGGTCAGCGAATAATAGTTCGATGCATCGAATGAACATCAAAGAATTAGGCATTACCTAAACATTCAAGTGTAGGAGGCTTAAAGGCCTTGCCTTTAAGCTTTTAGCGCTCAAAATCGTTGCTATTCGCTCTTGATGCGTATCCGGAAAGTAGATTTTCCCAGACGATCTTGTGATCGCGGTGTACAGCAATGCTAGCTTTTTTGACAGCTCGGTTTTACTTCGCAGGTCAGCAAAGTAGTACAGGTCCTCAGAAACTGCCATTCTCGGAAACTCGTAGTTTTTCACTGTAAATACTGTGGCCAACAACGGACGTGACGGTTTTCCATCAGCGAGCTCAGCCAATTTTGCGCATTGGTAAAGCCCGGAAACACCAAATTTGGTACCCACAACTTCAAGCCATTGCTCAACCCTGAGAAAAGCGTCGTTCCACCTCATTTCCGCATGCAATTGTTCCCAGCTTCGGAAACGAGCAATCGCCCCGTGGCTCGGACGCTTGTCATGCATATAAAAATCAAGACACCCCTCTAGGAATGGTTCGAACTGATTGGTCCAGTCAATGACCGCAGCACCTTTGCTCAAATCGCGATTGCGTATTAACCAGTCGAAAATACCCCACTCATCGGCCACCAGAACTACTGAGGGTTCAGGAGGGAATGAGTCCGCTCGGTATTCAGCCACCACCGTGTCTTTCGCCTTATCAGCTACAAACGGTAACGCGCTTACGTCTGGGAACTCAGCTAAAAGTGGGTTGATGTAATCGACCAATGCTGGGCCTGCTCGTAACGAAATAGCCATTTCGCGATGGCGAATCCTCGCGTTATGGGGCATGTATCGTCCTTGCAGATTTTGGAACTGGTCCCCCAAAGTAATTACAGTTTGAGGTGACCTGTCGAGGATATCGACCATTGGCCCGCTCAAGTCATGGCCTTCGTCGACAATTACCGTATCAATAGATTCAGGTAAATGAAGCCTCGACAAAGCCAGTTGTTTCACGCGGTGATAGCCACGGACCGGAAGGGGATCCGCCTCTTCCTCAAAGCTTGTCATCTTGAACCAAAGCTTTCCGGCCGCGGCCGCTACTATTTTTTGTTCCGAAGTCGAGAGCCAGCGGACCTGGTCGGAAGGTATATGACTGAGGGTGATCCGGGCATCGTTTGAAAAGCAAAATTTGGCGATTACCGACCAGCAAAGAGCCGCCACACGGGCAGCATTACGATTACCGATGGGGTTGATGCCTGCCTTTTCTGCGAGCGCTGAATACGAGAGTGGCAATCTTGAAATCGCGTCCAACTTTTTCTCAAGAGCCCTGTTCCCACCCGCCAGAAGTCTCGTAGCAATCCACCTGAATGTTACCGCCCAAACCTGATCCTCGGAAAATCGAGCCCGTATGGGTTTGAGCTTCGGCTCCACATCGGCGAGGAACAGGATTCTACGCTCTGGCATAAGAGCCAATATCTCATTCAGCACAAAGGATTTCCCAGTGCCCGCGTGAGCTTGGGCATCGATGGAATCCTCCATGTTTGCCCTAATGTTCTGAACCAACCGAAGCTGGTGATCGCTTAGCTTTACGACCAAACCACTGAGGCGAACATGCTCATGTTTGATGGCTCCTAATGAAGCCGTGTGCTGCTTCGCATAATCGAAATTCCAGGTGCCCTCGGGATGAATGTACTGACGGCGAGCAACCGATTCTTTGTCCATCAGACCGATCTCGACTGCAGATGCTTGGAGAAGTCCCGCTTCAAAATCAACCTGGCTGTAGGCCCCGGCCAAAGCCGATCTCAGCTTATCGGAGTGATGAGTCAGCAGATTTGCGAACACCCGCTCCATCTCCAGAGGCGAGCGCACGGGCAGCTTGGGCAGTTGGAGCACGTAGAGAATCGCCGCTACTTCATAGCGAGACAGACGAACCACATCTGGAGCAGTCCCGATTGAAAGCGCAGCGCTGAGGTTTTCACTGAGAGGCAGGTACCAGCGAGGTTTCATCATGAAAATCTATATCCCTAAAATTTAGCGCCGAAGTAACCAGAGCTTTAGGCTACCCCAAGACGCGTGCGATATAGCAATAATCAACTCGAAAAATGCTTTCGGAGCTGGATGAGCGCTCTGGTTCGCTCACGCGCACCTATTATCTCCGGGTTACCTGACCTGTTTCGATGCGATTGCTCCAGAAGAGTCGTTGCAAAGTATTGCAGAAAATTCTACGGCGTTCGTATCGCTGATAGAGCCGCATGGCTGAGCATGGGCAGCCCAAACTGGAGCCTCCCTTTCACGCCCGACTGCATTCCCTGAAAGTCTGCAACCGGCCAAAAGCGGACAGTTTTACCGGCTTAGCAACGCTTCCTTGAAGCTCGAAGGCGTCTACAGAAGCAGGGGCGATTCATTTTAGCTACTCAAGTGATGGAGTTTTTTTTCGTGATTGGGTCTTGCTTGCTTTCAATTGCCTTATTGATGATGATGGCCACTGGCTGCCACCCCAAGAAAGGAATCGTCATGAGACTTCAGCAATTTAGAGTTAAAAACTATAAATCCATTAAAGAAGAGATTGAAATATATATTGATGACATTGTAGTTTTGATAGGCCCAAATAATTCAGGGAAATCTACAATATTGGATGCGTACGAAAAGTTTGCATCTCTAGGTTCCTCCAAAGGTCTTACTGTCCACGATTTTTATAATTCTGACATGTCAATTCCAATTGAGATGTGTGGGATTTTTACTGACGTCACAGACGCTGACATCAAAACCCTAGGAGGCAATAAGTGGTTTTATAATGATGACGCTCTAGATAGAAGAAACATGGCCAGAAAATATGGAGGAGACTGGGAGGAAAAAAATACCCCATTAGAAAATAAACTTTATTACTGTGTTAAATGGATTTGGTCGGATGCAGAGAAGGCAGCGCAAAAGCAGTCATACGGGTTTGACGAAGAGCGCGGAGTAAGGGTTTTTTCCGATGGCGGCTCTGGAGGCTTGGATACTTTGTTGCAAAGCCGAATTCCTCAACCAATAAGAATCAGCCCGGACAAATCCATGGATGAAACAAAAAAAATAATTATAAGTTTCTTGAAGGAGGACGCAAAAGACGAACTGCTAAAAACCGGTGAAAGTAAAGCTGAAATAATACAAAAAATACAAGATTTGACCGACACCCTCATGAAGGACTCCAAGGCAAAAATAGACGAACTTTTAAAACAGGTTTCTGAATCATCTGCGTCAGTATTTCCAGGCCTAGAGCTAGAGTTAAATATACTGTCTAAAGACCCCGTAGATGCCGAGGTGATGGTCTCTGACTCTAACCTTACTGTGAAAATGGATGGCATATCCAGCTCTCTTTTGGAAAACCAAGGTCACGGTGTTCGTCGTTCAGTACTATGGTCCGCATTACAAATACTTACCCACGAATCACATACCCGAGACAAAATAAAAAAAGCCAAAGGCAAACCAGTTTCTGTTGACAAGAAACAGTATATTCTATTGATTGATGAGCCTGAATCGTTCCTCCATCCTCCAATAATCAGAGGCGCAAGAGAATCACTCTATAATTTTGCAGCGCAAAATGAAAACTGGCAGGTAATGGCCACTACCCACTCCCCGATATTTATAGATCTATCTAAAAAACACACAACTATAATTAGAATAGAGAAAGATAAAGCGCAGAATAAAACAATATCTACTGATGAGTTGTCATTTTCTGATGAAGAAAATGAAAGCATGAAAATGATCAGGCTGTGCAATCCGATGGTTAATGAGTTTTTCTTCTATGACAATATAATATTAGTCGAGGGGCCGACTGAAAAAATTGTTATAAATAAGATATGCGATGTTGTCGGCGCCGACTATCACATTATTGACTGTTTAGGAAAGGGCAATATAAAAACTTTTGCTCGAATACTAAATCATTTTGATGTCAACTATGTGGTTGTTCACGACTCTGATATACCGAAATGCGTAAAAAATGGCAATGTTTCAGGCAATGGAGCATGGGGTACAAATTTATCCATAATGAACGAATGCATTAAGAGTAAAAGCCCAATGGTTTTTATACAAATCCCCCACTTTGAAGGAATGTTTTTTGGGGATTTCAATCCAACAAACAAAGTTGGAACTGTAATTTCGGTTCTCTCGAATGGTCCCTCGAAAGAATACGACTTGATACTAGAGAAGTACACAAAAATTCTAAATAGAGATCCTTCCATCTTCATCAGATCGAATGAAGAAATGATAAAATTGTATAGCGCTTTTTATGACAGTAATAAGGTTCAGATTGATACCTTAAAGAATCCCGAAACTTGGGCTATTTAGATTCTTTAGATCAAATATCTAGGAACAATATTATTTAAATACTTTCAGCGTGAAGAGGTTGCTTCTGAAAGGAAGCAACCTACAAAGTGCTTTCACTCTTGACCGACCTCTGTCGGCCGTCTTAGCTCATCTGCTCGGTGCATCCGCCTGACTGCAAATGGCCGGTTAGCGACGGTCTGACTTCGACCGTCGCTATACATGGTCAGACCTCAGTCGGTTTCGCCATTTCTAGGTCTAACCCCCTTTGGGTAATACTTTTCGATCAGGTGCCATGTTCTCGTTAAAGCCATCTGGCACAGGCTTGAAACCTGAGGCCGGCGAACGGTGGCTGGATTGGAACTGACGCAGGCTTAATACGTCGATTTCACCGGTAATGCAGTAGTCGTGGTTGCCACCCTTGACGCGCAATATGTCGCGTTTCCAACGGTCCTTGTAGGGTGCGCGGATACGGCTATCACCGAAGCGGCGGTTGTTGCACTGGATGATGTAGGCATGGATATCCAGGGCGGCAGACTCCACCAGTGCATTAAATGTGTCGGTGTCGCTGTTCCATTCTGGAACAAACAGCGCATCGACCTGGCCACGCAGGTCAGCGCGGTAACGGATATTGGTCAGTTCGCTGCAGATCATGATGGCAAAGCGGAAGTCCCCATGCTGGATGACGGGGGGCTTTCGCCACTGTTGCTCTTGAGCGGGCTGCATCTGCAGACCTGCTAGGCGAAAGAGCTCTTGCTCTTCATGGAATGCCGGACGCTGTTTATCCTGGCGATAGAGCATCAGCGAAGGAAACCCAAGACCGTCGTGAGTCAGCGAAGCCCAAACCTGGTGGCGCACATACATTCTCGGTGCGTGGAGGTACTCCACACCGGTGATCAAAGATATGCGACGGCCCTTGAGCTTCTCGGCGATACGCATAAACCATTGGGGGGGTAGAGACACTTCCGGGAGGATCAAGTAACCAGCGCCGTCAGGCCGAGAGATCAGTTCGTTGATCAGGCGATTGATGCGTTGATAACGGTGAAGACCTTCCGGGTCGGGAAATCCCATGATGGCGGCGGTAAAGCTTTCATCTTTGGTTTCTAGGCTGGCTACAGCGATGGTTTGCTTGGCTTTGGGTTCTCCGTCCGGGATATGTAAAACCTGCTTTTTGTCGAGGTGCGGCATCTTGTGCTCGGTCAACTCAAAGCCTCGTAATGCCTGCACCACCAGACCCATGGCTTGGCGGCTGGAGGCAGCAAAAGGACTCGGCGCTATGAGGTAGAGCTCATTGAGGCTGAACGGGCGAGTGGCGAAGGTTAGTCCTGACGGGGTGCCGCGTTTAAATCTGAGCCAATTGGCCAGTGTGGAGATACCGTCGATCATCTCATCAGGCAGTAGCTTTTCTGCGTCGAACGTTGCCAGGTTTTTACGGAATGGTATCCCACGCTGGCTGACCATTTCTTGAGGGAGGCCTGTAAAGCGCAAGGGGATATGGGCAAGATCAAAGCTGAACATACGAGCTTGAAGCTTCTGTATGTGCTGGCTGGTAATGTTCATTGGCCTATCAAGGAAGTTGCTCCAGATGATAGAAGCAAGGCCCGCCATATGGCTTGTCATCTGGTTCTTCCAAGCTGTAACCCCCGACTTGCTTAGGCGGGAAGGAAACGCTGAGACGATGTTCTGCGCTATAACTTCTTCGATGGATCGTTTCCATAAATGTCGGGCTTCGGCTGGCACGTCGGTCGCAGCCAGGCTTTTGATCTCTAGAACGCAGTCTTTTTCGACTTTGTTGATTAGGCTAGTGAGTGCACTAATGATCTTGTCTAGGTACTCAAAATCTTCACAGGCGGTAGCCATGCGGATGATGCGTGGCAGATATTGAGCCAGTTCGAAGAACTTCACCGGGGTCAGCAGATGCTCGATGACTGCGGCGAAAAAGGCATGACGGTGTGCTTGCCAATCCTCTGGGGGAAGATCGCGCTCGAAGGCTTCGTAATTGCGAAGGCTGAGAGCAAAGCCAGCACGGTGCAGCGTCAGGGCATCTGTTTTGCGTAGGTTGTCTGCTTGCTCACCGGCAAGGTTGGTGGCTTTGAGCAGGTCGGTAGCCACGGTGTTAGGCGAGTTCGGCAGATCAGGTAAGGCGCGCCATTCACTTGCCCGGTGGTTGATCTGCTCGGAAATCGCATTGACCAGAGCTGTGCCTGGCGAGCCGGAAAGGATGAACAGCTTATTTTTTCTGTTTGCAAAAACAATGCGATCGTCTTTCAGATAGTCCGGCTTGAATAAGATACTGGCGTTATCCTTTTTGAACAGATACTCGCCTCCTTCGCGGCTGAAGATCCACGCCCAAAACTGCTCAGTGGTTTTGATGTCGCTGGCGTTTTCCATGACCAGTAGAATATCGTCCACATAGCGGCCGTAATACAGCGGCACTACTTGTTGCTCGATGAACTGATCCAGCCTGATTAGCGCCGCGTTTGCGACCACGGCAGACGCCGGTAAACCTACGGGTAACCCTTTTCCTAGTGGCGTTTCTTGTGCCCAGGCCAACAAGGCGGAGATAAACAGGCGGTTCAGTTTTGACTGCGATTCGCTCAGTTCAATTTTGACTAATTTGAGGAAGCTGTCGTCGAGCATAAAGCCGGGGCTTAGCTCGTGATAGAAACTGCTTACGTCGGCAGTTAGTGCCAATACGTTTTTCTTCTCGCTCAGGGCTGTTCGCATCGCCTTGATGGCGCCGTCGCGCCATTCGCGGAAGGGTCTGAGATAAGGCTTGAATGATCCGAGGGCCCTCGTGTTGATCCCATCGCGCCGGTTACGGCGCAGGCGGCTGCCAAAGACGTTGCTGCTGAGCTGTTTGTCGAAGAGATCGCCGACTTCCATCATCCATAGCGATGACAGTACGTGAAAATTGATGCTGCAGCGGGCCATAAGTCGGAATACGGCGGTGGGGTGGTTGCCGGCTTCAGTCGCGCTTAGCCACTCGGCTTCCGGTGAGGCGAAGATCAGGGTTTGATCCTGCGTTCCTTTGTCCAGCTGAACTTCTTTGGGTGCCAGCGTCCAAGTGCCGAGGAATGCCGGATCTTTCACCCAATCCTCGCTTATGGCTTCGATCTGTTCTTTCAAGCGAGTGAGGTTATTGCTCAGATCGTCTTCATAGTTGGCAATGTCGAACAGCAAGGGGTTGGTTGAGTAGTAGAGGTCAACCTTGGCCTTGCGATAGGCGAGGCCAAGGTTGTGCAGCGATACCGACATCTGGACGTCCATTTCTTAGCCTTCGATAATCCTGAAATATCAGGGATATTACCGAAAACACGCATGAATGGGTGCTAAAGCAATGCAACGCGCGCTATGTCACTGATTGTCATGAGTGGACTGCAATTTAACGGACCGCTTGTGGCCAAAAGCAGACGTTAACGACCAGGCGGTTTTGACAAGATGTCATCTCGGCAACACTCGCCTTTTCCGGATCATTTCGTTGAAATGCGCCTCAATTGCTCCCCATCCAGACTGAAAAAAATAGCTTCACCCCCAAAATCACGGCTTCACCAACCTAGGCAAAACCACCCCCTCCCCCAACCTCTCCACCCCCAACCGCACCCGCTCCCCCCCTTGCTCAACCACCACCCCATCCCCCTCAACCGCCACCAACTTCACCCCAAACCCAACCCTCTCCCCCGCCAAAAAACTCCTCGGCGGTCCATCATTCAAACTCAATATCGCCACCGCCCCACGACTCCCCGCCATCACCCCGCTCACCTTGATATCCACCGGCGCGGTTTGATTGGAAAACCACTGCAACGCCGGGCTATCACTGCGTGCCGCCAGCAACTGCGGCGCCGCTGCCGGTGTGTGCGATTCGGCGGTCGTCAGCAGCAGCGACGACCATGTCGCGACGCCGACCAGTGCGGCGAGCAGCGCGAGGGCCTGGGCCATTTGCGGTGGGGAAAAGCGTGTGGTGAGTCTCATGGGGTGAATCTCCTTTTTGTCCCTGTTGCCAGCCTACGCGGCAATTCTCTCCGTTTTATTTCACACGCCTTACATGTTGGCGGTGCATCTTGGCTGTTCGGGACATGGCGGGACGCGAAGGAGCGTGCGATCGATGGACGCGGGCAAGCAACGGGGTTTTACGCTGATCGAGTTGATGGTGGTGCTGGTGATCATCGGCATTGCCAGTGCGGCGATCAGTTTGAGTATCAAGCCTGATCCTGCGCAGTTGCTGCGCAAGGATGCCGAGCGCGTGGCGCAGTTGCTGCAGGTGGCGCAGGCGGAGGCGCGTGCGGATGGGCGACCGATTGTCTGGGTTAGCGATGCGAAGGGGTTTCGGTTTAGTCGGCGTAACGACAGTGGTCGGGGGTTTGAGCATTTCAAGGATGACGCGCAGTTGCGCCCGCGTGCCTGGCAGAGTCCGAAGGTTGAGGTGCGTGTGGAGCCGAAGCAGCGGGTTGTGCTGAATGCTGAGTGGATCAATCCGCCGTTGCAGGTGACGCTCTCCGATGGCTTGAATCGGTTGAGTGTGCTGCGCGATGGCTCGGGTCGGATCAGTCTGCAATGAGGGCTCAGCAGGGGTTTACGCTGATCGAGGTGATGGTCGCGATCTTGTTGATGGCGGTGCTCAGTCTGATTGCCTGGCGTGGGCTGGACAGTGTGACGCGGGCGGATCGGCATTTGCAGGCCAGCAGTGAGCAGAGCGACGGGTTGTTGCGGGTGCTGAATCAGTTGCAGCGTGATGTGGATATGCGTGCGGGGGTTGAGTTGACCGAGCCGCGCAAGGTTGGCGTGGATGATGAGCCGCCGACCGCGCCGCCTGCGATTATCGTGCGCAGTAGTGACAGCAAGGGGTTTCGGTTGGATGTGATTCGCACTGCGGTGGATCAGCCGGGGGCGTTGCAGCGGGTGCGCTGGTGGTTGAAGGGCGACACGTTGTATCGGGCAGTGGCTGAGGCGCGCAGTCGGTATCCGTTGCCGGCGCCGGGGGCTGGGGTGGCGGTGTTGGCGGATGTGCGGGATTTGCAGGTGCGGGTTTGGGAGGTGGACAAGGGCTGGCGGCAGTTGAGTGGGAATCGGCGGGAGGATCCGCTGGGGCTGGAGATTCGGTTGAGCCGGGGGACGCCGCAGGGGGTGGAGGTTTATCGGCAGGTGATTGGGCCGTTGCAATAGCTGAACACTGCACAACCTGTGGGAGCGAGCCTGCTCGCGAATGGGCTTGCACAGTTGGTAACGGGGTGACTGGTCGGCCGCTTTCGCGAGCAGGCTCGCTCCCACAATTGGATGGGGTTGGGTCAGTTTGGGATTGGTTGGCTTTGAGGGCGCTATCGCTGGCGAGCCAGCTCCCACAGGGATTGGGTTTGGGCAGTGGGAGATGGGTTGGCTGGTGGATAGCTTTCGCGAGCAGGCTCGCTCCTACAATTGGATTGGGTTGGGTCAGTTTGGGATTGGTTGGATGTGCGGGCGTTATCGCTGGCGAGCCAGCTCCCACAGGGATTGAAGTTGGGCAGTGGGAGATGGGTTGGCTGGTGGATCGCTTTCGCGAGCAGGCTCGCTCCCACAATTGGATTGGGGTGGGTCAGTTTGGGATTGGTTGGCTGTGCGGGCGTTATCGCTGGCGAGCCAGCTCCCACAGGGATCGGGTTAGCTGAGGACGACCACGCCGCCTGGGAGTTCGGTGCATTTGATGCCGTAGGCGTCGCGGATCAATAGGGCGACGCCGGCGAGTTGGTCGAGGTTGAAGCGGGCCTGGACGCGGCGTTGGCCGAGGTCGCGGTTGAGTAGCAGGAGCATGCCGGGGCGGTAGCGGTTGATTTCGTCGATCATCTGGCTGAGGGTGGCGCCGTTGAAGACCAGGACTTGTTGGCGCCAGTTCATCACGGCGGCGGTGTCGACGGTTTGGACGCTGCCGACTTGGCGGGCGTCGTAGGTCACTTGCTGGCCGGGTTCGAGGCGCAGGCTGCGGCCGTCTACGTCGACTTCGACCGCGCCGTCGAGGCAGGTGACGCAGACTTGTTGATCGGTGTTGCGCAGGTTGAAGCGCGCCTGACTGGCGCGTAACCACCCGCCTCCGGCCTGCATCGCCAGCGGCAATCTCGCGGTTTGTACTTCGACTTCGCCGCTGACCAGTTCGAAACCCTGCACGCCTTCGGCAACAGTGCGCTGGTTGATGCGGGTCTGGGTGTTGAGTTCCAGGCTCACGCCTTGCGCCGGTTCGACGCGGCGTTGCTGGCCGACTTCGGTGATGTAGTCGGCACCGAGCCCTTCGAAGCCGCCGGGGATGGTGCCGCGCACCAGCAAAAAAGCGGCTGACGCGGCGATGGCGCCGCCGAGGAAGGCGCGTCGACCGAACCCGCGCGGTGCCTGCACGCCTTGCGCGGCGGGTTGCAGGTTGTGCCACAACACTTTGGCCTGTTCGAACGCCTGCGCATGTTCGGCGCTCTGTGCGCACCATTCGCGCAGGGCGCGGGCGTCAGCGACGGTGGCGCGGCCGGAGGTCAGAAGGATCAGCCAGTCGTGGGCTTCGCTGTGCAGATTGTCGGCCACCGAGGGTTCGGCAGGGGTCAGTCGAAAGATGTTCAAACGCGCAGATTCTCAACCAATTGATCGGGCTCTATTCAGAAGACGGTTTTCCGGCCCCGCGACCGAACCGCTGAAAC
Source organism: Pseudomonas retamae (assembly GCF_043496865.1). NCBI lineage: Bacteria > Pseudomonadati > Pseudomonadota > Gammaproteobacteria > Pseudomonadales > Pseudomonadaceae > Pseudomonas > Pseudomonas retamae. The sequence goes on from NZ_JBIEIL010000002.1 coordinate 72,460, forward strand.
ACTTTTCTTTCCAGTTTCGCTGCGCAGTAGCCCAACGCGGCTTTGATTTCCTTCTCGACCATGCGCGTGGAGATGCCGAAGCGCTGGGAGATTTCCAGGTGCGGCGCCTCTTCCAGGCGTGCGGCGATGAAGATCCGTCGGCGTCGCGCGGGCAATTCGTAAAGGGCGCTGAGCAGTGACTGGATTTCCTTTTGCCCGCCGACCACCCGCGACGGATCGAGCGATTCGTCGCCGATCTGCAGCAGCTCTTCGACTTCCTCGCCGGTGAGCAGACGCGCGTCGGCCTGACGGCGGTCGGCGGCGATGTTCAGGGCCATGCGATAAAGGTAGGCGTTGGGCCGCAGGACGTTCGGCGGCGTCTCCATGCGGTCGACGCGCAGCCAGGTTTCGTGCAGCACATCGTTGGCCAGGTCCTCCGAACCGAGACGGCGGCGCAGACGTCCGCGAAAATCCTCGTAGGACGTCAGAAACAGTTGCGCCAGCGACCCTTGTCCGGTGTCTTTCATCCCCCGGAAACTCCTTCCCATGTGGTGCATTCCATGCGTTTCCCTGACGACTCCGGTAACAACAGCAACGTGACCGGCTGACGCAAGGCACTGGGCGTCGGCCGGTCGATCCTGAATTGGCGAAAGCTTTCCACCAGCGCGTTGTCGCGCCGTACATCGCCGGTCGAAGTGACCAACCGGTTGTGTTGCACCACGCCGTCGCGCCCGACCCAGACCTGCAACAGCGCGCGGTAACTGCCCGGCCGGGTCAGCGGCGAGCGACACAGATTGCGCTCGACCGCGGCCTGCACTGCCGTGGCGTAACTGCGGCTGACGGCGATGCTTTCCGCCGACTGCTTTTGCGGCGGCGCCGGCACGTCTTCGACCTGCGCCACTTGCAAGGTAAACGCGTCGGCACGGGCATACCGCGCCATCAAGCCACTGCCGCCGAGCAGTCGACGCAAGGCATCGGCGGCGGTGTATTCACCGTCCACCGCCAACGAGCGGCGGCCGCGACTCAACTGACTGTCGACCAGCACCGCGACGCCGGTGGCGTGGCTGTATTGGTCCAGAGCATCCGCGAGGTCCTGTGCCGGAATGTGCAGCGTCATGCGCATGTCCGCGGGCGGCGGTTGCGCGCCGACCGGGCTCGCCGCGCAGCCAAGCAACCACCCCAGACAGATCCGGCGCACAAGAATCGTTGAACGCTGAAAACCGCCTCGGGAAGTGCCTCGCTGCACGGCTGACGAATCCTTGAAAATCGTCATCCTGAGGGCTGTTTATGAATCTGGTGTGACGGCCGGTGCAAAAAAACCATCACGGGATTTACGCCGGGCTTGCACTAGACTCAAGGCATCGCGCGGCCGCTTCGGCCGGCCAGGAGGCGAGCATGAAAACATCGTGGCGAATCACCCTCGGCGGGCTGTTGCTGACCGCTGCATCGAGCGCTTATGCCGAGGAACCGTTGGGTTGTGTGGAGGTGACGGTCGGCGGTTATAAAGCGCCGAATTACGATTGCCTGAGCCAGCAAATGGGCAACAACCCCGACGGCGCAGCGGCGGCGCAGAAGAATCTGGAAGCGCTGAATGTACCAGTTAGCAAGCGACCGCCGAATCAGGTCGGCCTGGCGACACCGGCCGCGACCAGCACGCGAATGGGCAACACCTTCGGCACCTCGGTGAAACCGCAACTCCCACCACAATAAACCCACCCTCACCCACTGATCGTTCCCACGCTCTGCGTGGGCATGCAGCCCGGGACGCTCCGCGTCCCCTCCCAAGCCGAACGCGGAGCGTCCGTGGCGGCATTCCCACGCGGGAGCGTGGGAACGATCATGAAACCCACCCTCACCCACTGATCGTTCCCACGCTCTGCGTGGGCATGCAGCCCGAGATGCTCCGCGTCCCTTCCAGAGCCGAACGCGGAGCGTCCGTGGCGGCATTCCCACGCCGGAGCGTGGGAACGATCATGACCAAAACCGTGCCTCCCGGATCGTTCCCACGCTCTGCGTGGGAATGGGGCCCGGGACGCTCTGCGTCCCCCTCCACAGCCGAACGCGGAGCGTCCGTGGCGGCATTCCCACGCGGGAGCGTGGGAACGATCATGAAACCCACCCTCACCCACTGATCGTTCCCACGCTCTGCGTGGGAATGGGGCCCGGGGCGCTCTGCGTCCCCCTCCACAGCCGAACGCGGAGCGTCCGTTGAGGCATTCCCACGCCGGAGCGTGGGAACGATCAGCGCGCACCTGCGGTAGTCCGACGCTCAGTCGCTGGGGGTTTGGCGGAAGCTGACGGCGAGGCGATTCCAGCTGTTGATCGTGGTCACCGCCATGGTCAGGTCGACCAGTTCGCCTTCGCTGAACTGCTCGCGCGCCTGGTGATAAACGTCATCCGGCACGCGACTGTCCGCCAGCAACGTCACCGCCTCCGCCCAGGCCAGCGCAGCTCGCTCGCGCGGGTTGAAGAAGTTGCTGTCGCGCCACACTGCAACCGCATACAGGCGCCGATCACTTTCCCCGGCCCGTCGCGCATCCACCGAATGCATGTCCGTGCAGAACGCGCAGCCGTTGAGCTGCGAGGCGCGGATCCGGATCAATTGCAGCAGCGGCGGCTCGATGCTCAGGTTGGCGGTCAGCGCCTCCATGGCAATCATCGCTTTCATCGCCTTGGGCGAAGCGTTGTAGTAATCCAGGCGCGGGGACATGGGCAGGTCTCGGTGGACGGAATGATGAGAGCACCGTAAGCGCTGACGGGCGCGGGTTACAGCCCCAATATTTCGATTTATCACCACACCACTTAGCTGAGGTTCACGCGATGATCGTTCCCACGCTCCGCGTGGGAATGCAGCCATGGACGCTCTGCGTTCGGCTCTGGAGGGGACGCGGAGCGTCCCGGGCTGCGTTACCACGCAGAGCGTGGGAACGATCCGGTAGGCACGGCTTTGGTCATGATCGTTCCCACGCTCCGCGTGGGAATGCAGCTATGGACGCTCTGCGTCCACTGTGACGCAGAGCGTCACGGGAGGCTTTACCACGCGGAGCGTGGGAACGATCAGGTGAAACGCTTTCGCGAGCAGGCTCGCTCCCACAAAATTTGCCCACAGGTTGTAGGCCAATTCCGAGTTTTTCGGGTAGGCAACTATTGCCAGTCCGCCAATAGCAGTAATCTGGCCGACACTTCACTCACCGCCCCCGGAGCCCCGTCGGTATGGAACTTCATGTCGTGATCAACGGCCGCAAGGATCTGGCCGGTCAGTTGTATCAGCAACTGCGCGGGGCGATCGAATCCGGGCGGCTGGCGGCGGGTACGCAACTGCCGCCCAGCCGCCTGCTCGCCGAGCAACTGGGCATCTCGCGCAAGACCATTTCCGACACCTACGCGCAGCTGACCTACGAAAACTTCCTCACCGGGGTCATCGGCAAAGGCACTTACGTCAACGCCCGCCCGGCGCAGATCCAGCGCAAGCAGAGCCACAGCGAACTGGCCAGCGCCGAGGTGATCGAGAGCTGGTGCAATCTGCCGGTATTCCTGCGCCATCCAACACTGGCCGGCTCGTTGCGTTACGACTTCATCGGCGGCGCCACCAGCAAGGGCCAGTTCCCCCACGATGACTGGCGCCGCTGCGTGTCCCACGCGATGCGCCAGATGGCCCAGTCCAAGGGCTTCTACAGCCTGCCCGAAGGCCTGCCGGCGCTGCGCAACGCGATTGCCCGACACATCGCGTTTTCGCGCGGAGTCAATTGTCAGGACGAGGACATCGTCGTGTGCAACGGCGCGCAACAGGCGCTGGACCTGATCAGCCGCGTGCTGACTCGCCCCGGCAGCATCGTGGCGATGGAAGATCCCGGTTATCCGCCGGCTCGCCTGCTGTTCGGCACCCATGGCGCCGAAGTGGTCGGCGTACCGGTGGATGCCGAAGGCATGCAGGTCGAGCACATTCCCGATGGCACGCGCCTCATTTATGTCACGCCATCGCACCAGTTCCCGCTGGGCATGCCGATGAGCCATGCGCGCCGCGAAGCCCTGCTGGCCCGCGCCCATGAGCTGGGCGCAATCATCATCGAAGACGACTACGACAGCGAGTTCCGCTACGAAGGCCGGCCAACCGATTCGCTGTTCAGTCTCGACCAGCGCGGCATCGTCGCCTACGTCGGCACCTTCTCGAAAACCCTGCTGCCCGAACTACGCCTGGGTTATGCGATTCTGCCGCCGGCGATCCTCGAAGCGGTGATCCGCGCCAAGCAGCTCACCGACCTGCACGCCTCGACCCTGCCGCAATGGGCGCTGGCCAAGTTCATCGCCGAGGGCTGCCTGCTCAAGCACATTCGCCGCTGCCACACCATTTACGCGCAGCGTCGCGAACGCATTCTGGCGCGCATGGCCGATGATCTGTCGCCGTGGCTGGAAGCGGTGCCACCGAGTGCCGGTTTCCATATGACCGTGTGGTGCAAGGTGCCGATTGATCTACCGCTGGTGATCGAGCTGGCGAAAAAGGTCGAGGTTGGCCTGTACGCGATCAACGGTTTCTATTACCAGCAACCGGCGAAAAACGGCCTGTATTTTGGCTTCGGCGCGATCGAAACTTTGGACATCGACACCGCGCTGGATCGCCTGCGCGACATCCTCGAACAGCTCGCCTGAGCCATTGGCCTCAGGATTTAACCGCCGATTGGTTATTGGTCTTCGAGGGTTGCAGGCCTATTCTGCACAGGCGTTATCCCTCAATGAGCAGGATTCGTCCGGCCTGATTCAGGAGTGTGAGCAATGTCCAACGAAGTGATCAACACCGTGCAGGTGCAGGCTGCCGCCGGCCGTTCGGAGGAACTGGGCAAGCAATTGCAGAGAATCGTCGACACCCTGCGCGAAACCCCGGGCTGCGATTCCTACCTGGTCGACCGCTGCCCCGAGGACAGCCATCGCTGGACGGTCAGCGCGCGCTGGCAGTCGGAAGCGGCGATGCAGGCGCATTTCAACCGGCCCGAGGCCCAGGGGTTTATCGACCTGATCGATAGCCGCTTGGCCAATAGTGTGGATTTCAACAGCTTTCCCATCGTCTGAACCGGCCCCTTCGCGAGCAGGCTCGCTCCCACTAGGTTATGTGTTGCTCACAAAATACCTGAGCACCGTTGAATCCTGTGGGAGCGAGCCTGCTCGCGAAGGCGTCTAGCGCCGCACCGCAAATATCCCTGACTCCGCCAATTGGTCACCCCAACTTCTCGAACATTGGCCGTTTGAATGCCCCAACCTGCGGACTACTGTGATCAGCAACACTCAACCTCACAGGTAACCCGCCATGAAAGCCCTGCCTCTGCTCGCCGCCGCCCTCGCCTTCAGCCTTTCGACCGCCACCCTGGCCCACGACCCCTCGGAAAAAGTCACCGTGCTGCAAGAGCAACTGCTGAAAAACGCCCCCGGCAAAAAAGCCATGATGATCGAGGTCGACTACCAGCCCGGCCAGTCGTCCATCGCCCACAAACACGACGGCACGGCGATGGCGTATGTGCTGGAGGGCGAAGTGGTTTCCCAGGTCAAAGGTGAACAGCCGGTCACTTACAAGAAAGGTCAATTCTGGTACGAAGCGGCCGGCTCCGAACATCTGGTGTCGAAAAACGCCAGCCAGAGCAAGCCTGCCAAGCTGCTGGTGTTCATGGTCCTGGCCCCGGATGAACCGGTGCTGATCCCGCTGAAAAACTGATGGCTGCACGACCAGCCATAAATAAACCGGCGCCAATCGTGTATTGGCGTTTTTTAATTTCCGCCAGTCATTACCCGCCATCGGTTACAGCAAATAAAACTAGCGACGCGCATTTGCCTCAGGCAATTGTCAGGTTGGCGGGTTTAGTCTGAATGTTCCGTCGTCAATGACGACACTCAGAACCTACCGACCGCTGTTGTCTCACGGGAGTAACACCATGAACCGTGCGTTAGTCAGTGCCCTTGTGTTATCGCTTATAGCCGTGTCCGCCTGCTCGGTCCCCACCGCGCCGCAAGCGGTTTCATCCCTCGACACGCTTTTGCCCCACCCGACCGGCCGCAGCAGCGCAACCCTGGTGAAAAGCGGTCCCGGCGTGTCCCTTGGCGTGATCTACAGCCCAAGCACCCAGACCAACCGCCAATACCTGCGCGACTATCAAGCCAACGCCGGCACCGGTTTCGGCCAGAGCCTGCTGGTGCAATCGATCCACGACGCTTACGTCGCCAGTTCAAAACCGGACATGGCGGTGGAATGGGTCAACGCCTCCCTGCAACGCCAGTTCGGCGCGGTGACGGTCTACCCGGACATGCAAAGCCTGCGCGCTGCCAAGCCGGATGTGGTGGCGATCGTCGACACCCACAGCCAGTTGATCACCTCGCGCAGCTCCGACATCAAGGCCAATGTCAGTGCCGATTTTTATGATGCGCAACTGAACTACATCGGCACGGCGAAAGGCTCCGAGGCCAGAGAACTGACGCCGGTATGGGCGGATTTCAAGCGGTCTGAGGAGATCGTTGCCGATATCAATCAGCAGCAGGATGTGCAGGTTCGGGCGTTGCAGGAATTTGATCGGTCGTTGAGCAATTTGGTGGCGCGGCCGGCGGGTGATGTGTCGTTGCTCGAAGGTAAACACGCTCAGAAGTTGTATTGAATCAAAAGGCCCCTTCGCGAGCAGGCTCGCTCCCACAGGGTCCAAGGTTGTTCACACTTTCTGTTATCAACAAATAACCTTGTGGGAGCGAGCCTGCTCGCGAAGGGGCCAGACCAGACAACACAAATCCTTCAGGCATAAAAAAGCCCCGGCATCTCACGACACCGGGGCTTTTCATTCAACCACTACTTACGCCAATTCAAGCTCGGCATTCGCAGCAGCCGCAGGCACGATCACTTGCCCGCTCAATGCCAGATCCAGCAGTTCGCGGTTGGCGACGGCATACATGGCGTAGTCCGTGCCGCTCGCGGCGCGGATTTCCACCAGCATGGCGCGCCAGCGCGAGATCATGCTTTCGTGCTGTTCCATCCACAGCGCCAGGCGTGCTTCCACGTCCTGGGTGCCGTCGCCCTGTTGCAGGACGGAGATGGTGATCGCGCGTTGCTGCCAGTCGACGTCGTCACGGAACGCTTCACGGGCCAGGGCCTGCCAGTTGTTTTCAACCGGCAGAGCGCTGATCTGTTGCAGGTACCAGGTGATGTCCAGCGCCGAACCCACGGCGAAGTAGGCCTTGGCTACTTCAGCAGGGTTCTGCCCCGTGACGTCGGAGGCTTCAATGATCGGCAGCAGCGTGTACAGGTGCGAAGTGCCCGCCACCATACGCGCCAGCAATTCCGGCACACCCGCAGCCACGTAAGCCTGATAACGCGCCTGCCAGTTTTCGCGGATTTCGCCGCTGAGCAGTTCGTCGAGTTTCAAACCCAGCTCTTTCAGGTGCGGACCGAAATGCGCGACGTCACGGGCAGCGTTCTGCTCGTTGCGACGGGCACGCAGGAACCAGCGCGTGGCGCGGCGACCCAGACGCATCAGCTCGTCCATCAGCTCCAGTTGCACGTCAGCGGAGACCTGATAGTCCAGCGCTTCGATCTGACGGAACCAGTGCGGGAGGTGGAAGATGTCGCGTACGATCACATAAGCGCCGGCCACGTTCGCCGGGCTCATGCCGGTCGACTCTTTGAGTCGTTGAACGAAGGTGATGCCCATGTGGTTGACCAGGTCGTTGGCGATCTGGGTGCTGACAATCTCACGCTTCAGACGGTGACGACGCATGGCTTCGGAGAACTTGCTGACCAGGGTCGGCGGGAACGCCGTTTCCATGTCGCGGGTCAGGTAATCGTCGTCCGGCACCTGCGAGCCCAGCAGCTGCTCCTTGAGGTCGATCTTGCTGTAGGAAATCAGCACCGACAGCTCAGGACGGGTCAGGCCGTGGCCTTCAGCGATACGCTCGGCCAGTTGCTCTTCGGTCGGCAGGAACTCGATGGCACGGTCCAGCTTGCCACGGCCTTCCAGATCGCTCATCAGACGCTTGTACTCAGCGATGCGCGCATACGCACGACGCGCCGCCAGGGACAGGGTCTGAGTCTGCTTGTAGTTGTTGCCCAGCACCAGATTGCCGACTTCGTCGGTCATGCTCGCCAGCAACTGGTTGCGTTGCTTGTCGGTCATGTCACCGGCCTGAACCACTTCGTTCAGCAGGATCTTGATGTTCACTTCGTGGTCGGAGCAGTCCACACCACCGGCGTTGTCGATGAAGTCGGTGTTGGAACCGCCGCCATTGAGGCCGAATTCGACACGACCCAGTTGGGTCATGCCGAGGTTACCGCCCTCGCCCACGACTTTGCAGCGCAGTTCGTTGCCGTTGACCCGCAGTGCATCGTTGGCCTTGTCGCCGACGTCTGCATGGCTTTCGGTGCTGGCCTTGACGTACGTGCCGATACCGCCGTTCCACAACAGATCAACCGGGGCCTTGAGCAAGGCGTTGAGCAGTTCGGTCGGGGTCAGCTTGTCAGCCTTGATGTCGAAGCGTTCCTGCATCTGCGGGGTGATCGCGATGCTCTTCGCGCTGCGCGAGAAGATCCCGCCACCTTCAGACATGATGCTGGTGTCGTAGTCGGTCCAGGCCGAACGCGGCAGGTCGAACAGACGCTGACGCTCGACGAAGCTGGTCGCCGGGTTCGGATTTGGATCGATGAAGATGTGCATGTGGTTGAAGGCCGCGACCAGTTGCAGCTTGTCGGACATCAACAGGCCGTTACCGAATACGTCACCGGCCATGTCGCCGACGCCGACCACGGTGATGCTGTCTTCCTGAACATTGATGCCGCGCTCGCGGAAGTGGCGTTGTACGCCGACCCACGCGCCTTTGGCGGTGATGCCCATTTTCTTGTGGTCGTAACCAGCCGAACCACCGGAGGCGAACGCGTCACCCAGCCAGAAGCCGTAATCGATGGCGATGCCGTTGGCGATGTCGGAGAAGGTTGCAGTGCCCTTGTCCGCTGCCACTACCAGGTACGGGTCATCGTCGTCATGACGCACGACGTTGGCCGGCGGTACCAGCGCGCCGTCCTTCAGGTTGTCGGTGATGTCCAGCAGACCCGAGATGAAGATGCGGTAGCAGGCGATGCCTTCGGCCGCGATCTCGTCACGGCTGCCGCCCAGTGGCAGACGACGCGGCAGGAAGCCACCCTTCGCGCCCACCGGTACGATGACCGAGTTCTTCACTTGCTGGGCTTTCACCAGGCCGAGGACTTCGGTACGGAAGTCTTCTTCACGGTCGGACCAGCGCAGGCCACCACGGGCAACGTTACCGAAGCGCAGGTGCACGCCTTCAACGCGTGGCGAGTAAACGAAGATTTCAAACTTCGGTACTGGCTTCGGCAATTCAGGGATCGCGTGCGGGTTGAACTTGAAGCTGAAGTACGACTTGTTCTGGCCGTTGGCGTCAGTCTGATAGAAGTTGGTCCGCAGCGTGGCTTTGATCAGATCAAGGTAACGACGCAGGATGCGGTCTTCGTTGAGCACCTGGACGTCGTCCAGTGCGGTCAGAATCGCTTGTTCCAGACGCAGTTGCTTGTCTTCCAGATCATCGTCGCTGAGCTTGCGCGCCAGATAGAAGCGGGTCTTGAACAAACGAGTCAGTTCGCGAGCGATGTCAGTGTGGTTGTTCAGGGTGCTGGCGATGTAGCCCAGATCGAAGCCCAGACGAATCTGCTTCAGGTAACGCGCATAGGCACGCAGCAGCGCAACGTCGCGCCATGGCAGGCCGGCGGTCAGCACCAGACGGTTGAACGCATCGTTTTCGGCGTCGCCACTGACGATGTGGACAAAGGCATCCTGCAGGGTGTCGTTGAGTTGCTGGATGTCGAGGTCCAGGCCTTCAGCGGCGGTGAACGCAAAGTCGTGAATCCAGAACTCGCGGCCATTGGTGTGACGCAGACGGTACGGGAATTCACCCAGCACGCGCAGGCCAAGGTTTTCGAGGATCGGCAATACGTCGGACAGCGCCAGCGGCGTGTCGGCGTGATACAGCTTGCAATGCAGCTCGCGCTGGCCGGAAACCTGGCCCAGCGGCTGATAGAAACTCATCACCAGCGGATTTTTTTCGTTGAGGCTCAGCAGATGCTGCATGTCGACCACGGCCGAATGCGCAGCGAAACGCTCGCGGTAGCCGGCCGGGAAGCCTTTCGGGAAATCCGCCAGCACGTTGGTGCCGTGGGCTTCGCCGAAGCTTTCGACAGTCAGTGCGGCATAGTCGTCCTGCCAGCTGCGGCAGGCCTGAACCACTTCTTTTTCCAGTAGCACCGGATCGATATCGAGACGGTTTTTCGGGTCGACCCGCAGAATCAACTGCACGCGCGCCAGTACCGACTCGGAGAAGAACGTCCAGAATTCGCAGTCGGAAGCCTTCAGGCGCTCCATCAGCACTTGCTGGATCTTCTGGCGCACTTCGGTGGAATAGATGTCGCGCGGCACGTAGGCCAGGCAGTAGCAGAAACGCCCGTACGGGTCTTTGCGCAGGAACACGCGGATCTTGTTGCGCTCCTGGATCTGCACGATCGACATCACCGTGGTGAACAGTTCGTCGACCGGGGTCTGGAACAGATCATCACGCGGCAGCACTTCCAGCACCTGCGCCAGCTCCTTGCCCAGGTGAGCCTTGGACTGGAAGCCGGAGCGACGCTCGATTTCTTCGACCTTGCGGCGAATGAACGGGATGACCCGCACGCTCTCGCCATACACCGAGGAGGTGTACAGGCCCATGAAGCGGTGTTCCTTGATGACCTTGCCGTCGGCGTCGATTTCGCGGATCGACACGTAGTCCGGGTACGCCGGACGGTGCACGCGGCTCGGGTGCGCGGCCTTGGCGAACGACAGCGGCGTCGGTTCACGCAGGTAGGCTACGGCGTAGTCTTCGATGCGCAGGTCTTCGTAGGTCAGGCCGGTGCGCAGCAGTTTGGTCAGGCCGAGAAAGGAGTTCTGGTCATACTCGATGTGACCGCCGTCGGCCTGATCGGTAACCACGAACTCTTCGTAGCCGAGGAAGGTGAAGTGGTTGCCCACCAGCCATTCCAGGAAGCTTTTGATTTCGTTCTTTTCATCGGCGTCGATGGCGAATGCACTGCCGTCGAGCTTGCCGAGAATTTCCTGGACCTTGGCTTTCATCGGCTCGAAATCGGCGACCGCGACGCGGACTTCACCGAGAACCTGTTCCAGCTCTTTGCTCAGCACGTTCAGCTCGGCCGCATTGGCGCAGCGGTCGATTTCCAGGTACATCAGCGATTCGTGCAACACGTCTTCGCCGGTGCTGCCTTTTGGCAGGATTTCCAGCAACTCGCCCTTGCTGCCACGGCGTACGCTGAGCACGGTGGTTTGCAGGGTGTGGATGCTGTAGCCGCGACGGTTCAGCTCGGTGCGGACCGAGTCGACCAGAAATGGCAGGTCGTGGTGCAGGACTTCGACGGCGGTGTGGGTCGACTGCCAGCCGTGGCGTTCGTAATCAGGGTTATAGACGCGCACTTGCGGTTGCGCGTGATCGAAGCGCTCAAGCAGGCGCCACGCGGAAAGAGTACAGCCAGCGAGGTCGGAGAGGCGACGTTGAGTCAGCTCGTCCAGAGAAATGATGCCGAAAAATTGTTCAGCGAACAGCGCCACTTGTGGCAGTGCCTGTTCACTGATGTGCTGCGCCAGTGCCGCTTGCAGTTGGTGCTGGAAGTCGGCTTTGCTGGCTGCGGTGAAGAACGCCATCTGTGGTACTCCGCTTAAGCTTGTTATTGATGGAAAGCGTCGCGTGCAACACCCCTTTCGGGGCCTGTGTCGCCCTGTTCCTGATTCTCGGGCAGAGGAAACAGGGTGACAGGTGGGTGAAGCTGGACGAGACCCTCAGGTCACATTCACCTTCCATTGAATGGGCAGCTGCAAAAGCGACTGTCCTGACCGCCGACAATGCCTTTACGGGTGCCCATCCGATGCGCAGCTTAAAGGGTGCGACAATGTGTCTGCTTGCGGTGCTGCGACATATTCGGTCATCGCCACGTAAAGCAAGGCTCTGGCACCGGTAAACACTAGCAGTCGTGACAAAAGAACGCGCACTCAAAGCCCGGTTTTACGGCACATTCGTTCCACAAATCGTCACACCGCCGCTACATATCCGGAAATGAAAACGCCCAACGCCTTTGTACGGACCCTGATGGCCGCATCCGGTTCAGCTCAGGGGGCGATTGACGCGGATCGCTTTGCAGGCGCAGTGACTATTCGAAAACAGCGTTACCGCGAGCACTGATCACACCATCCAGTATTGCCGAACTTATCAGTGCTCACTTAAACAAATTACATAAAAACAGTCAGTTAAAAACCGCTTCACTTTTTCTTACAAGCCGCACCGAAACACCCCACACACTTATCAGAACACTTTGTGATATTCCGCCTTGTTCGTATCCGCGTTGAGCGCTAACAATATGAAACACCTCACCGTCCGACGGATCGGACCTTGAACGCACAAGGAACTTGCAAATGTCTCAACTGGAACTACCAGGAATCATCACCTACCGCGACGGCTCATGGGAAATCATCAATCTGAACCCAAAAAAGATTCGCGGCGATATCAGCAAGAATTACCCTTTGGGTAATCCAATGCACGGATTTACACTGGCCATTCAAAACGACTTCCATGCACGCAAACAAAATCTGGAAACCAACCTGCAGTCTGAATTAAACCAGATCGACAATACGCACCCACCCCTTGCAAACGTAACACCCGACGCATGGCTGTCACGCACCTTAAATATAGTCAACGAACTATTATTCAAGAAAAACAAAGAACTGCAACAGCAATTGAAGATTATAAAAACTGCGAAGCTATATGCAAAACTGGAGGCCACTTACAATGCAATGATCCTTAATGATCAAATTGCAAGCCTTCAGAACAGACAAACCAAGTTGTATGCAGAAGTGGATCGTCGCCAGGCTGAGGCTATTGCGGTGCAACAAGCTGCCGAAGCCGCTCGCCGAATCGAGGAAGCGCGCCAACAGGCGCAAGAGCGGGCACGTCTGGCCGCCATTGCCGAGGCCAAACGCATCGCTGAAGAGAAAGACAGAATCGCGAAGGAGCAGGAGGAAGCCAGGCAGATCGATGAACATAAACGTGCGGTCGCTTTCGTCGCAGACGCGAATAAATACATCTTCGAAAAATATGGCGCCAATCTGCACCAGGTCGTAATGGATCTACAAAAGGACATTGCGGGAAAGAAGATCAGAAACTACAACGAGGCGATGGAAACCTTTGAAAAGGTGCGGTCCAATCCGCACGCAAACCTTGGCCCGCGAGACACTCGAGCAATCGTCGAAGCACTCAACGCGCTGGACAAGGCTACATACATGGACAATGTAAATCGACTTGCGAAAGGTTTTGGTGTCGCAGGCAAAATGGTTCAGGCGCATTCAGTGGTAGACAAGACCATCACTGGCTTCAAGGACGGAAATTGGAAACCTTTGATGCTTGAACTGGAAAGCATCGGAGTCGGCATGGGCGCAGTCGCGGCATTGGCGGCACTGGTCTCGATGCTCAATCCCGGCTTTGCCGCTAGCGCCATGGGTATCATCGCCGTTGGCTTGATCATCGCCTTGATCGCAGCCCTTCTGGATGCCAAAAATGTCGAAAAAATAAACAACTTGATCCTTGATCAATTCGCTAAATGGACCGACCCCCAATAAAAATGTAGCAGGGGGTCGATTTTTTAAAACTCCCCCCCCTCGCAATGAAACTGATAAAACTTCCTCGCGCTCGGGTGCAGCTTATGACAAAAACAATACTCAAAGAGTCTTTGCCTATGCTTGCACTCGGAATTTATGTCACTCCTATTTTTCTCATAAATTTAGTGCTTCCCGCCGTACCGGAATCAAGCCTGGATCTGGTGATCGATCAATTTCTTGACGAACAACTGTTTGGACTGATTGGCTTTTGGTCATCATTTTTCCCTTTTAGCTCAAAAGCGACTGCAAACTACATAGCCGTTTCCGGGCCATTACTTGCTATCGTCTCAATGCGCCATGCATTTATCGAAAAGTTTGATTCGCGACAGTTCGACCAGATAACACTCAAGCGATATCTATGTGTGTTTTTGAGCGGCCTGATTCTCTCAGCTCTGTTCATCTGGTTTTTTTATTTAACCTCAACCGATCTCGGAACAGCCGAAGGCAAGTACGGAAATTTGTTTGGGCTAAATATCGTCTTCTTCTCTATACACAACGCAGCGCTATCTTTTTTCCTATTTCTTTTGGTGCCTATTCTTATACACCGCTGCCTTTACTACATCCCTTGCCAAAAAATAAAAAAATGGATAGCGCATAGAAAAGAATCACGCGAAAGCAGAAAAAATTTCCCCTGGGTGGCAAACTTGTATTTTTTCTCGCGCCTCATCAGGAAACCTCCCATGCAAATGACCACCGCCCTGCTCATCGTCAACCCGTGCGATGACGAAGAAGACAACATGGCCATGCTCTGCTGCCACAGCGACAAGGGCGAGATGTTTCTGATGAGCCGCTACCCGGACGAGGATGAGCTGGAAATTACACTGGACGGCGAGCCATCGACGCTGGACGGCGTGAAGGTCACGTTGACCTCGACGCTGTTGAAGATCGAGATTGCTGCGGCGGATGCCGATGCGTTGAACGGGGATGATGTGCTGGAGATCAGCTTCAATCCGGATATGGTGGATATGGATGAGGTTGTCGAGACCCTCAAGAACATCCTTGATGGGACGGGTACCTTCATTAGCGAGATTTAATGGCGTCCGGACTGGCCCCATCGCGAGCGGGCTCGCTCCCACATTTGAACAGCGTGCACACCGTCAATGTGGGAGTGAGCCTGCTCGCGAAGAGGCCCTAAAGAACACCGCACCTCTCCCGTCAACAAAAAACCAACAAATCCCCCAGTCATTTCCCGCACTTTGCGCAAAATGCCGTTAGTCGCCACCCCCCGCGATGGATTAAAGTAACGCCCCCAGCCACGGCGTTATCGATCGCCCGTGGCCACCCCTTTGCAGGAACCGTCACCGATGGAACATCGTGAAGCGCTGCTGGCGCTGCGAACCTTTCTTTCAACGCAGATTCTCGGCCAGGAAAAGCTCATCGAGCGTTTGCTCATCGCCCTGCTCGCCGACGGCCACATGCTGGTCGAGGGCGCGCCGGGGCTGGCCAAGACCAAAGCGATCAAAGAGCTCGCCGAGGGCATCGAAGCCCAGTTCCATCGCATCCAGTTCACCCCCGACTTGCTTCCGGCCGATATCACCGGCACCGAGATCTATCGCCCGGAAACCGGCAGTTTCGTGTTCCAGCAAGGGCCGATCTTCCACAACCTGGTGCTGGCGGACGAAATCAACCGGGCCCCGGCCAAGGTGCAATCGGCCCTGCTCGAAGCCATGGCCGAGCGTCAGGTCAGCGTCGGGCGCAGCACCTACGAACTGTCGCCGCTGTTTCTGGTGATGGCCACGCAGAACCCGATCGAGCAGGAAGGCACCTATCCGCTGCCGGAAGCGCAGCTCGACCGTTTTCTCATGCACGTCAAGATCGGTTTCCCGGACGCCGCCGTCGAGCGGCGCATTCTGCAGCAGGCCCGTGGCGAAGCGCTGAACGGCGAAACCAAACCCGAGCGCCGCGTCAGCCAGCAGGCGATCTTCGCCGCACGCAAGGAAATTCTTGGCTTGTACATGGCCGACGCGGTGGAGGAATACCTGGTGCAACTGGTCATGGCCACGCGCAACCCGGCCAAGTTCGATCCGGAGATGGCCGAGTGGATTGCCTACGGCGCCAGCCCGCGCGGCTCGATCGCGCTGGACCGCTGCGCCCGCGCTCACGCCTGGCTGGCCGGTCGTGATTTCGTCAGCCCGGAAGACATTCAGGCCGTACTGTTCGACGTGTTGCGCCATCGCATCATTCTGTCCTTTGAAGCCGAAGCCGCGGGCATCGATCAGGACCGTGTGGTGCAGCGGATTCTCGACGTCGTCGCCGTCGCTTGACTCCCATGAACGCCGCCCTGCCCGACGAATCCGCGATCCGCATCAACCTCACCGAGTTGATCGAGATGCGTCACCGCGTGCGCGAGGTGCAACTGTTTTCCACGCCGAGTCAGCGCAGCCCGCTGATCGGCCTGCATCACTCGAAATTCCGCGGGCGCGGCGTCGACTTCGATCAGGTGCGGGTCTATCAGGCCGGCGATGACGTGCGCACCATCGACTGGCGCGTGACGGCGCGCACCCAGGAGCCGCACACCAAGCTGTTCCACGAAGAACGCGAACGGCCGATCTTCATCATGGTCGAGCAAAGTACGCGGCTGTTTTTTGGCTCCGGGCTGATGTTCAAGTCGGTGCTGGCGGCGCAAGTGGCTGCGCTGATTGGCTGGGCCGCGCTGGGCCACAACGACCGTGTCGGCGGGTTGGTGTTCGGCGATAACGAGCATTACGAAATCAAGCCACGGCGCAGCAAACAAAGCCTGCTGCAATTGCTCAATCGTCTGGTGAAGGTCAACCAGTCGCTGCACAGTGAACGTGAGCCGGACCGCGACGCCCTGGGCGTGGCCCTGCGCCGCGGGCGTGAAGTGCTGCGACCGGGCAGTCTGGTGATCGTGATCTGCGATGAGCGTGCCTTATCCGACAGTGCCGAGCAGCAGCTGAGCCTGCTGTCGCGGCATTGCGATCTGTTGCTGCTGCCACTGTCCGACCCGCTCGATCACGCCCTGCCCGCCGCCGGGCTTTTGCGCTTCGCCCAAAAAGGCGCGCAACTGGAACTCGACACCTTGAACTTCGACCTGCGCCAGACCTATCGCGCCCAGGCAGAGGCGCGCATTGCTCGCTGGGAATTGCTCGCGCAGAAATTGCGCGTGCTGTTGATGCCCCTGAGCACGCAGAGCGAAATGGTCGAGCAGATGCGCGAATTCCTCAACCCGCAGCGGCCGGGGACCGGTCGATGAACGGCCTCGAACAGCTGCAACCGCTGATTTCTCCGCCGCCGATCGGCTTCTGGCCACCGGCGCCGGGCTGGTGGCTGTTATTGCTGCTGTTGCCGCTGCTGGGTTTCGCCGTGTGGAAGCTGCGTCGTTTCATTCCGGTGAGAAAACGCCCGGTCGTACGTGCCGAACAGCTGCTCGACCCGGTACGCATCGCCGCCCTCGCGGAACTCGCGCAAATGCCCAAGCCCTATGACGGCGCGCCGGCCGGCGCCTGGCTGCAGCAGCTCAACGGCCTGCTCAAACGCCTGTGTCGCAACCACTATCCCTACAGCCAGAGCCACACCCTCAACGGGCGTAAATGGCTGGCGTTCCTCGACAACCGTTGCCCGGCGGCTGGCCTGACACGCTGGATGGTGCTGGTCGAAGGCGCCTACAAGCCGGAATGCAAACTCGACGACAAAGCCATCGCCGGCCTGACCCAGGCGGTCGACACGTGGATTCGCAAACATGTTTGAGTTCGCCTGGCCGTGGATTTTCGTGCTGTTGCCGCTGCCGTGGCTGATGCGGGTGCTGCTTCCGGTCGCCGACAGTGGCGAGCCGGCGCTGAAAGTCAGTTTTCTCGCCGACCTCGAAGGCCTCGCCCGACGTCGCGCCCGGGCCAACCTGCCAGCGTGGCGGCAACAGGCTCCGTTCATGCTGTTGTGGTTGTTGCTGCTGGTCGCCGCCGCGCGCCCGCAATGGCTCGGCGAACCGCTGCCGATTGCCGCCAGCGGTCGCGATTTGCTGGTGGCGGTGGACGTGTCCGGTTCGATGGACTTTCCCGACATGCAGTGGCAGGACGAAGAGGTCAGCCGCCTGTCACTGGTCCAGCACTTGCTCGGCGACTTTCTGGAAAGCCGCGAGGGTGATCGGGTAGGCCTGATCCTGTTCGGCAGCCAGGCCTATCTGCAAGCGCCGCTGACCTTCGACCGGCGCACCGTGCGCATCTGGCTCGACGAGGCGCGAATCGGCATCGCCGGCAAGAACACCGCGATTGGCGATGCGATCGGTCTGGCGCTGAAACGCCTGCGCCTGCGTCCGGCGCAAAGCCGCGTATTGATTCTAGTGACTGACGGCGCCAACAACGGCGGCGAAATCGATCCGCTGACGGCCGCCCGACTCGCCGCCAGCGAAGGCGTAAAAATCTACCCGATCGGCATCGGCGCCAACCCCGAAGACAGCGGCTCCACCGGCCTGCTCGGTGTCAACCCGAGCCTGGACCTCGACGAGCCGGCGCTCAAAGCCATCGCCGACGTCACCGGCGGGCAATACTTTCGCGCCCACGATGGCCTCGAGCTGCAAACCATCAAAGACACACTCGACCAGCTCGAGCCGGTGACCCAGCAACCGACCCAGGCGCGCCCGGCTCAGGCCTTGTATCACTGGCCGCTGGCCTTGGCGCTGTGGTTGAGCCTGTTATTGGTCGCCCGCGAACTGTGGCCGGACAACCCGCTGCAACGCCTGCTCAACAAGGAACTGAATCTGCAAAGTCCGTTGCCTGACTGGCGCGAGCGCCTCAAGCGCCTGCGCTTGCGGAGGCGTCGATGATCGCCCTCTGGCCGCACTGGTTCCGCCCGTGGTGGCTGTTGTTGTTGCCGCTGCTGGGCTGGATGATCTGGCAGCTCTGGCACCGGCAGAAACGCGCCGGGCGCTGGCAAATGATTCTGCCGCCAGCCTTTCACGCCACCCTGCTCAGCGGCGGCAATGGCCGCGACAGCAAACTGCCGTGGGTCGCCCTCGGCGTGGCGTGGCTGCTGACGATTCTGGCGTTGCTCGGGCCGAGCTGGGAGCGCGTCGAACAGACCAGCCAGAAACCGGCCGACCCGTTGGTGGTGGTGCTGGAACTGACCGCGGAAATGCTCGCCACCGACTCGCCTCCGACGCGTCTGGAGCAGGCCCGGCGCAAGCTCTTCGACTTGTTGCAGGCGCGCAGCGATGCGCAGACCGCCATCGTCGTCTATGCCGGCAGCGCCCACACGCTGGTGCCGCTGTCCGATGATCTGGCGACCAGCCGCAACCTGCTCGATGCGCTGAAACCGTCGTTGATGCCACAAAGCGGCCATCGTGCTGATCTGGCTGTCAGCAAAGCCTTGGCCTTGCTGGAACAGGGTGCACTCGGCCAGGGGCGGATTCTGTTGATCGGCTCGTCACTCGATGAGCAAGAGCGCGACGGCATTCGTCGGGCGCTGCGCGGGCAATCGGCGCAACTGCTGATGCTCGGCATCGGCACCGCTGAAGGTGCGCCGATCGCCCAAGAAGACGGCAGTTTCCTCAAGGACGAACAAGGCGCGATTCGCGTGCCGCAACTCGACAGCCCGGGTCTGACGGCATTCCTCGACAGCGTCGGCGGTGAATACCACGCGGCGCGTCTGGACGAAGGCGACCTCGGCGCGCTCGGCCTGCTCAACGGCCCGCGCAGTCTGCGCGACGACGGCCAGACCGTGCGCCTCGACACTTGGGCCGATCAGGGCTATTGGCTGCTGCTGCCGCTGTTGTTGCTCGCCGCGTGTGCCGGGCGTCGCGGCTGGCTGTTCTGCCTGCCGCTGCTGCTGTGCCTGCCACAACCGAGCTACGCTTTTGACTTTGAAGACCTGTGGTTACGCCCGGATCAACAAGGCCTGCACCTGCTCAAACAGAAGCGTCCGGCCGAAGCCGCGCAACATTTTGAAGATCACCAATGGCAAGGGGTGGCGTTGTACGAGGCCGGCGACTACAGTGGCGCCGCCCAGCGTTTTGCCGAAGGCAGCGATGCCCGCGCCCACTACAATCGTGGCAATGCCTTGGCGAAAAGCGGCGAGCTGGAAGCGGCGATCGACGCCTATGAACAGGCGCTGGAACTGCAAGCGGATCTGCGTCCGGCGCAGACCAACAAGGCGCTGGTGGAAAATTTGCTCAAGCAGAAAAACGCCCCGCCACCTGTTGAGCCAGAGAGCAAGCCGAGCGAACAGCCGAGCCTGCCCGGCGAGGAACCTTCGCCTGCCAGCGCTCCGCCTCCAGCGGCCAACAACGAAAGCCCGAGTGAAGCGCAAGCAGGCGAGTCGACCAGCGAACCGCCACCGACCACGCCGCCGCAGCCCGGCCCCAACGAAGTGCCGGGCAGCAATGAGGCCGAGGAAACGGACACCGTGCCAACCCTGCGCCCGAGCGAGAACAATCTCGAAAGCGAGCAGCGTCAGGCACTGGAACAATGGCTGGGCAAGATCCAGGACGATCCGGGCGAATTGCTGCGGCGCAAATTCTGGTACGAACAGCAACAACATCAGGATCAGGAAAACACTCGATGACCCGCTTCACCGCTCTCTTGCTGCCCCTGCTGCTCTGCACGGCCACCGCCCAGGCGACCGAGCTGACCGCCAGTGTGGATCGCAGTCGCCTGAACTCCGGCGAGACGGTCGAGCTCACCCTCGAAACGGATGACGTCACGCAGTTCGGCAAGCCCGATCTGACTGCGCTGGAACCGCTGTTCGAGGTGCGCGGCACGCGCCAGGTCAACCAGTTGAACACCCTCAACGGCGACAACCGCGCGACCACCCGCTGGATCATCACCCTGCTGCCGAAAGAAAACGGCAGCGTGGTGATTCCGCCGCTGCAGTTGGGCGAGGCGCAGAGCCAGCCGATCACCGTGCAAGTCATCGAGAGCGACACCCGCGAAAGCCAGAACAGCCTCGACCCGGTGTTCATCGAAGCCAGCCTGGACCAGTCCAGCGTCTATGTGCAGGCGCAGGCGATTCTGACACTGCGCATCTACCATTCGGTGTCGCTGTACGACGACAGCAGCCTGACTCCGCTGCACATCGCCGATGCGCGCATCGAGCAACTGGGCGACACACGCACCTACGAAAAAGACCTCAACGGTGTGCGCCACGGGGTGATCGAGATGCGCTATGCGATTTATCCGCAGCACAGCGGCTTGCTGACCATCGCGCCGCAAACTTTCAGCGCCACCCTGGTCGACACGCAGCCGTCTCAGGACGCGAATGCTCAGGGGCCGAAGCCGGGCAAACTGATGCGCGTCAGCTCTGCGCAAATCCCGCTGACCGTTAAACCCAAACCGCTGACCTACCCGGTCGATGCGCCCTGGCTGCCCGCCCGCAGCCTGAGCCTGAGCGAAAGCTGGAACCCTGAACCTGAACACACCCAGGTCGGTGACTCGCTGACCCGCAGCCTGACCCTGAAAGTCGAAGGCCTCGCCAGCTCGCAGCTCCCCGCCTTGCCCGCCACCGAGGTCGCCGGCCTGCGTCGCTACCCCGACCAACCGGTGCTGAGCAACCAGAGCAGCGAGCGCGGCCTTATCGGCAGCCGCGAAGAGCGCGAAGCGCTGGTGCCAAACCGCAGCGGCGCAATCGACCTGCCGACCGTCGACGTAGTCTGGTGGAACACCTTCGAAGACCACCTCGAACACAGCAGCCTGCCCGCGCGCACCCTGCAGGTGGCCAACAACCCGAGCCTGCAAATCGACACCCCGGCCGGCACCCTGCAACCGAGCAGCGTCGACAACGACGTGCTGTGGTGGTGGAAACTCAGCACCCTGATCCTCGCCTGCACCACCCTGCTCGGCTTCGGCCTGTGGTGGCGCGCCCGCTGGCAACCGGCAATCCACCGCGCCGCCCAGACCGGCCCGAGCCCACGCACCTTGATGGACGACATCAAACGGGCCAGCCAGGCCAACGACCCGCAAGCCACGCGGCAGGCACTGGATGCGTGGGCGCGGCAGCAGCCGGAAACACTGGCGGACATGGCGGCGCGGTTTGTGCCGCTGTCGGATGCGCTGGATGGGTTGAATGGTGCGCTTTACAGCGAAACCGGCCAGCATTGGCAGGGTGAGGATTTGTGGCGGGCGATCCGCACGATACCGCCGGCGGAGCGGGTGCAGGATCCGGTGGGTGACAGTGGGTTGCCGCCGCTTTATCCCAAATGACGTGGCTTTTTTCCGAGATGCAATTGGGCGTCCAGATGTATCGCCTGTAAAAAAGCACTATCGTGAGAGACCACCATCAAAGCCCCGGTGTATTGATTGAGCATCTGTTCGAGAGCGATTTTACTGGGCAAATCCAAATGGTTATCCGGCTCATCCAGTAACAGTAATTGTGGCGGTCGCAACGCATACAACTCTGCGGCCAAGGCAATTTTCAGGCGCTCCCCGCCGCTCAACAGACAGGTTTTGAGCATCGCTCGATCCGCACCGATACCCATCTGCGCCAGCCGCGTCCTTGCCTCGGCTTCTGGCAACTGCGGGTTACTCTCGTAAAGCCATTGCACCGCCGTACGTTGAGTGTGCTGCAACCCGGCATGTTGATCCAGCCAACCGACATGGCAACTGCGCATGACCTCCCCCGCACGCGCTGGAATTTGCTCAGCGATAACTTTCAAAAGGGTCGACTTGCCGCTCCCGTTTTCGCCCATAATTGCCATGCGTACAGGCCCCGTCAGCGTCAGGTTGACCGGTTCCGTGTGGCCGAAAGGCAGCACGACATTGATCAACTGCACGATCAGCTTGCCATCGGGCACCGAGCACTCTGGTGACAGCATCACGCGCTGGATGTCCGGTGCACAGCGCGCCCGTGCCTCGGCAATACGTTGCTGTTGTTGATCGCGGGCCAACTGTTGGTTGAGGTGCAACTTGCCCTGACTGTTTTCACTGCGCTCTTTTTGCGCGTTGGTAATCAGTTTCGTCTGGTTGCCATTACGCGCCTGGCGATCGCCGCGCGCATTTCGCCGCTGCTGACGCTCCATCTGCACGGCCATCTCGCGTTGCTCGCGTTTGGCTTGTGCCCGCTCACCTTGCAATGCCGACTGGAACGCCTGCTGTTGCTGCTCACGCGCAGCTGAGTAATGACTGTAGTTACCGCCATACACCGTCAGCCCGAGGGGCGACAGCTCGATAATTTCGTTGACGCATTCCAACAGACCGCGGTCGTGGCTGATCATGATCAAACCGTTGGGCCAGCGCTCGATTTGTTGGGCAAGTTTGTGTTGCTGATCGATATCCAAGTGGTTGCTGGGCTCATCCAGAAGCAACCAGTCGGCTCTTGATAACCACGCCCCCATCAGCGCTACCCGCTGGCGCTCACCGCCGCTGAGTTCGTCGGTAGGCGAGTCGGCATCTAAACGACCGAGGCCAAGTTGCTGCAGTTCTGCCTCAAGGCGTGTGGCGCAATCCCATTGATCGACCGCCAAAGCATGGTCGGCATCGTCGACGCTGCCTTGGGCAATACGCGCCAGCGCCGCCAGAACTGGCTCGACCCCGGCCAGTGCGGCGACGGTGGGATAGCGCTCGGGCTCGAGTAATTGCGTTACTGCATACACCCGACCTTCGCGGCGGACAATGCCACTGCTGGGCTGCTGCTCGCCCATCAAGAGCCGACCGAGCAACGACTTGCCACTCCCATTGGCACCCACTATGCCTGTTACCCCGGTATTGAAAGTGTGGTTCAAGTTTTCGTACAGCACGCGCCCGTCCGGGAGGTTGAACGACACATGATCAAGTTGCAGTAACCGTTGAGTCATGACACATCCTTGAATAATCGGCCCGATGGGGACCGCACCACTTTCCGATGACGCCCGACAGCAACCGGCGGATGGGCAAGGATCGTAAAAAGGGGACAGACAACGTTTTCGGAGTACTTTCCAAACGTAGTCCATCCTCACTTATCCAAAAACTTTATTAAGTTAAAGACCTTTGACCCCTCGAGGCAGACCACGTTTATTTAAACGTGGTCTGCCCCATTATCCTCCTAAAGCTTCGCGCCGCAGATCAATATATAAAGCGGTGATCAATCCGTCGTCACCGTGAACATAAAACCCCATACCCAACTCGCCGACTTCAAATCCGTCATCGTCAACGACGGGGTCAATACCGTTGCGACGAAACAAAGCCAGCACGTCCGAAGATGTTTCGCCTACCAGCTTGTGCCCGCTCCAGGACACCTGGCTTCTTTCGAAAAACTCTACCCCTTTGACCACATCTCGCTCGTCGTAATAGACATGAAGGTCGAGTTGAATATACGCATCCGTAGTATTCAAGGAGTTAGTCGTCTTCCAGAACACGTCGAAACCGTCTCCCAGAATCTCGCGCACTTGACCTCTGGACAGCTTGCCATTCAAGGGGCCAACCGTTCCGTACTGCGCAATTGAAAAGTCCAAGGTAGCCATCATTGCTTCACCTGATAAAACGTAACCACCGGGCCGTAATTCTCATCCGAGTTCGACACCTCGACATCGAAAAACCTGTCCGGGAATTTCTGCTTCAACACCATTCGCCACGCAAACCCGATCACCTCGCAGAGCTGAAGAAATACGTTGGCCGATACACCATCGCCCTATTGACCAAAAACGTCATAGATCTTCACGCAATTCAAAAGCCGTTCAGCCTCCGCCATGTCGCCATAGGCCAGGCTCATGCAGCGCGCGAACGTTTCGTCTGAAAAATTTCGCTCCAGGAAAACGCCTTCCTCAGACACGACGAACGCCGGAAAGAGCAATGTCGAAAACATCAATATTTGTTCCGGGTGACATTGATCGTTGATATACGAATGAATATCCAGCCTTGCTGATTCGCCCACTGCTGCTTCCAAACATCATAGGGTTCAGTGTCGATGACCAGGGTATGGAGTTGATCAGCTGCATTACATTGGCTCCAGACTCGTTCTTCCGACGTCAGGCTTTGTCGGGTAAGGCTGAAGATTAGGCCTAATAATCGCGGCTGAGACGATATCAATATGATGGCTCGATGCTAGATAGCCGGTGCACGGGGGTCAACGAGCGAGTCATCGAAATGCCCTGCAGCGTCCCGCCGGGACAAGCCTCAACGACGCAATAATCTGTAAACTCTCCCCCTCTTTCGCCGCCCGTTATCTTCCCGCGGCCATCACCTTTTAAATGTTACGGAGTCCACCTTGCGTCTGTTTCACACCTCCGACTGGCACCTTGGGCAAAACCTGCACGGCCAGGAGCGCGATTTCGAGCATGCGTGCTTTCTCGAATGGCTGCTGCGCCAATTGCAACTGGCGCAGCCGGATGTGCTGCTGATTGCCGGGGACATCTTCGACACGGTCAACCCGCCGGTCAAAGCCCAGGAACGCCTCTACGATTTCATCGTCAGCGCCCACGAACAGCAGCCGTTGCTGACCATCGTGATGATCGCCGGCAATCATGATTCCGGCTCGCGGATCGAGCTGCCCGCGCCGTTGATGCGGCGTTTGCGCACCCATGCGTTGGGTCGGGTGCTGTGGCTGGATGACGGGCAACTGGATGCCGAACGGCTGCTGCTGCCGTTGCCGGATAAAACCGGCGAAATCGCCGCATGGTGCCTGGCGCTGCCGTTCCTGCGTCCCGCTGAAGTGACCGGTGCGCATCTGGGCGACAACTATTTGCGCGGCATCGGTCAGGTGCATGAATGGCTGATCGAGGCGGCCAACGCTAAGCGCCAACCGGGTCAGGCGCTGATCGCCATCAGCCACGCGCACATGGCTGGCGGTTCGGTGTCGGAGGATTCCGAGCGCAGCCTGATCATCGGCAACGCCGAAGCCCTGCCCGCCAGCCTGTTCGGCGCGAGCATCAGCTACGTCGCCCTCGGCCATTTGCACAAGCCGCAGAAGGTCAACGGCGAGGAGCGCATTCGCTACAGCGGCTCGCCGATTCCGCTGTCGTTCTCGGAGATCGGTTATCAACACCAGATTCTCGATGTCATCCTCGACGGTGAAACCTTGGTCAGCGTCGAGCCGAAGCTGATCCCGCGCTCGGTCAATCTGCAGCGCATCGGCCCGGCGCCGCTGGCCGAGATTCTCCTGCAACTGGCGGACTTGCCGAACATCGACCTGCTCGCCGAAACCCAGCGCCAGCCGTGGCTGGAAGTGCGTGTGCGGCTCGACGAGCCGCAGCCGGATCTGCGTCATCAAGTGGAAACCGCGCTGCAAGGCAAAGCCGTGCGCCTGGTGCGGATCGCCGCAGAATACGCCGGTAACCGAGGCGCTGATGGCAGCGATAACGGCAGCGCGCTGATCGAACTGGACCAGCTCACCCCGCAGGAATTGTTCAGCCGCGCCTGGCTCGACAACTATGGCAGCGGGGTCGACGAACAAACCCTCAAGGACTTCGCCGAACTGCTGCAAGACGTGCAAATGGAAGGCGAGCAGCCATGAAGATTCTCGCCATTCGTTTGAAGAACCTGGCCTCGCTGGCCGGCCCGTTCGAAATCGATTTCACCGCCGAACCGCTGGCCAGCGCTGGCTTGTTTGCGATCACCGGCCCGACCGGCGCCGGCAAAAGCACCCTGCTCGATGCCTTGTGCCTGGCGCTGTTTGGCGCGGTGCCGCGCCTCAACAACACCAGCCGCGACGCCAAAGTCCCTGACGCCGACGGCGAAATCGCTACCGGCGACCCGCGTACTCTGTTGCGTCGTGGCACCGGTGAAGGCTATGCCGAGGTGGATTTTGTCGGTGTTGACGGTCGACGCTATCGCGCGCGCTGGGAAGCCAATCGTGCTCGCGAGAAGGCCGGCGGCAAGTTGCAGGCCAGTCGGCAGAGCCTGCGCGATATCGATCAGGATCAGTTGCTCGCCAGCCAGAAAGGCGAGTACAAAACCCAGCTCGAAGCCGCGCTTGGACTGAACTTCGAGCAGTTCACCCGCGCCGTGTTGCTGGCGCAGAGTGAGTTCAGCGCGTTCCTCAAGGCGGACGACAACGACCGCAGCGAATTGCTGGAAAAACTCACCGACACCGCGCTCTACACGCGCCTCGGTCGCCGCGCCTTTGACAAGACCAAAGAGGCCCGCGAAGCGCACAAGCTGTTGCAGGATCAGGCCAGCGGCGTCACCCCGCTCGCCCCCGAGGCCCGTGCCGAACTGGACGAGCGCTGCAGCGCCGCGCAGCAACAGATGAAGCTGCAACAGGCGCAGCTCAAGCAGCTCGAACAGCAGCATGGCTGGCTCAAGGATCTGCGCCTGTTGCAGGATTCGCAGCAAGCCGCCACCGAGCAATTGCACAGCGCGCAGCAGCAATGGCAAGCGCTGGCCGGTGAGCGGGTCAAACTGAGCCAACTGGAGCAACTGGCGCCGCAACGGCACCAGTTCGCCCGCAAGACCGAACTCGATGCACTGCTCCCGCCGTTGGCCGCGCAGATCGCCGCGCACACCCGACAACACGCCGAACTGAGCGAGCGCCAGACGCAACTGGAGCAAACGCTTGAGGCCGCGAAAGGCGCCCTGAGCCAGGCGCAACAGCGGCAGAGCGAGAACGCGCCGCTGTTGCGTCAGGCCTTTGAAGAACAAAGCACCCTCGCCCGTCTGGTCAGGGACGTCGCGCAAAGCACTGAAGCCAGACTCGCGGCGCAGCAAGCCTGCAATGACGGCCAGCAGGCCATTCAGGCCTTGCAGGAAAAGCAGGCCGAGGCCGCCGAGCGCTTGCAGCGCATCGCCAGCGAACTGGAGCAAAGCGCCCATCTGGCACCGCTGAGCGATGCCTGGAACGCCTACCGCGATCGCCTGCAACAATTGATGCTGATCGGCAATCGCTTGAACAAGGGTCAGGCAGAACTGGCCAGCCTCGAAGACAGCGCCACTCGCAGCGCTGATGCCCTGACCGCGCAAAAGCAGCAACTCGAAGTGCTGTTCAAGGAGGCTGGCGCCGAGCCCGATGCGGTCGCCGAACAGATCGGCCTGCTCGGTACGTTGCTGCAGGACAACCGCAAACAGTTGCGCGCCTTCGAAGATTTGTCGCGCCTGTGGGCCAGCCAACAGGACCTCGACCAGCGCAGCAGCGAACTGCAACAACGCCTGCTCAGCGCCCAGCAGCAACGCGAGCAACTGACTCAGGACGGGGTGAAAAGCAAAGCCGAACTGACCGTCGCCGAGCAGACCCTGAACGTCACCCGCGAGCTGCTCGAGCGTCAGCGTCTGGCGCGCAGTGCCAGTGTCGAAGAGTTACGCGCGCAGTTGCAGGACGACCAGCCGTGCCCGGTCTGCGGCAGCAACGAGCATCCCTATCATCAGCCTGAAGCTCTGCTGCAAAGCCTCGGTCGCCACGATGAAAGCGAGCAGGCCAACGCCCAGCGGGTGGTCGATCAGCTCAAGGAAAAGCTCGCCGAACTGCGCGCCGAAGTCGGCGGCGTGATCGCGCAGCAGAAAGAACTGTTGCAGCAACAGGAACAACTCGCCGCGCAGCAACAAGCCTTGGCGCCGAGCCTCGATGCGCATCCGTTGGCAGCACAGTTGCTCAATCAGGACGCGGCCAAGCGCGACGCCTGGCTGACCCGGCAAAACGAGCAACTGAACCAGAGCATCAGCCAGGACGAGCAGCGCCAGAGCGCCCTGCTCACCCTGCAACAGGATGCCGCGCGCCTGACTCAACAATTGCGCCAGGCCGAAACCGCGCATCAGCAAGCGGCGCAGCAACTGAGCAATCAGCAGCGCGAACTGAGCAGCGACCGTCAGCGTCTCGACGAAGAACTCGCCGCATTCGCCAGTCTGCTACCCGCCGACACCCTCGAAGCCCTGCGTCAGGAACCGGCCGCGACCTTCATGCAACTCGACCGGCAGATCGCCGAGCGTCTGGCTCAGCTCGATCAGCACAAGGAAGAACAGGCCGAACAACTGCAGCGCCAGCAGACGCTGGAAAAAGAACAGGACCGCCAGCAGACCCGCGCCCAGCAGTTGCACAGCGCCGAAGCGCAACTCAACGGTTTGACCGAGCAGCAGCAGGCTTGCCAGCAGAAACTCGCGCAGCTGCTCGGCGAACACAGCAGCGCCGAGCAATGGCAGCAGCAACTCGAACAGGCGGTTGAACAGGCGCGCAGCAGCGAAGCCAGTACCGCCCAGGAACTGCAAAGTATGCGTACGCAACTCGTGCAGATCGCCGCTGAACTCAAGGCGCAGCAGGAACGTTTGCAAGCACTGCAAAGCGAAGATCAGGAGCTGCGCGGCAAGCTTGCCGATTGGCGCAGCCGTCATCCGGAGCTGGATGACCAAGGTCTGGAAGCACTGCTGCAGATCGACGACGCGCAACTCAGCGAACTGCGCCAGCGCTTGCAACACAACGAGAAGGCCATCGAACAGGCGCAGGTGCTATTGCAGGAGCGTGATCAGCGTCTGCTCGATCATCAGGCGCAGCACAACGGCAATCTTGATGCCGAACAATTGGCCAGCGCCCTCGCCGACCTGCAGAACCAGTTCGCCGTGAGCGAGCAGCAATGCGCCGAACTGCGCGCCGAACAGGTTGAAGACCAGCGCCGGCAGAACGCCAATCAGGCTCTGGCGCAGCAGATCGCCGACGCTTACGCCGAATATCAGCGCTGGGCGCGCCTCAGTGCGCTGATCGGCTCGGCCACCGGCGACACGTTCCGCAAGATCGCCCAGGCCTACAACCTCGATCTGCTGGTGCATCACGCCAACGTGCAGTTGCGCCAACTGGTCAAACGCTATCGCCTCAAACGCGGCGGCAGCATGCTCGGCCTGCTGGTGCTGGACACGGAAATGGGCGATGAATTGCGCTCGGTGCATTCGCTGTCCGGTGGCGAGACCTTCCTGGTGTCACTGGCGCTGGCATTGGGGCTGGCGTCGATGGCCTCGAGCACGCTGAAAATCGAATCGTTGTTTATCGACGAAGGTTTTGGCAGCCTCGATCCGGAATCCCTGCAACTGGCGATGGACGCCCTCGACGGCTTGCAGGCGCAGGGTCGCAAGGTCGCGGTGATCTCCCATGTGCAGGAAATGCACGAGCGCATCCCGGTGCAGATTCAGGTGCAGCGCCAAGGCAATGGTTTGAGCACACTGGAGGTGAAATGAATACGTTGTATTCCTTCCGCCGCTGCCCTTATGCGATGCGTGCGCGGATGGCTTTGCATTACTCGGGTGTGTCGGTGGAAATCGTTGAGGTCAGCCTCAAGGACAAACC
This sequence comes from Pseudomonas retamae, assembly GCF_043496865.1. Classification (NCBI taxonomy): domain Bacteria; kingdom Pseudomonadati; phylum Pseudomonadota; class Gammaproteobacteria; order Pseudomonadales; family Pseudomonadaceae; genus Pseudomonas; species Pseudomonas retamae. The sequence continues at coordinate 102,279 of NZ_JBIEIL010000002.1, forward strand.
GGCCGAGATGCTCGCGCTCTCGCCCAAAGGCACGGTGCCGGTGCTCAATGCCAACGGCCGGGTGATCGATGAAAGCCTGGCGATCATACACTGGGCCCTGGAGCAGCATGATCCGGATGACTGGCGCCTGAAGAACGATCCCGGTGCGCAGCTCGTCACCAATATGCTGATCGAGACCAACGACACGCAGTTCAAGACTTCATTGAATCACTACAAGTACGCCGAGCGCTACCCGGAAAAACCGATGGAGGTCTATCGCATGGAATGCGAAATGATCGTCCATTCGCTGGACCTGATGCTGGCGGATCAGGACCACTTGTTGGGTGATCAGCTCAGCCTCGCCGATGTCGCCCTGCTGCCGTTCATTCGCCAGTTCGCCCATGTTGATCGCGAGTGGTTTGCGCAGACGCCGTATGTGGCCCTGCAGGGATGGTTGCAGCGGTTGCTCGAGTCCGAACTGTTTACGTCGGTTATGAAGAAGTAGCTCGAACTTCCTGACTTGACTGTTCCCATGCGCAGCAAAGGAATGCAGCCCCGGACGTTCCGCGTCCACTCCAGAGCTGGAACGCGGAGCGTCCCTTGAGGCATTCCCACGCAGAGCGTGGGAACGATCATCACCGATCAGGCCAGCACCTGGCACATGCCCAGCGCCATGCAATCGACTTCGAACGGGCCGAGGAAGTCCACTGCGACCTTGGCCGGAGGATTACCGGCCATCAGCCCCAGCGTGTTGGCGCGTTCTATGTTGTGAGTGATGCTGTGATTGACCTCTATGGCCCGGGCCAGCGCGCCGACGGAGCCTTGGCCGATGCCTAATAACGAAGTGCCGTTGGTGAAGAACGCCAGACCGGCGATCACCCAGAGTCTGTAGCCTTTCATGCGCCGCCGACTCCTGCGAGTTCGGCCCGATCGACCATCACGCTCTGCGAGCGCACTTCGAACTGGACACCGGGATGGGCGACGTCGATGGGCGCGTCGAAGCTGTGTTCCATCTGCGAGGCGATGCTGACGAACAGCACCACGGCCAGGTACACACCAATGGCCAGGTAGGCGCCGCGTTTGGCGGAGTGAAGGATTGCGCTGGCCATGGTGTTCTCCCGTAGGCAGGTTTCGATGCCCACAGAATCAATCAAAAAAGCCGTAGCAACCACTCAGGGTTTGCCATAGTAAACATCAGCTTCGTTGATTATTTACCCGCTCTATTCCCTCGCTTGAAGAAACCTATGACCGAATGCCGCGCACAGTGTTCGTCCCCACGCGCAGCAAAGGAATGCCTGTTACTGATCGTTCCCACGCTCTGCGTGGGAATGCCTCTAGGGACGCTCCGCGTTCCATGGGACGCGGAGCGTCCCCGGCTGCATTTCCACGCAGAGCGTGGGAACGATCAAGTGTTGAGCGCGCGCAAAAAAGGGCCGTCGAAGGCTGCGATCTTTGACGTAAATCGCAGCCTTCGACAGCCCTTTTCAGGTGACGGGAATTTCAGGCCTGGGTTTTGTGATCCAGCGCGGCGTAGAAGTTGGCGCTCTGTTGCAGGTATTTCTGGGTGTAGCTCTGGGTGTGGGATTTTTTCTCGGCGATTTCGACGTTGGCACCGGCAGGCAGTACCACGGTGGCGGAGATGGCGGAGGCGGCGATAACGGAGAAAAGATTGAAGTTCATGGCGGTAACCCTCGTGTTCGTTTGCTTGGTTTGCCCGGTCGGGCTGTGAAACAAACGTAACGCTGCCGGGTTGCCGCTTGAAATCTTTTGTAGCATTAGCCGTTATCAGCGTAATTAATACAAAGATGCAGGCCCCGTAGAACGGGGCCTGTGGCTTATTGTCGCACTAGAAACTTCAGGTCGCTGGGGGCGTCTATCGGCAGTTTCTGCACGGTTTTGCCGAGCAGACCAGTCTTGCCATCGCGCTCGACGACAACAATCTCGTTGCTCTTCTGGTTGGCGATCAGCACAAATTTCCCACTCGGATCGAGGGCGAATTCACGCGGATGGTCGCCTTCCACCGAGCGCTTTTGTAGTTCTTTCAACTGACCGCTGGCCGGATCGATGGCAAACACCACCAGTTGATTGGCAGTGCCACGGTTGCTGACGTAGAGAAACTTGCCATCTGCCGAGGCATGCAGCGCAGCGCCGGCCTTGTCCGAAGTCGGCTGACCGGCGGCCAGGTCCACCAGTTGCGTCTGGGTCAGGACGCCATCCTTGTAGTCGAACACAGCGACCTGTGCGCTCATTTCCATGGTCAGCCAGGCGTGCTTGCCATCGGCGCTGAACAGCAGATGACGCGGGCCGCTGCCGGCCGGCAAGGCCACCGACGGCCTCTTGGCAGGTGTCAGCGGCAGGTGCGGATTGGCTTTCGGGTCGAATTGATAGATGAAGATCTTGTCCGCGCCCAGGTCGTTGGAGAACACGTAGCGGCCATCCGGCGAGGACACCGTCGAGTGCACGTGGTTGGACGCCTGGCGCTCAGGATTGACCCTGCTGGCCGGGTGCGCGCTCATCTGCACTACCGGCTGGAGCTTGCCGTCGGCGCCGACCGGCAGCACCGCCAGGGTGCCGCCCGGATCTTCCACCACCGAATAGTTGCTGACGAACAAGTGGCTGGCGTCAGCGCTGAGGCTGGAATGGGTCGGCTCGTTGCCCAGGCTCTGCACCTGATTGATCAGGCGCAGGGCATGGGTTTTCGGATCGATGGCGAAGCTGCTGACGCGGCCGACCGGGTCCTGCTGGCCCGGACCGTTTTCGTTGACCACGAACAGGCGTTTCTGATCCCTGGACAGGGTCAGCCACGACGGGTTTTCGGTCTTGACCACTTGCAGCGGCTTGGCGGCGATCTGCCCGGTGGCGCTGTCGAAGTTCATCCGGTAAATGCCTTCGCTGCTGCCGGCGGTGTACGAGCCGACCAGCAACTGGAAGTTTTCCGCGTAGGCGCTGGAAAAGCCCATCGCGCCGACGCTGCCGGCCATCAGCAGCGGCCAGAAATTACGCATCTTCATTATTGTCATCCTCATCGTCGCTGCTGCTGACTACATCACCGAGGCAGACCAGGCGGTGTTCACCCGTGGTCTTGGTGTCGCTGGCATAACCGATGATCAGCCAGCTCTGCAGGTCTGCATCAAAGGTTGCAGCCTCGACTTGTGCCGGGGTGAATTCCCAATGTTTGGCCGCGCGACCATCGATGCATTCGATGTGCAGGTTATCGTCCTCGTCGAGGGCGAATTCGAAGGCGTGCAGGCCGTCGATTTCGACCATACCGCAGTGTTCAAGGGCGTTGAGAAGGGTTTGGGCAGTCATGGCAAACAGTCTTTCTTGGGGGGGAAAGGGCCAATGATAGCTTAATGTCGCGCCGAGCCCCCTTGTAGGAGTGAGCCTGCTCGCGATTGCGGTGGTCAGGCCGTGAAAGGCTGTTGATCGTTCCCACGCTCTGCGTGGGAATGCAGCGCGGGACGCTCTGCGTCCCTTTGGAACGCGGAGCGTCCCTAGAGGCATTCCCACGCGGAGCGTGGGAACGATCAACTCACCGCTATCGCGGGCCGGCTCACTCCTGCAGGGGTGGGTTTTAGATCGCCTCACGCGATGGCGTGCCATCCACCAGACGCTGAATGCGCAGCGGGTTGGCATTTTTCAGCGGCTCGGGCAGCAAGCTGTCCGGGTAGTTCTGGAAGCACACCGGGCGCAGGAAACGGTCGATTGCCAGCGTTCCCACCGAGGTGCCGCGCGCATCGGACGTCGCCGGATACGGCCCGCCGTGAACCATCGAATCGCAGACCTCGACACCGGTCGGATAACCATTGAGCAGGATGCGCCCGACTTTCTGTTCGAGCAGCGGCGTCAGTTCGGCGAACTGTTCGAAGTCGGCCGGCTCGCCGATGATCGTCGCGGTGAGTTGCCCGTGCAGGCCGAGCAGCGCAGCGCTGAGTTGCGCCTGATCGGCGACTTCAACGATCACCGTGGTCGGGCCGAACACTTCTTCCTGCAGCACTTCATCGCCGTTGATCAACAGGCTGACATCCGCTTTGAACAGCTGCGGTTGCGCCTGATTGCCCTGCTGCGAATTACCGGCCAAATGCTCGATGCCGCTGTGGCCCAGAAGTTTTTCCAGGCCTTTGCCATAGCTGCCGAGGGTGCCGGCGTTGAGCATGGTTTGCGCCGGCTGATCGCCGATCGCTGCAGCGACCTGCTGCACGAACGCGCTGAATTGCGGCGAGCGGATGCCGATGACCAGGCCCGGGTTGGTGCAGAACTGACCGCAGCCCTGGACCACCGAGGCGGTCAGATCGCGGGCGACGGTTTCCGAACGTGTCGCCAGCGCTTGCGGCAGCACGATCACCGGGTTGATGCTCGACATCTCGGCGAACACCGGAATCGGTTGCGGACGCGCCGCGGCCATGTCGCACAGGGCGCGACCGCCCTTGAGCGAACCGGTGAAACCGACGGCCTGAATCGCCGGGTGCTTGACCAGCCACTCGCCGACGCCACCGCCGTAGATCATGTTGAACACGCCGGTAGGCATGCCGGTTTTTTCCGCTGCACGAATGATCGCGTCGGCGACCAGCTCAGCGGTGGCCATGTGGCCGCTGTGGGCCTTGAAGACTACCGGGCAACCGGCGGCCAGCGCCGCTGCGGTGTCGCCCCCGGCGGTGGAGAATGCCAGCGGGAAGTTGCTCGCGCCGAACACCGCGACCGGGCCGAGGCCGATGCGATATTGACGCAGGTCCGGGCGTGGCAATGGCTGACGATCGGGCAATGCCTGATCGATGCGTGCGCCATAGAAATCACCGCGACGCAGGACCTTGGCGAACAGACGCATCTGCCCGCTGGTGCGACCGCGTTCGCCCTGGATGCGCCCGGCCGGCAGCGCGGTTTCGCGGCAGACCACGGCGACGAAATCATCGCCCAGCGCGTCCAGCTCATCGGCAATCGCATCGAGAAACTGTGCACGGCGTTCAGCGCTGAGGCTGCGATAGGCCGGGTATGCGGCGGCGGCTGCCTTGGCGGCGGCGTCGACTTCTTCGGCGGTGGCCTGAATGAAGTTGTGCGGCAGTGCTTCGCCGGTGCTGGCGTCGACCGATTGCAGTTTGACGCTGCCAGCGGCGCTGCGCTGACCGCCAATGTAGTTGTGACCGAGAATCTGAGTCATGGGATCTCCTTAAAGGGTGCCAATGCTGTCGGGGGCAAACACTGCGTCGATCGGCACGATACCATTGACCAGCGGTGCGCCGAACTCAGCCTGACTGATTTCAAACACGTCGCCCGGTTGGGTGCGAATGCCGTCGGCGAACGACAGCGTCGCGGTGCCGAAGAAATGAATGTGCACGTCGCCCGGACGCAGGAACTGCCGGTATTTGAAGTGGTGGTACTCGAGGTTCGCCAGGCTGTGGCACATGTTGGCCTCGCCACTGAGGAATTCGTTCTGCCACAGCACTTCACCGTCACGCAGGATGCGACTGGCGCCTGCAAGGTGTTGAGGCAATTCACCGGTGCGAAGTTCCGGACCATAACTGCAACTGCGCAATTTCGAATGCGCCAGGTACAGATAATTCTTGCGCTCCATGACGTGATCGGAGAACTCGTTGCCCACCGCAAAGCCGAGGCGATAAGGCTTGCCGTCGTGACCGATCACGTAGAGGCCGGCCATTTCCGGCTCCTCGCCGGCGTCTTCGGCGAACGGTGGCAGCGGGAATGGCTGGCCCGGGCGCACAACGATGCTGCCGTCACCCTTGTAGAACCATTCCGGTTGTACGCCGGCCTGCCCTGGTGCCGGTTTGCCTCCCTCCAGACCCCATTTGAAAATACGCATGGTGTCGGTCATGGCCGCTTCGTCACCGGCCTGCTGATGCATTTTGTCCCGCGCCGAGGCGCTGCCCAAGTGGGTCAGGCCGGTGCCGCTGACCAGCATGTGCGCCGGGTCCGGGTGATCGAGTGGCGGCAGGATGCGCAGCTCGGCGAGCAGTTCTGGGTAATCGTGATCGGCGCCGAAGCCGAGGGTTTGTACGTGCTGCTCCAGCGAGTGGCCGGCCTCGATGGCGGCCAGCGCCAGATCACGTACGCTGCGCGCGCCCTGCACTTCACGCACCCGCGCCGTGTCGACCACGCCCACGCGGCGCTCGCCGTTGGTTAATTCGAATTGAACCAGATGCATGATTTATCTCCTGTTTATCAAAACCACCGCCGATCCCCTGTGGGAGCGAGCCTGCTCGCGAAAGCGGTGTATCAGTCACCAATGATGTTGAGTGTGATGGCCTCTTCGCGAGCAGGCTCGCTCCCACGGTGGTAAGCGTCAGGTGCGGGTCGCGCCGCGCGCACTGGCGGCGAACTGGTCAACCGGCAGCACATGCCTGCGCTCCAGCACGCGATAAACGATGCCGGTCAGAATCAGCCCGAACACCATCACGCCCGAGAGGAAGTACAGCCCCGAAGCCAGATTGCCGGTGTATTCCTTCAACGCGCCGATCACGAACGGCCCGATGTACCCGCCCAGATTGCCCACCGAGTTGATCAGCGCGATCCCCGCCGCTGCGCTCGCGCCGGCGAAGAACCGCCCCGGCAAGGTCCAGAACACCGCCGTGCAAGAGAACAGCGCAAACGCGACCAGACACAGCGCCGCCAGTTGTGCCACCGGCATCGACAACCACGCGCTCATGAACAAACCAATGGCGCCCAGCACATACAAAACGGCGAGGTGCCCGTAGCGATCATTCAAGCGGTCCGAACTGCGCGGGATGATCAGCAAACCGATGATCCCGAAGATGTACGGCACCGAGGAGACGAAACCGGTGACCAGGTCGCTGCCGCCAAACTGCTTGATCAGCGTCGGCAGCCACAGGCCGAGGCCGTAAATGCTCAGGGTCACTGGCAGGTAGAACAGCGCCAGCAGCAACACGCGTTTGTCTTTGAGCGCATGCAGCGGGTTGCCGTGACGGGTCTGGCCGTATTCCTGCAGATCCTTTTTCAGTTCGCCGGTCAGCCAGTCTTTCTCCGCCTGATCCATCCATTTCACTTGCTGCGGGCCGTCCGGCAGCCAGCGCAGTACCGGCCAGGTCAACAGGATCGCCGGGGTGCCGATGACGATGAACAGCCACTGCCAGCCGTGCAAACCGAGGATGCCGTCCATGCCGAGCAAACCGCCGGACACGGGACCGGTGATCATCATCGCGATCGGTTGCGAGAGAATGAACAGGCCGAGGATCTTGCCGCGATGGCGCACCGGGAACCATTGAGTGATGTAGTACAGCACGCCGGGAAAGAAGCCCGCCTCGGCCGCGCCGAGCAGAAAGCGCATCACATAGAAGCTGTGCGGCCCCTGAACGAAGGCCATGCCGATGGTGATTGCGCCCCAGGTGATCATGATCCGCGCAAACCAGCGCCGCGCGCCAAAGCGTTCGAGCATCAGGTTGCTGGGGATTTCAAGCAGGAAATAGCCAATGAAGAACAGCCCGGCGCCCAGGCCATAGGCCGCGTCGCCAATGCCGATGTCGGCGCCCATGTGCAGCTTGGCGAAGCCGACGGCGGAGCGATCCACATAGGCGATCAGGTACAGCAGGATCAGGAAGGGAATCAGTTTCAGTGTGATGCGCCGGATAAGCCGCAATTCCTGGCTCATGAGATCGGTCTCCGATTGTTGTTTTTATAGAACCTCGGGGGACGCCTCTCGCTGCAGAGCTGCCAGGGCCATCCCTCCGTCGAAAACGACTATATAGTAATACTAATTACGCAACAACACTTCCAAATCGACGAATTTGCGCTTATGTTAGGCCATCGCTGGAACACTATAGTCATACAATAAGAGAATCGATCATGGCTGATAAGAAACCCACTCTGCGCTCCGCCCAATGGTTTGGCACGGCCGACAAGAACGGCTTCATGTACCGCAGCTGGATGAAGAATCAGGGCATCGCCGACCATCAGTTTCACGGCAAGCCGATCATCGGCATCTGCAACACCTGGTCGGAGCTGACGCCGTGCAACGCGCACTTCCGCCAGATCGCCGAACACGTCAAACGCGGCGTGATCGAAGCCGGTGGTTTTCCAGTGGAATTTCCAGTGTTCTCCAACGGCGAATCGAACCTGCGCCCGACCGCCATGCTCACCCGCAACCTGGCGAGCATGGACGTTGAAGAAGCCATTCGCGGCAACCCGATCGACGGCGTGGTGCTGCTGACCGGTTGCGACAAGACCACCCCGGCGCTGCTGATGGGCGCGGCCAGTTGCGACGTGCCGGCCATCGTTGTCACCGGCGGGCCGATGCTCAACGGCAAGCACAAGGGCAAGGACATCGGCTCGGGCACGGTAGTCTGGCAGCTCAGCGAGCAGGTCAAGGCCGGCACCATCACCATCGACGATTTCCTCGCGGCCGAAGGCGGCATGTCGCGTTCGGCGGGCACCTGCAACACCATGGGCACCGCGTCGACCATGGCCTGCATGGCCGAAGCGCTGGGCACCTCCCTGCCCCATAACGCAGCGATCCCGGCAGTGGATGCGCGCCGTTACGTGCTGGCGCACATGTCCGGCATGCGTGCCGTGGAAATGGTGCGCGAAGACCTGAAACTGTCGAAGATCCTCACCAAGGAAGCTTTCGAAAACGCCATCCGCGTCAACGCCGCCATCGGTGGTTCGACCAACGCCGTGATTCACCTGAAAGCCATCGCCGGGCGCATCGGCGTCGAACTCGATCTGGACGACTGGACGCGCATCGGTCGCGGCATGCCGACCATCGTCGACCTGCAGCCTTCCGGGCGCTTCCTGATGGAAGAGTTCTACTACGCCGGCGGCTTGCCAGCGGTGCTGCGTCGCCTCGGCGAAGCCAATCTGATCCCCAATCCGAACGCGCTGACCGTCAACGGCAAGTCGATCGGCGAGAACACCAAAGACGCGCCGATTTATGGCGAAGACGAAGTGATCCGCACGCTGGACAATCCGATCCGCGCCGACGGCGGTATCTGCGTACTGCGCGGCAACCTCGCGCCGCTGGGTGCGGTGCTCAAGCCGTCCGCCGCCACCGCTGAACTGATGCAGCATCGCGGCCGCGCCGTGGTCTTCGAGAACTTCGACATGTACAAGGCGCGGATCAACGATCCGGAGCTGGACGTCGATAAAGACTCGATTCTGGTCATGAAGAACTGCGGACCGAAGGGTTATCCGGGCATGGCCGAAGTCGGCAACATGGGCTTGCCGGCCAAACTGCTGGCGCAGGGTGTGACCGACATGGTGCGCATTTCTGATGCGCGGATGAGCGGCACCGCCTACGGCACTGTGGTCTTGCACGTCGCGCCGGAAGCGGCGGCCGGCGGGCCTCTGGCGACGGTGAAGGAAGGCGACTGGATCGAACTCGACTGCGCCAGCGGACGTCTGCATCTGGACATCTCCGATGCCGAACTGGCGGCGCGCATGGCCGACCTGCAGCCACCGCAGCAATTGCTGGTGGGCGGTTATCGTCAGCTGTACATCGACCATGTGCTGCAAGCGGATCAGGGTTGCGACTTTGACTTCCTGGTCGGCTGCCGTGGTGCTGAAGTACCGCGCCACTCGCACTAACACCGCAGCCCCCCTGTGGGAGCGAGCCTGCTCGCGAAGACGGCGGCACATTCAACAGTGATGTTGTTTGACCCACCGCCTTCGCGAGCAGGCTCGCTCCCACATTTGGCTTTTGTGTCTGCCTCAAGATTGCGCCGTGCCTGCTATGATGCGCGGCATCTCCATCGCTCAGGATCGCGCCACTCCCCATGGATTACCGCAAACCCTCCGACCGTAAAAGCATGCACTCGCGCATTGTCCAGGAACTGGGCATGCAGATCGTCTCCGGACGCTTTTTGCCCGACGACAAACTGCCCGCCGAAGCCCTGCTCTGCGAGGAGTACGCGGTCAGCCGGCCGGTGTTGCGTGAGGCCACGCGAGTGCTGGTGGCCAAGGGGCTGGTGTACTCCAGACCGCGCGTCGGCACGGTGGTCAAGGCGCGCCGCGAATGGCACATGCTCGACCCGGACGTGCTGCACTGGCTGATGCAAAGCAGCCCGCAGAATGAATTCTTCAACGTCCTGACCAGCGTGCGCAGCATCATCGAACCCGCCGCCGCCGCCCTCGCCGCCCAGCACGCGACGGATGCCGACATCGCCGCGATCAATGAAGCGTATCAACGCATGGAAGCGGCGCCGACGCCGGAAGCCTTGTTGCAGCCGGACCTGGACTTTCACAGCCGGATTGCCGACGCGACGCACAACGATTTGCTGGCGAATCTGTGCAACATGCTCGCGGTGGCGATTGCCGAGGCGTTGAAGCATTCGAATCAGCGGCCGAATCTGCATGAATTGGCGTTGCCGCGACACAAGGCGATTTTGACCGCCATTGAAAATCGCGACGCGCTGGGTGCAAGGCATGCGACGCTGGTGCAGCTGGATGATGCGCGGAGTGCGCTGAGTGTTGTGCTTGGCGCTGAGCTTTCTTAAGGCTTCAGACCGCTTGCCCTCACCCTAGCCCTCTCCCAGAGGTAGAGGGGACCGATTGGGGGATATTCGAGATTTACGCCGACTTGAACGATTTGCGCTGAATCCAACATCGCTTGGTATTGCAGGTCCAGTGATTTGCTTTGAATCTATAATCGACTCGATCTTTCAGGTCGACGTCTCAAGCCGCACACCTCGGTCAGTCCCCTCTCCCTCTGGGAGAGGGTTAGGGTGAGGGGCTGTTGATCTTGATCTTGACCCACAAAAAAGCCGCAACCCCCAAAGGTTGCGGCTTTGTCGTTTCAGCCACTCAGATCAATGCGCGAACAACGAATTGCCCTTCTGCCCCGCCAGCTTCTCCGGCTTGATCAGGAACTTCGCCAGCGCCGGCAACAGCCACAGTGCGCCAAACATGTTCCACAACAACATGAAGGTCAGCATCAGCCCCATGTCAGCCTGGAACTTGATCGCCGAGAAGATCCAGGTACACACGCCGATCGCCAGGCACAGGCCGGTGAACAGCACGGCTTTACCGGTGGATTTCAAGGTCTGGTAATAGGCTTCCTGCAACGGCAGCCCGGCCCGCAGGAAACTTTCCAGACGGCTGTAGATGTAGATGCCGTAGTCCACGCCAATCCCCACCCCCAGCGCCACCACCGGCAACGTCGCAACTTTCACGCCGATGCCCATGAACGCCATCAGCGCGTTGCCGAGGACCGAGGTCAGCACCAGCGGCAGGACGATGCACAGGGTGGCTGCCCACGAGCGGAAGGTGATCATGCACATCACCGCGACGCAGATGTACACCAGAATCAGGATGGTCAGCTCAGCCTGTTTGATGACTTCGTTGGTCGCTGCTTCGATCCCGGCGTTACCGGCGGCGAGGATGAATTCGAGGCCGTCCTTGTTGTTCTCCTTGGCGAATTCCTGCACCGCGTTCACCGCACGATCGAGGGTTTCAGCCTTGTGATCGTTGAGGAACACCAGCACCGGCGCCAGCGAGCAACTGTTGTTGTACAGACCGTCGGCGCGGGCGATGGAGTTATTCAGCACGTCCGGGTTGCGCGACAGGGTTTCCCATTTCAGGTTGCCCTCGTTCATGCCCTTGATCATCTGCTTGGACACGGTCACCAGCGAGATCGCCGACTGCACGCCCTCGGTGTTCTGCATCTTCCACATCAACTGATCGATTGGCGCCATGGCTTCGTAGCGCGAGCAGCCTTCAGCCTTGGTCTTGACCATCACCACCAGCACGTCGGAGCTGGTCGAGTAGTTGCTGATGATGAAGTTGTTGTCCTTGTTGTAGCGCGAGTCCGGGCGCAGTTCCGGCGCGCCTTGGTCGAGGTCGCCGATTTTCAGGTTCTGGCTGTACCAGAGGCCGCCGCCGAAAGCGATCAGCGCCAGCACCACCGAGATACGCGCAACTTTCGGATTGGCGAAGTTCGACAGCAGGCGCCAGAACGGATGTTCACGGTTCGCATCTTTCTTGCTCTTGGCGATCGCGCGCTTGCTGATGCCGACATAGGAAATCGCCACAGGCAGCAGGATCAGGTTGGTGAAGACGATCACCGCCACACCGATGGACGCACCGATCGCCAGTTCACGGATCACGCCGATGTCGATGATAAGCAGCGTGATGAAGCCCACCGCATCGGCGAGAATCGCAATCATCCCCGGCAGGAACAACTGCCGGAAGGTGCGGCGCGCAGCCGTCAGCGCGTTATCGGCCTCGCTGGATTGCAGGGCGATACCGTTGATTTTCTGCACGCCATGGGAAATGCCAATGGCGAAGATCAGGAACGGCACCAGCATCGAATACGGATCGAGGCCAAATCCGAAGAAGTGCATCAAGCCGAGCTGCCAGACCACCGCCACCAGCGTCGTACTCAGCACTGCGATGGTGCTGCGCACGCAGTTGGTGAACCACAGCAGCAGGATCAGGGTGATGACGAACGCGACGCCGAAGAACAGCACCACCATCACCAGACCATCGATCAGGTCGCCGACCTTCTTGGCGAAACCGACGATGTGGATCTTGACGTTGGGATTCTGCGCTTCGAACTTGTTGCGGATCTTGTCTTCGAGCTCATGGGAAAACTGGCGGTAATCCAGCGCCAGCAACTTGCCCTGATCCTGCGGGTCGGGATACGACTCGAGCAACGGGATGTCGACGATGCTCGACTTGAAATCGTTGGCCACCAGTCGCCCGACCTGGCCGGACTTGAGCACGTTGTTGCGCAGCAGATCGAGGCTGTCCTGCGAGCCGTTGTAGCTCTGCGGGATCACTTCACCGCCGGCGAAGCCCTCTTCGGTCACTTCGGTCCAGCGTACGCTCGGGCTCCACAGCGACTTCAGCCCGGAGCGGTCGACGCCGGAGATGTAGAACACCTCGTCGTTGATCTGCCGCAGGGTCTCCATGTACTCCTTGGAGAAGATGTCACCGTCGGTAGCTTCCACCGAAATACGCACGGTGTTGCCGAGGTTCGCCAGGTCGTTGCGGTGCTCCATCATCTTTTCGATGAAGGGATGCTGCAGCGGGATCATTTTTTCGAAACTGGTCGACGGCCGGATCAGCGTGGCCTGCCAGAACAGAAAGACGCTCACCACCAGACAGATCAGAATCACGGCTGGGCGGTTGTTGAAAATCAGGCGTTCGAGAACCGTCGCCTTTTCCTGCTGGGGAGTGATCAAGGAAGTCATAGGCCCGCCTTCTTGTTATTGGTCTCGGCACCGTTCGGCTGGGTGAGGTGTACACCGCCCTGCCCGCTCAGAATCAGATTGCCGTCGCCGGCAGCAGCGACCGACGACAGCGAGATGCGATCCGGGCGGTTGAACACGCTGAAGGTCTCGCCGTTATCGCTGCTGCTGATCACCGAACCGCCGTTGCCGACAATGACGATCGAGCCGTCTTCGAGCAGCGTGCCGCCGGACAGGCCGAACTCCAGCGCACCGCGCGCGGCCTTCAATTCGACCTGCTCCCAGTTGCTGCCGAAGTCGGTGGAGCGGTAAAGATTGCCGCGCAAGCCGTAAGCCAGCAGGGTCTGCGCTTGCGCCGTGCCGATCACACCAAACAGCGAGCCTTCGTACGGGCCTTCGAGTTTTTCCCAGGTCTGGCCATCATCGGCCGAGCGGAACATGCTGCCCGACTCGCCGACGATGAACAGCCCGGCGTCTTTTACGGCAGCGATGGCGTTGAGGTGGAACTGGTCTTCGTTGTCGAGGCGGTCGCTGACGTCTTGCCAGTCCTTGCCGCCGTCGGTGGTTGCCAGCAGCGTGCCGTAGGCGCCCACGGCAAAGCCGCTGTTGGCGTCCTTGAACCAGACGTCGAGCAGCGGCGATTCACGTTTGAGGTCTTCGAATTGCTTGGTCCAGGTCAGACCGCCGTCTGCGCTGGCGAGGATCTGTGCGTCATGGCCGACCGCCCAGCCGTGCTTGTCGTCGACGAAATACACCGCAGTGAGCAGTTGCCGGGTCGGCACTTTGGCCTGGGTCCAGGTTTTGCCCTGGTCATCGGAATAAAGAATGTGCCCACGGTCGCCAACCGCGACCAGGCGCGTGCCGGCGTGGACCACATCGAGAATCAGGCTTTTCGCGGCTTTTGCCGATTCGGTGGCATACACCACGTCGGCAGGTGCCTCGGCGGCGATGACGGGCGCCGATAGGGTGGCAAAACCCAGCAGAGAGAGTGCTGTGACCAGCAACGCGGTGTTGCGCAACGCCGGCGGGCGGCAACGACTCATAGACCTTCCCCTATTTATTATTGTTGGGCCATCAGGCCTTCAAGGGCGCCGCAAGGGTGCTGCGATGATGGCTGATCAGAAGCATAGTCCTGAAACCCGCCATCCAGAGCCCCTTCGGAAGCTGGCTCATCCTATCGGGCTTTCGAAACGTCTGACAATCGGCGCCACGTTATCTTTTGTTAACCGTTAACAGCTCGCTGTAATAAAGAAATTCCCCTGTGGGAGCGAGCCTGCTCGCGAAAGCGGTGGGTCAGCCAATGAAAACGGTGACTGTGGCGCCGCCTTCGCGAGCAGGCTCGCTCCCACAGGGTTTTGGGGTGTTTGAAGGATCGGTGATAGACGACCATTCGCCGGGGTGATGCGGCAAAAGTGCGTGAGGGGACTTGCGTGATCGGTATTATGGTATACCATCAGACGCACAGACACTCTCAATCCCCCTACGGAGCAGCTCATGAGTTTCGAAATCCGCAAGATCGTCAGCTATGTCGAAGAAACCTTTATCGAAGGCGGCAAAGCCACCGATAAGCCTGTGACCATGGTCGGCCTCGCCGTGGTGATGAAGAACCCTTGGGTGGGCAACGGTTTTGTCGAAGACCTCAAGCCGCAGATCCGCGCCAACTGCTCCGACCTCGGCGCGCTGATGGTCGAGCGTCTGGTCGGCATCATCGGTGGTGCGCAGAAGATCGAGGCCTACGGCAAAGCCGCGGTGGTCGGCGCTGATGGCGAGATCGAACACGCCTCCGCGGTGATTCACACGCTGCGCTTCGGCAACCACTACCGCGAAGCGGTCAACGCCAAAAGCTACCTGAGCTTCACCAACAAGCGCGGCGGCCCGGGCACCTCGATCCAGATCCCGATGATGCACAAGGACGACGAAGGTCAGCGTTCGCACTACATCACCCTGGAAATGCAGATCGAAGACGCCCCGCGTGCCGACGAAATCGTTGTGGTGCTGGGCTGCGCCGACGGTGGTCGTCTGCACCCGCGCATCGGCAACCGCTACATCGATCTGGAAGAACTGGCCGCCGAAAAAGCCCAGTAATCACAATAAAAAGGCATTGCAGGAGCGCTCCATGATTCGGCTCACCGCTGAACTCACCCCGGCTGGCACCAGTTACCTGGCGACCGGCCAAGGCCAGCCCGTGGTCTTGATCCACGGCGTGGGCCTGAACAAAGAAATGTGGGGCGGCCAGATCGTTGGCCTGTCCAGCGACTATCAGGTGATCGCCTACGACATGCTCGGCCACGGCGCCAGTCCGCGGCCGGCCAGCGGCACCGACCTGCTCGGTTACGCCGATCAGTTGCTCGAGCTGCTCGATCACCTGAACCTGCCGCAGGCCGCAGTAATCGGCTTCTCCATGGGCGGGCTGGTGGCGCGGGCGTTTGCCCTGCACTACCCGGAACGCCTGCAAAGCCTGGTGGTGCTCAACAGCGTGTTCAACCGCAGCGAAGAACAGCGCGCCGGCGTCATCGCACGCACCGCGCAGGCTGCTGAACACGGCCCGGACGCCAACGCCGAAGCGGCACTGTCACGCTGGTTCAGCCGTGAGTATCAGGCAGCCAACCCGGCGCAGATCGCCGCGCTGCGCCAGACCCTGGCCAACAACGACCCGCAGGGTTACCTGACCACTTACGAATTGTTCGCCACCCAGGACATGTACCGTGCCGAAGACCTCGGCACGATTAGCGCACCGACGCTGATCGCCACCGGCGAGCTGGACCCCGGTTCGACCCCGCAAATGGCCGAGCAACTGGCCCGGCGCATCCCCGGTGCGAAGGTTGCCGTGCTCCCCGAGCAACGGCATATGATGCCGGTAGAGTCACCGCGCCTGGTCAACCAGACCTTGCTGCAATTTCTGCAATTCGCACACTCCCGACAAAACCATATAAAGGGGATCGTTGCATGACACTCGCACGCTTCCAGATGTGCATCGGCGGAGAGTGGGTCGACGCCCTCTCCGGCAAGACCTTCGAAAGCCTCAACCCGGCATCGGCGCAAGCCTGGGCCGAACTGCCGGACGCCGATGAGGCCGACGTCGAACGCGCCGTGCAAGCCGCGCAAGCCGCGTTCGACAGCCCGGCCTGGCGCGGTCTGACGGCCACCGCACGGGGCAAGCTGTTGCGCCGCCTCGGTGACCTGATCGCCGAAAACAAGGAACAACTGGCGCAGCTGGAAAGCCGCGACAATGGCAAGCTGATTCGCGAAACCCGTGGTCAGGTCGGCTATCTGCCGGAGTTCTTCCACTACACCGCCGGCCTCGCCGACAAGCTTGAAGGCGGCACCCTGCCGCTGGACAAGCCCGACCTGTTTGCCTACACCGTGCACGAAGCGATGGGTGTGGTCGCGGCGATCATTCCGTGGAACAGCCCGCTTTACCTGACCGCAATCAAACTGGCCCCGGCGCTCGCCGCCGGCAACACCATTGTGATCAAGCCGTCCGAGCATGCTTCCGCGACAATTCTCGAGCTGGCGCGGCTGGCCCTCGAAGCCGGGATTCCCCCAGGCGTGGTCAACGTCGTCACCGGTTACGGCCCGAGCACAGGCGCCGCCCTCACCCGCCATCCGCTGATCCGCAAGATCGCCTTCACCGGCGGCGCGGCGACGGCACGGCATGTCGTGCGCAGCAGTGCCGAGAACTTCGCCAAGCTGTCGCTGGAACTGGGCGGCAAGTCGCCGAACATCATCTTCGCCGACGCTGATCTGGACAGCGCGATCAACGGCGCGATTGCCGGGATCTACGCGGCGTCCGGGCAGAGTTGCGTATCCGGTTCGCGCTTGCTGGTGCAGGACGAAATCTACGACGAGTTCGTCAACCGCCTGGTCGAGCGTGCCCAGCGCATCCGCATCGGCAACCCCCAGGAAGACCACAGCGAGATGGGCCCGATGGCCACCGCGCAACAACTGGCGGTAGTCGAAGGTCTGGTCGCCGATGCCATCGCTGAAGGCGCGCGTTTGCGCACCGGCGGCAAGCGTCCGACTGATGTCGGCGAAGGCTGGTTCTACGAGCCGACGCTGTTCGAGTGCGACCGCAACTCGATGAAGATCATGCAGGAAGAAGTCTTCGGTCCGGTGGCGTCGGTGATCCGTTTCAAGGATGAAGCCGAAGCGCTGGCGATCGCCAACGACTCGCAGTTCGGCCTTGCCGCCGGCATCTGGACCCGCGATCTGGGCCGCGCCCATCGTCTGGCGCGCGATGTGCGCTCCGGGATCATCTGGGTCAACACCTACCGCGCGGTGTCGGCGATGGCGCCGATTGGGGGCTTCAAGAACAGTGGCTATGGACGCGAAAGCGGCATCGATTCGGTGCTGGCCTACACCGAACTGAAAACGGTGTGGATCAACCTTTCTCAGGCGCCAATGCCTGATCCGTTTGTGATGCGCTAGGAGTCCTGCGAAATGATCGAACCCGGCATTTACAAAGACGTCATGAGCTCGTTCCCGTCCGGCGTCACGGTGGTGACGACGCTGGACCCGGACGGCGGCATCGTCGGCATTACCGCCAGCGCCTTCAGCGCGCTGTCGATCGACCCGGCGCTGGTGTTGTTCTGCCCCAACTACGCTTCCGACACGTACCCGGTGCTGCGCGACAGCAAGAAGTTCGCCATTCACTTGCTCTCTGCCGAACAAACCGCCGAAGCCTATGCGTTCGCCGGCAAGGGTAAAGACAAGGCCAAAGACATCGAGTGGCACCTGAGCGATCTGGGCAACCCGATCCTCGCCAAGGCCACGGCGATCATCGAGTGCGAGTTGTGGCGGGAATACGACGGCGGCGATCACGCGATCATCGTCGGCGCAGTAAAGCACCTGATCCTGCCCGAGCAGCCAGTGACGCCGATGATTTACCACAAGGGCAAGCTGGGCCCCCTGCCGACCCTGGCCTGACAGCCAGACCCGATTGCCAATGTGGGAGCGAGCCTGCTCGCGAAAGCGTAGTGTCAGTCGATGCAATTGTTGAATGATCGACCGCTTTCGCGAGCAGGCTCGCTCCCACAGGGGATAGTGGAGTGAGGAGGATTTATGAGTAATGAGAAGTATGAGAAGGGCCTGAAAATCCGCACTCAGGTGCTCGGCGAAGCCTATGTGCAGCGCTCGATCGACAACGCCGATGACTTCACCCGTCCGCTGCAGGAAATGGTCACCGAGTACTGCTGGGGCCATGTCTGGGGGCGTGAGGGTCTGTCGCTCAAGGAGCGCAGCATGATCAACCTGGCGATGATCTCGGCGCTCAACCGTCCGCACGAACTCAAGCTGCATGTGCGTGGCGCCTTGCGTAACGGCCTGAGTCGTGAGCAAATACGCGAAATTCTGCTTCAGGTCGGCATTTATTGCGGCGTTCCGGCAGCCGTGGACAGTTTCCGGCTGGCCCGTGAAGCCTTTGCCGAAGCCGACGCCGAGGCCTCCAGTTAACCCCTCGGCTGTTTAGATGCCCGTCTGGCATGGACAGCCAAGCTCAAGAGCGGACCCCATGAAACGCCAGCCACTCGACGACAGCTTCAAGGTCAATCGCAACCCCGTTACCCTGCGCGAAATCGTGCTGGACAAACTGCGTAGCGCGATCATGAATTTCCAGCTCATGCCAGGCGATCGTCTGGTCGAACGCGACCTGTGTGATCGCCTCGGCGTCAGCCGCACTTCGGTGCGCGAAGCCTTGCGTCATCTTGAATCCGAAGGCCTGGTCGAATTCGCCGACGCCAAGGGCCCGCGCGTGGCGATCATCACCCTCGCCGATGCCGTCGACATCTACGAACTGCGCTGCGTGCTCGAAGGCCTGATCGTTCAGCTGTTTACCCTGCGCGCCAAGGCCAAGGACATCAAAGCCCTGGAAAAAGCCCTCGACGACAACCGCAAGGCGTTGAAGGACGGCGAGCTGCAACAGGTGATCGACTCGGTGCAGGGTTTCTACGACGTGCTGCTCGAAGGTTCGGGCAACCATGTCGCCGCCACCCAACTGCGCCAGTTGCAGGCGCGTATCAGCTATTTGCGCGCGACCTCGGTGTCGCAGGAAAACCGTCGCGGCGCCAGTAACCACGAAATGGAAAAAATGGTCGCGGCGATCAAGAGCGGCGATCCGCTGGCGGCGCATCAGGCGTGCGTCGATCACGTCCGCGCGGCGGCGGCCGTGGCCCTCGACTACCTCAAGCGCAAGCAGGAAGAAACTGGCGTTGCCGTCAAAGGCACCCCGGCGATCACCCTGCCGATCGCGCTGAAAGAACCGCGTATAGGTCACTGATATGTTCAGCCCGAGCTATTGCCCGAAATGCGGTGGCCCTGACCTTGGTCAGCAGATACCGGCGGGCGATACGCACGAGCGCCTGATGTGCCGCGGCTGCGGCTACATCCATTACGTCAATCCGAAGATCATCGCCGGCTGCATCATCGAGCAGGATGGCAAATACCTCTTGTGCCAACGGGCGATCCCGCCGCGCCCGGGCACCTGGACGCTGCCGGCCGGTTTCATGGAAAGCTTTGAGACCACCGAGCAGGCGGCGTTGCGCGAAGTCTGGGAAGAAAGCGGCGTGCGCGCCGAGATCGTCTCGCCATATTCGATTTTCAGCGTGCCGAAGATCAGCGAGGTGTACATCATCTTCCGCGCCATCGCCCTGGAGATTACCGGGCAGTATGGGCCGGAGACGCTGGACTACAAATTCTTCGCCCCTGAAGACATCCCCTGGGAACAGATCTACTACCCGGCAATCCGGCAGATTCTCGAGCGCTATATCGAAGAGCGCCAGGCTGGCGTCTACGGGATTTACATGGGCAATGACGACAGCGGCAAAATTCACTTCATGCGCTGACATTTGGCTATACACCGAACCTGTGGGAGCGAGCCTGCTCGCGAAAGCGGTCGATCATTCTGCATATGTGTCGCCTGAAACGACGCT
This sequence comes from Pseudomonas retamae, assembly GCF_043496865.1. Classification (NCBI taxonomy): domain Bacteria; kingdom Pseudomonadati; phylum Pseudomonadota; class Gammaproteobacteria; order Pseudomonadales; family Pseudomonadaceae; genus Pseudomonas; species Pseudomonas retamae. The sequence continues at coordinate 122,335 of NZ_JBIEIL010000002.1, forward strand.
TTCGCGAGCGGGCTCGCTCCCACAGGGGTTTTGTGGTGCTGCTTAATTTGGGGTAAAGGCCTCAACGATAATGATCTCCGCCCTCGCCCACTCCTCGCGATAGCTTCTCGCCTCCTGATACGCCGCCGAGCGGTAGCACGCCACGGCTTGCTCATAGCTCTCGAACTCGATGATCACCGTGCGTTGCGGCGTTTCGCGCCCTTCCATCGCCTCGCTGCGCCCGCCTCTGGCGAGAAATACGCCGCCGAACGCGGCAATCGCCTGCGGCGTGCGCTGGGTGTATTGGCTGTAGTGTTCGGCATCGGCTATATCCACGTGAGCAATCCAGTACGCCTTCATAGTGACCTCTTTGTTGATTTTGTATTATGGTATACCAATATATTTCCAACGAACCCTGAGAGTCCAGCATGGCCTTCAACAGCATCGAAGAAATCATCGACGATTATCGCCTTGGCAAAATGGTTTTGCTGGTCGATGACGAAGACCGCGAGAACGAAGGCGACCTGTTGCTGGCCGCCGACCGCTGCACGCCCGAGGCGATCAGCTTCATGGCCCGCGAAGCGCGCGGGCTGATCTGCCTGACCCTGACCGATGAACATTGCCAGCGTTTGGGCCTGGAGCAAATGGTCCCGAGCAACGGCAGCGTGTTCAGCACCGCGTTTACCGTGTCGATCGAAGCAGCGGTCGGCGTGACCACCGGCATTTCCGCGGCCGATCGCGCCTGCACTGTCGCCGCCGCCGTCGCAGCGAATGCCCGTGCCGAGGATCTGGTGCAGCCCGGCCATATCTTCCCGCTGCGCGCCAAGGAAGGTGGCGTGCTGACCCGCGCCGGCCACACTGAAGCCGGCTGCGACCTGGCGCGACTCGCCGGTTTCACCCCGGCTTCGGTGATCGTCGAGGTGATGAACGACGACGGCACCATGGCCCGGCGTCCGGATCTGGAACTGTTCGCACGCAAGCACGGGATCAAGATCGGCACCATCGCCGACCTGATCCACTATCGCCTGAGCACCGAACACACCATCGAACGCATCGGTGAACGTGAGTTGCCGACGGTACACGGCACCTTCCGCTTGATCACCTTTGAAGACCGCATCGAGGGCGGCGTGCACATGGCGATGGTCATGGGCGATCTGCGCCGCGACGAACCGACCCTGGTGCGCGTGCATGTGATCGATCCGTTGCGTGATCTGGTCGGTGCCGAATACAGCGGGCCGAAGAACTGGACGCTGTGGGCGGCGCTGCAACGGGTCGCTGCCGAAGGTCACGGGGTGGTCGTGGTGCTGGCCAACCATGAGTCGTCACAGGCCTTGCTTGAGCGCGTGCCGCAACTGACCCAGCCACCGCGACAGTTCAGCCGCTCGCAGTCGCGGATTTATTCGGAGGTCGGCACCGGAGCGCAGATTCTGCAGAACCTCGGGGTGGGCAAGCTGCGGCATCTGGGGCCGCCGTTGAAATATGCGGGGTTGACCGGGTATGACCTTGAGGTGGTCGAGAGTATTCCGTTCACTGAATAACCCACAGCAACCACATTTCCCTGTGGGAGCGAGCCTGCTCGCGAAGGCGCCCTGTCAGTCGACATCAATGTTGCATGAACCGGCGCTTTCGCGAGCAGGCTCGCTTCCACAGGGGTTTTGTATTTCAAGCAATGATTTCCTGAGGCACAAAAAACGGTTTCGCCAGATAACCGGTAAGGCAAAGTGCTTGCACAAAGTTTGGAATACCATAATATGATATTCCATAGACCGGACACTCCAACGAACGTCCAGCTACTGCTCCCGTCAGGCGGGCAACAACGCAAGCCCGCTCAATAAACACAACAATGAGGGCGTAAAAATGGTGTTGAACAAAGCTGCAACCGCAATTCTTTTTGCGGGACTGCTCAGCGTCACCGGCCAGGCTGCAATGGCTGCCGAAAGCGTCAACTTCGTCAGCTGGGGCGGTAGCACCCAGGATGCGCAGAAACAGGCCTGGGCCGATCCGTTCAGCAAGGCCAGCGGCATCACCGTCGTCCAGGACGGGCCGACCGATTACGGCAAACTCAAAGCCATGGTCGAGAGCGGCAACGTGCAGTGGGACGTGGTCGATGTCGAAGCCGACTTCGCCCTGCGTGCCGCTGCTGAAGGCCTGCTCGAACCTCTCGATTTCAAAGTGATCCAGCGCGACAAGATCGACCCGCGCTTCGTCAACGATCACGGCGTCGGCTCGTTCTTCTTCTCCTTTGTCCTCGGCTACAACGAAGGCAAGCTCGGTGCCAACAAGCCGCAGGATTGGAGCGCCCTGTTCGACACCAAGACCTACCCCGGCAAACGCGCCCTGTACAAATGGCCAAGCCCCGGCGTGCTCGAACTGGCGCTGCTGGCCGATGGCGTCGCCGCCGACAAGCTCTACCCGCTGGATCTGGATCGCGCTTTCAAGAAACTCGACACCATCAAGAAAGACATCGTCTGGTGGGGCGGCGGCGCGCAGTCGCAGCAACTGCTGGCCTCCGGTGAAGCGAGCATGGGCCAGTTCTGGAACGGTCGCGTGCACGCCCTGCAGGAAGACGGCGCCCCGGTCGGCGTGAGCTGGAAGCAGAACCTGGTCATGGCCGACATTCTGGTCATTCCAAAAGGCGCGAAAAACAAGGACGCGGCGATGAAGTTCCTGGCCAACGCCAGCAGCGCCAAAGGCCAGGCCGACTTCTCCAACCTGACCGCCTACGCGCCGGTCAACCTCGACAGTGTGGAGCGTCTGGATTCGACGCTGGCCCCCAACCTGCCGACTGCCTACGCCAAGGATCAGATCACTCTTGATTTCGCGTACTGGGCCAAGAACGGTCCGGCCATCGCGACACGGTGGAACGAATGGCTGGTCAAATGAAAATGGCGGCCACCGCGCCCCGTCCCTCCACTGCCACCGGGAGCGCCCTCGGCGCTGCCGGTTCGGCCCACGGAACCCAGGCGGTTGCGATGCAGCAAGCCCCGTCCCTCAGACAACGCTGGCGCGGCGCCGGCAACCTCGCCCCGGCGCTGTTGTTCCTCGGCCTGTTCTTTCTCGCACCGTTGATTGGCCTGTTGTTGCGCGGCGTGCTCGAACCAACGCCAGGCCTTGGCAACTATGAACAACTGTTCGCCAACTCGGCGTATGCGCGGGTGTTGCTCAACACCTTCTCGGTGGCCGGGCTGGTGACGTTGTTCAGCCTGCTGCTGGGCTTTCCGCTGGCCTGGGCGATCACCCTCGTTCCGCGCGGCTGGGGGCGCTGGATTCTCAACATCGTGCTGTTGTCGATGTGGACCAGCCTGCTCGCCCGCACCTATTCGTGGCTGGTGTTGCTGCAAGCCTCGGGCGTGATCAACAAGGCGCTGATGGCCATGGGCATCAGCGATCAGCCGCTGGAAATGGTGCACAACCTCACCGGCGTGGTGATCGGCATGAGCTACATCATGATCCCGTTCATCGTGCTGCCGTTGCAGGCGACCATGCAAGCCATCGACCCGATGATCCTGCAGGCCGGCTCGATCTGCGGCGCGAGCCCGTGGACCAACTTCTTCCGGGTGTTCCTGCCGCTGTGTCGGCCAGGTCTGGCCTCCGGTGGCTTGATGGTGTTCGTGATGTCGCTCGGTTACTACGTCACCCCGGCGCTGCTCGGCGGTGCGCAGAACATGATGCTGCCGGAGTTCATCATTCAGCAGGTGCAATCGTTCCTCAACTGGGGCCTGGCCAGTGCCGGCGCCGCGTTGCTGATCGCGATCACTTTGGTGCTGTTCTACTTCTACCTGAAGCTTCAGCCGGAATCCCCGGTTGGCGCCAGCAACGCGAGGTAAGCCGACATGCTCCTGACTCCCAATGCCATGAGCCGGCGCATGCGTTTCGGCTTGTACGCCACCACCGGGCTGATCGGTCTGTTCCTGCTGTTGCCGATCGTGTTCATCGTGCTGCTGTCGTTCGGTTCCTCGCAGTGGCTGGTGTTTCCGCCACCGGGCTGGACGCTGAAATGGTACGGCCAGTTCTTCTCCAACCCCGACTGGATGAGCGCCGCTGCGGCCAGCCTCAAGGTCGCCGTGCTGACCACGATTTGCGCCGTGGCTCTCGGTTTGCCGACCGCGTTTGCGCTGGTGCGCGGACGCTTCCCCGGTCGCGAAATGCTTTACGGCCTGTTCACCCTGCCGATGATTGTGCCGCTGGTGATTATTGCCGTGGCGGTGTACGCGCTGTTTCTCAAACTCGGCTACACCGGGACGATGTTCGCCTTCGTCGTCAGCCATGTGATCGTCGCACTGCCGTTCACCATCATCTCGATCATCAACTCGTTGAAGCTGTTCGATCAGTCGATTGAAGACGCGGCGGTGATCTGCGGCGCCTCGCGTCTGCAAGCGGTGTTCAAGGTGACGTTCCCGGCGATTCGTCCGGGCATGGTCGCCGGCGCCCTCTTCGCCTTCCTCGTCTCGTGGGACGAAGTGGTGCTCAGCGTGATGATGGCAAGCCCGACTCTGCAAACCCTTCCCGTGAAAATGTGGACCACTTTGCGCCAGGACCTGACCCCGGTGATCGCCGTCGCTTCGACGCTGCTGATCGGCCTGTCGGTATTGGTCATGGTGATCGCCGCCGCCCTGCGCCGGCGCAACGAAATCAGCGCCTGAGCGCCGAGGAGTACGACATGAGTGCCGTGATCAAAGACGCCTCCCAGCAGAACGACAAACCCCTGGTCAGCCTGCGCAACCTGAACAAGCACTACGGCGACTTTGCCGCCGTCGACAACATCTCGCTGGACATCAAGGACGGTGAATTCCTGACCTTCCTCGGCTCCAGCGGCTCGGGCAAAAGTACGACGCTGTCGATGCTCGCCGGCTTCGAAACACCGAGCAGCGGCGAGATCCTCGTCAACGGCCAATCGCTGGTCAATGTGCCGCCGCACAAGCGCGACATCGGCATGGTCTTCCAGCGCTATTCGCTGTTCCCGCATCTGTCGGTGCGCGACAACATCGCCTTCCCTCTGGCGATTCGCAAACTGGCAGCGGCCGAGCGCAACAAACGCGTCGACGCCATGCTGAAACTGGTGCAACTGGAACAGTTCGCCCATCGCCGCCCTTCGCAATTGTCCGGCGGCCAGCAGCAGCGTGTGGCCATCGCCCGTGCGCTGGTTTACGAACCACGCATCCTGCTGATGGACGAACCGCTCGGTGCGCTGGACAAAAAACTGCGCGAGGATCTGCAGGACGAACTGCGCCAACTGCATCGGCGCCTGGGCATCACCATCGTCTACGTGACTCACGATCAGGAAGAAGCCATGCGTTTGTCGCAGCGCATCGCGATTTTCAGTCACGGCAAGATTGTCGGCCTGGGCAGCGGTTATGACCTGTATCAGAATCCGCCGAACGCCTTTGTGGCTTCATTCCTCGGCAACTCGAACTTTCTCAAGCTCAAGGCGCAGGGCAATGCGGCGGCGAGTTTCGAGGGGCAGCCGTTGTCGATCCGGCTGACGGCCGGGTTGCAGACTGATCAGGATGTGTTGCTGATGGTGCGGCCGGAAAAGGCCTTGGCGTTGAGCGTGCAACAGGCAACCCGCGAACCGCTGCCGTCGGGCTGGAACGAGGTGTCAGCGACCGTGGTGGAAGTGCTGTTCCTCGGCGAAAGCCAGACCTGCAGCGTGGTCACCGCAGGCGGAACCTCAATGACGGTGAAAGCCTTGTCAGCCGCCGGCATGCCGCTCAAGGCCGGCGACCCGGTGCACGTGCGCTGGGCCACCACGGATGCCTGCGTCTACACCGAATGGACCGAAAGCGACCTGAACAAGGCTGCCGGCTCGCACTGATTTTCCTGACTCACTCCTACAATTGGACCGCATTCACCCTCGGGTCACCTCAGCGTCGGGCTGAGGTGACCTTTTTTCAAGGCCGCAAAACCGACTCGAGGATGCCCTCAAGCCAGGCTCTTGCTCACCACTTCATACACATCACTGGACAATGCCCCGGACGCGAGAATCCGCTCCAGCTCGGCCTTCATCAACGCCTGACGCGCGGCATCGTATTTGCGCCAGCGGGTCAGCGGTGCCAGTTGGCGCGAGGCGATTTGCGGGTTGAAGCCGTTCAGCTCGATCACCAGATCGGCGAGGAAGCGATAGCCGCTGCCGTCCGCCGCGTGGAAGTTGATCAGGTTCTGCCCGGCAAACGCACCGATCAGCGCGCGGACCTTGTTCGGGTTCTTGATGTTGAAGGCCGGGTGCTGCATCAACGCTTTGACCCGTGCCAGTCCGCCCGGCAAGGTGCTGCCGGCCTGCACGCTGAACCACTGATCCATGACCAGCGGATTGTCCTTGAAGTGCTCGGCAAAACTGGCCAGCGCCAGGGCTTTCTGCTCTTCGAACGGCGAGTTGACCAGCACGGCCAGCGCGGTCAGGCGCTCGGTCATGTTGTCGGCGTTCTCGAACTGCTCCAGCGCCGCCGCCAGTACTTCCGGCTTGCCGCTGAGCATCAGATACGACAGCGCGATGTTCTGCAGGGCGCGACGAGCAAAATGCTCGGCTTCGGCCACGTACGGCGTTTGCTTCGACAGGTCGCGGTTGGCCTGATAACGCAGCCACAGCGCTTCGAACAACCCTTCTGCCAGTTGCTTGCGGGCGAACTCGCGGGCGTTGTGGATCGCCTCGACGTCGGCCACTTCGCTGATTTCGGTGAGGTAGGCCTCGCCCGGCAGCGAAAGCATCTCGGCGACCATCGCCTGATCCAGCGACTCGTCGGACAGCACCGTGCGCAGCGCCGAGGTCAGGCGTGGGTCGAGGACCATGGCCTCGCCCTTCTGCTGCTGGCCGATCAGCTCTTGCAACACCTGCACCGCCAGCTGCTGGCCGGCATCCCAGCGGTTGAAGCCGTCGCTGTCGTGCTGCATGAGGAACATCAATTGATCGCGGTTGTACGGGAAGCTCAGCTTTACCGGCGCCGAGAAGCCGCGCAGCAGCGATGGCAGCGGTTGTTCGGCGATGTCGACAAAGGTAAAGGTCTGCTCGGCCTCGGTCACCGAGATCACCCGTGTGGTGCCTTGCGCCGAGGCTTCACCGGCCAGACGCAGCGCCACTTCGTTGCCCTGGCTGTCGAGCAGACCGAGTTCGACCGGAATCACGAACGGCAGCTTCTCGACTTTATCCGGGGTTTCCGGGCAGCTCTGACGGAAGGTCAGGCTGTAGGTTTTCGCCGCAGCGTCGTACGACTCGCTGACCGCCAGACGCGGAGTGCCGGCCTGGCTGTACCAGCGCTTGAATTGCGTCAGGTCGACACCGTTGGCGTCTTCCATGGCCTTGACGAAGTCATCGCAGGTCACCGCTTGCCCGTCGTGACGCTCGAAGTACAGATCGCTGCCTTTGCGGAAGCCTTCGGCGCCCAGCAGAGTGTGGAGCATGCCGACCACTTCCGAGCCCTTTTCGTACACGGTCAGGGTGTAGAAGTTGGAAATCTCGATGAAGCTGTCCGGGCGCACGGCGTGGGCCATCGGGCCGGCATCTTCGGCGAACTGGTGGGTGCGCAGGTAAGCCACGTCCTGAATGCGCTTGACCGTCGCCGAGTTCATGTCCGAGGAGAAACCGGCGTCACGGAACACCGTAAAACCTTCCTTGAGCGACAGCTGGAACCAGTCGCGGCAGGTCACGCGGTTGCCCGACCAGTTGTGGAAATATTCGTGGGCGACGATAGCCTCGACCCGCTGATGCGCGGCGTCGGTTGCGGTTTCGGCGCGAGCCAGCACGGCACTCGAGTTGAAGATGTTGAGACCCTTGTTCTCCATCGCGCCCATGTTGAAATCGTTGACCGCGACGATCATGAAGATGTCCAGATCGTACTCGCGACCGTAGACCTCTTCGTCCCAGCGCATCGACTTCTTCAAGCTGTTCATCGCGTGCTGGCACTTGTCGATGTTTTCCGGCTCGACATAGATGCGCAGCGCGACGTTGCGCTGGCTCATGGTGGTGAAGGTGTCTTCGACGCACCACAAGTCACCGGCGACCAGCGCGAACAGGTAGGCCGGTTTCTTGAACGGGTCTTCCCAGGTCGCCCAGTGCCGGCCGTCTTCGCCCGGGCCCGAGGCGATCGGGTTGCCGTTGGAGAGCAGCACCGGGTAGCTGTGCTGTTCGGCGACCACGGTGGTGGTGAACTTGCTCATCACGTCCGGGCGGTCGAGGTAATAGGTGATCTTGCGGAAGCCTTCGGCCTCGCACTGGGTGCAGAACATCGTGCCGGACTTGTACAGGCCTTCCAGCGCGGTGTTGGTTTCCGGGTGAATCCGGACGCTGGTGTCGAGGGTGAAGCTGTCGCTGCCCGGCTGCAGGGTCAGGTGGCTGTCGGAGACTTGATAGTCAGCAGCGCTCAGCTCCTGGTCGGCCAGGGTCACCGAAAGCAGTTCAAGCTGCTGGCCGTCGAGCACCAGCGGCGGCAGGCCCGGGCCACGCTCGGGGTTGCGGCGCATCACCAGTTGCGCGTGGACCAGACTGTGGTCCTCGAACAACTCGAAGGTCAGGTGCGTTTCGTCGATCAGGTACTCGGGCGCCTGATAGTCCTTGAGGTAAATCATCTTCGGTTGTTCGGTGCGCATGCTGGAATCCTTATTGATGCACGGCGAGCTGGTAAGCCGTGTATTTACGAATGTTGATCACGCCGGTGTCGAAAATCAGGTACTGGCCCTTGATCCCCAGCAGCGTGCCTTCGGCAATCGGGTTCTTGTCCAGGTTGAAGCTGACGATTTTCGCCGGGTATTGCTCGACCGGATAGCGGATTTCCAGCGGTTCGACATCGGCAATCGTCTGAATCGCCTGTAGGCCAAATCGCTGCTGCAAACCTTGCAGGCCTTCGGCGCAGCTTTCGAACAACTGATCGCGCACCTGCGCCAGATCCACCGCCGCCGCGTCGCCCTTGAGCAGCGCGCGCCAGTTGGTCTTGTCCGCCACCTGGCTGCGGAACAGGTCTTCAACGAACCCTGACTGCTGGCGTGTCGAGACGCGCATGATCGGTAACGCCTGACTGGCGCCCTGATCGAGCCAGCGGGTCGGCAGCTGCGTTGCACGGGTGATGCCAACCTTGATGCCTGACGAATTGGCCAGGTACACCACATGGTCGGTCATGCAGAACTGCTCGCCCCACGCCGGATCGCGACAGGTGCCCGCATCAAAGTGGCAGTGCTCCGGGCTCATGATGCACAGGTCGCATTGCGCCAGTCTGGTCATGCACGGGTAGCAATAACCCTGACTGAAACTGGTTTTGGTCTTGCGCCCGCAATGGGTGCAGTGGATCGCCCCCAGGTATTCCAGACGCACCGTGCTGCCGATCAACGGATTGACCGGCACCTCGACGTCGTCCAGACGAAACGCGTATTGCACGTTCGACCCGTCCAGGCGCGCCGACATTTTGCTGATTGCACCGCGGCCAATCTCGATCAATGGATGGCATCCGACTTGAACAGGATGTTCGGCACTTCGATCGATTTCGACGCACATTCCTGCGGGCCCATGTAACCGGTGCGCTGGTCTTCCGGCAGGTTCTGGATTTCCCAGGCGATCATCGCCTGCAACGACAGCTCACGCTGTTCGGCGGTGAGTTTGTTACCGTCGGACCACTTGCCGATTTCCACGGCCAGTTTCAGGCTCTCGTAGATGTCCGGGGTGATGTTGCTGATCATGTCGTTAAAAGAGGACATCAGGGGTCTCCGTGCTCTTCGATTCGCTAAAAATTCAGACGGCCAGTTTACGGCGGTTATACAAACCGCCCAACAAACCGGTAAAGCATCCGATGAGTAACCCGCTCAGGTGCGCGGCGTTGGCGATCTGGCCGAAACCGATCAACGAGATCAGCCCGGACATGCACACCACCAGCCAGATCAGCATCATCGCCAGCACGCCACGCGGCAGACGATAGGCTGGATTCGGCGCCAACAACTGGAAAATCCAGCAGTGCCCGAGCAAGCCGTAAAGCACGCCGGACAGGCCACCGAACAAGGTCGGGCCGCTCCAGACAAACTGCGCGTAGTTGGACACCAGACTGAACAGCAGCGTCAGGCCGATCAGGTTGATGCTGCCCTGGCGCGATTCGATGCGCCGGCCCAGTTCCCAGTACCACATACCGTTCATGGCCAGGTGCAGGATGCCGAAGTGGATCAGCATCGGCGTGATCAGCCGCCACCACTGCCCTGCCGCCAGGCTATCGGCCAACGGAGTGAAATGGATGTACTCGCCGATCACCCGAAAATCGAGAAAGGTCAGCCAGCGCAGCGTTTCGAGGTTTTCGCCGAGGAAGGTCAGACCGCCAACGATCAGGCTCAGCAGCAGGATCAACCCGGTGGCCTTGGCGTGTTTCAGTTGTTCGGCGAAGCCTGGGCGTTTGAAGGTCTGGCCCACGGGAAGGTCCAGCTGCTGGTCGGGATCGCCGGCCGGGAAGCGCTCGTACAGCGAGCGCACGTCGTCGCTGATTTCCGCTGGCGCCCACAGCACCTGCTCGCCCGCCTCTTCGCTGACCCGATGCGGCACCTGCATGCGTTGCAGCAGTTTGACGAAACCGCTCAGGTCCACCGCCAACGGCAGGCGCAATACCGCTACCGCACTCATTGCAGCACCTCCGGCCGCTCGACATCGACCCAGACGAATTTTTGCGGATCCAGGTGTGTTTCCTGATCCAGACGATAGGCCACCAGCTTGCCGTAAAGCACCGCGCTGTAATCCAGGCACGCGAGGTTCGGGCGGATCGGCGCCGGTTTGCCGCTGCGCCAGTAGTGGCCGACGAACAGCAAGGGCTCATCGACACCGTAGCGCAGCAGGGAATTCTTTTCCGTGGAGCTCAGCGGCGTCTGCGCTACCGGCTCCGGCAAGGCATCGGGCTGGAAGACGATGTCGCCGTAGGTTTTCGGGTCGTCTTCCCAGAACTTGGTGCGGAAGAACGACCGCACCAGACCGTCGCCGCTGGTCATGGTCAGGCCGCCGGGCAGACGCATGTCGGTGCCGCGCAGCAAGCGGTCGAACACCGTGCAGGCAAAGCTGCCGGGCACGGCCGAGGCCTGCAGAAAGTGCTCATCAATGCAGCCATCGGGGAACAGACCACGCAACGGCTCGATCAATCCGGCATCCCAGCAAGCGTGCACAACCCGGAAGCGCCCGGCATCGACGAACAACGGCAACTCGTAGAACCACTGCTGAAAGTCATGCCAGTCGCCTGGATGGTCTTCGAATTGCGTCAGCGTCTCATGCAGCAGGCGTGCATGGCGCTTGGTGTGTTCACGGACGAACTGCTTGCCGCTGCCCGGTGGCGCCGGGGTGCTCCAGCCGAGGGCGTTGAATTCGTGGTTGCCCATGATGCACAAGGCCTGCCCGGCTTCGACCATGTCATGCACGATGTGCAGCGCTTCGCGAATCCGCGGGCCACGGTCGATGATGTCGCCGACGAACACGGCCATGCGCGACGGATGCCGCCAGACCCCGCCCTGCTTGTGGTAACCGAGACGGTCAAGCAAGTGTTCGAGGGTCAAGGCGCATCCGTGCACGTCACCGATCAGGTCGTAACTGCGCGCGGGATCGAGCATCAGTCGCCTCCACCGCCCAGCTTGCTGCCCCAGCCGAGCTTGGTGCGGCAGACTTCGTAGTAGTTGTGATCGAGGGGGTGGATCAGCCGCAGTTTCTGCGCTTTCTTGCTGACGGTGATGGTGTCACCCGGCGCGCAGGTGAAATGGTTCTGGCCGTCGCAGGAGACTTGCGGGTAGATCTGCATATCTTTGGACACGACGATTTTCAGCTCACTGTTGCCATCGACCACGATTGGCCGTCCCGACAAGGTATGGGGGTACATCGGCACAATCACAATAGCGTCGAGCTTGGGATGCATGATCGGCCCGCCGGCGGACAACGCGTAGGCAGTGGAGCCGGTCGGCGTCGCGACGATCAGGCCATCGGCCTTCTGGCTGCAGACGAACTGGCCGTCGATGTACAGCTCGAACTCGATCATCCGCGTCGATTTGCCCGGGTGCAGCACCACGTCGTTGAGCGCGTCGCCCTGGCCGATGGCCTCGGCGTGGCGGCGGACTTCGGCTTGCAGCAGGAAGCGGTTTTCCACCAGATAATGGCCGTCGAGCACTTCGGCGACCTTGATTTCCAGCTCGTCCGGGCGAATATCGGTGAGAAAACCGAGGCTGCCGCGGTTGATGCCCAGCACCGGAATATTGTGCCTGGCCAGCGCCCGTGCGGCGCCGAGCAAGCTGCCGTCGCCGCCGACGACGATGACCATGTCACAGACTTCGCCGAGCATCTTGCGCGACGACGTTTGCAGGCCGTGCCCGGGCAGGACTTCGGCAATGGTGTCTTCGAGGATCACATGCAGGTGCCGATCAAGCAGAAAGCGTTTCAGTCGGCGGACGGTATCCAGCACCTGGGAACTGCCCAGGCGACCGATGATGCCGATATTACGAAATTGCTCCATGGGACCTCTGCGGACAATCGAAAACGCGAAAACCCGATTATGGGCGAAAGCCCGCGATAGACAAAATCCTTTCAGCCTCAAGGGCGCTCATGATTCAGGCTATGCTCGCAAGATGATCCTGTTTCCCGATTTGCTCCAGTTACCTCACCAGTTGCGCCATCCCGAAGTGCGGGATCTGGCGTGGGTGATCCTCGCCCCGCCGATGCTCGCCGTCACGCCGTGGCCGCAGCGTCATCCGCTGGCAGGCAGCGACTGGGTGCGGGACCCGCAGCGCCTCGAACACTGGCTGCGCCAGCTCGACCGTGACAGTTACGGCTTGCTGCAATGGCTGTCGCGGGCGCGGACCCGGCGGCTGGGCCTGTATTACGAGCGGCTGTGGCAGTTTGCGGTGGAGCATGCCCCCGGCATCGACCTGATTACCGCCAACCTGCCGATCCGCCGCGAAGGCCACACCCTTGGCGAGCTGGACATGTTGCTGCGCGACCGCGATGGCGTGCATCACCTGGAATTGGCGATCAAGCTTTACCTCGGCCCGCAGAATGGTGACGGCGGCGATCCAGCGCAGTGGCTGGGCCCCGGTTGCCATGATCGGCTGGACCGCAAACTGGCGCACCTGGCCGAGCATCAATTGCCGATCTCGGCGCGCGCGGAAAGCCGCGAAGTGCTGGCGGCGCTGGATATCGAAACCTTAGACGCGCATTTATGGCTGGGCGGTTATCTGCTCTATCCGTGGCCCGGTGAGGCTGCATCGCCGCACGGCGCGCATCCGCAGCATTTGCGCGGTACCTGGCTGCATCAGAAGGATTGGCCGGCGTTCGTCGCGCAACGCCCGTCCGGTCGCTGGCAACCCCTGCCCCGCCATGCCTGGCTGGCGCCGGCGCATTACCCGGCGGATCAGGTCTGGAGTGACGAGGCTTTGCGCCTGTGGCTGTTGGAACTACCGCCACTGGCGCCGGCGCAGTTGATGGTGCGCCTGAGCGAAAATGCCCAAGGCGAATGGGAAGAGGCGGAGCGGTTGTTTCTGGTGTCTGACCTTTGGCCGAATGTGCCGGGGCAAGCCTGAGATTTGCGGTGGCTGACCCAATTCGCGAGCCTGCTCGCGAAAAGGCCGACGCGGTCTAAATGGATAAACGCACCGCCAAAGCCGCCAACGTCACCAGCAACACCGGCACCGTCAACACGATCCCGACCCGGAAGTAATAGCCCCAGCCAATGTGAATGCCCTTACGCTCCAGCACGTGCAGCCACAACAACGTCGCCAGGCTGCCGATCGGGGTGATCTTCGGCCCCAGGTCGCTGCCGATCACGTTGGCGTAGATCATCGCTTCCTTGATCACCCCGCTGGCCTGGCTGGCATCGATTGACAGCAAACCGATCAACACGGTCGGCAGGTTATTCATGATCGATGACAGCAGCGCCGTCAGCACGCCGGTACCGAGCGCCGCGCCCCACACCCCATGGCCGGCGAATGCGTCGAGCCAACCGGCCAGATAGCTGGTCAGCCCCGCATTGCGCAGGCCGTACACCACCAGATACATGCCCAGCGAGAAAATCACGATCTGCCAAGGCGCTTCCTTCATCACCTTGCGCGTGGAAATCCTGTGCCCGCGAGCAGCAATGCCGAGCAACAGCGCGGCGCACACTGCCGAAATCGCGCTGATCGGAATCCCCAGCGGTTCCAGGGCAAAGCAACCGATCAGGAGAATCGCCAAGACCGCCCAGCCTGCGTAAAACGTGGCTTTATCGTGGATAGCGGTCGTTGGGTCTTCGAGCTGCGCAGGGTCGTACGCGGCCGGAATGTCACGGCGAAAAAACCACAGCAGCATGCCCAGCGTCGCCGCCACGCTAACGAAGTTGACTGGGACCATCACCGCCGCGTAACGGTTGAAGCTGATGTGAAAGAAGTCCGCCGAGACAATGTTGACCAGGTTCGATACCACCAGTGGCAGGCTTGCGGTGTCGGCGATAAACCCTGCGCCCATGACGAAGGCCAGCGTCGCCGCCGGTGAAAAACGCAGCGCCAGCAACATCGAAATCACAATCGGCGTGAGGATCAGCGCCGCGCCATCGTTGGCGAACAACGCCGATACCAGCGCGCCGAGCAGCACCATAAAGGCAAACAACTTGCGCCCGCTGCCCCGCCCCCAGCGCGCCACGTGCAGCGCGGCCCAGGCGAAGAACCCGGCTTCATCGAGCAGCAGGCTGATGATGATCAACGCCACGAAGGTGCCGGTGGCGTTCCAGATGATTTGCCAGACCAGCGGAATGTCGCTCAGGTGGACCACACCGAAAATCAACGCCAGCACCGCGCCGAGGGTTGCACTCCAGCCGACGCCGAGGCCTTTGGGTTGCCAGATCACCAGGGTGATGGTCAGCAGGAAAATCAGTGACGCAGCGAGCATTCGCAGAGGCCTTAGAGGGTCGAAATGATGAACAAATGTGGGAGCGAGCCTGCTCGCTCCCACAGGGATAGCGGTGAAATTATTTTTTGTGTTGCTCTACGAACTGGCCGTAGGCATCGATGAATTTCTGCAGGAACGGTTTGACCGCTTCACTCAGTTTGCCCGCCTCGTCAAAGGCATTGCCCGCGCCGCCCAGATAGGCTTCCGGCTGTTGCAGGCAATGAATATCGAGAAACACGAAGGTCTGGCGCAGATGCTGATTGGCGCCAAAACCGCCGATGGCGCCAGGGGAAACGCTGATCACCGCACCCGGTTTGCCGCTCCAGCAACTCTTACCGTACGGCCGCGAACCGACGTCGATGGCGTTCTTCAACGGCGCAGGTATCGAACGGTTGTATTCAGGGGTGACAAACAGCACCGCGTCGGATGACGCCACTTTCTGACGGAAAGTGCTGTAGGCTTCGGGCCGTGAATCGTCATCGATGTCTTCGTTGTAGAGAGGCAGATCGCCGATTTCGACAATTTCCAGTTTCAGGTTCGCCGGGGCCAGCTCCGCCAGGGCCAGGGCGATCTTGCGATTGATCGAAGCTTTGCGCAGGCTACCGACCACTACGGCGACGTTGTAGACATTGCTCATGTAAGACTCTCGATGGTCTGTGGGAAGAGTCGCTAGTTATAGATGATCTGTTGGCGATTTCACCAGCGATCATTGGTTTTTCCTGCGCGAGGAATATTTTTTCGCTGCAGGAAAACTTACCGAGCTTGATGACGGTCTACCAAGCCGCAAATCAAGCGTTTTATCTCCAGAGGTTTTAAGCAGATGGCAGCAGTACTCGTCGGTCAGTTTCATGCAAGAGATGCGGAAGGCCGCGTTTATTCCGTGCATGAATTCCAGGAATCGATTCCGTCTGCAGACGGATCCACTGGCTCGGAGCCCATTTACAGACTGGCCATTGGCGATCGGGTCAACAAGGTCAGCGAAAGCGAATACCTGCTCGTGCAATCGGGTATTACGCTGATTCGTGAGCCTGAGCCGATCGCCGCTCAATAACCCGGCGTGATGAGCAGCACTCATGTGCGCAGAGTTGGGGTAGGATTCAGCACCGCCCTCACCTGCTGAACATGGACTTCACGCATGCGTTTACGCCACATCGAAGTGATTCAGGCGCTCTTGCAGACCGGTCACCTGGGCACCGCCGCCGAATGGCTGCAGTTGCCGGTGACCGAGGTCGAAGAGCGTTTGCGCGAAGCCGAGAGTCAGCTGGGGTTCATGCTCTTCGCCAGTGTTCGCGGGCGCCTGCAACCGACCGCCGAAGCACGGGCGTTGCAGGTCGAAATCGCCCACGTCTATGCCGCGCTGGAACCCGTGCAACGCCTGGCAGGCAGCCTCAAGCAATACCTCGCCCCGCCCTTGCGCATCATCGGCACGCCGCCGCTGGCGCAACAATTATTGCCGCAAAGCCTTGCCGCCCTGCGTCGGCGCCTGCCGGACGCACCTTGCAGTCTGCTCAGCGCCCCCACTCGCGATATCGTTCGCAGCCTGTTGCTGCGTGAAAGCGATCTCGGCCTGAGCCTGCACGACCCTGAACACGCCGATATCGATTGTCGGCCACTGGCGCAGGGCAAGCTGCAACTGCTCGCCCCGCACGGCTGGCTGCAACCGAAGCAGAAGTACATTTCTCTACAGGATCTGGCCGGCCAGGCAATGATCGGTCTCGAAGGTCAGGATCCGCTCAGCCCGGTACTGGAAAACAAGCTGCAAGCCCTGCGCCCGGCGCCGAGCATCCAGACCCGCGTACAAACCCAGCAGATGATGCGCTGCATGGTCGAGGCCGGCGAAGGTCTGGCCATCGTCGACCCGTTCACCGCACTGGGCGCCCGCGCAGGTGGGCTGGACGTTTGCCCGCTGTCACCGGCGGTGCCGATCAGCCTGTATGCGCTGACTTTCAAACACGCCGTGCCGTCCTCGGCGATTCAGACACTGCTGACGATCGTCACGGAACAAGCCGAGGCGATGTTGTCGAGCTGAGCGGGTTTTCCAACGGGTTATCGAACAATCGGTACCAGAACAACGCCACCTCGGCGGTGTTCGGGTCGATACCGCGATAGCGCAACTGATCAATACCGCCAATCACGTAACCGCAACGCTCATACAGCCGACAGGCGCCGAGGTTGTTGTTCTGGGTTTCGAGCATGATTCCCGGCAGTTTTTTCTTGCGGCTCCAGAACTGCGCCACATCTAACAATGCCTTGGCTACTCCATGGCGCCGGGCCGGTGCATGCACCGCCAGTTCGTCAATGTGGGCAAAACCGTTCCAGTTGGTGCTGATCACCAGATGACCGACCGGCTCGTCATCGAGATGGGCCATGAAAATCGCGCTGTCAGGCGCGTTGTGAAAAGCGCTGAACTCCTCGGGATCGATGCCGTAACACTTGCGATAGGGCACGATCGGCGTCACCTGCCATTGCTCGACAGGCTTGCCGATCACCGCAGCGCCATACGCCGCAACTTCGAAACTGAAATCGCTGCCCCAGATATACGGCGCAAAGCCATCGTCGGCGACACGCACCGACAGCCCTGGGTATTTTGGATTCATGACCGGACGCATACTGGGAAAAGTCCTCATTCCTTGATTTTCATCTGCCAATGCACTCAGGGTAGAGGGTTGCAGCGGATGTGGCGACGGTGGCCACTTGTCAGTACTGACAGCGCCTTATGCCTGCGCGTCGGCTTCAGCGATCTGCGTCCACAGCGCCGGAGCGCCGGCCGACTTGGCGATGATCTCCAGCCGTACCAGATGCGCCGCCAGTTCTTCCTCGGTCGCGCGAATGATCCGCGCCGGTTGACGATCGGCCGGCAGACGACGGATTTCCGTGGCGGAGTTGTCGGCGCCCTCACCCGTGCCATTGCCGTCAGAGGCGTTGCCGGCCAGCGACAGGCTGGTCTGGCCGCCGGTCATGGTCAGGTAGACGTCGGCGAGAATTTCCGAGTCGAGCAAAGCGCCGTGCAGTTCACGCCCGGAGTTGTCGACACCGTAACGTTTGCACAACGCATCAAGGCTGTTGCGCTGCCCCGGGTGACGTTCCCGGGCCATCATCAGGGTGTCGAGGATCGTGCAGTGCTGGGTGATGTCGGCGCGGTCGTGCTGGCCCATCAGGGCGAATTCGTTGTTGATGAAGCCAACGTCGAACGCCGCGTTATGGATGATCAGTTGCGCGCCTTTGATGAATTCAAAGAACTCGTCGGCGACTTCGGCAAAACGCGGCTTGCCGACCAGAAATTCGTTGGTAATGCCGTGAACGCCGATGGCGCCTTCGTCACTTTCACGATCCGGTTGCAGATAAACGTGAAAATGCCGGCCCGTCAGGCGCCGACCGATCAGTTCGACACAGCCGATTTCGATGATCCGGTGACCATCGGTCACCGGCATGCCGGTGGTTTCGGTATCGAGTACAACGGATCTGGTGGCCATCAGTGTTCAGCTCTCAACGGGTCAATCGTGCAAAGGCGCGGATGTTACCACGCTCGGCGGGGTGTTTCAGGCAGACCGTGCCGCGGCCTTCGCGAGCAGGCTCGCTCCCACGGGGAATCGCATTCCAATGTGGGAGCGAGCCTGCTCGCGAATGGCGCACCACGGTTCAGAGCGGAATCAGCTCTGCTTGTAACCGCGAACCTCATCCACCCCACGGTTGGCCAGTTGGTCGGCGCGCTCGTTACCGTGATGACCGATATGCCCGCGCACCCATTTCCATTTGACGTTGTGGCGGTTGACCTGCTCATCCAGCTCCTTCCACAGGTCGGCGTTCTTTACCGGCTCCTTGGCCGCAGTTTTCCAGCCGCGCTTTTTCCAGTTGGCCATCCACTCGTTGATGCCCTTCATCACGTATTGCGAGTCGGTCACCAGCAGCACTTCGCACGGGCGTTTGAGCGCTTCGAGGCCACGGATCGCGCCGAGCAGTTCCATGCGGTTGTTGGTAGTGTTGGCTTCGCCGCCCCACAGCTCTTTTTCCACGCCTTTGCACACCAGCAACGCGCCCCAGCCGCCCGGACCGGGGTTGCCCTTGCAGGCGCCGTCGGTGAACAGTTCTACGGTGTCGACGCTTTCCACGCTTTCGCTCATGCCAGTCTTTCCAGAAAAATGCTGTCTTGCCGATTGCGGATCGACAATGACCGCGGCCGGGAAGACCCGGCCACAGATAACAAGAAGGTTTACGGTTCGATGCGGCGCCGGTTGACCTTGGCCATCGGCAGCGGAATCAGCTTGCCCATCGGCTCGCGGCGTTCCTGACGCAATGGCCGCAGGCCGACCACGATCTTGCGCGCGACGAGTAGATAGAAGCCGCCGCCAGACAATTGCCAGTCACCGGCCTTGCGTTCCCAGCCGGCCAGACGGGCCTGCCACTTGGGTGACGCGAGCGGCGGACGATAGCACCCGAAGCGGCGTTTCTCCAGCGCAAAGCCCAGCAGATTGAGCCAGTCGCCGAGCCGCGACGGCGAGATGCAGCGCGCCTGGCGCAAGGCATCTTGGGCGAAGACATGACGCAGGCCCCAGGTGCTCCACGGATTGATACCGATGATCAACAGATGCCCGCCCGGCCGCACGGCGCTCGCCGCTTCGCGCAGCAAACCGTGAGGCGACAGGCAGAAATCCAGACCGTGCTGCATCACCACGACGTCGGCAGCGTGTTCGCTCAACGGCCAGGCCTGCTCTTCGCAGACAATCTCGACGCCGGGCAGCGGCGCGCCAAGGCGCACATTGCGCTGCACTTGCGGCGCCGCCGGCGGGGTCTCGGCCGATGGCCCGTAATGCACCAGATAACCGCCGAAGAACCGCCCCAGTTCATCTTCGAGCATGCGCCGCTCTTCATCGAGCAGCAATTGCCCGAGCGGGCCGGACAGCCATTCACGCGCTGCACCGATCAGGGCCAGCCAGTCAGGATCAGCCTGTGCGAACGCTTTATCACTCATCGCATTCTCCAAAGCGCCAGGAACTACTAAGATGCGCCAATGTTTTCCGCTTGGCGATTCCGACGATGATACAGATCAGTGCCCTGCCCGCGTTCACCGACAACTACATCTGGTTGTTACAGGATCACCGCACCCAGCGTTGCGCGGTGGTCGATCCGGGCGATGCCGCCCCCGTGCAGGCCTGGCTTGACGGCCATCCGGGCTGGGTGCTGAGCGATATCCTGATCACCCATCATCATCACGATCACGTCGGCGGCGTCGAGCGCCTCAAAGCGGCGACCGGCGCAAAAGTCTACGGCCCGGCCAGCGAAAGCATTCCGGGGCGCGACGTGGCACTCAAGGACAACGACAACGTCAGCGTGCTCGGCTGGGACTTCGCCGTCTACGCGGTCCCCGGTCATACGTTGGGACACATTGCCTATTACCACCACGGCCTGCTGTTCTGCGGCGACACCTTGTTCGCGGCCGGTTGCGGGCGCCTGTTCGAAGGCACGCCGGAGCAAATGCACCACTCGCTCAGCCGTCTCGCTGCGTTGCCTGAAGATACGCTGGTTTACTGCACCCATGAATACACCCTGAGCAACCTCAAGTTTGCTGCCGCCGTTGAACCGGGCAACGCGGACATTGCCGCCCGTCTGGAAAAAGTCATCGAGCAACGGCAAAACGGCGTCATGACCCTGCCCTCGACCCTGGCTCTGGAAAAGCTCACCAACCCGTTTCTGCGTACTTCTGAAACATTGGTTACACAAAAAGTGGACGAACGGGCAGGCGCTCAAAACCGGGCGCCAAGTGAGGTATTTGCGGCTTTGCGGGCCTGGAAAGATACGTTCTAAGTCACCCGCTTGTTGGCACAAATATTCTGAATGGTTGACCGCGGGGGGTGCGCTTTCTAGAATCGCCCGACATTTTTGCCCGGAACTTACTTCCAGCCAATGTCGTCATCCATACGTAAGTCCGTCAATTCAGACGCATTGACCCGCCTGGCGCAAGCCATCGCGGTGGCTGTGTCCGCCACGCTGGCGGGCTGTTCCAGCCATGCTCCGCAGACTGAAGCGACCCATACGCCGAACATTGCTGCGCGAGCCAAGCAGAAGCCGATCTGGCTGACCGAAAAGCCCAGCCCGCAGGTACCCCAGGACATCTGGGAACGCATGCGCGCAGGCTTCCAGTTGCAGGAAGGCCTGGGCGTCAACCCGCGCATCGAGCAACAGCGCCTGTGGTTCGCCAGCAATCCCTCTTTCCTCGAGAACGCCGGCGAACGCGGCAGCCTCTATATCCATTACATCGTCGAACGCCTCGAAGAGCGCAACATGCCGCTGGAACTGGCCCTGCTGCCAGTGATCGAGAGCGCCTACAACCCGATGGCCTATTCCCGCGCCGATGCGGTGGGCCTGTGGCAGTTCATTCCTTCGACCGGGCGATACTTCAACCTGCGTCAGACGCGCTTCTATGATGGCCGCCGCGATATCACCGCCTCGACCACCGCAGCGATGGATTACCTGACCCGCCTGCACGACATGTTTAACGGCGACTGGCTGCTGGCGCTCGCCGCCTACAACGCCGGTGAAGGCACGGTCAGCCGCGCCATCGAGCGCAACGAAAAGCTCGGCCTGCCGACCGATTACTGGAACCTGCCGCTGCCGGCGGAAACCCAGGCGTACGTGCCAAAGCTGCTGGCGCTGTCGCAAGTGGTACTGGCGCCGGAAGCCTACGGCGTCAACCTCAACCCGATCGCCAACGAGCCGTATTTCCAGGTCGTCGAAATCAACCAGCGCATGGACCTGTCCAAGGTCGCTGCGGTGGCCAACATCGATGAAGACGAGCTGTTCCAGCTCAACCCGGCCTTCAAGCAACGCACCACCATCGACGGCCCCCAGCATCTGCTGGTACCGACGTCCAAGGCGCAATTGCTGACGGCCAGTCTGCAGACCATGCGCCCCGACGAGTTGATCAGCCCGCGCTCGCTGAAACCGGTGTTCGAAGGCGCCGACCCGTCGGAAGTGGCGCAGCTCAAGCGCGCTTACCGGGTCAAGCGTGGTGACAATCTCGGCTCCATCGCCAAGGCCAACAAGGTCGAGGTAAAGGATCTGCAGCGCTGGAACAAGCTGACCGGCAAAAATCTCAAGGTCGGCCAGACGTTGGTAATGCAGGACACCAGCAAACGCGCGCCTGCCCGCAAGTCTGGCCGGGTCAACACGGTGGTTGCAGCCAACAGCAAGACCAAAAGCAAGGACGACAGCCAGCAGCAGACCCAGTACAAGGTCAAGCGTGGCGACACCTTGTATGTGGTGGCCAAGCGTTTCAACGTGCAGATGCAGCATCTCAAGCGCTGGAATCCGGGCGCCGGCAAGGCGTTGAAACCGGGGCAGATGCTCACGGTTTATCAGCCGCATTGATTGCAAGAGCCCCCAATTTTTCGGGGGCTTTTTTTTGCATCGGATTTTTTGTAGCGCCTGTGAGATCCATCCCCCTCACCCCAGCCCTCTCCCCCAGGGGGGCGAGGGGAAAGGGAGCACATCTCCATGCTTTTCGAAACTGGAGTTCGACTCGGTATCGCAACTCAGCGCAGCTCTCCCAAACAACTCGATCAGTCCCCTCTCCCTCCGGGAGAGGGTTAGGGTGAGGGGCTTTTGATTTTCCGGCGCCCTGCCACTCCAAAGGCCTAAGTGAGCGCTCTTCGCTCCGACGATTAACCACGCATTAACCCATGATCTTTTTCCTGTCCAGACAAGCTGTTACTGTACGGCCCACAAAGCCCAAGCCGCTGGATCGGATCTGACTTGAAGCGTGCCCTCTCCCTGCTCCTGATCTGCCTGGCCTTGAGCTCAACCGCAAGCGCGACGATTACCGAAAGTCACGGTTATGCGCAGTTCGGCACGCTCAAGTACCCGGTCAGATTTACCCATTTCGATTGGGTCAACCCGCAAGCGCCCAAGGGCGGTACGTTGCGGGTGATGGCGTTCGGCACGTTCGATACGGTCAATCCGTACACCTTCAAGGGCACCAGCCCGGTCACCACCGCGAATTTCCTCCAGTACGGCATCAATGAGCTGAACGAGCCGTTGATGGTCGGTACCGGGCAGTATTCACCGTCCGGTGACGAGCCGGCGTCGAGTTATGGTTTGATCGCACAATCAGTGGAATACAGCGAAGATCGCAGCTGGGTGGTGTTCAATCTGCGGCCTGAAGCGCGGTTTCACGATGGCGCGCCGATCACCGCGTATGACGTGGCGTTCTCCTATCGCCTGTTATTGAAGGAAGGCCATCCGCTGTATCGCACGGCCCTGCAAGAGGTGCTGCGCGTCGACATTCTGAACAAGCAACGTATTCGTTTCGTGCTCAAGCGTTCGGGCAATCCGCTGTTGATCCTGCGCCTCGGCGAATTACCGGTGCTGCCACAGCATTACTGGAAGGACCGCGACTTCAAGGCCACCACTTTCGAACCGCCGCTGGGCAGCGGCCCGTACCGCATCACCTCGGTGACACCGGGCCGGCAGCTGATTTTCGAGCGGGTCAAGGATTACTGGGGCAAGGACCTGGCGGTCAATCGCGGCAAGTACAACTTTGATCGCATGGAAGTCGAGTTCTACCGCGACAGCGATGTGGCGTTCGAAGCGTTCAAGGCGGGTGAATTCGACATCTACATCGAGCATCAGGCGAAGAACTGGGTCAACGGCTACAACTTTCCGGCCGTACGCCGGGGCGAGGTGATCAAGGCGCAGATCCCGCACCAGATCCCGACCCAGACTCAGGGTCTGTTCATGAACACGCGGCGCGCGACGTTTGCCGATGTGAAAACCCGGGAAGCGCTGGGCCTGATGTTCGACTTCGAGTGGACCAATCGCACGCTGTTCAGCGACGCCTACCAGCGCACCAACAGTTATTACCCCAACAGCGAATTCACCGCCAGCGGCCTGCCGGTCGGGCATGAATGGCTGATGCTCAAACCGTACAAGGATCAGTTGCCGGCGAGGCTGTTTACCGAGCCGTTCGCCCTGCCAACCACCGATGGTCGCGGCATTCCGCGCGAAACCATGCGTAAAGCCCTGGCGTTACTCGCCGAGGCTGGCTGGAAACTCCACGGCCAGCGTCTGCAGAACGCCGACGGCCAGCCGCTGCGCTTCGAGCTGTTGCTGGTCAATCCGAATCTGGAGCGTCTTTACCAGCCGTACATCGTCAATCTCAACAGCATCGGCATCGACGCACGCCTGCGCACTGTTGATCGGGCCCAGTACAAACAGCGCCTCGATCAGTTCGATTTCGACATGATCTCGATGACGCTGGGTCAGACTCTCAGCCCCGGCCTTGAGCAGTGGCAGTACTTCCACTCCAGCCAGGTGAACGTCAAGGGCAGCAAGAATTACGCAGGTATCGCCAATCCAGTGGTCGATCACCTGCTTGAACAATTGCTCGCCGCGCGCACCCGCGATGAGCAGGTCGCCGCCGGCAAGGCGCTCGACCGCGTGCTGCTGTGGCAGCACTACAGCATTCCCAACTGGTACCTCAATTATCACCGTCTGGCCTACCGCAACCGGTTGGCCTTTGTCACCACGCCGCCCTACACCCTGGGCCTGAGCGCGTGGTGGCTGAAGTCTTCGGAGAAAGATCGATGAACCCTGTTCGCGCCCTGCTCGTGCAGGCCAGCGGCTTGCTGTTCGCCGGGCTGGCCTGCGCCGCCCCGCAACACGCCGTGACCCTGTACAACGAGCCGCCGAAATACCCGGCCGATTTCAAGCATTTCGACTACGTAAACCCCGACGCACCCAAGGGCGGCGTGTTCCGCCAGGCCGGCTTTGGCGGCTTCGACAGCCTCAACCCGTTCATCAGCAAAGGCGTGCCCGCCGATGACATCGGGCAGATCTACGACACCTTGACCCGGCACAGCCTCGACGAGCCTTTCACCGAATACGGCCTGATCGCTGGCAAGATCGAAAAAGCCCCGGACAACAGCTGGGTGCGTTTCTACCTGCGCCCGGAAGCGCGCTTCCATGATGGTCACCCGGTGCGCGCCGAGGATGTGGTGTTCAGCTTCAACACCCTGACCAAGGAAGGCTCGCCGATGTTTCGCGGCTATTACAGCGACGTCGCCGAAGTCGTCGCCGAAAATCCGCTGAAAGTGCTGTTCAAGTTCAAGCACAGCAACAACCGCGAACTGCCATTGATCCTCGGCCAGTTGCCGGTGCTGCCGAAACACTGGTGGGCCGAGCGCGACTTCAACAAGGGCAATCTGGAAATTCCGCTGGGCAGCGGCCCGTACAAGGTCACCGAAGTGAAGGCTGGACGCTCGGTGCGTTACGAGCGGGTCAAGGATTACTGGGGCAAGGACCTGCCGGTGAACCGGGGTTTCTACAACTTCGACACGATGACTACCGATTACTACCGCGACAACACCGTTGCTCTCGAAGCCTTGAAGGCCGGGCAGTTCGATTACTGGCTGGAGATGACCGCGAAAAACTGGGCCAACGCCTACAATGTTCCGGCGGTGACCGAGGGGCGTCTGATCAAGGAACTGATCGCCAACAGCAACCCGACCGGCATGCAGGGTTTCGTCTTCAACCTGCGCCGCCCGGTGTTTCAGGATGTGCGGGTGCGTCAGGCGCTCGGCCTGCTGTTCGATTTCGAATGGACCAACAAGCAACTGTTCAACGGCGCCTACGTGCGCACCCGCAGCTATTTCGAAAACTCGGAAATGGCCGCCACCGGCCTGCCCGACGCCGAGCAACGGGCGATTCTCGAACCGTTCCGCAGCCAGTTGCCGGCGCAAGTGTTCAGCGAAGCCTATGAAACCCCCAAGACCGACGCCAGCGGCATGATCCGCAGCCAGCAGCGCGAGGCTTACCAACTGCTGCAAGAGGCCGGCTGGAAGATTGTCGACGACAAAATGGTCGATGCCACGGGCAAGCCGGTGGTGATCGAGTTCCTGCTTGCGCAGACCGAATTCGAACGCGTGCTGCTGCCGTTCAAGCGCAACCTCAGCGATCTCGGCATCGATCTGGTGATCCGCCGCGTCGACGTCTCGCAGTACATCAACCGCGTGCGTTCGCGGGACTTCGACATGATGGTCGGCAGCTTCCCGCAATCCAACTCGCCGGGTAACGAACAGCGCGAATACTGGATGAGCGCCGCCGCCGACAAACCGAGCAGCCGCAACAGCATGGGCCTGAAGGATCCGATCGTCGATCAACTGGTGGAAAGCCTGATCAACGCCGATTCGCGCAACAGCCTGGTGGCCCATGCGCGCGCCCTTGATCGCGTACTGCAATGGGGCTATTACGTGGTGCCGAACTGGCACATCAAGAGCTGGCGTGTGGCGTACTGGAACCACATCGGCCACCCGAAAACCTCGCCCAAGTACGACATCGGCATCAATACCTGGTGGGTCAAGCCTGACGCCAAACCTGCGGTAGAAGTCGAAACCCAACTGCAAGCCGACCCTGCGGGCACGGAGTAATCAGATGCTGGCGTATATCTTTCGGCGACTGCTGCTGATCATCCCGACCCTGTTCGGCATTCTGCTGATCAACTTCGTGATCATCCAGGCCGCGCCCGGCGGCCCGGTGGAACAGATGATCGCCAAGCTCGAAGGCTTCGAAGGCGCCACCAGCCGGATTGCCGGCGGCGGTGCCGAGGTGGCGGTGGCCGGCTCGTCGTATCGCGGCGCGCAGGGCCTGGACCCGGCGTTGATCAAGGAAATCGAGCACATGTACGGGTTCGACAAGTCGGCCCCGGAACGCCTGTGGATCATGGTCAAGAACTACGCCCAACTGGATTTCGGCGACAGCTTCTTCCGCGACGCCAAGGTCATCGACCTGATCAAGGAAAAGATGCCCGTGTCGATTTCCCTGGGACTGTGGAGCACGCTGATCATGTACCTGGTGTCGATTCCGCTGGGGATCGCCAAAGCCACGCGGCACGGCAGCCATTTCGACGTCTGGACCAGTTCGGCAATCATCGTCGGTTATGCGATCCCGGCGTTCCTGTTCGCGATCCTGCTGATTGTGGTGTTCGCCGGCGGCAGTTATCTGGACTGGTTTCCACTGCGTGGGCTGACCTCGAACAACTTCGATGAGCTAAGCCTGGGCGGCAAGATCCTCGATTACTTCTGGCACCTGGCGCTACCGGTCACGGCCCTGGTGATCGGCAACTTCGCGACCATGACCCTGTTGACCAAAAACAGCTTCCTCGACGAGATCAACAAACAGTACGTGGTCACCGCCAAGGCCAAAGGCCTGACGCGCAATCGTGTGTTGTACGGGCACGTGTTCCGCAACGCGATGCTGCTGGTGATTGCCGGTTTCCCGTCGGCGTTCATCGGGATTTTCTTCACCGGCTCGTTGCTGGTTGAAGTGATCTTCTCTCTCGACGGCCTCGGCCTGATGAGTTTCGAAGCGGCGATCAACCGCGATTATCCGGTGGTGTTCGGCACGCTGTTCATCTTCACCCTGCTCGGGCTGGTGGTGAAACTGATCGGCGACCTCACTTACACCTTGGTCGATCCGCGCATCGACTTCGAAAGCCGGGAGCATTGAGATGAACCTGTCCCCTCTCAACCGCCGCCGCTTCGAACTGTTCAAGGCCAACAAGCGTGGCTGGTGGTCGCTGTGGCTGTTTCTGATCCTGTTCGGGCTGAGCCTCGGTGCCGAGCTGATCGCCAATGACAAGCCGCTGGTGGTGCATTACGACAACCACTGGTATTTCCCGGCAATCAAGCGCTACCCGGAAACCACCTTCGGCGGCGAATTCCCGCTGGAAGCCAACTACAAGAGCCCGTACATCCGCGAACTGCTCAAGGCCAGGGACGCTTGGGTGTTGTGGGCGCCGATTCCCTACAGCTACCAGAGCATCAACTACGACCTGAAAGTCCCGGCCCCCGCACCGCCCTCGGCGGACAACCTGCTGGGCACCGATGATCAGGGCCGTGATGTGCTGGCGCGGGTGATTTACGGCTTCCGCATTTCCGTGTTGTTTGCGCTGACGTTGACCGTGCTGAGTTCGATCATCGGCGTGATTGCCGGTGCCCTTCAGGGATTTTATGGCGGCTGGGTCGATCTGGCCGGGCAGCGCTTTCTCGAGATCTGGTCCGGGCTGCCGGTGTTGTACCTGCTGATCATCCTCGCCAGTTTTGTCCAGCCGAATTTCTGGTGGCTGCTGGGGATCATGCTGCTGTTTTCGTGGATGAGCCTGGTCGACGTGGTGCGCGCGGAGTTTCTGCGCGGGCGCAACCTTGAATACGTGCGCGCCGCCCGAGCGCTGGGCATGCAGAACGGCGCAATCATGTTCCGTCACATTCTGCCCAACGCCATGGTCTCGACCATGACGTTCATGCCGTTCATCCTCACCGGCGCCATCGGCACCCTCACCGCGCTGGACTTTCTCGGCTTCGGCTTGCCGGCCGGCAGTCCGTCGCTGGGTGAACTGGTCGCGCAGGGCAAATCCAACCTGCAGGCGCCGTGGCTGGGCATGAGTGCCTTTGCAGTGCTCGCGCTGATGTTGAGCCTGCTGGTGTTTATCGGCGAGTCCGCTCGCGATGCCTTCGACCCGAGGAAGTGAAATGAATCAGGACAATCTGATCGAAGTGCGCGACCTCGCCGTCGAGTTCGGTTTCGGCGAGCGCATCCATCGCGTGGTCGAGGGCGTGAGTTTCGACATCAAGCGCGGCGAAACCCTGGCGCTGGTCGGCGAATCCGGCTCGGGCAAATCGGTGACCGCCCACTCGATCCTGCGCTTGCTGCCCTACCCCATGGCGCGCCACCCGGCCGGCAGCATCAATTACGCCGGGCAAAACCTGTTGGGCCTGAGTGAAAAGACCATCCGCCACATTCGTGGCAATCGCATCGCGATGATCTTTCAAGAGCCGATGACGTCGCTCAATCCGCTGCACTCGATCGAGAAGCAGATCAACGAAGTGCTCGGCATCCACAAAGGCCTGTCCGGTAAAGTCGCGACCAAGCGCACCCTGGAGCTGCTGGAGATGGTCGGCATTCCCGAACCGCACAAGCGCCTCAAGGCCCTGCCCCACGAACTCTCCGGCGGTCAGCGCCAGCGCGTGATGATCGCCATGGCTCTGGCCAACGAGCCGGAACTGCTGATTGCCGACGAGCCGACCACCGCACTGGACGTGACCGTTCAGCTGAAAATCCTCGATTTGCTCAAGGAACTTCAGGCGCGGTTGGGCATGTCACTGTTACTGATCAGTCACGATTTGAACCTGGTGCGAAGAATTGCGCATCGCGTATGTGTCATGCAGCGCGGTTGCATCGTCGAACAGGCATCGTGCGCAGAGCTGTTCCGTTCGCCGCAGCATCCGTACACTCGGGAATTGCTCGGCGCGGAGCCCAGCGGCGGCCCGGCGAGCAATAAAGTCGGCGCGCCGCTGCTCGAAGTCGAGGACCTGAAAGTCTGGTTCCCGATCAAGAAAGGCCTGCTCAAGCGCACGGTGGATCACGTCAAGGCAGTGGACGGCATCAATTTCAGCCTGCCTCAGGGGCAGACTCTGGGGATCGTGGGGGAAAGCGGTTCCGGTAAATCCACCCTGGGTCTGGCGATTTTGCGCCTGATCGGCAGCCAGGGCGGCATCCGTTTTGAAGGCAAGCAGCTAGACTGCCTGACGCAGAACGAGGTTCGCCCGTTGCGGCGGGAGATGCAGGTGGTGTTTCAGGACCCGTTCGGCAGCCTGAGCCCGCGCATGTGCGTCAATGACATCGTCGGCGAAGGCCTGCGGATTCACAAGATGGGCACCGCGGCCGAGCAGGAAGCGGCGATCATCGCGGCATTGAAGGAGGTAGGTCTGGATCCGGAAACCCGGCACCGCTACCCCCACGAATTTTCCGGTGGGCAACGGCAGCGAATCGCCATTGCCCGGGCTTTGGTGCTGAAACCGGCGCTGATCCTGCTGGACGAGCCGACTTCGGCGCTCGACCGGACGGTGCAGCGGCAAGTGGTGGAGCTGTTGCGTTCACTGCAAGCCAAGTACAACCTGACGTATTTGTTCATCAGCCATGACCTGGCTGTCGTCAAAGCGCTGAGCCACCAGCTGATGGTGGTCAAGCATGGCCAAGTGGTCGAACAGGGAGACGCGCAAAGTATCTTTGCCGCCCCCCAACATCCGTATACACAGCAGTTGCTGGAAGCCGCTTTTCTGGCACCAGCCACTGCGCAATAACCTGAAAGAGGAGCAACACATGGGTTTTCTCGCCGGTAAGCGCGTACTGATCGTCGGTGTCGCCAGCAAGCTGTCCATCGCATCCGGCATCGCTGCCGCCATGCATCGCGAGGGCGCTGAGCTTGCCTTCACTTATCAGAACGACAAACTCAAGGGTCGCGTCGAAGAGTTCGCACAAGGCTGGGGTTCGAGCCCTGAGCTGTGCTTCCCGTGCGACGTGGCCAGCGATGAAGAAATCGCCAAGGTCTTCGAACAACTGAGCAAGAAGTGGGACGGCCTGGACTGCATCGTTCACTCCGTCGGCTTCGCCCCGGGCGACCAACTGGACGGCGACTTCACCGAAGCCACCACCCGTGAAGGTTTCCGCATCGCTCACGACATCAGCGCCTACAGCTTCGTGGCCCTGGCCAAAGCCGGCCGCGAAATGATGAAAGGCCGCAACGGCAGCCTGCTGACCCTGTCATACCTGGGCGCCGAGCGCACCATGCCGAACTACAACGTCATGGGCATGGCCAAGGCTTCGCTGGAAGCTGGCGTACGTTACCTGGCCGGCTCCCTGGGCCCGGACGGCACCCGCGTCAACTGCGTATCGGCCGGCCCGATCCGCACCCTGGCAGCGTCGGGCATCAAGAACTTCCGCAAGATGCTGGCCGCCAACGAAGCGCAAACCCCACTGCGCCGCAACGTCACCATCGAAGAAGTCGGCAACGCCGGCGCCTTCCTGTGCTCCGACCTGGCGTCGGGCATCAGCGGTGAAATCATGTACGTCGACGGCGGCTTCAACACCACCGCCATGGGCAACATCGAAGAGTAATCTTCGCTGGCCAGAAAAAACCCGTCGAATGACGGGTTTTTTTGTGCCTTGGCGAAAGTCCCACCCATACACATGTACCACCCACCCCGCTCCCCATCGCTCGACAATCGGCGCTTGATGCCTGTCAGCCGCCATGGAGAGCGCAAATGAACGACACAGTGCAAGCCGCGTCACCGCAACAAACCGTTATCGAGAACCTGATCGATGAGTTGACCGCCGTCCCGGTTGCCAAACCCCACGAGCCTGAACGTACGCTCGAGGTTCCGCGCGGTTGCCTGCTGCGCGAATGGAT
The DNA here is from genome assembly GCF_043496865.1 of Pseudomonas retamae. Classification (NCBI taxonomy): domain Bacteria; kingdom Pseudomonadati; phylum Pseudomonadota; class Gammaproteobacteria; order Pseudomonadales; family Pseudomonadaceae; genus Pseudomonas; species Pseudomonas retamae. The sequence continues at coordinate 153,393 of NZ_JBIEIL010000002.1, forward strand.
GGAGCTTTATTGGGCCGCCCTGGAGCGCCCGGAATTTCTCGACTGGGCCAGTCGCTTTCACATCGACCTGGATACCTTGCGCATCAAGGGCGCAACCCTGCAAGCGCGAACCCAAACGAATGGCACCGCAAGCGTACGCACCTTCGCTCTGGACGATGATTCCGGCTGGTGGCAAGTCGCACCGGTTCTGCTGTGGATTGCCCAGCGCATTGATCCCGGCGAAATGGGCCTGCCGTATATCGGCGGTAAATCGGCCAATCCGCTGTACCGCTTTCCACGTCAGATTGTGCTGGCTTTCTACGGCTATCCCGAGCCGCAAAACCTGGCCCAGGCGAAAGTGATCGTGGCAGAACTGAAAACCGGCGGCCTCGCTGCGATTGATGAAAACGGCCACACCACCTCGGCCGTGGTCAAGGAGCGCGATGCTCAACTGGAGGACTTCCAGGCCATCGCCGACACGCTCGAAACAGTCTTGAAGACCCGCGAACCGTTCGAACAACGCGGCATGGAGGACACTCCGGTGTCACTGACCTCCTCATCGGTTTCGGCCAGTCGGGGCGGTCCGCGTTTCAAGCTTGGCCCGTTGCTTGAACGCTACGCCTTGCCGATCCCGGAGGATGCCGAACACGCCAAAGCGTTAATACAACGCTTGCGCGACCACCGCTGGCCGGCCCTGCCTTATGTCAGCGAATACGTGCAGACGGGCAGCCCCATTCTCAGCTATCGACATGGTTTTGCCGATGTCGAAGATGGCCGGTATATCCTGCGCCGACTGCAAGCGCTGAGCTGGAACAAGTCCCCCCTGGCAAAAATCGACCTTGAGGAATTCAGCGAGCCTCATCCGGATTCGGCGCTGGCAGAGTGGATGGCGTGGGGTCAGCGAGAATTGCGCACATTCGGCGCCCGTCCGGCCTTTCAGGCCATTTTAAAAAAACACCGTCTGCCCACTGACAGCCCGTTGTTGCTCAGTGCAACCGGTCACGTCGGTACAGCCAGCGATCAGGGCTGGATAACCCTGACCGCGGAGGTGGAAAGACACGCCGATCTGACAGTTTATCGCGACCGCCTCAAGACCAAGGCTCGCGAAGCGGGCGGTGCCTTTCGCGCCAGCGGCAAGGTCACGCTTGGGCAAATGCTGCGTTTTTATAACCTGCCGCTGCCGAAGACCGTCGCGCAAGCCCTTGGTTTTGTGAACTGGGACCCGATCAACCTGCACATGCGCCCCGGCCACATGAACCATTGGTATCTGCTCGGCCAGCCCGGTAAACAGACCGAGCGCTTTAGCGCTGAACAACGCCAGCAGGTCATCGACACCACCCAGGCCTTTCTGCCCAGGGATGCAGCGCCACTGATTGACTACCTGAGTGAAGGGGTCGATACCGATCTGCCGCTGGCCAGCCTCAACGCGAAGGCCGATTACCTGATCGGCCGCATTCTCATCACCCCACGGGCCCAGGCTTTGGGCAACCAGTTATTGAGGAAAATCGCGCGCCCCGCCCAGCCCAAGGAGCTGCTGGCCACCAATCGCGATCGTTTGTTGCTCGCAGCGCTGATACTGAGCCTCGACCCTAAAGCGGGCGAACAATCTGAGCAGATCATCGACCAAGCGGTGAATGACAGTTTTTACTGGGGTGAACGGTATGGCGAGGTCCGGCGTTTCATCGACCGCCAGTTCGGGCTCGCGCTGATAAAAAACAAATCACTGGCGACTCATCTTTTGCTGTCGGGCATCGCCCCTGATTTTTTGGTTCGCGATATCCCCGCTTCATTTCAGTACATGAGTTGCGTGCGCTGGGTTCGGCTCAAACAGGTGGTGCTGTATATCGAAGATCGCAGGCCCGGCGTGGCGCGCCTGATGAGTTATGCGCAACTGGTCAGTCTGACTGATGGCCCGGCTCCATCGGATTTTTACCGTTTCCTGCGCAGTGACGTGTGTACTGCGGTCGTCCTCGATTGGGCCGTCGCCAGGGGCGTGGTCCAGCGAGACCTGGAAAATCCTGGCAACCATGCCGCCACTCTGAAGCGTGCCGAGAGTATTTTCCGCGACCACTATCGAAGGATGCGCAGTTTTACCCAGCGGGCTTTTCTGGGGAAATTTCCCACACCGGCGACCGTCGCGCTGGCCGATCTGCGCAAGGTACTTATCGATAATCCGCACCTGGAGGAGCAAGCGCTGTTCAACCCGGGGTCGGGTGATAAACAGTTCTCGCTGAGCGACCTGCATGTGGCCGGTAAGTTGTCCAGCGACTTGCGGGGCTGGCAATCGAACAATGCGCAATTGCAACTGCCGTCGATCAAAGCGTCGTTGGCCCGGCTCGGCAAGGTGTCGAGTTTGTTTCGTGCAGCACTGAGCGCACGCTTGCGACAGATGAAGGATGCCCAGATCGCGCTCATCAAGGATGCTTTTTGCCGGTTGCCATTGGCGCAACGCAAGGATCTCGAAGACAACACCCTGGAGTTGTTTGCCCTGCAACTGGCAGCGTCGGCAAGCTCAACCAGTACCTCGAAGCCAAACGCAGAGACTGCGCGGTTTGCCATCATTGCCCTGCTGCGCGGCTCGACGCCGAGGGTGTACGAAATCTTTACCCGCCGATCCGCTGTCACGTTGCGCCGGGATATTGATCTTGCGCTGCTGACGCCGTCTTCCGCCAATACCAAGGCAAAATCGCTGCCCTTCGACGCTCAGGCGTATCGACACGGGACCCTGCCCATCGGCAACGCCATCTGCGATGCGTTGATCACCCGCCTCGACATCGAGGGCGCGCCGCTGGCGGCACAGACGCACAGCGACATCCCCGACACGTTTGCCTCCAACAAGGTCAACGCCATCGCCTGTACGGCCGTACGGCACCTGTTTGAGGCGTATGAAAGCCAAGCGTTGCAAGAAGCGCTGATCGCGCCTGCGCTCGAAGAGATACACACCAACCAGGAGAAATGGTTGAAGTTTTACGCGACGTTGAGCCCGCCGAAAACTTGAAGCCCGTTGGTTCGAGGACGCATTGGGTCAGTCAATGAAGCTGTGACTGGACGGGCGCCATCGCGAGCAGGCTCGCTCCCACAGGGTTTAGCGGTGGGAATGGCTGTTGGGTACACCAGATCACCACGGTGAGAGCCAGCCTGCTGGCGATCGGGCCTGGATCAGCAGCGCTTCAAGGCCTGCTTGTGCGCGTACATCGCGCCGTCCGCGTCGGCGAGCAGGCGGTCGACGCTGTCGTGACGCTTGGGGTCGTATTCGATCTGGCCGACGCTGAACCGAATGGCGTAGCCGCGGTGCAGCGTGGCGTTGCGTTCTTCGAGGATTTCCTTCATGCGCGCCATGATTGCCGTGGTCTCGACGTGGCTGGAGCCGGTCAGCAGCGCGACAAATTCATCTCCGCCCAGACGCCCGACCACGTCGCTTTCGCGAAAGGCTATGCGCAGCACATCGGCAAAGGTCTTCAGCGCACCGTCGCCCTCGGCATGGCCGTAGAGGTCGTTGATCTGCTTGAAGTCGTTGAGATCGAAGAACAACAGGGTCGCCGGGCGGTTCAGCCGCGAGCAGGCATCAAGTGCATGCTGAGCCAGTTGCTTGAAGCCGCGTCGGTTGGACAGCAAGGTCAATTCGTCCATGCTCGCCATCTGCACTGCGGTCAGCTCCTGTTCGGCCATTTCCGCCAGATCGCGTAACAATGCGCGCTCTTCATCGTCGAGTTCACGGGGCTTGGTATCGATCAGGCACAGCGTGCCCATTTTATTGCCGTGGGGAACGGTGAGCGGATAACCGGCGTAGAAGCGAATGTTCGGCGCCCCGGTCACCAACGGATTGTCATGAAAGCGCAGGTCTTCGCGAGCGTCCGGCACCAGCAGCAGCTCGTTCTGCAAGATCGCGTGCCCACAGAACGACACGTCTCGCGGGGTTTCGGTGGCGTCGAGGCCGACACAGGATTTGAACCACTGGCGATCCTTATCAACCAGCGTGACCAGCGCAATCGGCACGTTGAACAGGCGCTTGGCCAGCCGCGTCAAACGATCGAAGCGTTCTTCGGGGGCCGAGTCGAGCAGATTCAGACCTTGCAGCGTTTGCATTCGCGCCGCTTCATTCGCGGGTTTTCCAGGCACCAGCATCACACACTCCACAGGCTGTAATGCTCTTCAGCGTAGCCCTGATTTAAGAAGGGCTCACATCATATTCCCGCCACCGGACCCGGCCCACCGGGATCGGCTCACAGTTTGAACTGTTCGACATAAATACCGCAGGCACCGCCGCGCCTCGGTTTATCCCTTTCAGCGAAGCCTGACTTGCACGTTCAAGCGAGACGTTGCGACCACCGGTCATGCACACATCAACATTGCTCCTACAGTTGATAACGGCTCGCACTTTGCTTGCACATCACGTGTATCAGCCAAATCGGTCCGCGCGTATTGCGCAGGTCACTCTCCACATCGGTCAGGAGTCGCGAACATGGGATTTGTCACCACCACAGACGGCGTTGAAATCTTCTATAAGGACTGGGGCCCGCGCGACGCGCCGGTGATCCATTTCCACCACGGCTGGCCGCTCACTTCCGACGATTGGGACGCACAGATGCTGTTCTTCCTCGGCCAGGGCTTTCGCGTGGTTGCCCACGATCGGCGCGGGCACGGGCGCTCTGCTCAGGTCTGGGACGGTCACGACATGGACCACTACGCCGACGATGCGCTGGCGGTGGTCAAGCATCTGGGCACGAAGAATGTCGTGCATGTCGGCCACTCCACTGGCGGCGGCGAGGTGATCCACTACATTGCCCGTCACGGCCAGGACAACGTCGCCAAAGCGGTGTTGATCGCCGCGGTGCCACCGCTGATGGTGCAGACCGCAAGTAATCCCGGCGGCTTGCCGAAGTCAGTGTTCGATGGCTTTCAGGCGCAGGTGGCGGCCAACCGCGCGCAGTTTTACCGGGATGTGCCGAGCGGGCCTTTCTATGGATACAACCGCCCGGGCGCCGAGGCGTCGGAAGGCGTGATCGCCAACTGGTGGCGCCAAGGCATGATGGGCTCAGCCAAAGCGCATTACGACGGCATCGTCGCGTTTTCGCAGACCGACTTCACCGAAGACCTGAAAAAAGTCAGCGTGCCGGTGCTGGTGATGCATGGCGAGGACGATCAGATCGTGCCGTATGCCAATTCGGGGCCGCTGTCGGCGAAGTTGTTGCCCAATGGCACGCTGAAGTCGTATCCAGGGTTCCCGCACGGCATGCCGACGACCGAGGCCGAGACGATCAATGCCGATCTGCTGGCGTTTATTCGCGGTTGATAGATCTGCAGCGAGGCTGGGCTCTGGCTAATCTTCCGAGCGGCCAGCGCCCTCGCGATCACGCGGGTAATGGTGCGCCAGCGGGAACGCCGGCAGCCATGACTCGCGGCGCAGGGTCCAGCTTTCATAGGTCGGTTGCAGTTGATCGGTATTATCGAGGGCGCCGAGGTTGACTTCGATTTCGTCGTCGCTGCGGTTGAACACTGAGGATCCGCAGCGCGGGCAGAAATGTCGGCCGGCGTAGTCGCGGGTTTCGCCGCTTATCGAGACGGCGCTGGCGGGGAAAATGGCTGAGGCGTGGAACAAGGCGCCGTGGACTTTGCGGCAGTCGAGGCAGTGGCAGAGGCCGACGCGGTAGGGTTGGCCTGAGGCTTCGAGGCGGACATTGCCGCAGAGGCAGCTGCCGGTCAGGGTTTGCATGGTGGGGTCCTTTTTGAGTCGTGATGAACGGTTTCTTCAGTGACAGCCCTCACCCTAGCCCTCTCCCAGAGGGAGAGGGGACTGATTGGGGGATATTGAGGAAATAGGCCGACCTGAACGTGCGGCTGGGAATCCGGAATCGGCTCGATCTGTTGCATGTCGTTGAATCCACAATAGGCTCGATTTTTTTACGCTGTCGAATTCACAATCGACTCGATTTTTTTACGCTGTCGAACTCACAATCGCCTCGCTCGCTCAGGTCGATGCATCCCGCAACACACCTCGGTCGGCTCCCTCTCCCTTTGGGAGAGGGCTGGGGTGAGGGGAAACTGACACACCCCAATCGTTCGATCGCAGAATTTCCGTCCACACGTCGATAATCGGAAATAAGAAAAGGAGGCCATTTCAAGACCTCCCTCACCCACCATCATCAAGACGTCCCCAATCCCTTGGACAGGTCCGCCGATTCATCAGACGTCGTCGCTTGCGCAGGCTGAGCCCCCTGCCCCGCCGCCTGCTCAGTCGTCTTCGTCACCGTATCGCGGACAGTCTCGTAGCCCTCGCGCGCCTGTTTTTTCACCTTGTCGACCATGCCCGCGCTGGTTCTGCCCAGATACCGCTGCTCGGTAGCGGTCTTAGGCAGTGCCGCACCGAGCATGGCACCGAGGGCGATACCCGCGGCCGCAACCATCAGCGGTTGCTCCTTGAGCAACTGACTGAATTGCTGCCCCATGGCCTGGCCGCTCTGGCTCAATCGGTCGCTCGCATCGTGCATGGAGTGGCGCAAATTCTCCTTGGCTGCACCGACGTTTTCGCCCATGTGCGCGGCCTTGTCCTTGAGCGATTGATAGCCGTGCTTCAACGAATCGCTGGTCTGATGCATATGCTCGCGCGCATTGCCGAGGCTATCGGCCAAGCCATCGGCCCACTCCCCGGCCCGGTCCTGATCGGGGCCGCTGCGATAGGTTGGCTGCGGTACTGGCGGGCGGTTCTGGCCCATCATCAACCAGAGCAGGCCGACCGAGGTCAGCACCGCCGGCACCGGGTTGTTGCGCACGCTGGTGCCCAGGTTGGCGACGAACTGCGAACCGTTGTTCTGCAGCATGCCCCACGCCTGATCGATCATCTGCCCGGGGGTGAACTTGCTTTCCAGCTGGTCGACGATATTGCCGATGCTGGCGCGTTGCGCGTCGATTTCGCGCTCGATCTGCTCAGGGCTTTTTTGCGATTCGATATCCAATTCGGTCTTCATGAGGCTTTCCTCCGCAGCGCTTCCTGGTCTTTGCTCAAGGCGTCCAGCGTCCGGTCAGGTTTGAAGTGGGACGGTTCGAACTGCTTTTTGCCCGACTGCAACATGACAAAACCGATGATCATCACCACCACGCCGACGATCAGCGCCGCCAGCCATGGCGCCATGAACATGCTCAAGCCGTACACCGCCGACATCAGCAAAATGATCAGCCCCGCCAGCAACACAATCGCCCCGCCGGCCACTGCCGCAATCCCGGCCTTGAGCGTATTGAGGCTTGACTGAAACTCGGCCTTGGCCAGCGCCAGTTCCTTGGTGAACAGCGCCGGCACTTCGCGCGATAACTGCCGCAGCAGGCCAGTCACCGAAGCATCGTCATGGTTTGCTGCGGGTCGGGCGCCTTGCAGATCTGCATCGTCTCGGTTCATGACAGGTCTCCTTTGGTTGGCGAGGTGGGTATCGAGGTTCCGGCAAAATCAGTCGGGTGATCGTGCTCATCGGCCGACGTCGGGGTGATGCCGGTCGCCAGGCCTGGACTGGAATCAGAGCGGGTTGCAGTGGAAGTTTCATAGGGCCGCTGCGCGCCAAAACCGCCGGCGGGTGGCGTTGAGTGTCCAGAGGCAGGCTCATGATCGGCAGTGACTTCGGCTGCCGCCGACGTCCCCGCTTTGAGGAACCGCGACAGGCCAAAACCGATTGCCACGCTGCCGGCAATGAACAACGCCGGGTTGCTGCGCGCCAATTCGGCGGCATCATGCAACAGCTGTTCGGCGCTCTTGCCACGCAGATTCTTTGCCAGCCCGCCCATCGACTCGGCCATGTCGGAGAGGTAATCGGACATGCCCAGCGTGTCCTTGTCCTCCAGCTCCGAGACGAAGCTTTTCGCGCCTTGCGCCAGCGCTTCGATCTGCTCAGCAGCCGTGTCACGATACTGGCCGAACTGCGCATCGGCTTGCTGGCGCGCACCGCCGAGCGTTTCGCTGACGTCGTCTTTCAACCGCTCAAAGGCCTGCCCGGCCCGGTCCTTTGAAGGTTCGTCTGCAGTGGTTCCTGCCCTGTTATCTGAAGTGTTCATGTGGTCCCTCGCCTTCTGAGTGAAAACGTTAAGTGGGGCGACCTGACAACATTGCCCTGAGTCCCCTCATAGGAAGTGACGGAAGAGTCTGACGCGGAGTTCAACCGTTTTGATGAGCGCACCCTTTACCGATTTGCAGGTGCCGTTGGGCTAGAAAAAACCAGTCCTGTCGAACTTGGACGAGCCTTTGGCGTCCCCAGCCCCTACACTGACGCACTGGCCTGCCGGGATACTCACCATGAAACACGCTGCCGCCAAAAACCCCGAAAAAGCCCCGCGCTTCTGGCGCGACGATGCCCTGCCCTTCATCGAGGCGCGGGCCATCGCAGATGGCCGTGAGGTGTGTTATGCGCGGCACTCCCACGCGCACTTTTCCATCGGCGCGATCACCGTTGGGCGCAGCACCTACGTGCACGAGCAATCAGCGTTCGAGGTGGCCGCAGGCACGGTGGTGCTGATGAATCCCGGCGACGTGCACGCGTGCAATCCGATCGATGATCAACCGTGGTCGTATGTAATGCTGTACGTCGAAACGCCTTGGCTGAGAGATTTGCAGCAACAGTTGGGGTTCGGTGCGCAGGGTTTTTGCCGCTTTGCGGTGACCCATCTCGATGACGCGACGCTGTTTCACGATTTGCACGCGCTGTACGAAATCCTCGTCGACGATCAACACGACCTGCTGCGCAAACACAGCGCAGCGGTGGAGTTTTTCAGCGATCTGCACCTGCGTCTGAACCCCGCCAGCGCGCCGTTGCGCGAGGCGAACGACAAGCTCGAACGCGCCGCTGGTTTCATTCGCGAGCATTGCACCGATGCGCTGAGCCTCGACGACATTTGCATGGCGGCGCAGCTATCGCCGTCGTACCTGATCCGCGCGTTCAAACAACATTACGGCATGACGCCCCATGCGTTCTTGATCAACCAGCGCATCCAGTTCGCCCGCGAGCGCCTGCGCCGCGGCCAGTTGATCGCGGACGTCGCGCTGGCGGCCGGGTTTGCTGATCAGGCGCATTTTCAACGCGCCTTCAAACAGCATCTGGCAGCCACGCCGGGGCAGTATCGCGGTTGACGCTCATTGAAATCAGCCGTTGACATATCGGTAAAATCCGATATCTTCGCGACATGGACCTACTCGACATCTTCAAAGCACTCTCCAACCGTACTCGCCTCGAGATTCTCAAAGGCCTGAAGGACCCGGCCAACAGCTTTCCTCCTCAGGATGAAGGCGACGTGCATACGGTGGGTGTTTGCGTCAGCAGTATTCAGGAAGGCGTCGGGCTGTCGCAGTCGACGGTGTCCGATTATCTGGCGACGCTGCAACGGGCAGGTCTGGTCGAAGTCAGACGCATCGGCCAATGGACGTACTACAAGCGCAATGAAGCGGCGATCCGTGAGCTGGCCGAGATCATCGGCAGCGAGCTGTAATTTTTTGCCCCAGGATATCGATAATTCCCGATATCCCTTTATACCGAAACGAGGAAATGCAATGAAAGCGATGATGCTTGAATCATTTGGCGGCCCGGAATCGTTCGAACTGCGCGACGTTCCCAAGCCTGTTCCCAGCGCTGGCGAAGTATTGGTGCGAGTCCACGCCACCTCCATCAACCCTCTGGATTATCAGGTTCGGCGCGGCGATTACCCCGCCCTTGTGCCGCTTCCGGCCATCAGCGGTCACGACGTCTCCGGCGTGGTCGAAGCAGTCGGGCCGGGCGTCACGGCTTTCGCGCCGGGCGACGAGGTCTGGTACACCCCGCAGATCTTTGCCGGGCCTGGCAGTTACGCCGAGTACCACGTTGCCGCACAAACTATCGTGGCCAGGAAGCCGAAAGCGCTGAGCCACCTCGAAGCGGCCAGCCTCAGCCTGGTCGGCGGCACGGCGTGGGAAGCGCTGGTAGTACGGGCGGCGCTCAGGGTCGGTGAAAGCGTGCTGATTCATGGCGGCGCGGGTGGTGTCGGGCACGTTGCGATCCAACTGGCCAAAGCCATGGGCGCGAAGGTTTTCACCACCGTGCGCGAAGCCAACTTCGAGTTCGCGCGGCGTATGGGGGCCGATGTGCTGATCGATTATGAGAAGGAGGACTACATCGACGCCATCCTGCGCGAAACCGGCGGGCATGGCGTCGATGTGGTGTTCGACACCATCGGCGGCGACACCCTGGCACGCAGCCCCGACGCACTCGCCCAACTGGGCCGGGTGGTGACCATCGTCGATATCGCCCAGCCGCAGAACGTGATCCAGGCCTGGGGCAAAAATGCCAGTTTCCACTTCGTGTTCACCCGCCAGAACCGCGGCAAGCTCGATGAATTGAGCGCACTGGTCGAACGCGGTCAATTGCGCCCGCATGTCGGCGCGGTCTATTCGCTGGCTGACCTGGGACTCGCCCACGCCCGGCTGGAAAGCCGCAACAACGGGCTGCTGGGCAAGATCGCGATTGCCGTCGAGCCATCCGCACTCGCCGATGCGCCCTCCACCCCACAGCACTCACTCTAAGGGGAACGTCATGGTTTACGAGATCGCTGTGTTACCGGTCCATAAGCAAAACGTTGAACAATTCAGACAGGCCTTCGCCGAGGTCGCCCCGCTGCTCCGCCGCGCCAAGGGTTACGGCGGGCACATGCTCGCGCAAGGGATCGAAACGCCAGAGCGTTTCAATTTGATCGTGCGCTGGCAATCGCTCGAGGATCACACACCGGGCTTTGAAGCCAGTGAGGATCATCGATTGTTCATGCTGGGGCTGGAGGAATATTTTTCCGAAGAGCCGACGGTGTATCACATTGAAGGGGCGGCGTTTGAGTTGCCGTTTATCTGAGATTGACCACAATCCCTGTAGGAGCGAGCCTGCTCGCGATGGCGGTTATTCAGTCGACGTATTTATTGTCTGAGTAACCGCTATCGCGAGCAGGCTCACTCCTACATGGGTTACGGTAGCAGCAGGTAGATTGCGCTTAACGCCAACAACCCGGCCATCACCCGATTGAACCAGCGCATCCCCTTGGCATTGTTCAGATACCCGCGCAAAAACGTCCCCGCATACGCCCAGCAGCCGACCGACAGATAACAGACCACCAGATACACCGCCGCAAACTGCCAGACCAACCGCGCCTCGCCATCGGCAACAAACGCCCCCATGCCCGCCACACACGCCAGCCAGGCTTTGGGGTTGAGCCATTGCATGACCGCGCCGTAGAGCATCGACGGCGCCCGCCCTGAATCGGTGGTATTGAGCTGACCGTCATCGCTGGCCAGTTTCCAGGCCATGAACAGCAAAAACGCAACACCGGCCCATTGCACCACACGGGTCATGAACGGCCAGCGCTGCAACACCTCATGCAAACCCAGGCCCATCAACACCAGCAACAACACAAACCCCAACGTCGCCCCGGCGACATGCCGCTGACTGGCACGAAACCCATACTGCGCCCCCGAACTCAACGCCACGATATTCACCGGCCCCGGCGTGATGGAAGCGGCCAGCGCAAACGCCGCCATCGAAACAATCAGACTCATCGCACACCTGCTTCAAAACGAGGAACAAGGTGCTCACCTTAGTCAGCGCCTTTGTGCGGGTATTGAAGAAAATAACCTTTTTGGCTGCAAATCTGTCATCAGGTATTCGCTACAGCCCGCGCCGGGCACGAACATTGTGGGAGCGAGCCTGCTCGCGAAAGCGGTGGGTCAGGCAATAAATGTATTGCTGTGAAAACGCCTTCGCGAGCAGGCTCGCTCCCACATTTTCGATTTGCGTGAATGAGGCAGAGATGGATTGGCTGTCAGTCCGTCATCGCTTGCAGGCAAGCTCCCACAGAGGCCGAGCGCGGCCATCGGGCCGAGTGTCATCTCGCCTGCTTTTGACTTTGATGGCGACGCTGAAGATCAAAAGCCCCTCACCCTAGCCCTCTCCCGGAGGGAGAGGGGACTGATCGCGGTGATTGAAAGACGTACGCCAACAGGCAATACCGAGTCGTACACACAATTTGAAAAGCCCAAAGATCGGCTCCCTCTCCAGGGGGAGAGGGCTGGGGTGAGGGGCAGCCACACCACCAATCCAAAGCCAACCCCCCGCTTCTAACCACTCAACAATGAGCGTTAGCTCGCGTGCTCTTGATCTTGCGTCACCGGCGACGTCGGAAGGCTGAGCGCAGGGATTGATCCGGGCGTGGGAGCGCAGCGACCGTCTGGCGCAGCCAGACACAGCGGAAGGAGGTGCAGCGCAGCAAACCGTAGCCGCTGCGCCCGGATCGATCCCGGAGCGAAGGGACCCGAGCCTGCGAGGGCCGAACGTAGGAGCAAGCGTTTTGGGTTACCTTTTTGGCGTTTGAAAAAGGTGACCCGCCGTAAGGGCGGAACCCTAAGCCGCCGTTACCGCAGCAACGGATATGTACCCAAACCCCAAACCCCAAACCCCAAAGATCAAGCCACCCGCGGCACCGTAAACCGAAACTCACTCCCCCGCCCCGGCTCACTCTCCGCAACGATCCGCCCGCCATGGGCCTCAACGATCCCCTGAGTGATATACAACCCCAGCCCCGTACCCGTCGGATTACCCTCTTTCACCGTCCAGTACCGATCAAACACATGCGGCAAATGCTCCTTCGGAATCCCCTCACCGCTATCACGCACGGTAAACACAATCTCGTCGCCCACCGTCGTCGCATGCACCCCCACAGTCCCCAGCCGCGGAGTGAACTTGATCGCATTGCCGACCAGATTCGACAACACCTGAAACAACCGCTCAGGGTCCGCATGAATCCGCAGATCCGGATCAGCCTCAAAGGAAATGCTGATGTCCTTGTCCTGCGCCAGCGGCGTCAGCAGCGACTGCGCCTCCTCGAAGATATGCCCGACTTCCAGCGGCTGCGGGGTAATGGTGTAGCGCCCGGCATCGATTTTCGACGTGTCGAGCAAATCTTCCAGCAGCGTATTCATCCGCGCGGTAGCCTGTTGCATGGTGTCGATGGCCGTGGATATACGCCGCGACGTGTGTGCGCCGTCAGAGCTGAAGGCTTTCTGCATCATCCCGCAGAGCATCGAAATCACCGTCATCGGATTGCGCAGGTCGTGTGAGACCACCGCCACCAGCTCCTCACGCGCGCGCACCGCTTCCTGCTCGCGGCGCACCTGCCGTGCCAAGTCGTTTTCCAGCGCAGAGCGGCGCAGATCGTTGGCGGCGAACAGGTCGCCGTGGCTCCACTTCACTGAAATGCCGGCCATCTCGACTTTCCAGATTTCGAACGAGGTGCGCGGACGCAAGCGCAGGCCCGCATCGGAGTTTTCCAGGTCCAGCGGTTTGCGCGGGTCCCCGCTCCAACTGATGTTTTCCTTGGCCTCCGGGCGGAACCACAGCACGCCGTTCTCTACCGGTTTGGGCAGGCTCAGCGCCAGCACCCCGCTGGCCACCTGCTGATACTGCGCAGCAGGTGGGTAGACGCTGGACAGATGATGGCTGGCGAACACCGGCTCGCCGCGTTCCTGCAGCCATTTGTGCAGTGCGCGGATGTCTTCCGGTTCCGGGCAGTTGCCGTAACGGTGCAACTGCTTGTCTTCAATGATCGCGATGCCGCCGGCGCCGGTCAGCGCCATCAGCGTCTCGGGCTGTTGAGCCAGACCATCGAAAACGTTCTGCGACGAGTCGATCATCGCCTGATTGAGCTGCGCCAGCGCTTCGAGCTTTTCGTCGCGCTGGCGGCTCAGTTCCAGCGCTTCCATCGCGCTGATCTGCAGCGACAGCACCTGGCCGATGGTCTGGCAGGCCATGCGCAATTCATGAGGCACATGCAAGGGTTCGCGATTGCCACAACTGATCAGACCCCAGAGTTTGTCGCCCTTGAGCAGGGAAATGCTCATCGACGACAACACGCCCATATTCTTCATGTACTGGCAATGAATCGGCGAGACACTGCGCAGCGTGGCGAAACTCAGGTCCAGCGGCTGCTGGGTGTCCGGGCGCAACTTCGGCACCAGCGGCACCGGCTGGTAATCGGCATTGGGGATGATCCGCAGCCAATTGGTGCGATACAGCTCGCGGGCCTGTTCGGGAATGTCCGAGGCCGGGAAGAACAGGCCGTTGAACACCTCCATCGATGGATCGGAGGCTTCGGCAATGACCTGGCCGTGGCCCTCCTCTTCGAACCGATAGATCAGCACCCGGTCGTAACCGGTCATCGCCTGGATTTCCTTGACGCTGATGTCATACAGCGCCTGCAGCGACGTAGCCGCTTGCAGACGTTGCAGCATGCGCCCCAGATGAGTCTTGACCCCGGCGACGTTGCGCGGCTGGAAGTTCTCGACGTGGATTTCCAGTTCCAGAATCAGCACGCCTTGATGACGGTGCAGCAAACCCTCGAAGGCGGTGCCATTCAGGTGAAAGTACAACGGTGGCGCATCGGCCTGCGCATCGCGCTGCAGTGCCTCAAGCACCTGCGCGCAGTGCTCCAGACCAATCAGTTCGTGCAGCGGCTGGCCGATCAATGGCTCTGGCGCGCGGCCGAGCAAGGTTTCGACGTTGGCGCTGACCTGAATGATCTGCAGCGCGGGCTCGCTCAGGGTCAGCAGCAGGCCGTGGGGCTGAATCGCCCCGGGAAACCGGATCGGTTCGTCGGCGCAGTTGGCCAGGAGTTCTTCGAAGGTTTGTTTGTCTTGCGGGGTCATGCCAGCACCTCCCGGCGCTCGAGCCACTGCTCGAAACAGCTGAATGTAGTTTGTGCAGCGCGGACGACGGCTGCACGTTCGGCGGCGTCCATGGGCCGGCTGCCGAGGTATTCGATGAAATCGCGCCAACGGCGCCCGGTGGCCGCGCCGTAGACATCGAGAAAGGCCGCGCCGTTGTCGGCTTCCAGGCCCAGTCGTGCAGCGATTTCCCGGCGCAGAATCTGCCCACCGAGGGTCGCGCCTTCCAGTACATACAACACGCCGAGGCAGGCTGCGCTGGAGTCGATGCGCGGCAACTCAGCGCATAGCGGCACGCTGGCCAGCGCGTCGGCCGTGGCGCCCAGCGCTTGCAGGTCGGCACGCAGGGTCGCAGCCTTGAGCCGCGGCGTCAGAGCGAAATCGTCAGGGATTGCGTTGCTGTCTTGCAGCGCCTGTTCCAACGGCAGATAAAAGCCGTAATAGGCCTGCATCAGACGTTCAAAGGCCGGGGTATCGAGGGTGTCGGAGAAAAAAGGAAGGCGTTTTTCCAGTGCGATGTGCAGTTCGGCTGTGCCGGCCCGCAAATCCTGCAGCACCGGTGGCACATAAACCTCACGGGCCTTTGCTTGCATGTAGAGCGCTCTTGGTGGGGCCGCCTGGGGCCATTCGGGGTCGGCAAAATGTGCGACGAATTTATCACGGCACACGCCGATAATGCCTGCCGGGCGAGTTTTTTCTGCCGCGCGGCGACCCTATGACGGGTTCAGAGTGGCGCCGAACGGGAAAAGTTCGTCCGGTGCCACAGGTTCCATCGATCCCACCGATCATGGTTCGATAGCGCAATCGCTGCCCAAATCGTTTGCTGCACCGATCGAATCGGCATCGTCACCGCTCAATCGGCACTGTCGTTGGTTTGCAGGGCCGGGTCGCCGTTGGCCGGAATGCTGCTGTCAACGACTTGTGTGTCTTTGCCGGCCTTCTCTGCCCCGGGATAGCCGGGCAAACCGCGGGTATCGGCGGGCGTCATCACCTCGTCGTTTTCACGGGCATGGTCCCAGTCGGTCGTGGCGTTAGGGTCTTCGTCGCGCCCGGCGGTGCCGAGGACAAAGCCATCGTCGTTCGGGTTGAGGGTTTCTTCGAGCGGCTTGTCAGTGCTGGATGGATGGGTCATGGCTACCTCCAGAAAAGTCGTGAACGGACTTGTTTGGAATGCCCACGGCTCGTGGAGTGCGATGGAAAAGACCAACGGTGCCTGCGCAGGATGGCCTGAGCTGAATCAGGCTTCGCTCGGCCCTTTGAGCTCGACCTGATTGCCGTCCGGATCAAAGCAATACAGCGACAGGCCGTAACCCTCGGCGCCGAAGCGTCTGGCGGCGTTCTCCACGGTCAGGCCGCAGCCTTGCAAATGAACGGTCAGCGCCGCTTCGTCGAACGGTTCGATGCGCAGACAGAAATGATCGACATTGCGCCGCTCCGCTCCTGCTGCGCCGCCGCCCTTGCGGCCCAGCTCGCCTTGCAGGTCGACCAGATCGATCATCGAGCTGCCGGCGCGCAGGTGCACCAGGCCCAGCGGTTGGTTGTGACGGACCACTTCAGCGCCGAATACCCGGGCGTAGAAGTCGATGCTGCGTTGCAGATCGGCGACGCGCAGCACGATGTGATCGATGCGCTGGATGGTGAACGGTGGCATGGCGTTGATTCCTCACAAGCGGCGATTGAATGATTGTGGTGCAGATCGATAAAAATTCACTGTCGATTTTTCGGTGGAGTCATCGACGAAGCAGTTTTACTCTCAGCCCATGAACATACAGACCACTGCCCTGCCGCCCCACGCCGAAATGGTTCGCGCCATGCTTGAACGCGACACTGCCTATGAGGGCGTGTTCTTCACGGCGGTGAAAACCACCGGGATCTTCTGCCGCCCCAGTTGCACGGCGCGCAAGCCGAAACCGGAGAACGTCGAATTTTTCGCCCATGCCGACGATTGCCTGTCGGCCGGCTATCGCGCCTGCCTGCGCTGCAAACCGCTGGACGCAGCGGCCATCGCGCCGGACTGGGTGCAGCGCCTGCTCATTGCCGTGGACGCCGACCCCGAGGTGCGCTGGAGCGATGCGCAGTTGCTCGCCGAAGGTATCGAACCGCTGAAACTGCGCCGCTGGTTCAAGCAGCACTTCGGCATGACCTTCCATGCCTGGCTGCGTACACGGCGGTTGGGCATGGCGCTGGGCGGGATCAAGCAAGGCACGTCGATCGACCATGCCGCGTTCGATTCCGGCTATGAATCGCTCAGCGGTTTCCGTGATGCGTTTCAGAAGTCCTTCAACATCACCCCAGGCCGCGTCGCCCAGAGCGAGCCGCTGCTGTTCACCCGGCTGACCACGCCGCTGGGGCCGATGATCGCCATGGCCGAACGCCGCGGTCTGGTGCTGCTGGAATTTCTCGACCGGCCGGCGCTGACCCGCGAAGTGGAGCAGTTGCAAGGGCGCTACGGTTACGCCGTCGCGCCGGGACACAACGCGCATTTGCAGCAGATCGAAACACAGCTGGCGGAGTATTTTGCCGGCAACCTGAACGCGTTCAGCGTGGCTTTGCACATGCCCGGCAGTGCATTCGATCGCCTTGTCTGGGCGGCACTGCTGCAAATCCCCTACGGCCACACCAGCACTTACGGCGCCATCGCCGCCGGACTGGGCAAACCCGGCGCCAGCCGCGCCGTCGGCCTGGCCAACGGGCATAATCGCCTGTCGATCGTGGTGCCATGTCACCGGGTGATCGGCGCGGATGGCGCGTTGACCGGCTATGGTGGAGGACAGCCGCGCAAGGCGTTTCTGTTGCGCCTGGAAAACGCCGCCACGCAGCTCACGCAACAACTCGCGTTCTGACTGGCTGAAACCAATCACAAAGGGATTTCGATGAGCATGCTCGATACACAATTTCATCAGATGCACCAACAAGGTCTGTTGATTCTGACCAACGTCGCCGACGCCACCGGCGCGCGAATGGTCGAACATCTGGGCGGCCAAGCCGTGGCCACCAGCAGCGCGGCCGTGGCCTGGATCCACGGTTACCCGGACGGCAATGCCCTGCCCCTCGAACGCTTGGTGGCGACGGTGGAATCCATTGCCCGGGTGATCAGCGTGCCATTGAGTGTCGACGTCGAGGCCGGCTATTCCGATGACCTCGGGCGCGTGGCCGAAGTTCTGGATGCAGTGATCGGCGCGGGTGCCGTGGGCATCAATATCGAGGACGGCGCCGGGGCGCCGGAGTTGCTCGCGCGCAAGATCGAACTGGCGCGCCAGATCGCTGCCCGGCGCGACGTGAAACTGTTCATCAATGCGCGGACCGACGTTTACCTCAAAGGTCTGGTCCCGGCCGAAGCGCGTGTCGCCGAAACCTTGCGTCGCGCAGCGCTGTATCAAGCCGCCGGTGCTGATGGTTTGTTTGCCGCCGGGGTCAGTGCCGTTGATGAAATCGAGGCGATCTGCCAAGGCATCGCACTGCCGGTCAACGTGCTGGGCGTCGCCGGCCTGCCTTCGCCCGTCGAATTGCAAGCGTTGGGTGTGCGGCGTTTGAGCGCTGGCTCCGGTATCGCCGAGTTTCTATACGGCGCGATGGGCGGGCTTGTGAAAAGCTTTCTCGCCCATGGCCAGTTCGATACGCAGGCGCTCAAGGCGGCCACCTATGGCGAAGTCAACGGCCTGCTGAAATAACGTGGCGGATGATTACCAAGCGGCAAGCGATTTTCTCGCCGCACTCGATGCCGACTGGCAGCGCCATATCGCCGCCATCGGCCCGTGCCTGCATCGCCCGCATCCGGCGCGTGATCCGTACGAGTCGCTGGTGCGGGCGATCGCTTATCAGCAACTGCACGCCAAGGCCGGCGACGCGATTCTTGGGCGTTTGCTGGGGTTGTTTGCCGGGCAGACGTTTCCGCGGCCGGAGCAACTTCTCGCCACCGACGTCGAGCGCCTGCGCGGCTGCGGGTTTTCCGCGAGCAAGATCGCCACGATTCAGGGCATCGCTCAGGCGACGCTCGATGGCGTGGTGCCGGATTACGCCACAGCGCTGGCGATGGACGATGAGGCGCTGATCGAGCGACTCGTCAGCTTGCGCGGGGTCGGACGCTGGACGGTGGAGATGTTGTTGATCTACAGCCTGGAGCGCATGGATATTTTGCCGGCGGATGACTTTGGTGTGCGCGAGGGTTATCGGCGGTTGAAGGGGCTGGAGGTGCAGCCGACGCGCAGGCAGATGGTCGAGATCGGGTTGGCGTGGCGGCCTTATCGGACGGTGGCGGCCTGGTATTTGTGGCGGGTGCCGAAACCGCTGCCCTCACCCTAGCCCTCTCCCGGAGGTAGAGGGGACTGATTGGGGGATATTGGCGTAATGCGCCGACTTGAACGGTTAGCGCTGAATCCATAATCGCCAAGCCACTGGAAGTTGACTCCATCCTGGCCGCACCTCGGCAGAGCCATAATCGACTCGGTGTCTCAGGCCGATGCACAGCGCAAAACCCCGCGGTCGGCCCCCTCTCCCTCTGGGAGAGGGCTGGGCGGGCGGCGTTCCGATGAGGGTATGGGCCCAACGCGGTTTGAATGCTTGTACCCCTTTGTATCCAGCCCCCGCCCAGACACACCCAACCAACAATTCCCCACCCCAACGACACACCGCCGATACACCTCACCGTTCAAATGCACCGGTCGATTTCACTCTGATAAACCACCGGAGCCCAGCATGAGCAAAACACTCTCCAACACCGTCCAGCACCTGCACCTGAATCTCGATCGCGCCGGCGCGTGGCTGGCGCCGTTGACCTTGCGCCTGTTCATCGCCTGGGAATTCTTCGAATCCGGGCTGGAGAAATTCAACGGGCAGAACTGGTTCGAAGACATACAGGAGCGCTTCCCCTTCCCCTTCGACCGACTGCCGGCCACGCTGAACTGGGAGCTGTCGATGTGGGCCGAGCTGATCTGCGCCGTGGCGATCCTGATCGGTTTCGGCACGCGCTTTTCGGCGCTGGTATTGATGGTGGTGACGGTGGTCGCCACAGCCGCTGTACATTGGCCCGCCGACTGGTCGTCGCTCAGCGAACTGGCGCAGGGTTATGCGATCACCAACAAAGGCTTCGGCAACTTCAAGCTGCCGGCGATTTACCTGGCGGCGTTGGTGCCGCTGCTGTTCGCCGGGGCCGGCAAGTTGAGTGTCGATGCCTGGCTGGCGCGTTCTTCACAGCCATAGACACAGATTTTTTTTATGGGTGAAACTCGAACACGAAAAGTACTATCGCACTAGCTTGGCAATGAGGAGCGCTAAAAGCATAAAAGATAATCGACAGCTAGATGGCATTTTGATAGCTTTCCACCTAGCGTAATGCCACTCACTGAAAACTCGACGTATCAATTAGAGGGAAAAAATTGGAACGCAAGGTCAATGGAATCGGAGAGTTGATAGCTGCAATTCGCGAAGTTAAGGCGACCTGCAATGGCGAAATTTGGTATCGAGGCCAAGCTAAAGCAGAGTGGTCTTTGCTTCCAGGGATTCTTCGACAGCAAAGAGCAATATCAGAAACCACTCTCCTTAGCCGCTTCAAGCAGAGTGCGGCCATGCTGACAGAGTCGCGACCAACCTCTTCATTTGATTGGATTTTTTTAATGCAACACTACGGTGTTCCGACGCGATTACTAGACTGGTCGGAAAACCCTTTAGTGGCACTATACTTCGCGGTTTGCAACTCTCACCTTCACACAGAAGATGATGCTGCGGTTTGGCTACTTCTACCGAGCGAACTGAATAAGAACGCAAACATTGTAGATAAAAGCGAAGGTGACTATATCCCGTCGTTTGACGATGATGAAGTCTCAGGCTATTCAACCGAAAGTGTAAGACAATCGCAGAGGTTACAGCTTTTTCCAATCGCGACCATTGCAACAAGAAACAATGCACGCATTCAAGCGCAAATGGGCACATTCACAATCCATCACAACAAATCAATTCCGATTGAAACGGTCGGCGACGGAACGCATATTCGAAAATTTATCATCCCCAAAGAGTCTCGAGACACGATTCTTTCCGAACTTTCATTGTTAGGGGTGAACAAATTTTCCTTATTTCCAGAAATGGAAAGCATAGGCAATATTTTAAAGGAGATGATGAGATGAGCTTTGTTGAAACTTCTGCACTGAAGAATGCGACCATTATGCTTCTTCACGCTGAACGCGACGAAATCAATCTAAATCCAGATTACCAACGGATGGGGGGGGTATGGACCATTGCCAAAAAGCGCCTCTTAATTGACTCGATCATAAATGACTATGACATTCCCAAATTATATTTTCATGTGTTAAGTCAAGAAGAATACAGAAAAAACGGTCATAGGTACGCAGTAATAGATGGCAGGCAGCGTCTGGAAACAATATGGTCATTTATGGATGGACAGTTCACCCTTTCAACTGAGTTCGATTATCAGAGAGATCCTAATATCAGCCTAGCGGGACTCAGCTATGAAGACATTGCGAAGCAGTATCCGAAAATTCGGATAAAATTTGACTCTTTCGTACTTCCCGTTGTAACAGTTGAAACCGCCGAGGATGACCTAGACCTCATAGAGGATATGTTTTCCAGACTGAATGAAGCAGTTCCGCTCAATGCTGCAGAAAAAAGAAATGCTCTAGGCGGCGAATTAGTAAGCGCAATAAACCAAATATCGGGACATGAATACTTTAAAAATAACGTTAAATTTAATAATTCACGATATAAACATCGAGAGGTCGCAGCGCGATTCTTGTTATTAGAGGAATCATTAACAAACGGCAAAGCATTGATCGATACTAAGAGAGAGTACCTAGATGCCATCGCGCGCCGCTACCACGACGGCCCGACGGATCAGGTCCGAAAACTTCAAAACAATGTCACAAAAACTCTAAAACAGATGGCTTTAGAGTTTACATTCAAAGACGACCTATTAAGCGCGCAGGGAATTCAAACGGTTTATTATTTGATTTTTCGAACCGCCTTGAAAAACGGGGAATTATCTTTCGTCACCAGATCATCTCTTATAAACTTCAGAAAAGCTTTAGCCGAAAATAGAAACAGGGCAGCAAATGACTATGAAGACGCCTCTTTTGAATTACTGGAATTTGATCGCTTAAGCCAACAAGGAACAAACGACGCAAGCGGACTTAAAGAGCGCTACTCAACCTTATGCAACTATCTTGGAATCACATTAGACCCGATTGTCGTCAGGACTAATGAGTCTCTAAATTCATAGGTTCTATATACATAGTTTGGGCTGAAAGCAGCCCAAGCTATTAGATACTCACTTGCAACGAATTCATTCAAGCCTCAATGCGCGCGATCCAACCCGGCCAGTAACGCGCTGTCGCGGCTGTAGATGTCCGGCGCGTAGCGCAGCTGGCCGTTGCCGTCGACTTGCGCGGTCCAGTAGGTCATCAGGATCGGCACCGGCGCCGACAAGCGAAATTCGTGGGTGGTGCCGGTCGCCAGCAGGGTTTCGGTGCGGGCCTTCTCCGCCGGGGTGAGCAGCAGGTCGCGCAGTTGCATCGGATGTTCGACGCGTACGCAACCGGAGCTGAAGGCGCGCGGGCCTTTGTCGAACAGCGCCTTGCTCGGCGTGTCGTGCAGGTACACCGAAAACGGGTTGGGGAAACGGATGACCATTTGCCCCAACGGATTGCGCGGTCCGGCGTCCTGGCGCAGGAGGATGTTGCCGGGGTTTTCCCAGTCGATGTCCGCTGCCGCCAAAGGCAGGCCGTTGGCGTCGAGCACTTGCAGGTTGTGACGGCTGAGGAAGGTCTGGTCCTTGCGGATTTCCGGCAGTTTGTCTTCCTTCCAGATGGTCGGCGGCACGGTCCAGGTCGGGTTCAGGGTCAAGCGGGTTACGCGCGATTTCAGCAGCGGCGTCTGCCGGTCGGCGCGGCCGACCTGGGTGCGCGTCTGCCACACGGGCGCGCCGCCCTGATACAGCGTCAGTTCGGCGGCGGCGACGTTGATCAGTAGCGTATTGGGCTCCATGTCCTGAGACATCCAGCGGAAACGTTCGAGATTGACCCGCAACTGTTCGCGGCGCGTCAATGGGCTGATGTTCAGTTCGGCAATCGTTCCCGGCCCGACCACCCCGTCGGCCTGTAACGAATGGTTGGCCTGAAAACTCTTCACCGCATCGACCAGTGCGCCTTCATAAGCATTACCGGACATGCCGACGGCGTGGCTCAGATAGCCTTCGCTGTAGAGCCGCTGAGCCAGTTCCGGCACGCGCTTGTCCTCCATCGCCGGGCGCAACAGCGGCCCGCTGCCGACCGGCTGCCATTGCGGCAGGGCCTGCAGGCGTTGCGCGGCGTAGAGCTGACGCAAGTCCTGATATTGCGCCAGGCGCGGCCGTGCCAGATCGAACGCTGCAGGGATGTCGTGCAGACCGGGAACGGCGATCGCCAATAATTCCGCCTGACGGTCACGTGGAGTGTCGTCGGCATGCCACAGCGGTTCGAAGTGCGATTGCAGCAGGCGCCCGAAATGCAGGTCTTGCAACGCTTGCAGGTAGTAACGGCTGATCTCGATATCGGCGCACAACTCGCCGTCCTGCGGTGCCATGGTCGCGACCGGGTAGCGCGCCGGATTGAGCCCATCGTCGGCCAACAAGCGCAGCTGCGCCTGCAACGCCGGCAAACGTGCGGATTCGCTGGTCCACACCGGCAGCCAGTCCTGCTGTTGGTAGAAGGCTTGCAACTGGCTCAGCGCCGCGCCATCAAGTCGCGTCATAATCGCCGGGCAGGACTGGCGCAAATTGATCAATACCGCCTGTAGCGGGCTTTGCGGTTCGACCGGCATTTCGGCCGCTGGCACCGGCAGGGTCGGCAACGGCGGCAGCGCCTCCTCGGCGCAAGCGACAAACGGCGCAGCGAGCAAACAAATGCTCAAGTAGCATGCGTACTTTTTGAACAACTGCTTTACTCCAATCCATGGCCGTCTCGATGACGGTCAACCTTACATCAGGTGCGCTGAACAGTCAGGCTTGATCATCGAGCCTGCAGGTATCGACTGGACGTCAGGAACCAAAGTGCCCGATAAGTAGCAAGTGAGGACACTTCATCAATGTTGACGTTTCTGCGCCGACTTTTGCTGAGCACCGCGACCCTTGTCGCTGTGACCAGCCCCGCTTTCGCCGCCGGCAAGCCATCGCCGGTTCTGTTTACCAGCCTCGCGCACGCCGCGCCAGAACTCAATCCCCAAGCGCTGAAAGGTGCGCTGAGCGCCATGCAGTGCGCGGTCAGCAACGGTGCGAAACCGTCGCGGCATCTGGCGATCATCGACTACTCGCAACCGTCGACCGAACGCCGGTTGTGGATCTTCGACCTGAGCAAAAAGAAGCTGGTGCTGCGCGACCTCGTTGCCCACGGCTCCAACTCCGGGGAAAACTTCGCCACCCAGTTCTCCAATCGCGAAGGCAGTTTCCAGTCCAGTCTCGGTCTGTTCCGCACCCAGGAAAGTTACAGCGGCACCCACGGCTACTCGTTGCGCATGGACGGTCTGGAGCCGGGCTTCAATGACATGGCGCGCGACCGGGCGATCGTCATTCATGCCGCCGATTACGTGAACCCGCTGTGGAGCAAGCGTCAGGGCCGCATCGGCCGCAGCCAGGGCTGCCCGGCCGTGCGCCCGCAGATCGCCAAACAAGTGATCGATCGCTTGAAGAACGGCCAGTTCATGTTCTCCTGGTACCCCGATCAGCGCTGGCTGAAATCCTCGCCGTACCTCAACTGCCAGCCGCAGCAGATTGCGAGTGTTCTCAGTACCCACGCGAGCTGAAAAAAACACCTTCAGCACCAATCCCTGTGGGAGCGAGCCTGCTCGCGAATGCGCAGTGTCAGTCACTAGATATAGTGGCTGTGCCGACGTCTTCGCGAGCAGGCTCGCTCCCACGGGGGTCCGTATCTAGTCAGACAGACTGTCTTCTAACTCCCCGTTTCATTACAACTTTGTCATTCAGTTGTCGGTTTGCCGTGCGGATCGCTCGGTAGCCTGAAGTTGTTCCGGCGCCACTGCCGATCCACTTCACCCACTGAGTGACTGACCATGAAAACCCTCCTGATCGCCTTCACCGCCCTCCTCGCCACCGGCAGCGTGTTTGCTGCCAACATGCCCGACAGCGGCGTGATCCATGACAAAACCGGTTTCTACGTACATCTGGATATCGACAAAGTGCTGTCCAGCACCGATATTTCACAGGCGTGCGGGGTGATTCCGGCGCGCTTGAACTACCTCGACCATCAGGGCCGCGAACATGTGCTGGACTATCAGGTTCAAGGCAGCGGCTGCACCAACGACCATTGAGACTGACCGATGAATATTCTGGTTGTCGAAGACGAACCCAAGGCTGGCAATTACCTGCTCAACGGTTTGCAGGAATTGGGCTACAGCGTCAGCCTGGCCCGCGACGGTGCCGATGGGTTGCACCTGGCGCTGGAGCACAGCTTCGACGTGATCGTGCTGGACGTGATGATGCCGAAAATGGATGGCTGGGAAGTGCTGCGCCGGCTGCGCAAGGAAGCTGACACGCCGGTGTTGTTCCTGACCGCCCGTGATGACATCGCCGACCGCGTCAAAGGCCTTGAGCTCGGCGCCGACGATTACCTGATCAAGCCGTTTTCCTTCGCCGAACTGGTGGCGCGCCTGCGCACCCTGACCCGGCGCGGGCCGATTCATGAAGACGAGCAACTGCAAGTCGCCGATCTACAGATCGACGTGCTCAAGCGCCGCGTGACTCGCGCCGGTACCCGCATCACCCTGACCAACAAGGAGTTCG
The DNA here is from genome assembly GCF_043496865.1 of Pseudomonas retamae. NCBI lineage: Bacteria > Pseudomonadati > Pseudomonadota > Gammaproteobacteria > Pseudomonadales > Pseudomonadaceae > Pseudomonas > Pseudomonas retamae. The sequence continues at coordinate 178,856 of NZ_JBIEIL010000002.1, forward strand.
CCCTGCTGCAACTGTTCGCCAGCCACACCGGGCAAGTGCTCGCGCGTTCGCTGATCGCCTCGCGGGTCTGGGACATGAATTTCGACAGCGACACCAATGTCGTCGACGTCGCCGTGCGGCGCCTGCGCGCGAAGATCGATGACCCGTTCCAGCTCAAGCTGATTCACAGCGTGCGCGGTATCGGCTATCGCTTCGACACCCAGCCATGAGCCGCCCTCGCGCGTATTCGCTGACCCTGCGCCTGGCGCTGTTGTTCGCCCTGCTCGCCTTCGCTTCGCTGGCCGGCCTCGGTGCCGCGCTGTACAACGAGCTGGAGCAGCAACTGATCCGCCGCGACGACACGGCGCTGGTCAGTCGCGTCGATCAACTGCGCAGTTTCCTCAACGACAGCAACACCCTGGAATTGATCAAACACAAACCGGCGCTGTTTCAGAACATGCTCGGCAATCGCGAAGCGTTGTTGACCATCGGCGCGCCCGGCGAGCCGCCGCTGCTGGTGGTCAATCCGGGCAACCTCACCGCGCCGGATTTACCCGCCGTGCCGATCGACCACCCAATGACCCTGCGCGATGTGCAGCATCTGCCGAGCGTCAACGGCGTGCCGTTTTCGGCGGTGGCGGCGACCATTGATTCCGGCGATCTGGGCAATCTGCAAGTTACCACCGGGCGCCTGATGAGCGAGCGCACGGCGATGCTCGAAAGCTACCGTTTGAGCGTTTACGGCCTGGCATCGCTGGCGGCGTTGCTGCTGGCACTGGTCGGTTGCCTGCTGGTGTATCGCGGCCTGCTGCCAGTGCGGCGCCTGGCCCGGCATGCCCACGGCATCGGCGTCGGCAACCTCAACGAACGCCTCGACAGCCACGGCGCGCCGCGCGAAATGCAGCCGATGATCGAAGCGTTCAATGCGATGCTCGACCGGCTCGCTAAAGGCTTTGCGCAATTAAGCCAGGTGTCCACCGACATGGCCCACGAGTTGCGCACGCCGATCAACAATCTGCTTGGCGAAACCCAGGTCGCCCTGCAGCAGCACCGCAGTGTCGAGGCCTATCAGCAATTGCTCGCCTCCAATGTCGAGGAGCTGGAACGCCTGACACGCATGCTCGACAACATGCTGTTTCTGGCCCGCACCGACCCGGCCAGTGCCTTGAGCCAACGCCAGGAACTGGACGCGGCAGAGGAAATGCAGCGCATCGCCGATTACTTCGAGGGGTTGGCGGCGGATGTCGGCATGACCATCGAGGCCCGCGGCGACGGTGTGATCTGGGCCGAACCGATGTTGTTGCGCCGCGCCCTGGCCAACCTCTGCGCGAATGCGATCAAGTATGGCGCTGCGGATTCGTCGCTGCAGGTCGAGGCAATTGCCGAGGCGGATGGCAGTTATCTGCGCGTGCGCAATCAGGGTACGACCATCGCACCGGAGCATCTGGCGCGACTGTTCGAACGCTTCTATCGGGTTGACCAGTCGCGCGAGCGTTCGGCGCAATCCAACGGTTTGGGCCTGTCGATTGTGGCGACGATCATGCAGCTGCATCAGGGACGGTACAGCGTCAGCAGCGAGCATGGCGTGACCTGTTTCGAGCTGTTTTTTCCGGCGCGCCAACCCGCGGAATAACAGTCGCCCCAAATCCCATGTGGGAGCGAGCCTGCTCGCGAAAGCGGTGTGTCAGTCACCTATCCGTCTGCTGATACACCGCTTTCGCGAGCAGGCTCCCTCCCACAGAGACCTCCATAAGACCGGAGGGTGGCGGTGGGCCTAACGCGCATCCCCGCCCGCCGGCTTATAAAACTGAAACTTGCCGATCTGCGCCGTGCGGCGGTATTCGTTGGCCCAGCCCGGATGCACCCTGCGATCGTGGAAATACATGGCGCCGTGGGTGCGATCCTTGAGCTGGCGGTTCAGCGCCTTGCCGGCGATTTCCTTGGCCAGTGCATATTCGGCGTCTTCCTTGACCTGATCGGGTTTGCCGTCGCACCACCAGGAAAACTGGCAGCTTTTGCTTTCCGAGCCCTGTTTGACCACCGCGCACACCGTATCGGGAAAACCGTCGTGGCCGAGACGGTTCATCACCACGCTGGCCACGGCTTCCATTTCCGGGGTGTCCTTGCCTTTGGCTTCCCAATAGATGCTGCGCGCCAGGCAGGTCAGCGGATCGTCCAGCGGCGCCGCGCCGGCCGGGTCAACCGCTTGTGCCTCGGTCGGGGTGATCGCTTCGGATTTCGGCGCCGGGGCGCTGCTGACCTTGTCCGCCGCTTTCTCCTCCAGCACCTGCGCTTTCTCTTCGGCCTTGACCTCGATCGGGGCCTGCCCGGTGGCCCATGCCGCGCCTGCCCAAAGAGTGAATACCAGACAACCCGCCAAGCGTTTCAATCCCATGTCAGTTCTTCCGGCAGCGCCCGTTTCGGGCGGGATGTTTCGTCGGTGAGACGCCCGGTTTTCGGGGTCTGCGCAGAGTGTAGCCGGACAAGCCGGGAGAAACATCCCGGATAAAAAAACCGCCGAATGCCGAAAAAAGACATTGCACCCACCGGGGGCCTTTCGCGCATCATGGGCGCATTCAGCTCCAGGGAGATTTCCATGCGCTTCATGCCATCCGTTTTGCGTCTTGCCGGGTTATCGCTGGGCATTGTCTTCGCTGCCTCGGCAGTTGCTGCCGATGAGTTGCAATTGATCGAGTCGATCAACAGCTACCGCAGCCAGCCGCAGCGTTGCGGGACGCAGGCCTCAAACGAATTGCCGCCATTGTCCGCCGATCCACGCCTGCGCCTGCCGGCCAGCGGCGCGGTCGATTTGCAGCAAGCCATGGCCAGTGCCCGCTACCCGATGGTCAACGTCCAGGCGATCACCCTCAACGGCCCGCGCGACGCGGCGTCGGCGATGCAAGCCATTCAGGAGAGTTTCTGCCAGGTGGTGCTCGACCCGCAGTTCGTCGATATCGGCGTGAACCGCGTCGATCGCGACTGGCGCATCGTGCTCGCTCGGCCGCTGCTTTCGGCCAAGCTCGGCGACGGGCAAAGCGAAGGGCAGAAACTGCTCGCCCAACTCAACACCGCCCGCAGCCAGCCGCGCCAATGCGGCGGCCAGGCTTTCGCCGCTGCCGCACCGCTGGCGTGGAACGCGACGCTGGGCACGGTGGCCCAGGATCACAGCCGCGACATGGCCAACAACAATTACCTCGACCACAAAGACCGCGATGGCCGTACCCCCGGCGACCGCGCCGAACTCGCCGGTTACAGCGGGCAACTGGTCGGCGAAAACATTGCCGCCGGGCAAGATACGGTCGGCAAAGTCGTCGACGGCTGGCTCGCCAGCCCCGGGCACTGCGCCAACCTGATGAACCCGCAATACAAGGAACTCGGCGCGGCTTACGCGACCGATCCGAAAAGCAATGCCGGCATCTACTGGACGGCGATGTTCGGTGCGCAATGATTCCATCATCGACCGGGTCAATCAGCCGGTCAGCCAGAGTGATTGGACGGCGATGGATGCGGACTTTAACCTGCGCAACTGCGCCATTTGGCCGCACCTGATATCCACGAGGCGAAACCATGACAGAGCGTGAATTGATCGATGGTCACAACCGCCGCGTGGATTATTTGCGCCTGTCGGTCACCGATCGCTGCGACTTCCGCTGCGTCTATTGCATGGCCGAAGACATGCAGTTCCTGCCACGTCAGCAGATCCTCACGCTCGAAGAGTTGTTTCAGGTCGCGCAAAGCTTCGTCGCCCTCGGCACACGCAAGATCCGTCTCACCGGTGGCGAACCGCTGATCCGCCCCGGCGTGGTCAAGCTCTGCGAGCAGATCGCCGCCCTGCCCGGCCTGCGCGAGCTGTGCCTGACCACCAACGGCTCGCAACTGGGCAAACTCGCCGCGCCGCTGTTCGACGCCGGGGTCAAGCGCCTGAACATCAGCCTCGACAGCCTCGACGCGCAGCGCTTCAAGGAACTGACCCGCACCGGTGATCTGGCCCAGGTGATCGAAGGTATCGACGCCGCACGCAAGGCCGGTTTCACCCGCACCAAACTCAATTGCGTGGTGATGCAGGGGCGCAACGATCATGAGATCAACGACCTGGTGAGCTTCGCCATCGAGCGGCAGCTCGACATTTCCTTCATCGAAGAAATGCCGCTGGGCACCATCAGCGAACACAGCCGCGCCGAGTCGTTTTTCTCCAGCGCCCAGGTGCGCGAGAAAATCGCCGAACGCTATACGCTGATCGACTCCGCCGAATCGACCCAAGGCCCGTCGCGCTACTGGCGCCTGGCCGAAGCACCGGAGATTCGCCTGGGCTTCATCTCCCCGCACAGCCACAACTTCTGCGCCACTTGCAACCGCGTACGGCTGACTGTCGAAGGCCGACTGTTGTTGTGTTTGGGTAACGAACATTCGATGGACCTGAAAGCGGTGCTGCGCGCCCATCCGGGGCAACCGCAACGCCTTGAGAAAGCCATCATCGAGGCGATGAAACTGAAACCGTATCGGCACAATTTTGAAGTCAACGATGATGTGCAGGTGGTGCGGTTCATGAACATGACCGGGGGCTGACCCGGCCACCCCCAGCGTGCAATAGGGACCGTTCAATGATCGTCGGGCCGAAACCCGATCAGTTCGGCGCGGGGGTTTTGGGTGGGTCAGACATCGTAGCCCCTCACCCTAGCCCTCTCCCGAGGGAGAGGGAACCGATTGGGGGATGCTTGCGAGCTCTGCCGACGCGATGGTGCTGTAGTGAATCCATAAGCGACACGTTTCGGCACTGGCCCGGGATGCTTGTTCTCATAATCAACACGGTCATTCAGGTCGATGCATACCGCCGGACACCTCGGTCGGCTCCCTCTCCCTTTGGGAGAGGGCTGGGGTGAGGGGCTGCGATCTGACCACCACAGATAAACCAAAACCTGCTTATATACCCGCTCCGCCGAGCCCATCGCAGGAACTGCACTTGAACCCAACCCCCGAAGCCCCGCCGCGCCCCGCCCCCATCACCCTGCAACACGCCTGGCGCTTCTGGCTAAAACTCGGCTGCATCGGCTTCGGCGGGCCGGCCGGGCAGATCGCGATCATGCATCAGGAGCTGGTCGAGCGACGCCGCTGGATTTCCGAAAAGCGTTTCCTCCACGCACTCAATTACTGCATGTTGCTGCCCGGCCCCGAAGCCCAGCAACTGGCGACCTATATCGGCTGGCTGCTGCATCGCTCCTGGGGCGGGGTGATTGCCGGTGTGCTATTTGTGCTGCCGTCACTGTTCATCCTGATTGCACTGTCGTGGGTCTACATCGCCTTCGGCGACCTGCCCGCCGTGGCCGGTGTGTTTTACGGAATCAAACCGGCGGTGACGGCAATCGTCCTGCATGCCGCCCATCGCATCGGCTCGCGTGCGCTGAAAAACACCTGGCTGTGGGCAATCGCCGGGGCGTCGTTCGTGGCGATTTTTGCCTTCGATGCGCCGTTCCCGCTAATCGTGCTCGGCGCGGCGCTGATCGGCTATCTCGGCGGACGTTTCGCCCCGCAGCGTTTCAACGCTGCCAGCCCGCGCAACAGCGGCAAATCCTTCGGCCCGGCGCTGATCGATGACGACACGCCGACACCGGAACACACACGCTTCAGCGTGGCGAAGCTGTGGAAACTGGCGCTGATCGGCGCGGCGCTGTGGTGCCTGCCGATGGCACTGCTGACGACATGGTTCGGCTGGGACGGCACCTTCACGCAGATGGGCTGGTTCTTCACCAAAGCCGCACTGCTGACTTTTGGCGGCGCGTACGCAGTGCTGCCGTACGTTTATCAGGGCGCGGTCGGCCATTACGGCTGGCTGACGCCGACGCAGATGATCGACGGCCTCGCCCTCGGTGAAACCACGCCCGGGCCGCTGATCATGGTGGTGGCGTTTGTCGGCTTCGTCGGCGCTTACGTGCAACCGACGTTCGGCCCCGAGCATGCTTTTGCCGCCGGCGCCCTGGCGGCGACATTGGTGACCTGGTTCACCTTCCTGCCCTCGTTCCTGTTCATCCTCGCCGGCGGGCCGCTGGTGGAATCGACGCACAACGAACTGAAATTCACCGCACCGCTGACCGCCATCACCGCCGCCGTGGTCGGAGTGATCGTCAATCTGGCGTGCTTCTTCGCCTACCACGTGTTCTGGCCGAACGGTTTTGCTGGAGCCGTCGATGTGTTTTCGATCGTTCTGGCGATTGCGGCGGGCGTGGCGCTGTTCGTGTTCAAGCGTGGGGTGATCAGCGTGCTGATCGTTTGCGCCCTCGCCGGGCTGGGCTTTCACCTGATGCGCTGAAGCACAGCCCGATAATCTCCCGTTTACATGCCCGCGGATTCCCCCTTACTATCCGGGCACACCGGTCGGCGGGTCAGCCCGCCACCGACGTTTTCCGCCAACGGAAACACGCGTTATGAGTACGTCACCTCAACAACCACAAGCGTTGTACGTCTCACCCTCGCGCGCCCTCGTCAGGAGCGGCGTATGAATCGTATCGTCAATCTGCCCATGGCCCTGCGCCGCTCCAAGCTGCGTCACTCCGCACGCCCGCCGGATATCGCCCTGCCCGTCTGATCGCGCTGGTTAAAAAACCGCGACAGCCTTCTGTTCCCTGATATCTCTGCCAGGACACCCACGCCTTTTGCCGCGTCGTGTCCGGCCCGATTCTGCGCGCCTGTGCGGCGCCCCCGTGAGTGATTGCCATGAAATTCGCAGCCCTTGAAGACGCACGTCTGTTCCTTGCGCAAAACCCCGATATCGACATGATCGAGCTGTTCATCCTCGACGCCAACGGCGTGCCGCGCGGCAAGTTGTTGCACCGCGAAGAACTGCTCGCCGTGTACGAAAGCGGCCGGCCATTGCCGAGCACCATCCTCGGCCTGACCGTACAGGGGGAAGACGTGGAAAACTCCGGTCTGGTCTGGGACGTCGGCGACATCGACTGCCGCGCCTATCCGCTGGAAGGCAGCCTGGTACGCCTGCCGTGGCGGCAGATTCCAACCGCTGCGGTGCAAGTGAGCATGCACCCGACTGAGGGCCTGCCGGCGAGCATCGCCGACCCGCGACACTTGCTGATCAAGGTCATCGACGCGCTCAAAGCCGAGGGTTTCCACCCGATCATGGCCTGCGAGCTGGAGTTCTATCTGCTCGACGCCAAACGCGATCACAACGGCCGACCGCAACCGGCGCTGGATGCCGACGGTGGTCGACCGCGACACACTCAGGTCTACGGCCTGCGCGAGCTGGAGCAGATCGAACCGTTCCTCGCCGACCTCTACAGCGCCTGCAAACTGCACGGCATTCCGGCGCGCACGGCGATCTCCGAATACGCGCCGGGCCAAGTGGAAATCACCCTCGAACACGGCGATGCACTGGCGGCGATGGATCAGGCCGTACGCTACAAACGTCTGGTCAAAGCGGTGGCGCACAAGCACGGTATGCAGGCGACGTTCATGGCCAAGCCGTTCGACGATCTGGCCGGCACCGGCATGCACATGCATGTCAGCCTCGCCGACGGTGCCGGGCATAATTTGTTCGCTTCAGAGGATCCGGCCGGCACGCCGCTGCTGCGCACCGCGATTGGCGGCATGCTCGCTTCGTTGCTCGATACGCTGCTGCTGTTCTGCCCGAACGCCAATTCCTATCGACGTTTCCAGGCCAACAGCTATGCGCCGCTGGCGCCGACCTGGGGCGTCGACAACCGCACCGTCAGCCTGCGGGTGCCCGGCGGCCCGGCGCACACCCGGCACATCGAACACCGCATCTGCGGCGCCGACGCCAACCCGTATCTGGCGGCGGCGGCGATCCTTGCCGGGATTCATCGCGGCATTCGTGAAGACCTCGATCCGGGTGCGCCGGTCGAGGGCAATGGCTATGCGCAGGCCAAGGAGTTATTGCCGACCGACTGGCTGACCTCGTTGCAGGCGCTGGAAAATTCAGTGTGGGCGCGGGATGCCCTGGGGCAGGAGTTCTTGGGTGTGTATCTGGCGGTAAAACGGGCCGAGTACCGGCAGTTCATGGCCGAGGTGGGTGAGCAGGATTGGCGTTGGTACCTGACCGAGGCCTGAAGCCCCACCACTCAACCCTGTGGGAGCTGGCTTGCCAGCGAAGGGGCCGGCACATCTGGCATAAGCGTTGACTGACACTCCGCTATCGCTGGCAAGCCAGCTCCCACAGGGGATTGCACTCCGACTCCTTAATTTGTGTGGACCCAGACATGACTCAACGCTGCAATTCCTACTACACCGCCACCCTAAATCGCGACACCGATTACCCGACCTTGCAAGGCCGACATTCAGTGGACGTGGTGATCATCGGCGGCGGTTTCACCGGCGTCGCCACCGCGGTCGAACTCGCGGAAAAAGGCCTGAAAGTCGCCATCGTCGAAAGCCACAAGATCGGCTGGGGCGCCACCGGGCGCAACGGCGGACAAGTCACTGGCAGCCTGTCCGGCGATGGCGCGATGCGCAAACAGATGCGCGCAAAACTCGGCGATGACGTCGATGATTTCATCTGGCACCTGCGCTGGCGCGGCCACGAAATCATCCAACAGCGCGTCGAAAAATATGCCATTGAGTGCGACCTCAAACACGGCCATTTGCACGCAGCGTACAAGCCCAGCCACATGACCGGCCTGCGCAGTGACTACGAAGAAGCCGTGCGGCGCGGACTGGGTGATGAGGTCAGCCTGCTCGACCGCCCTCAGGTCCGCGATCTGCTGCAAAGCGAGCTTTATCACGGCGCAATCAAGAACACCCGCAACATGCACCTGCACCCGCTCAACCTGTGCATCGGCGAAGCGCGGGCGGCGGAAAGTCTCGGTGCGTTGATCTTCGAAAACAGCGAAGTGCTGGAGATCATTCACGGTGACAAGCCGGGCGTGCGCACCGCTCACGGGCAGATCGACGCCAATCAGGTGATGCTCGCTGGCGACGTTTACCACAAGCTCGAACCGGGCCAACTCAAGGGCAAGATTTTCCCGGCCATGGGCGGCATCGTCACCACCGCACCGCTGGGCGAACTGGCGCGGCAGATCAACCCGCAAGACCTCGCCGTGTATGACTGCCGTTTTGTCCTCGATTACTACCGCCTGACGGCTGACGGTCGCTTGCTGTTCGGCGGCGGCGCCAACTACAGCGGTAAGGATTCACGCGACATCGCCGCCGAACTGCGCCCGTGCATCGAGCAGACATTCCCGGCGCTGAAGGGCGTGCAGATCGACTATCAGTGGAGCTGCGCGATGGGCATCGTCATCAACCGCATTCCGCAACTGGGCAAGCTTTCGGACAACGTCTGGTATTGCCAGGGCTACTCCGGCCACGGCATAGCCACCACGCACATCATGGGCGAGATCATGAGCCGGGCGATCACCGGGCAGCTGGAACAGTTCGACACCTTCGCCGCCTGCCAGCACATCCGCGTGCCGATGGGCGATTTGCTCGGCAACCCGTTGCTGGCGGCGGGGATGTGGTATTACCAGATGCTTGAAAAGTTGCGCTGACCGCACTGACCCTATCGCGAGCAGGCTCGCTCCCACAGGATTGATGAACGACACACAACCACTGTGGGAGCGAGCCTGCTCGCGAAGAGGCCCTAAAATCCAATCAATCTGGAAGCTGCTCGACCACAATCCCCAACCGCCGATAATCCTCGACACTCCCCGACGCCACATGCCGCTCGGTGATCAACATGTGCAACCGCGTACACGGCGCCACCACAAACGGTTCCACCGCGCCAAGCTTGTCCGCCGAGGTCACCGCAATCACCCGCGCCGCGCCATCGAGCATCGCTTGCTTGACCGGTACCTCATCGAAATGCAACGAGGTGATCCCCACCTCCGGGTGAATCGCACACACACCGGTTATCGCCAGATCGGCCTTGATCCCGCCCAACAGACGCAGCGCCTCATGCCCACCCGCCGCCATCGTCCGGGGGTTCAACTGCCCACCGGCGAGAATCACTTTCACGCCGCTGTATTCGGACAAGGCGATCGCCGTCATCGGTGAAGCGGTGACCGCCGTGATGCTGATATCGCTGCGCATCGAGCGCGCCACCTGCAACGTGGTTGAGCCGGAATCGAACAGCACGATCTGCCCGTTCTCGATCTGCTGCGCCGCCAGTTGCGCCAGGCGAACTTTGATCTCATCGGTTTCATCGAGTCGGGTGAAGTAATCCTTGCCCGAGTCCTTCGGCCGCGGCAATGCCCCGCCGTGCACGCGCTGCACCAGCCCGGCGTTGTCCAGTTCGGCGAGATCGCGGCGGATGGTGTCTTCGGACACGGCAAAGTGCTGGCTCAGCTCGGACGCCATGACTTTACCGTCGCGTTCAAGCAGCAAGAGGATTTTCTGCCGGCGCAGCGAGGGCAATTCGGCGATGGAGTGGTCATGCATGGTTGTGCCTGTTTGTGCTTGTAGTTGCAGGTTTGTTGAAGGCTAGCGAATGCTTCGGGCAAATACAAACGCAGCGGCCATCAATTGTTTCGATCATTGGAATCAACAAGGCGAATTTTTTCTTTGCCGTGCGCCTGTTCACAATGGGCTCACTCTCAAAACGGCTCAGGATGAACACCCCATGAATCTCAACTTCGCCTTCGCGTGCATGATCGTCGTGTCGTTTGCGGTTGCGCTGGTCCACGCCTGATCAGATCTCAGACGGACGCCAGCAGATGCTCGCGCAGCCACTTGTGCGCCGGATCGCGGTGCGAGCGTTCGCCCCAGAACATCGCCATCTCATAACCCGGCACTGCCAGCGGCGCGTCGACTACCTGCAAGGCCGGATTGCCGCGCACCAACCGTGACGGCAACATCGCCACCAGATCGGTGCTGACCAACACCGACATCGCCATCAGAAAATGCGGCACCGACAACACCACGTTGCGCCTCAGGCCGACATCGGCCAACGCCCGGTCGGTCACCCCGAAAAAGCCCCCACCCTCCCTCGACACCAATACGTGTTCCAGCGCGCAGAACCGTTCACGCGTGGGTGCTGTTTGCAAGTGCGGATGGCCGATGCGCCCGGCGAGCACATAGCGTTCCTGAAACAGCGGTCGCCGATGCAGCTCCGGCGGCGCGTCCTCGCTGATGTGCAGCGCCAGATCGAACACGCCCTGCTCAGCCTCTTTGACCAATTGCTGCGGGTGCAGATCGATCACCGCCAGCCGCGTGCCCGGCGCCTGTTCGCGCAAGCCGCTCAGCGCTGGCAGCACCACGGTCGATTCGCCGTAATCGGTCGCGGCGATTTTCCAGCTGTGCGTCGCCTGCGCCGGGTCGAAGGCACTGGCCGGCGCTACCGCCCGCTCCAACGCCTCCAGCGCTTCACGTAATGGCTCGCGCAACTCGTCGGCCCGCGCCGTTGGGCGCATGCCTCGCGGGCCGGGCAGTAACAACGGATCACCGAAAATGTCGCGCAACTTGGCCAGATGCACGCTCACCGACGGCTGCGACAGATTCAGCCGCTGCGCCGCGCGGGTGACGTTGTGCTCGGCCAGCAGCACATCCAGGGTCAGCAACAGATTGATATCCAGCCGTCTCAAATTATTCATAGCTATACCAGACATATCAGACATTCATTTCCAATATACCGGGCAAGCGCCGATCCTGCAGCCATCAACCAACGGAGCTTCTCGCCATGAATGTATTACTGGTTTACGCCCACCCCGAATCGACGTCCCTCAACGGTTCGCTCAAGGACTTCACCGTCCAGCGCCTGCAAGCCGCCGGCCACAGCGTGCAAGTCTCCGACCTCTACGCGATGAACTGGAAACCCACCCTCGACGCCGACGACGCACCGCAGCGCGACCCGTCGCAACCGTTCCACGCGTCTCTCGATTCAAAACGCGCCTACGCCGACGGCACCCAGGCCGCCGACATCGCCCGCGAACAGGAAAAGCTGCAATGGGCCGATGCGCTGATCTTGCAATTCCCGCTGTGGTGGTTCACCATGCCAGCGATCCTCAAAGGCTGGGTTGACCGTGTCTATGCCTACGGCTTTGCCTACAGCGTTGGCGAACATTCCGACAGCCGCTGGGGCGAGCGTTACGGCGAAGGCAAAATGAAAGGCAAACGCGCGATGCTGATGGTCACCACCGGCGGCTGGGAATCGCACTACAGCCCACGAGGGATCAACGGGCCGATGGATGATCTGCTGTTTCCGATCCAGCACGGGATCTTGTACTACCCCGGCTTTGAAGTGGTGCCACCGTTTGTGGTGTATCGCACCAGCCGGATGGATGAAACGAGGTATGCCGAGACCTCTGATGAACTGGGGACACGGCTGGATGAGTTGTGGAGTGCCAGGCCGATCGGGTTTCGGCAGCAGAATGCGGGGGAGTATGAGATTCCGGCGTTGACGTTGAAGGAAGATGTTGCTCCGGATAGCGAAGGCTTCGCCGCACATATCCGCTAACGCCGCATTGCCCTCACCCCAGCCCTCTCCCGGAGGGAGAGGGAGCCGACCGCGTAGGAAGTTCGAGCGACGGCGACCTGATATCTCGAGCCGAACTCAAATATCGAACAGCACCGAGATCGGCTCCCTTCCCCCTCGCCCCCTTGGGGGAGAGGGCTGGGGTGAGGGGGATGGATTTAACTGACACGCCGCAACAGATTGGCATCAGCTCGAGTCAGGCTTCCTCCCTCACCCGCCGCACCTGCACCCACAACGCCGGCGCAAAATGCAGCAACACCATCCGGCTCAAATGATGCGTCAGGATAAACACCACGTTCAGCCCGCCACCAAACGCGACAATCGCAATCGTCTCGATCGCGCCCGGCATGTAAGCGAGCCATAACGACAGCGGATCGTTGCCCAGCCACCGCGCCGCGACTTCGGCGAACACCGCAGCGACCATGATCATCAAGCCAACCGAGACCAGCGCTGTGCGCCCATGTCGGGCCAGTTCGGCGAAGCCGAGGCCCTGAAACCTTGAGCCGATGCGCACGCCAAGAATCAGCGCGGCCAGGTTCAGGCTCCAGTCCGGCATGTGAAAACCTTGCAGCCATCCTGATTTCACAAACACCGCCGTGATGATGATCGCCGTGAGCATGAACGGCGCCGGCACGCCGATCATCAACAGCAAGCGGCCGAGCAGTACGCTCAGCGCGATGACAGCACACGCGGTCAGCGCCATGCCTGTTGTCAACGGATCACCATCGGCAACCGCGATGGCGGCCTGGCCGGGAATCAGCAGACTCACCAATACGGTGATCAGCAGCAAGCGCATCAGGTGGACGATGATCACCTTGCTCGAGGCCTTTTCCGACTCCAGCAGATCGAACACCGCCGCGAGTGCGCCGGGATAAACCGCCAGCAGCGCATCGGTGCGATTCCAGCCGGCGCCGCGCGTCAGCCACCATCCGGCCAGTGCGATCTGCACCGTGAGGCAGATCAGTAATACACCGAGGCTGGGCAACAGGGCCGAGGCCGTCGCGCTGTCCCAGGCTTCGAACATCAGCCCGGTGGCGATCCCCAACGTGACCTGGATGTAGCCCAGTCCATAAGGCGTCGCCGGGGCGATGCCGGTTTTACTGGCGAACACTGCGGTGACGATAATCGAGCCCAGCAGCAAGCCATGGGGCACGCCTTCGAACTGCAACAACGCGCCGAAACCGGCCGCAATCAACAAGCAAATAACTGATTTCATAGTCGCCTTCCTGGCTATCAACTGACGCACCTCCGATCCATTGTGGGAGCGAGCCTGCTCGCGAAAGCGGTGTGCCAGTCACTGATGAATAACCGGTCTGACGCCTTCGCGAGCAGCCTCGCTCCCACAGGGGATATCGAATCCTTCACATACGCAACCGCGCAATCGCCCGCCGATACTTCTCGATCCGCTCCAAATCCTCCCAACCCGGTGAGGCGATCCGCGAGATATCGCTGTTCTCCTCCAGATCCGCCAGTTTCACCGCCCGGCCGATCGGGTTCTGCACGGCGCGGTCGACGAAATCCTCGTAGGACTCGCCAGGCACTTTGGTCACGGATTCGATAGCGCTTAATACGTCTTCGCTGAAGCCTTCCTTGCGCAAATCATCCAGGCTGACGCCGCAGTCCTCGACCACATCGTGCAGCACGGCGACGATGCGTTCTTCCAGCGTGGTCATGCGCAACATGACTTTCAGTGGATGCAGAATGTACGGCGCGCCGCCCTTGTCGACTTGCCCGGCGTGGGCCGTGGCGGCGATGGCGATAGCGCGTTCGAGGGTTTGCGTCATAAGAATCTCCGAAGGTCAGATGCCGTAGCGGCCGCCGACGTGGATATTGCGTTTGAGCCAGAGGCCGAGGGCTTTCCAGCGCCCGACCGGCTGCGCGGATGCTGCGTGACGCTGAAGAATCAATGCCACCAGCGTCGCTTGATCGGCGTGCGGGTTGGCGTCGATCAACTCGGCCACCCAGGCGCAATCGGCTTTGCTCAAGTGGTCGCGCCAGTCGCCGCACCACGCGTCGAGTTCATCCAGCGCAAGAAACCGTGCCCCGCCATGCTCCATGTGCCCGCCGCCCATCGACTGCTCGAAGCAGAACGGCGTCTCGGGTTTTGCGGGGTCGATATGGAAAAGATAGATATCGTGAAACGGTTGCTGCGAAGCGGGGGCGATGTTGCGGCGGCCGATTTCAATCATGGCGACGGTCCAATCCTTGGGCGCTGAATGTTTCTGATTGTTGCGCAGTGTACGCGAAGATCACCCGTCGCGAACCCGATGGAACCCTGCACGCCTTCGCCACCTCGAAAGCAGACAAGCGCCCAATCACCGATCAGACGCGGCGCCATTGGAGAGGAACTGCCGATGAAAACCCGATTGCTGTTGCTGATCGCCACATTTGCCATCATCCCCACCTGCGTCATGGCCGAGGGCTGCGACGTGCAGACCCGCTCTTCGAGCGCCGCAGTGCCCGCCGTGGAAACCCATAGCTGCTATGAATACGAAGGCGTGCCGGTGGATTCGATCAACTGGTCATGCAGCAACGAGAGCAAAGACACGCTGAATGCGACCAAGAAAAAAGTCCAACGCTGCGAGGACCACTACCAGGCCACCTGCACCGCCCGCCTCACCCAGGAATCCCTGGCCAACCCGCACTCCACCAGCAAAGACAAAAGCGCCCAACCGCTCAATCTGCCGGACAACGCGCAAATCACCACCTATTACTACGGCGGTGAGCATCTGGAGCAGGCGAAGATCGACTGTGAAAACAGCGGGGGCAACTGGAAGGCGAAGTAGCGTTCAGTCATCCAGGATTTGCCCATAAAAAAGCCCGGCTATATGCCGGGCTTGCTGCATTCGATACATGCTTAACCTTCGCCGGCACCGCTGCTGGTGCCGCTGTCGTTCGATTGTTTCGAACCACTGGGCTTGCCGCCCGAGGGCGTCGAGCCATCGTTATTGGTGGTATTGCCCTGCGTGCCTTTTGGCACCGTGGCACCGTTGGAATGAATGTCTTCCGGCGCGCTCGGGTTGGTCTGGCTATTGCCGTCGTTGGCGGTCGGCGCCGGGGTATCGTTGGCGGCCGTTGCGTAGAGGGAGGTGGCGGATAACAGAGTGGCGAGGGTCAGTGCTGCGAATCTGGATTTAAACATGTCGGCTATTCCTTTGCGGAGTTGTTCATGCATTCGAAGCAGCAATGCTGCGAAAATGCGGTTCGGCTGACGGGTGGTCGTGGATTAGCCTAAATTTTTCATCCGGGGCAAATATCCGCTATTGAAAACCTATACCTGCGCTAACAATCCAGATGGACGGTCAATAATTCTCTAAACCGCCGCATTGATAGATCACCCGAAATCTGCGATAAGCGATAGTGGCACTTCGCCAAAAAAACATGGAAAGTTTCTAATGAAAATAAGAAAGTTAACGATTAAAAATTTTCGCGGTATAGGTTTGGCCGAGATAGATATCGAAGACTTTACAACATTTATCGGCCCCAACAATATCGGAAAGTCTACAATCTTACATGCTTTGAACATTCTCCTTGACAATAAAAAACCGACAGTTGACGATTGGCCAAACAAAAAACCATCCACAGACATAATGGAAATTATATGTGAATTTCGAGATCTTGAGGAATGGGAAAAGAAAAAACCAGCCATTTCGAAATTATTGGATAAAGACAATCTCATCATAAAAATGTCCGCAAGCTGGAATGAAACGCTGGAATCTCTATCGTCGGAATATAGCGTCTACTGCACCATAGAGAGTCTGCCGTGGACAAATTTCACGGAAGCAAAAAGGATTAGTGAAGCTAAAGCATGCTTAGATATATTACAAATTACAACAGCAGCAGAGTTTGGAGCGAAAACTCTGGAATTCGAAGCGATGTTTAAAGATAAGCATCCAGAGTTAGTCAATACAATTACAGACTGGCACCTGAAAAAATTTCCAAACTCTTTACAACAAGCAGTACCACATGTCATGTACGTACCAGCGTGCTTCAAAATTGAAGACGACATGAAATCTACCGCAAACACTCCTTTCTCTTTTTTATTTTCCAATAAGCTCTTTCCAATCGTGAAGGATGATCCGACCTACAAAGAATACATAAAAAAAGCTGACTTCCTACAAAAAAAATTAAAAGGCCAAGCTGAAGACGGGGTTATTATCGATGGACTTAGCCAAGCACTGGAACAAGTTAGCGCGACATTAAACCAGGTTTTAGATTTCGATTCAAAAGTTAGGCTAGCGATCGGGGAAATTGATATAGAGCCGCTTTTCATGAAGGCAGCGACATTTCTCATTGATGAAGAGTTTGAATCGAGCTTGCAGTATCAAGGTAGTGGAGTTCAAAGAGCTCTTGCTTTCGCAATGTTAGAAAGCAATGCGGGGCACGCCTCGGTTGTCGAGGGCGGTGAGCGCTCTGTGGTCGTTTTGTATGAAGAGCCAGAGCTTTACATTCACCCTCATTTAATGAGAAGACTTAAGTCAGCGTTAGTCAGCAAAACTGATTCGCCTAAATGGCAAGTCATCTGTTCTACGCATTCGCCTTTCCTTATTTCGCTTGCTGACAAACCCGAATCTTTGAAACTTGTCAGAAAAAACCAAGAAAACCAAAGAATCATTCACCAACTCGCAGCTAATATATTCGAAATTGGAACAGAATATGATGAGCGTTCCTTACTGCGCGCCACGTTAGATTTTCACCCCACTGTATGCGAAAGCCTGTTCGCTAAAAGAGTAATTCTAGTAGAGGGTGATACCGAAGTCGCGGTGTTTTCAATGGCAAGCGAACTCATTGAAAAATTTGATCTAAACTCAAGTTTCGCAAAGGACATTACCGTAATTTCAGCCGGTGGAAAATGGACGATTCCTGCCATCGGAAAAGTTTTGAATACTTTAGGTATTAGCTACCGTGTACTTCACGATGAAGACAGGCATGGCTTGACTGATGCAGAACTTGAGGAGAAATCGGCAATCCATCCGTATAAAGCAAACGCAAAAATTGCAAGCATAGCAAAGTCAGAGAACACACTTGTGATATCCGACACCTTTGAACATGTTTTGTGGGATTCATCCGCTCAAGAGATTGCAAGCTCTAAAGACAAACCATACAACTCTTGGAAAAGAGTGCGCGATTATTTAGACGGAAAAATATCATTGACCGAAGCGAGCGAAAAAAGACTTAAGGAAATCATTCAATTTGGATTTTGCAACTAACTTCTATTGTTTCTAACCGACTGGGCTTGCATCGCCGGATGCAAGCCCAGCCAACTCAAGAATTATCCTCAAAAATTCGCCGGCGTATTCGCACTAATAATCTCAGCCTCATCCGCACCAATATTGCGAAACTTGTGCGGCAACGTCGTCGGAAAGTAATACCCATCCCCCGCACTCAACACACTCACCTGCCCATCCACCGTCAATTCCACGGTGCCACGCGTCACCAGCCCGCACTCCTCGCCTTCAGCGTGCACGATCGGCTCGTCGCCGGAGCTGGCGCCGGGGGCGTATTGTTCGCGCAGCAGGCGCATCTGGCGGCTGGGGACGGAGGCGCCGATCAGCAGCAGGCGCAGGCCGTGGCGGCCGAGGTCGGGTTGTTCGTTGGCGCGGAACACGTATTGGTGTTCGCGCGGCGGCTGGTCGAAGGTGAAGAAGTCGGCCAGGGACATCGGTATGCCTTCGAGCAGCTTTTTCAGCGAGCTGACGGAAGGACTGACACGATTCTGTTCGATCAGCGAGATGGTGGCATTGGTCACGCCGCTACGCCGGGCCAGCTCGCGCTGGGAGAGTTTGTAGCTTTCGCGTACTAGTTTGAGTCGAGAACCCGTATCCATGACAGCCTTATGTGAGAACGACTTAAGGGCGATGGGGGTGGGTGGCGGGTGACGCGCAAGTCGCGCGGATCACGTTGCTCCCGTGTCCCGGAACCGTGAAAGGCGGCTATTAAATCACGTTTGCTGGTGTTGCTCAGCAGGTTCGATGGATGGTTGGGCAAAAGTCGTTTTTGCCTTGGCAATCCGGTCACTGTGGGAGCGAGCCTGCTCGCGAAAGCGGAGTGTCTGGCGACATCGATGTCGCCTGATAATGCTTCTTCGCGAGCAGGCTCGCTCCCACAGTTGGATCTCTTTTGTGTCAGTTAGCTTGGTAGCCGCTGTCAGGCCGCTATCGCTGGCAAGCCAGCTCCCACAGGGGACATCAGTGCTTTTGCGTAAGTGAAAAACCGGCGGGGTTTGGGGCCGCCGCCGGGGAGGTAACTTAGACGCCGAAGCGGTCGCGCAGCGAGTAGTAGACGGCGCCCAGGGCGGTCAGCGGTGCGGAGAAGGTGCGGCCGCCGAGCATCGGCATGTGTGGCAGCGAGGCGAAGGCGTCGAAGCGTTCGGCGTCGCCGCGGATCATTTCCGAGATCAGTTTGCCGGCCAGGTGCGAGCAAGTGACGCCGTGGCCGCTGTAGCCTTGCATGTAGTAGGCGTTTTTCTCGATGCGGCCGAATTGCGGCATGCGCGACATGGTCAGCAGGAAGTTGCCGGTCCAGCGGTAATCGATTTTCACGTCCTTGAGCTGCGGGAAGGTCTTGAGGATCTTCGGGCGGATCAGTTGTTCGATGTCGTCCGGTTCGCGTGCGCCGTAGACCACGCCGCCGCCGTAAAGCAGACGGTTGTCGGCAGTGAGGCGGTAGTAATCAAGCAGATAATTGCAGTCTTCGACGCAGTAGTTGTGGGTGATCAGGCTGCGCGCCTGCTGCTCGGTCAACGGCTCGGTGACGACGATCTGCGAGCCGCACGGCATGCTTTTCGCGGTCACGCGGTTGTCGAGGCCTTGCGGCAGATAGGCGTTGCCGGCAATCAGCAGGTACTTGGCGCGGACCTGGCCTTTGGCGGTGCGCACGATGTTTGGCTCGCCGTACTTGATTTCCACCGCGGCGGACTGCTCGTAGATCTTGCCGCCCAAACGCACGATCGCCGCCGCTTCTCCGAGCGCCAGGTTCAGCGGGTGAATGTGCCCGCCCTGCATGTCCAGCAGTCCGCCGACATAGGCGTCGGAGCCGACTTCGCGACGAATGTCAGCGGCGTCGAGCATCTTCAGATGGCGGTTGCCGTAACGCTCCCAACTGCGCTTTTGCTCCGCCAGGCCGCTGAGCTGCTTTTTGTTCAGCGCCGCAAAAATACCGCCCGGGCGGTAATCGCATTGGATGTCGTATTCCTTGATGCGCGAACGGATGATATCCGCGCCTTCGAAGATCATGCTGCCGAGGATTTCCGCAGTCTTGTCACCGTAGCGCGCTTCGATCACATCGACGTCGCGGCTGTAGGAGTTGACCAATTGCCCGCCGTTGCGACCGCTGGCGCCGTAGCCGACTTTCGCCGCTTCGAGCACGGTCACTTTGTAGCCCGCTTCAGTCAGGAACAGTGCCGAGGACAAGCCGGTATAACCGGCGCCGATGATGCAGACGTCGCACTCGACCGACTCTTCGAGGGTCGGGAAGTCGATGACTTCGTTGCGGGTGGCGGCGTAGTAGCTGTTGACGTGTTGCTGTTTCATAAATTTCTCCGATGGCCGCCAGACGCTGGCGACCGCCGCTGTAAAAGAATTAGAGCTTGATCCAGGTTGCTTTCAGCTCGGTGTACTTGTCGAACGCGTGCAGCGATTTGTCGCGACCGTTGCCCGATTGCTTGAAGCCACCAAACGGTGCAGTCATGTCGCCGCCGTCGTACTGGTTGACCCAGACGCTGCCGGCACGCAGGCCACGGGCGAAGGTGTGCGCCTTGCTGAGGTTGCTGGTCCAGACGCCGGCGGCGAGGCCGAAGATGCTGTCGTTGGCGATCTGCAGCGCTTCTTCGGCGCTGTCGAAAGTGATCAGCGACAGCACCGGGCCAAAGATCTCTTCCTGGGCGATGGTCATCGCGTTGGTCACGCCGTCGA
Organism: Pseudomonas retamae; assembly: GCF_043496865.1. Lineage (NCBI taxonomy): Bacteria > Pseudomonadati > Pseudomonadota > Gammaproteobacteria > Pseudomonadales > Pseudomonadaceae > Pseudomonas > Pseudomonas retamae. The sequence goes on from NZ_JBIEIL010000002.1 coordinate 199,175, forward strand.
AGATCGCCGGTTGCACATAGAGGCCGCCGGTTTCTTCGAGGGTGCGCTGGCCGCCGGCGATCAGCTCGGCGCCCTGCTCGCGACCGATGCTGATGTAGCGCAGCACGTTGTCGAGTTGACGCTGATCGACCACGGCGCCAACGGTGGTCGCCGGATCGAGGGCATGCCCCGGTTTCCACGCTTGCAACGCTTCCACCAACAGCGGGATGAACTGCTCGCGGATCGAACGCTCGACCAGCAGGCGCGAACCGGCCGTGCAGACTTCGCCCTGGTTGAAGGCGATGGCGCTGGCCGCCGCCTCTGCTGCCGCGCGCAAGTCCGGTGCGTCGGCGAACACCACGTTCGGGCTCTTGCCGCCGGCTTCGAGCCAGACGCGTTTCATGTTGCTTTGCCCGGCGTAAATCATCAGTTGCTTGGCGATCGCCGTGGAGCCGGTGAAGGCCAGCACGTCGACATCCATGTGCAGCGCCAGCGCCTTGCCGACGGTGTGGCCAAAGCCCGGCAAAACGTTGAACACGCCTTTCGGGATGCCGGCATCCAGCGCCAACTGGGCGATGCGGATCGCCGTCAGTGGGGATTTTTCCGACGGTTTGAGAATGAACGAGTTACCCGCCGCCAGTGCCGGGGCGAATTTCCAGCTGGCCATGATCAGCGGGAAATTCCACGGCACGATGGCCGCGACCACACCGGATGGCTCGCGGGTGACCAGGCCGAGCTGGTCGTGCGGGGTGGCGGCGACTTCGTCGTAGATCTTGTCAATCGCCTCGGCGCTCCAGCGGATCGCGTTGGCGGCCGCCGGGATGTCAATGCTCATCGAATCGCTGATCGGTTTGCCCATGTCGAGGGTTTCCAGCAGCGCCAGTTCTTCCTGGTGTTGCAGGATCAGATCGGCGAAGCGGATCAGGATGCGTTTGCGCTCGGCCGGGGCTTTTTTCGCCCACACCCCGGAATTGAAAGACTGGCGCGCGACCTCGACGGCGAGGTTGGCGTCGGCTTCATCGGTGCTGGCGACCGCGGCGAGAAAACGCCCGTCGACCGGGCTCAGGCATTCGAAGGTTTCGCCGCTGATCGCCGGGCGGTATTCACCGTTGATGAAGGCGCGGGCTTCGAGGGTCAGGGACTGGAAGCGTTGTTCCCAGTCGTTGCGGGTTTTGGTCATTGTTTTGGCTCGACGAGGGGGGATTGGATGACGAGCGAATACCCGTCAATCAGAATCTGATAACCCGATCCCCTGTGGGAGCGAGCCTGCTCGCGAAAGCGTCGTGTCAGCCAACATTACTTTGAATGACACACCGCATTCGCGAGCAGGCTCGCTCCCACAATGGTTCGGTGCTGGTCTGCAGTCAGACCGTATGCAGATACCAGTTGTACTCAAGATCAGAAATCGAGTTCTCGAACTCGGCCAGTTCGCTTTCCTTGCACGCGACAAACACGTCGATGTACATCGGGTCGATGTAACGGGCCATGACTTCACTGTCGTCCAGCTCGCGCAGTGCGTCACGCAAGTTGTTCGGCAGGCTCTGTTCGTTCTGCTCGTAGCTGTTGCCTTCAACCGGAGCGCCCGGTTCGATCTGGTTGGTCAGGCCGTGGTGAATACCGGCCAGCACCGAGGCCATCAGCAGGTACGGGTTGGCATCGGCGCCGGCGACGCGGTGCTCGATGCGCACGGCGTCGGCTGAACCGGTCGGCACGCGTACGGCGACGGTGCGGTTGTCGATGCCCCAGCTCGGCGAGTTCGGCACATAGAACTGTGCGCCGAAGCGGCGGTACGAATTGACGTTCGGGCAAAGGAAAGCCATTTGCGCCGGCAGGGTCTCGAGCACACCGCCGATCGCGTGACGCAGTGCGGCGTTCTGCTCGGGATCCTCGCTGGCGAAGATGTTGTTACCTTCTTTATCCAGAATCGAAATGTGTACATGCAGACCGTTGCCCGCCTGGCCCGGATACGGCTTGGCCATGAAGGTGGTGTCCATCTCATGGTCGTAGGCGATGTTCTTCACCAGACGCTTGAGCAGCACCGCGTAATCGCAGGCCTTGATCGGGTCGGAGACGTGATGCAGGTTGACTTCGAACTGCGCCGGGGCGCTTTCCTTGACGATGGCGTCAGCCGGGATGCCCTGCTCTTTCGCACCTTCAAGAATGTCTTGCAGGCAATCGACGTATTCGTCGAGGTCGTCGATCAGGTAGACCTGTGTCGACACCGGACGCTTGCCGGAGACCGGCGAACGTGGCGACTGCGGACGGCCGTTCACGTTGTCCTGGTCGATCAGATAGAACTCCAGCTCAAACGCCGCGCAAATGGTCAGGCCCATGTCGTCGAACTTGCGCACGACATTGGCCAGCACTTCACGCGGGTCGGCGAAGAACGGCTGGCCTTCGATCTCGTGCATGGTCATCAGCAGTTGTGCGGTCGGGCGCTTTTGCCACGGCTCGATGCTCAAGGTACCGGGAATCGGGTAGCAGATGCGGTCAGCGTCGCCGATGTCCAGACCCAGACCGGTGCTTTCCACCGTGGAGCCGTTGATGTCCAGCGCGAAAAGCGAGGCCGGCAGGTTGATGCCTTTTTCGTACACCTTATGAAGACTGGTGCGTTCGATGCGCTTACCGCGCACCACACCGTTCATATCCGCAATCAGAAGGTCGACGTACAAAACCTCAGGATATTTCTTAAGGAATGCGTTGGCTTCGTTGAGTTGAACGGTACGCAGAGGGACCGACATGATGCACCTATTTAGCTGTTAATTATTATGTTCACTACCCTGTCACGCAGCCAGTCAATCCGAAAGGCAAAGTGAAGTCAATAGCGAACACAGCGCCCTGTAGCCTTTATTTTTCGGGCTTTTTTTAACACTCTCGCGGCAAAGCAGGCGCCAGAGCAGCGCAAACGTTCCCGATTGGATGAACGGCGTTTAGAATTTTTTACATGGCAGTTGTTAATTAAAATCAACGACGCTAAGCTCCGGAAAAGCTCGTTCAAGTGTCAGACTTCGAGGTGAATAAAAATGGCATTCAAGCCATTGATCGGCGTTACTGCGTGCGTCAAACAGATTGGCCTGCACCCCTATCACATCAGCGGCGACAAATACGTTCGCGCTGTCAGCGTTGGCGCTGAAGGGTTGCCGGTGGTCATTCCTTCCCTTGGCAGCCTGACGGAAATCGACGACCTGCTCGGTCAGCTCGACGGTCTGCTGCTGACCGGCTCGCCCTCGAACGTGGAACCCTTCCACTATCAAGGCCCGGCCAGCGCCCCCGGTACGGATCACGATCCGGCGCGGGACGCCACCACCCTTCCTCTATTACGTGCAGCCATCGCCGCGGGCGTTCCGGTGCTGGGCATTTGCCGTGGCTTTCAGGAAATGAACGTGGCGTTCGGCGGCAGCCTGCATCAGAAGGTGCATGAACTGCCGGGCATGCTCGATCACCGCGAAGCCGATAGCCCGGATGTGGCCGTGCAATACGCACCGGCCCACGCGGTGACTGTGCTTGCGGGTGGCGTGTTTGAAGCGCTGGAGCTGCCGGGTGAGTTTCAGGTCAACTCGATTCACAGCCAGGGCATCGACCGCCTCGCGCCCGGCCTGCGCGCCGAAGCCGTGGCGCCGGATGGCTTGATCGAGGCGATCTCGGTCGAGCACAGCCCGACCTTCGCCCTCGGCGTGCAATGGCACCCGGAATGGCAAGTGCTGGACAACCCGAACTACCTGAAGATTTTCCAGGCGTTCGGCGCGGCCTGCCGACAACGGGCGGCGCGACGCAACCAGCGCTGACAATCCTCAGGTACACATAACGATTTACTGCCCCCATGGCGGTCGGGAGCGCTTGCGCGCATTCGGCAGCCGTGTACAGCAACACCCGTGATAACAACAAGTACGACCCAGGCAGCCAGGACGGCGGCGCCGAACAAGCCGGATCAGTCCGGGCAATGCCGGTCAGGTCAACGCATGCCCCCTGTGGGAGCGAGCCTGCTCGCGAAAGCGGTGTTTCAGCAAACAATGGTGTCGATTGACACGCCGCATTCGCGAGCAGGCTCGCTCCCACAGGTTCTGCGCCAGCTGACAGACATCCCGGGCAGCTCCGCAATCCACTTAAGCCCGGCCACATTGGCCAGGCAAACGAAACCTGTTGGGAGTTTCACATGGCAAACGCCTCCAGCACTTACAGGAAGGCACTTGAAGGTCATCAGCAACCGAAAAAGGTGCTGGTGAAAGTCGATCGTGTCACCAAGAAGTTCGATGAAACCGTGGCCGTGGACGATGTGTCCCTGGAGATCCATCAGGGCGAAATCTTCGCGCTGCTGGGGGGCTCGGGTTCGGGCAAATCGACCCTGTTGCGCATGCTCGCCGGTTTCGAACGCCCGACCGAGGGGCGGATTCTGCTCGATGGCGTGGACATCACCGACATGCCGCCGTACGAGCGGCCGATCAACATGATGTTCCAGTCCTACGCGCTGTTCCCCCACATGACCGTCGCGCAGAACATCGCCTTCGGCCTCAAGCAGGACCGTTTGCCCGCCAGCGAAATCGATGCCCGCGCCGAAGAAATGCTGCGCCTTGTACACATGACCCAATACGCCAAGCGCCGCCCGCACCAGTTGTCCGGCGGCCAGCGCCAGCGCGTCGCCCTCGCCCGCTCGCTGGCCAAACGGCCGAAGCTGCTGTTGCTTGACGAGCCGATGGGTGCGCTGGACAAAAAACTGCGTTCACAAATGCAGCTGGAACTGGTCGAGATCATCGAGCGCGTCGGCGTGACCTGCGTCATGGTCACCCACGATCAGGAAGAAGCCATGACCATGGCCCAGCGCATCGCGATCATGCACCTGGGCTGGATCGCGCAAATCGGCAGCCCGGTTGATATCTATGAAGCGCCGGTCAGCCGCATGGTCTGCGAATTCATCGGCAACGTGAACGCCTTCGACGGCACCGTGGTGGAGGACCTCGAAGGCCACGCGATCATTCACAGCCCGGATCTGCAGCAGAAGATCTACGTCGGTCACGGCGTCAGCACATCGGTGCAGGACAAGTCGATCACCTACGCGATTCGCCCGGAAAAAATGCTCGTCAGCAGCACTCAACCAGAGGGCCGCTACAACTGGTCTGAAGGCAAGGTGCATGACATCGCCTACCTCGGCGGCCACTCGGTGTTCTACGTCGAATTGCCCGGCGGCAAGATCGTCCAGTCGTTCATGGCCAACGCCGAACGCCGGGGCGCGCGGCCGACCTGGGACGACAAGGTCTACGTCTGGTGGGAAGACGACAGCGGCGTGGTACTGCGCTCATGAGAACCTTCAATCAGCAATTCCTGCGCCTGGTGCCCAGCGGGCGAAAACTGGTGATCGGCATTCCGTTCATCTGGCTATTCCTGTTCTTCATGCTGCCGTTCTTTCTGGTGATGAAGATCAGCTTCTCGGAAGCGGCGCTGGCGATCCCGCCGTACTCGGAGATCTACACCTACGCCGAACAGAAATTCCAGCTGCTGTTGAACATCGGCAACTACACCCTGCTCGGCGAAGACGATCTGTACCTGTCGGCCTACCTCGGTTCGCTGAAGGTCGCCGCTTTGAGCACCGTGATGTGTCTGCTGATCGGTTTCCCGATGGCTTATGCGATCACCAAAACCGGCAAGGAAACGCAGAACGTCCTGCTGCTGTTGATCATGATGCCGACCTGGACGGCGATTCTGATACGCGTATACGCGTGGATGGGCATTCTCAGCAACAACGGTTTGCTCAACGCGTTTCTGATGTGGACCGGGCTGACCGATCACCCGATCGAGATCCTCAACACCAACACCGCGGTGTATATCGGTGTGGTGTACGCGTATCTGCCGTTCATGGTGCTGCCGCTGTACGCCAACCTGGTCAAGCACGACAACAGCCTGCTGGAAGCTGCGCAGGATCTGGGTTCGAGCAACTTCAACAACTTCTGGAAAATTACCGTGCCGCTGGCCAAGAACGGAATCATTGCCGGCTGCATGCTGGTGTTCATTCCGGTGGTCGGCGAGTTCGTGATTCCGGAACTGCTGGGTGGCCCGGAGACCCTGATGATCGGGCGCGTGCTGTGGCAAGAGTTCTTCAATAACCGCGACTGGCCGGTGGCGTCTGCGCTGGCGGTGGTGATGCTGTTGATCCTGATTGTGCCGATTCTGCTGTTCAACCGCAGCCAGGCCAAAGAGATGGAGGCACGGGGATGAAACGCTTCAATTTTTCGAAGTTCATGCTGATCTTCGGCCTGATGTTCATTTATCTGCCGATGCTGATTCTGGTGATCTACTCGTTCAACGCCTCGAAACTGGTGACGGTGTGGGGTGGCTGGTCGGTGAAATGGTACGTCGGCCTGCTCGACAACACGCAACTGATGGGCTCGGTGCTGCGCTCGCTGGAAATCGCCTGCTACACCGCGATCGCTGCGGTCGCGCTGGGCACCCTCGCCGCCTTCGTTCTGACACGAGTCACGCGCTTCAAGGGCCGCACGCTGTTTGGCGGTCTGGTCACCGCGCCGTTGGTAATGCCGGAAGTGATCACCGGTCTGTCGCTGTTGCTGCTGTTCGTGGCGATGGCGCAACTGATCGGCTGGCCGCAGGAGCGTGGCATCGTCACGATCTGGATCGCCCACACCACGTTTTGTGCAGCCTATGTGGCGGTGGTAGTCTCCGCGCGCCTTCGCGAGCTGGACCTGTCGATCGAAGAGGCGGCGATGGATTTGGGCGCGAAGCCGTTCAAGGTGTTTTTCCTGATCACCATCCCGATGATTGCACCGTCGCTGGCGGCGGGCGGGATGATGTCGTTTGCCTTGTCGCTGGATGACCTGGTGTTGGCGAGCTTCGTCTCCGGGCCTGGCTCTACAACCCTGCCGATGGAAGTGTTTTCGGCGGTGCGTCTGGGCGTGAAACCCGAGATCAACGCCGTGGCCAGCCTGATTCTGCTGGCGGTGTCGCTGGTGACGTTCCTGGTCTGGTACTTCGGTCGCAAGGCAGAAGCCAACCGCAAAAAAGCGATTCAGGAAGCGATGGATCAGACGGCCAGCGAAGCATGGCAGCCGCAACGTGCGGCAACTGCCTGATCCCGCATCACTCGCGAGTTTGCGCAAATGTTGTCAGCCCCTCGGTCAGTTCCCTCTCCCCCAGGGAGAGGGTCAGGGTGAGGGGCCTTTGCTTGAAGTGAATAAAAAGAATGGAGTTGTACCGATGAAAATGTTTGGCAGGACTCTGCTGACACTGTCCTTGATGGGCGCAATGGTCATGGGCGCCCAGGCCAACGATAAGGTGCTGCGGGTTTACAACTGGTCCGATTACATCGCGCCGGACACGGTGAAGAAATTCGAAGACGAAACCGGTATCCGCGTGACCTACGACGTCTTCGACAGCAACGAAACCCTTGAGGCACGTTTGCTGGCGGGCAAATCCGGTTACGACCTGGTGGTGCCGTCGAACAGTTTTCTGGCCAAGCAGATCAAGGCCGGCGTGTATCAGCCGCTGGACAAATCGAAGCTGCCGAACTGGAAGAACCTCAACCCGGTGCTGCTGAAAAACGCCTCCGCCAGCGATCCGGACAACGCCCACGCGTTCCCGTACATGTGGGGCTCGATCGGCATAGGCTTCAATCCGGCCAAGGTCAAGGAAGTGCTCGGTGCCGACGCCCCGACCAACTCCTGGGACTTGCTGTTCAAACCCGAGAACGCGGAAAAGCTCAAGGCTTGCGGCATCAGTTTCCTCGATTCGCCGACTGAGATGATCCCGGCTGCCCTGCACTATCTGGGCTACCCGGTAAACGACAGGGACACCGCGCACATCAAGGAAGCCGAGGCGCTGTTCATGAAAATCCGCCCGAACGTGGCGTATTTCCATTCCTCGAAATACATCTCCGACCTGGCCAACGGCAACATCTGCGTGGCGGTCGGTTACTCCGGTGACGTCCTGCAGGCTAAAGCCCGTGCGGTGGAATCAGGCAACAACGTGGTGATCGATTACAGCATTCCCAAGGAAGGCGCCGGCAGCTTCTACGACATGGTCGCCATCCCGCGCGACGCGGCGAACGTCGAGAATGCTTACCTGTTCATGGATTTTTTGATGCGCCCGGAAATCATCGCCGAGATCACCAACAGCAACGGCTACAGCAACGCCAACGCCGCGGCAACGCCACTGGTGGACGAAGCGATCCGCAACGACCCCGGTTCGTATCCGTCACAAGCGGTGATGGCGACGCTGTATGCCGTACCGGATCAACCGATCGCCACCCAGCGGATCATGACGCGCGGCTGGACCCGGGTGAAACTCGGCAAGTGAGCCCAGCGCAGATCCAAATGTGGGAGCGAGCCTGCTCGCGAAAGCGGTGTGTCAGGCGATGAAAATCGCTGAATCAGCCGACGCCTTCGCGAGCAGGCTCGCTCCCACAGGGACTTTGGTGCGATTGATTGCTCCCACGCAGAGCATGGGAACGATCTGCCTAACCTTTTCCGTTCATGCAGCGCCTTACCACCGCTGCCCCTGCTCTGAACGGCCTCACCTGGCTTCCTCGGTTCAGGTGACTTCAGGCGCCCTCGGGCGCCTTTTTTTGTGCCGTCAGATCAGCGGCCAGTCCTGAATGATCCGATAGCGGCCCTTGTGCGATTCAAACAGGGCGAAGCGTTCGGCGCGCAGGAAGAATTCCGGTGGTGTGCCGGCCTCCGGCTCCGACGCGCGAAATTCGCGGGCAAGGGTCAGGTGCGGGCGAAACTCACGCGGCGTCTCCTCAAAACCGAACGGCAACATGGCCTGCTCCAGCGCGTAGACCAAACGCAACAACGCCGGCGGCGCCTGCTCCGGCGCCAGCGACAAGACCCCGGCGCGGTGCCACACCTGCAGGCGATCCAGAGCAATCCTTAACGCCGCGCCCGGCGTGCGCACTTGGGCGGCGGCTTCGCAGACTGGCTGAATCTGCGCCAACGGCACGGCACCGAGGAACAGCAGGGTCAGATGAAAATTATCCGCCGGCACCGGTTTGCCGGTGCGCAGGCGCAATTCACTGCGCCACTGCGCGATTGCCTTGCGCTGCGCCGGCGGGCAGTCCAACGCGAAAAACAGCCGCTTGAACGGCTCATCCCTGCGCACTTCATCGATCATGGCCCCGGTCTCCTTCTCACTGTCAGCCGTCGATTTTACACAGTCTGTTCTGACGACCGGGGACAGGCGGCTATAGTTCAAGGATCGCTATCAACCGGAGGCAGCCATGCGCGAGATCCTCAGCAAAGAACCGTGGTGGGCCCGGCCACCGCAACCCGGGCAAGACGAAAGCCAGCTGGAATGGGGCTGGCTGGTGCATTACAGCGAGGGCGAACCGCGTTTCGAATTCGTCCACGAACGCCCGACGAACGAACAGATCCGCCAGCGCAAAGGCTGCCGCATCGCCCCGTCACCCGAGTGAATACAGCCAGTCAACGCTAACCCTGTGGGAGCGAGCCTGCTCGCGAATGCGGTGGGTCAATCAACAAGGATTTTTCTGATCGGGCGCCTTCGCGAGCAGGCTCGCTCCCACAAGGGTTCTGCAGGCACTCAGGATTCGAGGAGGTTCTTGAACCCGCCAAAAATCATCCGCTGACCATCAAAACCCATCGGGTTGACGTCCGGCTGCATGCGCGGGTCTTCCATCATTTTCGCCATGCCGGCATCGCGAGTGGCCTTGTCCGGCCAGATCAGCCAGCCGGACGATACGGTCTCGCCGTCCTTGAGTTTTACCGCCATCGGAAACGAGGTGAGCTTGCCTTCCGGAACGTCATCGCCCCAACACTGCATCACCTCCGTGGCGCCGTATTCCTTGAACAGCCGCGCGGCGATCTCGCAGTGTTTTTTGTATTGCTCGTGATTGGCGTTCGGTACCGGCGCCACGAAAATATCGATGTAAGCCATGATCATTCTCCTTGCACGTTGGGTTCGATCTGCTGACTGGTCGATTGCGGCGGTTGCCATTCGACACGATTCACGCCCAGCCCGACCGGCGGCTCATCAACGCCACCCAGATGGCCCTCGACCTGCCCGGTCATGTGCAGCGTGCCGGCCATGACCCCGGTGGTCGGGCTTTGCACCAGTTTCAGCCAGGCCTTGTCGAAAGTTCCGCCCAGGCTGCTGCGGATCAGCGCTTCGCTGTCGGGACGATCGTTGGCCTGGATGATCGCGCGAATCCCCGCCACGCCCACCGAGATCAAACCTCCCGCGAGCTTCCCGGCTGCTGCAGCAACAGCACTGGCGGCGCCGCGCGGGGCCATCTCCGCCTCCATGCGCTGGCTCGCGCGTTTGGCCACTGGCGCCATCGCCGCCTCGGTCGAGGCGATGCCTTTGGCGCCGCCGTCGGTGTGGATCTTGTCGATCAGCGCGGCATACGCCGGCAAGGTATTCAGAGGCTCAGTGCTGATGACCTGAAACAACGACGCATCGCGCGCCGGCGGCGGACCGAGGGCGATGGCCGGGACTTTCTGCAAACGCCCGTTGAGTTGCGCCAACGGCACCCCGTGGCGCTGGGCGATCAACGGCATCTGCTGCGCCATCAACTGCGTATAGAAGGCGGTGGCCTGAGCGAGAATGGCATCCGGATCGATCTCCACCGCCACCGGCGCCAGCACCCTTTCCTGATATTGCTCAAGCAGGTACGCCGCCAGTCGCCTGGCCGAGGCGTCCTGCTCGCCGCCAGCATTGATCGTGTACCAGCTGACTTTCATCGACAGCCATTCCTGGGTCCAGTAGCTGCTGAACCACGGAATGAAATTTTCTTCAGTTTGCTGATAGACCCGAGTGCGCCAATGTTCCATCGAGCCACGGGCGAACAGCTTGACCTGCGCGGTGGCCTGCTGCGAGGCGCTGACGATTTCCCGGTCGATCTGTTGCCAGGTGACCGGCGATACCACCACCGCGCGCGGCGCAATCACCGGCGGCCGCGCCGAAGTGGCGCAGCCGGTCAGGACGAGCAGTGCGGCGATTAGCAGCGCACGCGGATTCACGGTGCTGGTTCCTTGGATGAACGGGGGCGGATTTGAGTATAGGTGGGTCAGTCAAAGGTGAGTTGGATGTTCCGGCGCTTTCGCGAGCAGGCTCGCTCCCACAAAGGTGAAATGCATTTCAAATGTGGGAGCGAGCCTGCTCGCGAAGAGGCCATCAGCAACACCTGCGCCCCCCAACCATCACCGCCATCGATATTCACCATCGCCACGATTGCCTTCCGCCAACCGCCTATGAAAGGCACGATCAAGCCATCCGAAACACAACGAGGAGTTCACAGCATGATTCACACCCAAGTCACCCTCTCCGTGAGTTTCCCGGTGTTCGGCAGCAACTATTACGCCCAGCAGGTTGTGTCGCACAAGGCCCGCGCGCTGGTGTTCAACGAGGCATTCGAGGATCTGCTGATGCCCGCTGCCAGCAATCACTTCAGCAATGAAGTGGTCGGCTTCAACGATCAGTTCCGTTTTCTGAGCGACATTCTCGCCACCCATTTGCTGGACATCGAGGCCGCCGTGCCTGCGCGATCCAGCGTCCGGGCGAGCGCTCACTTTTAATCCGTGAAATAACCTGTCTGCGTGACAGAGACCCATGAAAAAGCCCACTGGCCGCTTCGGCTCAGTGGGCTTTTTTGCCATCGCCCGTTCAGGCGGTCAGCGCTTCCAGCATTCGGCGAAGCGCGAGCAGACCTCGTATTTCGCGTCCATGGCGGACATTCGATCAAGGTGATGATCGATGGCTTCGGCCATCACGCGGTTCGACGCCTGGAAATAGAACATCAGCATGGATTTTTCCTCGCCAACCGGCGCCGCGTTGCCGCGTTTGCCACCCTTTTCATCCACGTTGGCCCACTCGGTCAGACGCTTGTCATCGATGCTGCGCAGACGCTGGCGATATTCGTCCTTGGTGCGCTGCATCGCCTGGTCTTTGGTGGTCGCGCTTTCCTTGTCGAATTCGATCAGATTCTGGCGATACAGTGCCCAGTAATCGTCCGGCAAGGTAAAGCCCAGTTTGGCCTTGCGGTCGTTGATCAGCGAATCGAGTTTTTCCGTTGAAAAGCTGGCTTGCGGCGCTTTGTTCGCGTCCGGCTTCATGAATACGAAAAGACTGCCTTCGATGATGCGGTCGATCAGAACTGTGCGTTGTGGCGTATCGGGCAGCAGTTCCGGCGGTTTTGGAAAGATCGGATTGCGCCCCACGCACGCAGCCAGTGCCGAGCTATCCAGTGGCATCATGGTGCGCACGTCTTTACCGTCGACCCGCTGCAGATGACGCAACGAAGTGATGCACTGCGTCTTGGTGACATTGAGCGTCACTTCGTATTCGTTGCCAGGCTTGGGCGTAAAGGAAAACCCCGAGCCACAGGTGGCGTAACCGACCTGCGTGTTGACCCGCAGGTAAGCCGGCTGCTCGGGTTTGATCTTGAATTCAAGGTAATCGCGCGCTTTTTCCGGCGGCGCCACCAGCATTCCAGCGCGGCGCTTGCTGTCGCCAATGAGCACGTTGTTGAGCATGCCGGTGGTCAAGCCGTCGCAGTGCCCGGCATCGAAATAGTCGATCGTGGCATTGTCGGTATTGGCCACGAACCTTACCTTGGCAGCGTCAGGATCAGTCGCATCCTGATAAGTGCCGTTAACGTTGCAACCGACCAGCAGCGCGCAGGACAGCACTGTGCCAGCCACGGATAAGGCCAGGCGCAGCGGAGAAACAATGGACATGATCTTCCTTGGCAGAGTAAAAAAACGCGAATGCTACTGAAATGCCATCACTGCGTCCATCCCTCTCCTGCAGATCACCAAAGCCCATCCCTGGGACTTTGGATCAATCAGTCGTCGTCCCTGTCACGGTAGTAGCGGCGCCCGTCGCGACGGTCGTCATCGCGGTCATCCCAGCGCCGGTCGTGGTCGTAATAGCGCCCATGATCGCGGTCGTAGTGCCGGCCATGGCGGTGGTCATCATCAAAATCCGCCACGCAGCCACCGAGCAAAACGGCGGCGGTCACGGTCAGCAGGATCGTTGTCGCTTGCTTCATTCAAAACTTCCCTAAAACCAAGGTCTTGACGACGGAGTCGGCCACGCTGCCTACGCTTTCGGAACGCGGTGCGCGCAGCCGCAGATACGACCGGGCAAAACGCGGTTGATTCACTGGCCAGCATCGACCGTTGGTCGCCTCGTTCGTCATCGCCGAACAGCGGCGAAACGCCACCTATACTGCTTGCAACCAACCCCCACGCAATGGATCTGCGCCCTCAATAACAACAAGCAGAGGTGGACCATGGTCTGGCAGCAAGTGTATGACCCGTTTGGCAATCCAGTGATTTCCACGCTGATGGCCGCCGTGCCGGTGGTGGTGATGCTCGCCGCGCTGGCGTTTTTCCACGTCAAGGCGCATCTGGCCGCGCTGCTGGCGCTGGCCTCGGCCTTGCTGATATCGATTTTCGCCTTCGACATGCCGGCGGGCATGGCCGGTTCGGCGGCGTTGTTCGGCGCGGCGAACGGCCTGCTGCCGATCGGCTGGATCGTGCTCAACATCATCTTTCTGCATCGCCTGACCACCGAGAACGGCTCGTTCAAAGTGCTGCAGGACTCGCTCGCACGGATCACCGACGACCGCCGTTTGCAGTTGCTGCTGATCGCCTTTTGCTTCGGTGCCTTCTTCGAAGGCGCGGCCGGTTTCGGCACACCGGTGGCGGTGACCGGGGCAATTCTGATCGGCCTGGGGTTTTCGCCGTTGGCGGCGTCGGGGCTGGCGCTGATCGCCAACACCGCGCCGGTGGCGTTCGGCGCCCTGGGCACGCCGATCATCACCTTGGCGAAAGTCACCGGGCTGGATGAAATGGAATTGTCGATGATGGTCGGTCGACAGTTGCCGTTCTTCTCGGTGCTGGTGCCGTTCTGGCTGATCTGGGCCTTCGCCGGCTGGCGCAAGATGCTCGAAGTGTGGCCGGCGATTCTGGTGGCTGGCGTCAGCTTCGCCATTCCGCAATTTCTCGTGTCGAACTACCACGGGCCGATGCTGGTGGACGTCATCGCTGCGCTGATTTCCATGGCGTGCCTGACGCTGTTTCTGAAGGTGTGGAAACCGGCGACCATTCACACCTCGGCGGCACTCTCGGGGCGCGTCGACAACTCCAAAGTCGATGAAGAAAAAGTCACCGCCAGCGCCGCGTTCAGCGATCAGGCGCGGCCGGCGGTGATGCGTGCGTGGATGCCGTGGATCATCCTCACGGTGTTCGTGTTTGCCTGGGGCACCCAGGGCTTCAAGAACATGTTCGACACGCGCCCGGCGATGGATCCGGTGACGCAGTCGGCCAGGCTCGATGCGCAAGGCAAACCGCTGCGCGAAGCCAACCCGATTTTCGCCCCGGCGGTGACCTTCACCAGCCTGCATTTGCAGATCGAAAAAGTGCCGCCCGTGGTGGCTGCGCCGAAAGCTGAAGAAGCGGTGTACAAATTCACCTGGCTCACCGCGACCGGCAGCGGGATTCTGTTGGCGGCGATCGTCGGCGGGCTGTTGATGGGCTATTCGATCCCGCAGTTGATCAAGCAATACCTGCGCACGCTGTGGGTGGTGCGGTTTTCGCTGATCACCATTGCGGCGATGCTGGCGCTGGGGTTCCTCACGCGCTACTCGGGGCTCGACGCGACCATGGGCCTGGCGTTTGCGGCGACGGGGATTTTCTATCCGATGTTCGGCACGCTGCTCGGCTGGCTCGGCGTGGCGCTGACCGGCTCGGACACGGCGTCGAACGTGCTGTTCGGCGGCTTGCAACGGGTCACCTCGGAACAGCTCGGCATCAGTCCGGTGCTGATGGCGGCGGCGAACAGCTCGGGTGGGGTGATGGGCAAAATGGTCGACGCGCAATCGATCGTGGTCGCCTCCACCGCCACCCGCTGGTACGGGCATGAGGGCGAGATCCTGCGCTACGTGTTCTTCCACTCGATCGTACTGGCGATCCTGGTCGGCGGGCTGGTGACGTTGCAGGCGTATGTGGCGCCGTTTACCTCGATGGTGGTGGGCGCACATTAACCCGTTACATCATTTTTCCCTGTGGGAGCGAGCCTGCTCGCGATAGCGTGCGGTCAGCCAATGAAGATATTGGCTCTGCCGACCCCTTCGCGAGCAGGCTCGCTCCCACAGGGATTCGAGTTGGCCTGACGATTGATGAACGGCGCGCATAACGCTTGGCGCGAAATCCGACAAAACCTTTTCCCCTCCCCTGCGGTCACTCCTTTTACGAGACCGGTACGCATGCCGGCGCGCCCGACAGGGCCATCTGTGATCCCTGCCGCCTGATGAGAGACAAGGAATCGAACCATGACGATTTCCCGACGCAGTTTTTTGATCCTCGGCGCTGTGACTGCGACCGCGTTTGCGATGCCCCCGTTTATCAGCCTCAAGGCCTATGCGGCCAATCTGGAGCAACCCGCCATGAGCAAAGTGACCCTCAACGTCAACGGCCAACCGCGCGAGTTGAACGTCGATACCCGTACCACCCTGCTCGACGCCCTGCGTGAGCACCTGCAGCTGACCGGCACCAAGAAAGGCTGCGACCACGGCCAGTGCGGCGCCTGCACGGTGATCACCGATGGCCGGCGGATCAATTCCTGCCTGAGCCTGGCGGTGATGCATGACGGCAGCGAGGTCACCACCATCGAAGGCCTCGGCATGCCCGACACGCTGCACCCGATGCAAGCGGCGTTCATCAAACATGACGGTTATCAGTGCGGCTACTGCACGCCGGGGCAGATCTGCTCGGCGGTGGCGGTGCTCAAGGAAATCCGCGACGGCATCCCCAGCCACGTCAGCCCGAGCCTGACCGAACCGCCGCAGCTGATCGCCGCCGAATTGCAGGAACGCATGAGCGGCAACATCTGCCGTTGCGGCGCCTACTCGAACATCATCGAAGCCATCACTGAAGTCGCGGAGGAATCGGCATGAGAGCGTTCAATTACAGCCGCGCCGACTCGCCTGCCGCGGCGGCCGCGCAAGCCGCTCAGGTCGAAGGCGCCCGGTTCATCGCTGGCGGCACCAACCTGCTCGATCTGATGAAGCTCGACATCGAAACCCCGCCGCATCTGATCGATATCAATCATTTGGGCCTTGATCAGATCGAAGCCACGCCCGAGGGCGGTCTGCGCATCGGCGCGCTGGTACGCAACACTGATCTGGCCGCCGATGCGCGGGTGCGCAAAGACTACGCCCTGCTGTCGCGCGCCTTGCTCGCCGGCGCTTCGGGGCAACTGCGCAACATGGCCACCACCGCCGGCAATTTGCTGCAACGCACCCGCTGCCCGTACTTCTACGACACCCATCAGGCCTGCAACAAACGCAACCCCGGCAGCGGCTGCGCAGCCATTGGCGGAGTCACCCGACAGCTCGGCATCATTGGCGTCAGCAAGGCGTGCATTGCCACCCATCCGAGTGACATGGCCATCGCCATGCGCGCCCTCGATGCGCAGATCGAGACGGTGAAACCCGACGGCAGCACACGCAGCATCGCCATGGCCGATTTCCATCAGTTGCCCGGTGACACGCCGCACATCGAAACCAGCCTCACGCCCGGCGAGTTCATCACCGCCGTGACCCTGCCGCCACCAGTAGGCGGCACGCACATTTATCACAAGGTGCGCGATCGCTCCTCCTACGCGTTTGCGCTGGTCTCGGTCGGCTTGATCTTGCAAAAGGACGGCAGCGGCCGCGTGGCGGTCGGTGGCATCGCGCCGAAACCGTGGCGCGTCGAAGCCGCCGAAGCGCTGCTGCCGCAGGGTGCCAAAGCCGTCAGCCAGCGCCTGCTCGAAGGCGCGACACCGACCGACGACAACCAATTCAAACTGACCCTGGTCGAGCGCACGCTCGGCGCGGTGTTGGCGCAAGCGAGGGAAACGGCATGAAATTCGACACGCCCGCCACCACCAATCCGATCGACCAGTTGAAAGTGGTCGGCCAACCCACCCCACGCGTTGAAGGCCGGTTGAAAACCTGCGGTCAAGCGACCTACGCCTACGAGCAACATGAAGCGGCAGCCAACCAGGCGTACGGTTTCATGGTCGATGCCGGCATTGCCAAGGGCCGGATCAAAGCCATTCACCTCGACGAGGCAAAAGCTGCGCCCGGTGTGCTGGCGATCGTCACTGGCGCGAATGCCGGCAAGCTCGACAAGGGCCAATACAACGCCGCGCACCTGCTCGCCCATCCCGAGGTGCAGCATTATCAGCAAGCGGTTGCGCTCGTGGTGGCCGAGACCTTCGAACAGGCGCGCGCGGCGGCGCAGTTGGTCAAGGTCGACTACGAAACCAGCGACGGCAAGTTCGATCTGGCCAGCGTGCGCGATTTGGGCGTCGAGCCGAAAGACGAATTGCCCGACGTCAATCACGGCGATTTCGACAAGGCCTTCGCCGCTGCGCCGGTGCAGTTTGACCGCACCTACACCACGCCCGACCAGTCCCACGCGATGATGGAACCGCATTCGACTCTGGCGGCATGGGACGGCGATCATCTGACCTTGTGGACCTCCAACCAGATGGTCGCCTGGACGGTCGGCGACGTGGCCAAAACCCTCGGTCTGCCAGCAGAAAACGTGCGCGTGGTTTCGCCTTACATCGGCGGTGGCTTCGGCGGCAAATTGTTCGTGCGCGCCGACGCGATCCTCGCCGCCCTAGGCGCGCGCATGGCCGGGCGGCCAGTGAAGGTCGCCCTCGCCCGCCCGCAAATGGCCAACAACACCACCCATCGCCCGGCGACCATCCAGCGCATTCGCATGGGCGCCACGGCGGAAGGCAAGCTCACCGCTATCGCCCACGAAGGCTGGTCGGGCAACCTCGCCGACGGCAAGGTCGAACTCGCCGCGCAGCCGAGCCAATTACTCTATGCCGCAGAAAACCGTCGGGTCAGCATGCGCCTCGCGCCGCTGGATCTGCCCGAGGGCAATTCTATGCGCGCACCGGGTGAAGCACCCGGGTTGATGGTGCTGGAAATCGCTATGGATGAAATGGCCGAACAGTTGAACATGGACCCGATCCAGTTCCGTATTGTCAATGACACCCAGGTCGACCCGGTCAAAACCGAGCGGCCGTTTTCCCAGCGTCAACTGGTCAAATGCCTGGAGCTTGGCGCACAGAAGTTCGGCTGGGATGAGCGTCAAGCCAAGCCCGGCACGCGCCGCGAAGGCCGCTGGCTGATCGGCATGGGCGTGGCGGCGGCGTTTCGCAACAACCTGCTGGTCAAGTCCGGCGCGCGGGTACGGCTGGAGCGCGACGGCACGGTCACGGTAGAAACCGACATGACCGACATCGGCACCGGCAGCTACACGATCATTGCGCAGACCGCTGCAGAAATGCTTGGCGTCGGCCTCGACGATGTGACCGTGCGTCTGGGCGATTCGAACTTCCCGGTATCGTCCGGCTCGGGCGGCCAGTTCGGCGGCAACTGCTCGACCGCCGGCGTATATGCCGCGTGCGTGAAACTGCGTGAGGCGGTGGCCGGCAAACTCGGCATGGCGGCAGACCAGGCCGAATTCATCGACGGCCAGGTGCGTGCCGGTGGCAAAAGCCTGCCGTTGCGCAATGCCGCAGAAGGCGACGCATTGGTCGGCGAGGACAGCATTGAATTCGGCGATCTGGCCGAGAAGTATCAGCAGTCGACTTTCGGCGCGCATTTCGTCGAAGTTGCAGTCGATGCCGCCACCGGCGAAGTCCGCGTGCGGCGCATGCTCGCGGTGTGCGCGGCGGGTCGGATTCTCAACCCGACCTCGGCGCGCAGCCAGGTGATCGGTGCGATGACCATGGGCGTTGGTGCGGCGTTGATGGAAGAACTGGCGGTGGATACCCGACTGGGCTTTTTCGTCAATCATGACCTGGCCGGATACGAAGTGCCGGTGCATGCCGACATTCCCCATCAGGAGGTGATTTTCCTCGATGAAACCGACCCGATTTCCTCGCCCATGAAGGCCAAAGGCGTCGGTGAACTGGGGATTTGCGGGGTCAGTGCAGCGGTGGCCAATGCGATCTATAACGCCACTGGCGCGCGGGTGCGGGAGTATCCGATTACCCTGGACAAGATGCTGTCATCGTTGCCGGAGATGATCTGAGGCCCTGAAAAGCCCCTCACCCTAACCCTCTCCCAAAGGGAGAGGGGACTGTTTGGGGGATGTTCGAGGGTTGCGCTGATTTGGGCGTGCTGCTGTGAATCCATAATCGATATGGTTTTTCAGGTCGATGCAAGACGTGAGACACCTCGGTCGGCTCCCTCTCCCTCCGGGAGAGGGCTGGGGTGAGGGTCAGGGTTCACTCGGTCTGCGGAGACTGCTTAGCCCCATCTGTCCCGTCCACTTCCCAACTGTCACCTGCCCTATTCGAGTCGACGCCCGACGGCGGCGATTGCGTTGTGGCGGGTGGCGCTGCGCTATCGCCGTTGAGCGCATTATCTTTATAACAACCGACGGTCCGCCACTGAACTTTCGCTAACTCCACGGCTTGCGTTTCCGAAGCTGCAGTCACCGCCGCTTGTTGGCCGTGCTCTTGCCCAAGGCAGATGTACTGCGCCATTTCTGCCCACGCTTCACGGGACATTGCCAGCAGGCAGACAGCGACACTCCCGGTCAACGTCTGGCGGACGCTGCTCATGGCTGCGCTCCTTGTCAGAACCTTTGGCCACCATCATTGATCACGGAAGCGAATCTTCCCACTGTCAGACCTGACAGTCCTTTAGACGCTTTGGCAATAACGCGCCGCTGCGGCTACCCCAGCAACACTATCAACTGATGCCGTTGCGCATCGGTCAGCATCGGCCCGAACCCGGCCCTGGCATTATCCGCCATGTAGCGCGGATTGCTGGTGCCCGGAATCACGCATGTCACCGCCGAATGCGAGAGCAGAAATTTCAACGCCAGTTGCGGCCAACTGTTGACCTGCACATCCGAAACCCAACCCGGCAGCGGCTTGCCCTTGAGCCGCGCGAGCAACCCACCACCACCGAATGGCCGATTGCAAATCACCGCGACCCCACGTTCGCGGCACAGCGGCAGGATGCGCTTCTCGACGCCGCGATCGTCGAGGGCGTAGTTGATTTGCAGAAAATCCACAGATTCAGTCTTCAGCACCGCTTCAACTTCGTCGTAAGCCGAGGGCGTGTAGTGGGTGATGCCGATGTAGCGAATGCGCCCCTGCTCCTTCCATTCACGTAAGGTCGGCAGGTGGGTTTGCCAGTCGAGCAGGTTGTGGATCTGCATCAGGTCGATGCGCTCGGTTTGCAACAGGCTGAATGACTGCTCCATTTGCGCGATGCCTTCCTCGCGCCCACGCGTCCAGACTTTGGTGGCCAGAAATGCCGGCGAACGTGGCTGGTGGATCGACAGCAGTTCACCGGTGGTCTGCTCGGCGCGGCCATACATTGGCGAACTGTCGATGAGGGTGCCGCCCTTTTCGAACAATCGATCGAGTACCGCCGGCAACTGCCGATAAACCGCATCGCCAGGGACCACGTCGAAACCGCGATAGGTGCCCAGGCCGACGATCGGCAGCGCCTCGGTGCTGGAGGGGATGGCGCGGGTCTGCATGGTCTGGCCTCCGGGCGTCGCGGACATCGTGCGGCTGGCCAACGCCCGATCAAGGCTCAAGACCGCCGAAACCCCGGCTGCCAGCGTGAGCAGGCGGCGTCGGGAATAACCCTCAGTGTGGCTCATGCTGGCTCCCCTGCTGCATGGATCTGTTGCCGGTTGTGTGGCGAGCGGCCGAGTGTTGCGGTGGACTACACTGCGACGGCCAACCTTCACTCACGATTAAAAATAGCCGAATGTCCCGAACCTTGATGTCACTCGTCGCATTGCTCGTCGCTGTGTACCTGGTGCTGTGTGCGGCGCTGTTCGTGTTTCAGCGTTCGCTGATCTATTTCCCGCAGCCCAATATTGTTGCCAGCCCTGACTCGCTGATGACCTTGTCGATGCCCGACGCGAAGGTTTCGGTGCTTACCCGCGCTCATAACGGTGCGCGAGCGCTGCTGTATTTCGGCGGCAATGCCGAGGACGTCTCGCGCAATCTGCCGGAGTTTGCCGAGGCTTTTCCTGACTACGCGCTGTACCTGCTCAATTACCGTGGTTTCGGCAACAGTGACGGCTCGGCGTCCGAAGCGGCGATTGCCGAGGATGCGCTGGCGCTGTTCGATCAGGTTTACGCCAGTCATCCGCAGATCGTCGTGATCGGGCGCAGTCTCGGCTCGGGTGTCGCCGTGCGCCTGGCCAGCCAGCGGCCGGTGCAGCAGTTGATTCTGGTGACGCCTTACAACAGCCTCGAAGAAATCGCGGTGCGCCAATACCCGTGGGTGCCGGTCAAGTGGTTGCTCAAGGATCGCTTCGAGTCGGGCAAATATGCCGCGCATATCCGTGTGCCGACGTTGCTGCTGGCGGCCAGTGATGATGAGGTGATTCCGCGTGCCAGCACCCAGCGCCTGCTCGAAAATTTCCCTGCGGGCGTGGCGGCGCTTCGGGTGGTTCCGGAGTCTGGGCATAACTCGATTGCCGCGCGGGAAGAGTATTTGCAGTGGATGGAGGAAGTGTTGAATCAGTGATAGTCGAGTCGTTCTCAAGAGCCCCTTCGCGAGCAGGCTCGCTCCCACTTTTGAAATGCACTCCCCAGTGGAAGTGTTGGTTGTTTTCAAATGCGCCATCGCGAGCAGGCTCGCTCCTACATTGAAATGCGTTCCCCTGTGGGAGCGAGCCTGCTCGCGAAGGGGCCATCACGGGCGATATCACTCCGCCTGAAGTAGCCCTTTGTCGCCCCGCTCCAAAACCGCCACCCATCGCTTGAACCAAGTCGCGAATCGCCAGTCCTACCCGCGCCGCATTCCGCGGTTCACTCGATTTTTTGCGCTGTCCCCCTTTAGAGCCGCCCGCCCCATGCGCCACGCCGTTCGTTCGTCTCGCTTCGTTTCGTTGTGTCTGCTGATTCTTTCTGCGCTATATGTCGAAACCGCCCAAGCCGGCGCGGAGCGGCAACTGGTGGCCGCGATCAATGATTATCGTGCCCACCCGCAACGTTGCGAGCGGCGCCCGGCGCAGCGTCTGGCACCGTTGCGGCTGAACGCGAACCTGGCCCTGCCGATCGGTTATGGCTATGGCGGCGGCCTGCGTCAGGCGCTGAAGTCCTCGGGCTACGCCGCCACCGCGGTGCGCAGTATTCGAGTGGTCGGTGCCGAGGACGCCGAAGAAGCCTTCGACCAGTTGCTCGACGAGCACTGCTCCGCGCTGCTCGATGCGACGTATGCCGACATCGGCGTCAGCCGCTCGCGCAATCAATGGCAAGTGGTGCTGGCGCGACCGGTGCTCGACAACCGCGTCGGTGACAACCGCAGCGTCGGCAAGGCATTGCTCGCTGAAGTCAACGCCGCCCGCGCCCGCCCACGCATGTGCGGCCGTCAACGCTTCGCCGCCGCACGGCCCCTGAGCTGGAACGCGGCATTGGGCGCCGCCGCGCAGGGCCATAGCAAAGCCATGGCCTACGGCAACTACTTCGCCCACCGCGACCCGGACGGCGAACAGCCAGCCGACCGTGCCCGCGCCGCCGGTTATCGCGGTCGGCAAATCGGCGAAAACATCGCCGCCGGCCAAAGCTCACCGGGCAAGGCCATGGCCGGATGGCTGGCCAGCCCCGGGCATTGCGCCAACCTGATGAACCCGATGTACACCCAGGTCGGCGCTGGCTTTGCCAGTGAAGCGCGCAGCGCTGAAGGGGTGTACTGGACGATGATGTTTGGTGCGCCTTGACGGGTGCGCTTGAGGTTTTGCGCTGAACTGACTGGCCTCATCGCGAGCAGGCTCACTGCTATACGATTTGCGGGGGCCACCTGACTCAGGCACGCCGAAGATCCCTGTGGGAGCCAGCCTGCTGGCGATGGCGTCAGGTCAGCCAAATCATCTGTGGCTGACACACCGCTATCGCGAGCAGGCTCGCTCCCACAGGATTTGGAAGCATCGGCTTTTGTGTCAGGCCGCGCGCTGTCCGGCGGCCACCATCGCCGATGCCGCCAGCATCGCCCGCAGCAGCACTGCACACCCCGCCGCCAGATCGTCCGGCGCGGCGTTTTCGATTTCGTTGTGGCTGATGCCGCCTTCGCACGGGACGAAGATCATCCCGGCCGGGCCGAGTTCGGCGAGGAAAATCGCGTCGTGGCCGGCGCCGCTGACGATGTCCATGTGCGACAGGCCCAGCCCTTGCGCCGCGCCGCGTACCGCTTCGACGCAGCCTTTTTCGAAGTACAGCGGCGGGAAGTCGGCAGTCGGTGTCAGTTCATAAGTGAGGCCGTGGGCCTGGCAAGTGGCTTCGATGACTTGCTTGACCTCAGCGATCATCGAATCCAGACGCGCCGGTTGCAGATGACGAAAATCCAGGGTCATGCGCACTTCGCCGGGAATCACGTTGCGCGAACCGGGATAGGCTTGCAGGCAACCGACCGTGCCGCAGGCGTGCGGCTGATGGCCGAGGGCGGCGCGGTTGACGGCACCGACGATCACTGCAGCGCCAACCAGTGCGTCTTTACGCAGGTGCATCGGCGTCGGGCCGGCGTGGGCTTCGACGCCGCGCAGTTTCAGGTCGAACCACTTCTGCCCCAGCGCGCCGAGGACCACGCCGATGGTTTTCTTTTCGTCTTCAAGAATCGGCCCTTGCTCGATATGCGCTTCGAAATAGGCGCCGACCGGGTGTCCGCTGACTTTGCGCGAACCGGCGTAGCCGATGGCGTTGAGCGCTTCACCGACCGTGACCCCGTCGGCGTCGACTTTGGCCAGGGTTTCGGCGAGGGTGAACTTTTCCGCGAACACCCCCGAGCCCATCATGCACGGGGCGAAGCGCGAGCCTTCTTCGTTGGTCCAGACCACCACTTCCAGCGGCGCTTCGGTTTCCACGTTGAGGTCGTTCAAGGTACGCAGGACTTCGACGCCGGCGAGCACGCCGAAGCAGCCGTCGAACTTGCCGCCGGTGGGTTGCGTATCGATGTGGCTGCCGGTCATCACCGGTGGCAGCTCGGGGTTACGCCCCGGACGGCGGGCGAAAATATTGCCGACGGCGTCCACCGTGACGCTGCATCCGGCCTCCTTGCACCATTGCACAAACAAGTCGCGGGCCTGGCGGTCGAGGTCGGTCAGGGCCAGCCGACAGACACCGCCCTTGACCGTGGCGCCGAGTTTGGCGAGCTCCATGAGCGAGGCCCACAGGCGATCGCGGTTGATGTGCTGATGGGTCGATTGCAGAACGTCGACGGCTGCGTTCATGGGGATCTCCTCAGTGTTGATACCGATAGGGACGCAGAGCGTCCCGGGCTGCATTCCCACGCAGAGCGTGGGAACGATCAAACGCATTGCAAATGTGGGAGCGAGCCTGCTCGCGAAAGGGCCATCCCTCACACCGCTGTTTTCACGGCTGAAGGCTGCGCGCGCATCACGCACAACCCGTAATAGATCAAACCACCCAGCGCCGAGCCGGTGAACCAGCCGTAGCTGTAGAACCAGCTGAACGCATCGCTGCCCAGCGACAGCAAGGTCAGCAGCACCGGCACGCCGAAGGCGATGAACCCGGCGCCGTTCCATGCCGGATACACGTCGTCGCGGTACAGGCCGGCCAGGTCCAGTTGCTGTTTCTTGATCAGGAAATAGTCCACCACCATGATCCCCGCAATCGGTCCGAGCAGGCTCGAATAGCCCAGCAGCCAGTTGGAATACACGCTTTCCAGGCTGACATCGGAAACGATCAGACCGAGCTTCTTCAGCAACTCATGGGCCATCAGCGCCAGCCCGACCAGACCGGTCAGCACCACCGCTTTGGTGCGGTTGATCACCTTCGGCGCGATGTTCTGAAAGTCGTTGGTGGGCGAGACGATGTTGGCCGCGGTGTTGGTCGACAGCGTCGCAATGATGATCAGCGCCATGGCCACCGCCACCCACACCGGGCTCTGGATGTGGCCGATCAGGGTGACCGGATCCGACACGGTCACGCCGACCAGTTTCACCGATGCCGCGGTCATCACCACGCCGAGCGCGGCGAACAGAAACATGGTCAATGGCAGACCGATGATCTGCCCCAGAATCTGGTCTTTCTGGCTCTTGGCGTAGCGACTGAAGTCAGGAATGTTCAGTGACAGCGTGGCCCAGAAACCGACCATCGCCGTCAGCCCGGCGGCGAAGTAACCGACCACGCTGGCGCCTTCCGGACGCTTGGCCGGGATCGCCATCAGTTCGCTCATCGACACATTGGGCATCGCCCACACCAGCAGGCCAATACCGACCGCCACCAGCAGCGGCGCGGACAGGGTTTCCAGCCACTTGATCGACTCGGCGCCGCGAATCACCACCCACAGGTTCAGCGCCCAGAACACCATGAAACCGATCACCTCACCGGTGCCGCCCAAGGATTTCCAACCCTCGAACACCGAGCCCAGAAACAGGTGGATCGCCAGCCCGCCGAACATCGTCTGGATACCGAACCAGCCACACGCGACCAGCGCGCGAATCAGACACGGTACGTTGGAGCCGAGAATGCCGAACGACGAGCGCAGCAGCACCGGAAACGGGATGCCGTACTTGGTCCCGGGGAATGCGTTCAGCGTCAGCGGAATCAGCACAATGATGTTGGCAAACAGAATCGCCAGCAGCGCTTCACCGACCGTCAGGCCGAAATAGGCGGTGAGTACGCCGCCCAGCGTATAGGTCGGCACGCAGATCGACATGCCGACCCACAGCGCGGTGATGTGCCATTTGTTCCAACTGCGTTCGTGCACCTTGGTCGGCGCCATGTCGTGGTTGTAACGGGGACTGTCGAGGACGTCGCTGCCGGCTTCGAGCTCGAACAAGCCGTCGCGCTCGCTCACTTGCGATCTGATCTGTTGCATGGCCGCTCCACTGTTCTTCTGATTATTTTTGCTCATCAGGCGGCTGGCACACGCAGGTGCGAGCCGGACGATGGCCGGAGGAACTGACAACTTTCATGCACCGGCCATGGTGTCAGCGGCGGCATCAATAAACGTGCCGGGTGTTCCGCTTAGCGCCAGGGCCGAGCTTCAAACGCTTCGCAACTTTCTGATATTCATCAGTTTTAATTATTCTTTTGAGTCCCAGTGGAAAACTTGTCTGAACGCTCAGGCTAAACGCTTGGCAAGTTGCTCGAACTGTCAGGACTCAATCTGGTGCACTGCACTTTTTTTCCTTGTGAGCGAACCGCTGCAGCTCAACTTCAAGCGGCTGATTTCACATAGGAAATCTTGCTCATATTTCCATCCTGTCAAGTGCGTCAAAATGGTGAACGGCCTCACCATTTTGGTGAATCATGTTTTTTATCGTTATTTTTCAGCGAGTTAAAACGATTCTAAGCTTATAAAAAATATTCTTGCTCATTTATAAAATCGCGACTAGTTTCTATTCCTGACAGCCATGACAGGAATAAACCCTGCTGTGCTGAAGACCTATAAAACATCTAGAACCGACACCAGTCGGTCATGCCTGCGAGGAACTCGGAATGTCTCTGTTGATCCGTGGCGCCACCGTTGTTACCCATGATGAAAGTTATCGCGCCGACGTCTATTGCGCTGACGGCGTGATCAAAGCCATCGGTGCCAACCTGGATATTCCGGCCGGCGCTGAAGTGCTCGACGGCAGCGGCCAATACCTGATGCCCGGCGGCATCGATCCGCACACGCACATGCAACTACCGTTCATGGGCACCGTGGCCAGTGAAGACTTCTACAGCGGCACGGCGGCGGGTCTGGCCGGCGGCACCACGTCGATCATCGACTTCGTGATTCCCAACCCGCAGCAGTCATTGATGGAGGCGTTTCATCAGTGGCGCGGCTGGGCGCAGAAGTCCGCTTCCGACTACGGCTTCCACGTCGCGATCACCTGGTGGAGCGAGCAGGTCCGCGAAGAAATGGCCGAGCTGGTCAGCCACCACGGGATCAACAGCTTCAAGCATTTCATGGCCTACAAGAACGCAATCATGGCCGCCGACGACACGCTGGTGGCGAGTTTCGAGCGCTGCCTGGAACTCGGCGCGGTGCCGACCGTGCATGCGGAAAACGGCGAACTGGTCTATCACCTGCAACGCAAGCTGATGGCCCAAGGCATTACCGGGCCGGAAGCGCATCCGTTGTCGCGACCTTCGCAGGTCGAAGGTGAAGCCGCGAGCCGGGCGATCCGCATTGCCGAAACCATCGGCACGCCGTTGTACCTGGTACACGTCTCGACCAAGGAAGCTCTGGACGAAATCACCTATGCCCGCAGCAAGGGCCAGCCGGTTTACGGCGAGGTGCTGGCCGGGCATCTGCTGCTCGACGACAGCGTCTATCAACACCCGGACTGGCAGACCGCTGCCGGCTACGTGATGAGCCCGCCGTTCCGCCCGCGCGGGCATCAAGAAGCGCTGTGGCATGGCTTGCAGGCCGGCAACCTGCACACCACCGCCACCGATCACTGCTGTTTCTGCGCTGAGCAAAAAGCTGCCGGGCGCGATGACTTCAGCAAGATTCCCAACGGCACGGCCGGCATCGAAGATCGCATGGCGGTGCTCTGGGATGAAGGCGTCAACAGTGGCCGTTTGTCGATGCAGGATTTCGTCGCCCTCACCTCCACCAATACCGCGAAAATCTTCAATCTCTATCCGCGCAAAGGCGCGATCCGCGTCGGCGCCGATGCCGATCTGGTGCTGTGGGACCCGCAAGGCACGCGGACGATTTCTGCCAAGACCCACCATCAGCAGGTGGACTTCAACATCTTCGAAGGCAAGACCGTGCGCGGCGTGCCCAGCCATACCGTCAGCCAGGGCCGGCTGGTCTGGGCCGACGGCGACCTGCGCGCCGAACGCGGCGCCGGGCGCTACATCGAACGGCCGGCGTACCCGGCGGTGTTTGATTTGTTGAGCAAGCGGGCTGAACAACATCGCCCGACTGCGGTCAAGCGCTGATCCCCCGACCTGATCGTTCCCACGCTCGGCGTGGGAATGCAGCCGGGGACGCTCTGCGTCCCATTGGAACGCGGAGCGTCCCTAGAGGCATTCCCACGCGGAGCGTGGGAACGATCAACCACTGCCCGACAGAGGCAGAAAAACCTCAAATAACCGTGAGGCACACCACCGTGATCGACTCCCTGAACCACCTCCCCCACCCGCACGAAAGCGCGGCTGCCCTCGCCGGGCATTTCACCGATCTGGCGCCGCCGCTCAACGCCCGGCAGGCGCACCTGGAAGCTTCGCGCTGCCTGTATTGCTACGACGCGCCGTGCGTCAATGCGTGCCCGAGCGAGATCGATATTCCCTCGTTCATCCGCAATATCCATCAGGACAACGTGCCCGGCGCGGCGCAGAAAATCCTCTCGGCGAACATTCTTGGCGGCAGTTGTGCGCGGGTCTGTCCGACCGAGATCCTTTGCCAGCAAGCCTGCGTGCGCAACAACGCTCAGGAATGCGCACCCGTGCTGATCGGCCTGCTGCAACGCTACGCCGTCGACAACGCACACTTCACCGAGCACCCGTTCCAGCGCGCGGCCAGCAGCGGCAAGCGCATCGCCGTGGTCGGTGCCGGGCCGGCCGGTCTGTCGTGTGCGCATCGCAGCGCGATGCACGGCCATGACGTGGTGATTTTCGAAGCGCGAGACAAGGCTGGCGGCCTCAACGAATACGGCATCGCCAAGTACAAACTGGTCGACGATTACGCGCAGAAGGAGCTGGATTTTCTCCTGCAGATCGGCGGCATCGAAATCCGCCACGGGCAGAAACTCGGCGACAACCTGACCCTCAGCGAACTGCATCAACAGTTCGACGCGGTGTTCCTCGGCCTCGGCCTCAACGCCAGCAAGCAGCTCGGCCTGGCCCACGAAGACGCGCCCGGTCTGCTCGCCGCCACCGACTACATTCGCGAACTGCGCCAGGCCGATGACCTCACGCAACTGCCGCTGGCCGAGCGCTGCATCGTCCTCGGCGCCGGCAACACGGCAATCGACATGGCCGTGCAAATGGCCCGCCTCGGCGCGCGGGATGTGAATCTGGTGTATCGCCGCGGCGCCGCTGACATGGGCGCGACCCTGCACGAACAGGATATCGCCAAGGCCAATCAGGTGCGTTTGCTGACCTGGGCGCAACCAGAAGAAGTGCTGCTCGACGCTCAGGGCCATGTGCGCGGCATGCGTTTCGCCCGCACCGATCTGGTCGACGGTCGCCTGCAAACCACCGGCGAAACCTTTGAATTGGCCGCTGACGCGATCTTCAAAGCCATCGGCCAGAGCTTCGACGGCGGCGCCCTCGCCGACCCGCTGGCGCGTGAACTCAAGCGTCAGGGCGAGCGCATTCAAGTGGATGAAAACCTGCGCACCAGCATCCCCGGTGTGTACGCCGGCGGTGACTGCACCAGCCTCGATCAGGACCTTACCGTGCAAGCCGTGCAGCACGGCAAACTCGCCGCCGAGGCGATCAACGCGCAATTGATGCTCAACGTGGAGGCTGCGTAAATGGCCGATCTCTCGATAGTCTTCGCCGGCATCAAAGCCCCGAATCCGTTCTGGCTGGCCTCCGCGCCGCCCACCGACAAGGCCTACAACGTGGTCCGCGCCTTCGAGGCCGGTTGGGGTGGCGTGGTCTGGAAAACCCTCGGCGAAGACCCGGCGGCGGTGAACGTTTCCTCACGTTATTCGGCGCACTACGGCAATAACCGGGAAGTGCTGGGCATCAACAACATCGAGCTGATCACCGACCGCTCGCTGGAAATCAACCTGCGCGAAATCACCCAGGTGAAAAAGGCTTGGCCGGACCGTGCGCTGATCGTCTCGCTGATGGTGCCGTGCGTGGAAGAATCGTGGAAACACATCCTGCCGCTGGTCGAGGCAACCGGCGCTGACGGCATTGAGCTGAACTTCGGCTGCCCCCACGGCATGCCCGAGCGCGGCATGGGCGCGGCGGTCGGGCAGGTGCCGGAGTACGTCGAGCAGGTGACGCGCTGGTGCAAAACCTATTGCTCGCTGCCGGTAATCGTCAAACTGACGCCGAACATCACCGACATCCGCGTCGCCGCCCGCGCCGCACATCGCGGCGGCGCCGATGCGGTGTCGCTGATCAATACGATCAACTCGATCACCAGCGTCGACCTCGAACACATGGTCGCCCTGCCGACGGTCGGCAGCAAAAGCACCCACGGCGGCTATTGCGGCTCGGCGGTCAAACCGATCGCACTGAACATGGTCGCCGAAATCGCCCGCGATCCACAGACCCAGGGCTTGCCGATCTGCGGGATCGGCGGCATCGGCAGCTGGCGCGATGCGGCGGAATTCATGGCGCTGGGCAGTGGCGCGGTGCAGGTGTGTACCGCGGCGATGCTCCATGGTTTCCGCATTGTCGAAGAGATGAAGGACGGCCTGTCGCGCTGGATGGACAGTCAGGGTTACGCCAACATCAGTGAGTTTTCCGGGCGCGCGGTGGGCAATACCACCGACTGGAAATACCTCGATATCAACTACCAGGTGATTGCGAAGATTGATCAGGAGGCGTGCATTGGTTGCGGGCGGTGTCACATCGCTTGCGAAGACACCTCGCACCAGGCGATCGGCAGTTTGAAACAGGCGGACGGCACGCATAAATACGAGGTGATCGACGACGAATGTGTGGGCTGCAATTTGTGCCAGATCACCTGCCCGGTGGCGGACTGCATCGAGATGGTGCCGATGGAAACGGGCAAGCCGTTTCTCGACTGGAATCATGATCCGCGCAATCCGTATCACGTAAGTGCCTGAACCACCGCCACTGATCGTTCCCACGCTCTGCGTGGGAATGCCTCTTGGGACGCTCCGCGTTCCAATGGGACGCAGAGCGTCCCGGGCTGCATTCCCACGCAGAGCGTGGGAACGATCATGTAGGAGCTGCCGCAGGCTGCGATCTTTTGACTTAGGGCTCCAACCCGATCCCGCGCAAGATCACACTCGTCACCGTCTGCACCGCCCGCTCGAACTGCATGTCCGACAGCGGCTGGTGCTCGTTCAGGATATTCACTTGATGATCGAAGTCGGCATAGTGCTGGGTCGAGGCCCAGATCATGTACAGCAGGCTCGACGGCTCCACCGGCAGAATCCGCTTGTCCTCGACCCACTGGCGAATCTTGGCTTCCTTCATTTTCGCCCAGTCATACAGGCTCGCATCCAGCGCCTCGCCGAGGGTCGGCGCGCCATGAATGATTTCGTTGGCCCAGACTTTCGAGCCGTACGGGCGGCTGCGCGAGTGGTTCATCTTGGCGCGGATGTAGCTGCTGAGCACAACGCGCGGATCATCGAACATCTCAAAGCACAGCGCGTCCTGCTTCCACACTTCGAGCAGGTCGAACAGCACCGCGCTGTAAAGCTCGCTCTTGGTTGAAAAGTAGTAATGCAGGTTGGAACGCGGCAGTTGCACCTCGGCGGCGATGTCGGCCATGGCGGTGCTGCCGAAGCCTTTTTCGGCGAAGACTTTTTCCGCCGCCAGCAGAATTTTTTCGACGTTGCTACGGCGAATTTCGATCTTGTGATTGCCCATGTGGGCTCCCTGACGACAGCGTTGACCAAGACTAGCATTCGCTTGCAACGGATGGAAAACCCAGGCTCCCACAGGCTCAATGTGGTTGTGTGTCGCCCGCCGCGGTATCGATGCTGACCACCACCGACATCCCCGGCCGCAACCGCTCCTCTTCCTGCTGATCCGGATCGATGGTGATCCGCACCGGCACGCGCTGGGCGATCTTGACGAAGTTGCCGGTGGCGTTGTCGGCCTGCAGCAAGGCGAACTCCGAACCGGTACCCGGCGAAATATGCTGCACGTGCCCGGTGAATTTGCGGTGGTTCAACGCATCAACGGTGAAGCGCACCGGTTGCCCGACGCGCACGTTGTCCATCTGGGTTTCCTTCATGTTGGCGATCACCCATTTCTGATCCGGCACCAGCGCCATCAACTGTGCCCCGGAGTTGACGTAGGCACCGAGGCGCACGCCGATCTGCCCGAGCTGACCGTCGCGCGGGGCGACGATGCGCGTGTTCGACAGGTCGATCCGCGCCAGTTGCACCGCCGCTTCCGCGCTGGCCACGGCGGCTTCCAGCGAGCCACGATTGACGATCACCGTTTGCAGGTCCTGGCGGGCGATTTCCAGATTCGCTTTGGCTTGCGCCACGGACGCGGTGCTTTGCGCATTGGCGGCAAGGGTCACGTCGAATTCGCGCTTGGACACCGAGCCGTCGCTGACCAGATCCTTGTTGCGACGCAGATCCGCCTCGCTCTTGCGCAGTTGCGCTTCACTGTCGGCGAGCACCGCCTGGCGCAGCTTGATTGTCGCCTCGGCGCTGTTGCGTTGCTGTACCACGTTGGCCAGTGCCGCGCGCTGCACCGCCAGTTGCGCCAGCGCTTGATCGAGGCGCTGCTGGTAGATCCGGTCATCCAGACGCACCAGCAGGTCGCCGGCCTTCACGTATTGAAAATCCTGCACCGGCACTTCGAACACATAGCCGCTGAGCTGTGGCCCGATGATCGTCACCTGCCCGCGAATCAAGGCGTTCTCGGTGGTTTCGACGGCGCTGCTGAACGGCGGCAATTGCCAGGCGTACAACACGATCAGCACGCCGACGATGGCAATCGCGGCAAAGCCCAGTGACGAAATGATGCGTACGCGCAACGAGCGTGGCGCGGTGTTTGGCGATGACGGCGGCGTCTGCCCTTCAGGCGTGGCGGCGATGGCATTGGTGGTTGTGGTGGTGGGTTCGGTCATGAAGAAGTGGCACCGCTTGATGGTACGGAAGGCGTCGGCTCGATGGCTTTGGTGGTGCTCATCAGCCACAACGCGCGAATCGAAAGCCAGATCATGGTCAATACCGCAATGACCGCGATCAGCATGAAGACATCGTTATAGGCCAGCACGTTCGCTTCGCGAGTCGCCGCATTGGCGAGGCTGCGGATGCCGACCAGGTTGCGCAGACCGGGGTCGGCGAAAAACCCGCCGTAGGCCGCACCGCCACTTTGCACGCGCGCCGCCACCAGCGGATCGGACATCACCAGTTGCTCGACGATGTGGCTGGAATGGTATTTCTCGCGCACGATCTGAAAGGTCCCGAGCAACGCAGCGCCGAGCAGCCCGCCGAGGTTGTTGCAGATCCCGAACAGCACGGAAAAACTCACCAGATTGCGCGGATTGGTCAGCACGTTGCGCGTACCGAAGACCATGGTCGGGCCGAGAAAAAACGTACTGCCGAATGCCAGCAGGAACTGACTGAAATACATGTTTTGCGGGCGCGTGATGTTGCTGGAAAAACTGTCCATCACCGACCCCGTGGCCATCAGCGCCAGGGAGATGATCAGCGGCATCAGCAAGTGTTTCGGGTCGATGGTCAATGCGCTGGTCGCCAGCCCGGCGATGCTGCCGATCAACATCACCACGTACAGACTATGCAGTTGCTCATAGCCCATGTTGAGGTTCTGCATGAACCCGACTGCGCCGGTGGATTGTTCTGAGGTGACCATGCGAATCAGGGTCACCGCCAGCGCCAGGCGGATCATCGTTCCGCTGCCCAGCCAGCGCGTCATCAGCAGCGGGTTGCTGCGGTTGTGCTCGATGGCCAGGCCCATGATGATCAGCGCGATCGACGCCGCCAGTGCGACGCCGATCCAGTCGGCTTCCAGCCACCAGTCGATGCGCCCCAGTGACAGCACCGCACAAAGCAAACCGACGCCGGTGGCGAGAATGGCGAAGGTCAGGAAGTCGAGTTTCTCAAAAGTCTTGAAGCGGTCACCCGGCGGCAACTTGAGCAGCAATACGCAGCCCAGCGACAGCAGCGCCATGCCCAGTTCGAACAGGTACAAGCCGCGCCATTCGGCAATCTGCAACAGGTCTTCGGAGAACAGCCGCGCCAGTGGCAGCGCCAGTTGCGAGGTGCCGAGGCCAAGCACCAGTGCCTTCAGCCGCCACTTCGCCGGGAACGCCTGAACCATGTAATACAGGCCCAGCGAACTCAGCGCCGCGCCGACCATGCCGTGCGCCGCTCGCACGGCGATGGCCGAATTCAGATCGTTGACGAACAGATGCCCAAAGGTCACCAGTGCATACAGCACCAGAAACACCTCGGTGAACGCACGCAAGCCGAACTGCTGACGAAACTTCACCAGCAGCAGGTTCATCGACACGTTGGTCATCACGAAGGCCGCCGGCAACCAGGCCATTTCCGCCGTGGTCGCCCCCAGCGAGCCTTGCAGATAAATCAGGTTGGCAACCACCAGCGAATTGCCCAAACCGCCGGTCACCGCCACCAGTACACCGACGAGCGCATAGGCCAGGCGCTTGCGATTGGAGTGTAACGGTGTCGAGGGCGAACCAGGCAGACTGGGCTTCTCGTGTGGCTGCCATTGGCGCGGGGCGTATTTATCCATCGAAAGGCCTTGTGCGGAGGATGGGGGAAGTTTGCCGCAATTCGCTCGGCAAAACACTTTTCCCCCTATGGGAGCGAGCCTGCTCGCGAAAGCGGTGTATCAGTCGACAACCATGTCGAACGTAAGTGTGCATTCGCGAGCAGGCTCGCTCCCACAAGGTTCTGCGTCGGGATGGGGAGTCATCGTATAACTTGCTGTTGACAATCCCCGAAAATATGGGAAATATCCGCATCGATGTTGTACGACGACGTATGACAAATAATAAAAACAACAAGCGAATCTGGGAGCGTCACAGTGAGCACACTCGCCCGCAATTCCGTCCGCCCTTCACCTGTTTCCAATTTCAAACCGCGTTCGACCCTGAGCCTGATTGGCTGCAGCAGTCTGGTCCTCGCCCTGCCGATGAGCGCCCAGGCCGAAGGTTTCCTCGAGGACAGCAAAGCCACGCTGAACCTGCGCAACGCCTACTTCAACCGCAACTTCGTCAACCCGGCCAACCCGCAGGGCAAGGCTGAAGAGTGGACGCAGAGCTTCATCCTCGATGCCAAATCCGGTTTCACCCAGGGCACCGTCGGCTTCGGCCTCGATGTGCTCGGGTTGTACTCGCAAAAGCTCGATGGCGGCAAAGGCACCGGCGGCACGCAACTGCTGCCGATCCACGATGACGGGCGCCCGGCGGACAACTTCGGTCGCCTCGGTGTCGCGCTCAAGGCCAAGGTGTCGAAGACCGAATTGAAAGTCGGTGAGTGGATGCCAGTGTTGCCGATCCTGCGCTCCGACGACGGTCGTTCGCTGCCGCAAACCTTCCGCGGTGGCCAGATTACGTCCACCGAGATCAACGGCCTGACCGTTTACGGCGGCCAGTTCCGTGGCAACAGCCCGCGCAACGATGCGAGCATGGAAGACATGTCGATGAACGGCCGCGGCGCGTTCACTTCCGATCGCTTTAACTTCGGCGGCGGCGAATACACCTTCAATGAAAAGCGCACCATGGTCGGCGTGTGGTATGCCGAGCTGACTGACATCTACCAGCAGCAGTATTTCAACCTCAGCCACAGCCAGCCGCTCGGCGACTGGACCCTGGGCGCCAACCTCGGTTTCTTCACCGGCAAGGAAGACGGCAGCGCTCAGGCCGGCGACCTCGACAACAAGACCGCGTTTGCCATGCTCTCGGCCAAATACGGCGGCAACACCTTCTACGTCGGCCTGCAGAAACTCACCGGTGACGATGCCTGGATGCGGGTCAACGGCACCAGCGGCGGGACCCTGGCCAACGACAGTTACAACGCCAGTTATGACAACGCCAAGGAACGCTCCTGGCAGTTGCGCCACGACTACAACTTCGTCGCCCTCGGCATTCCCGGCCTGACCCTGATGAACCGCTACATCAGCGGTGACAACGTGCACACCGCCAGCACCAACGACGGCAAGGAATGGGGCCGCGAATCGGAACTGGCCTACACCGTGCAGAGCGGCCCGCTGAAAAGCCTCAACGTGAAATGGCGCAACGCGACCATCCGCCGCGACTTCAGCACCAACGAGTTCGACGAGAACCGGATCTTCATCAGCTATCCGATTTCGTTGTTGTAACGGTTGGCGCGTTCACGCACCTCCTCTGTGGGAGCGAGCCTGCTCGCGAAAGCGCCAGATCAGTCGACTTGATGTGACTGACACACCGCCTTCGCGAGCAGGCTCGCTCCCACAAGGGGATTGCATTGCAAGGCGAGTATCAGGGGTTGAGGAAATGATTCGGCCCTTCCGTCATCTACACCAAAAGTCGCGTTGACAAGTTCCCGGAACCCTACCGATACTTCAGCGCAGTCATACGACAACCTACAACAAACCTAATAACAATGTGTTCAGGGATTGCCATGACGTCTACCTCTACTCCGCGCGCTCCATTCAATCGCCTGCTGCTGACCGGCGCTGCCGGTGGCCTGGGCAAAGTCCTGCGCGAACGCCTGCGTCCTTACGCCAATGTGCTGCGTTTGTCCGACATCGCCGCCCTCGCCCCGGCCGTCGATGATCACGAAGAAGTCGTGCTCTGCGATCTGGCCGACAAACAGGCCGTGCATCAACTGGTCGATGGGGTCGACGCGATCCTGCATTTCGGCGGTGTCTCGGTCGAGCGCCCGTTCGAAGAAATCCTCGGCGCCAACATCAGCGGCGTGTTTCACATCTACGAAGCGGCACGCAAGCATGGTGTGAAGCGGGTGATTTTTGCCAGCTCCAACCACGTCATCGGCTTCTACAAGCAAGACGAAAAACTCGACGCCAGCTCCCCGCGCCGCCCTGACGGCTACTACGGTCTGTCCAAGTCCTACGGCGAAGACATGGCCAGTTTCTACTTCGATCGTTACGGCATCGAAACCGTCAGCATCCGCATCGGCTCTTCGTTCCCGGAACCGCAGAACCGCCGGATGATGCACACCTGGCTGAGCTTCGACGACCTCACGCAACTGATCGAACGTTCGCTGTACACACCGAACGTCGGTCACACCGTGGTCTATGGCATGTCCGACAACAAAGACGTGTGGTGGGACAACCGCTACGCCAGCCACCTCGGTTATAAAGCCAAGGACAGCTCGGAAGTGTTCCGCGACAAGGTCGAAGCACAACCGATGCCGGCGGCTGACGACCCGGCGCGAATCTACCAGGGTGGCGCCTTTGTGGCGGCCGGCCCGTTCGGCGACTGATCCCTGCGACCACGACACGAGGTAATCAGTATGCAAGCCGAATTGATCGTCGACGCACGCAACGCTGTGGGCGAAAGCCCGGTCTGGGTCGCCGAGGAAAACGCCCTGTACTGGGTCGACATTCCCAACGGCGGGCTGCAACGCTGGAGCGCCGACAGCGGTCACGTGGCGTCGTGGAAAGCGCCAGAAATGCTCGCCTGCATCAGCCGCCACCGCAGTGGCGGCTGGGTTGCCGGCATGGAAAGCGGTTTCTTTCGCCTGCACCCGCACAGCGACGGCAGCCTCGACAGCGAATTGCTCGCCAGCGTCGAACACAGCCGCGCCGACATGCGCCTCAACGATGGTCGCTGCGACCGTCAAGGGCGTTTCTGGGCCGGCAGCATGGTGCTGAACATGGGCCTGAATGCGCCTGAAGGTCGGCTCTATCGTTACGGCGCCGGGCAGTCTGGCGTGATCGAAGCGCAACTCGACGGCTTCATCGTGCCCAACGGCCTCGGCTTCAGCCCGGACGGCAAGATCATGTACCTGTCGGATTCGCACCCCGACGTGCAACTGATCTGGGCGTTCGACTACGACACCGAGACCGGCACACCGTCGAACCGCCGGGTGTTTGTCGACATGAACCACTTCCCCGGCCGTCCCGATGGCGCCGCCGTGGATGGCGAAGGTTGCTACTGGATCTGCGCCAACGATGCCGGCCTGATTCACCGTTTCGCCCCGGACGGTCGTCTGGATTTCTCACTGGAAGTGCCGGTGAAGAAACCGACCATGTGTGCCTTCGGCGGCAGCGACATGAGCACCCTGTTTGTCGCCTCGATTCGCCCCGGCGACGACCACGACTCGCAATCCCTGGCCGGTGGCGTGTTCGCCCTGAAACCCGGCGTCAAAGGACTCGCCGAACCACAGTTCAACGATTTGCTTTAAACCCTCTGCTGCACCGCTGCGCCTTGAACACAAAAATAACAAGACTGGAGACTCACCCCCATGAACTTCAAACGCACCTTGCTCGCCGCTGCACTCCCGCTGATCTTCACCTTTGCCGGTGCCGCCCAGGCGGAGATGAAACTGAAATTCGCCGACATTCACCCCGCCGGTTACCCAACCGTGGTGGCTGAAAAATCCATGGGCGATACCCTGACCAAGGAAACCAACGGCGAGCTGACTTTCCAATATTTCCCGGGCGGTGTGCTGGGTTCGGAAAAGGAAGTCATCGAGCAGATGCAGGTCGGCGCGGTCCAGCTGTCGCGCGTCAGCCTGGGGATCGTCGGCCCGGTGGTGCCGGACGTGAACGTGTTCAACATGCCGTTCATCTTCCGCGATCAACAGCATATGCGTAACGTCATCGATGGCCCGGTGGGCGACGAGATCCTCGACAAGATCACCAACTCTGAATTCGGCCTGGTGGCCCTGGCCTGGATGGACGGCGGCACGCGCAACATCTACACCAAAAAACCGGTGCGCAAGCTCGAAGACCTCAAGGGCATGAAAATCCGCGTGCAAGGCAACCCGATGTTCATCGACATGATGAACGCCATGGGCGGCAACGGCATCGCCATGGACACCGGCGAGATCTTCAGCGCCCTGCAGACCGGGGTGATCGACGGCGCGGAAAACAACCCGCCGACCCTGCTCGAACACAACCACTTCCAGAATGCCAAGTTCTACAGCCTGACCGGTCACCTGATCCTGCCAGAGCCGATCGTGATGTCGAAAATCACCTGGGAAAAACTCACCCCGGATCAGCAGACCCTGGTCAAGAAAGCTGCCAAGGCTGCCCAGGCTGAAGAACGCGTGCTGTGGGACAAGAAGTCCGCTGCCAGCGAAGAAAAACTCAAGGCCGCCGGCGTCGAGTTCATCACCGTCGACAAGAAACCCTTCTACGACGCCACCGCTCCGGTACGCGAGAAGTACGGCGCGAAATACGCTGACCTGATCAAGAAAATCGAAGCCGTTCAGTAACGCCCCCGCTCCGTACTCATGAAAAAAGGCCCGGCGCGCCTGCTGTTCGAGGCGCGCCCGGTTACGGTGGAACCCGATGAAGAATCTGCTGCTGCGTATCAACGACAAGATCTACATGACGTGCATCTGGGTCGCCGGCCTGTCTGTCCTGGCAATCTCCCTGATGATCCCCTGGGGCGTATTCGCCCGCTATGTACTCGGCACCGGCTCCAGCTGGCCGGAGCCCACGGCGATCCTGCTGATGATGGTGTTCACCTTTATCGGCGCCGCCGCCAGTTACCGCGCCGGTGCGCACATGGCCGTGGCCATGCTCACCGACCGCATGCCGCCGCAGCTGAAATCCGCCGCGGCGATTTTCTCCCAACTGCTGATGGCAGCGATCTGCATCTTCATGACCATTTGGGGCGCCAAGCTGTGCATGTCGACCTGGAACCAGTTCATGGCCGCCCTGCCCGACCTGCGGGTTGGCGTGACCTATCTGCCGATTCCGCTGGGTGGCTTGCTGACACTGATTTTCGTGCTGGAAAAACTCTTGCTCGGTGACCAGAGCAAACGTCGGGTCGTGCAGTTCGACCTGGTTGAAGAAAGTGAAGGTACCGCTTAATGGACGCTCTGATTCTGCTGGGCAGTTTTATCGTATTGATCCTGGTCGGCATGCCGGTCGCCTATGCGTTGGGCGCTGCGGCGCTGATCGGTGCGTGGTGGATCGACATTCCGTTCCAGGCGGTGATGATCCAGGTCGCCTCGGGGGTGAACAAGTTCTCCCTGCTGGCGATTCCGTTCTTCGTCCTCGCCGGTGCGATCATGGCCGAGGGCGGCATGTCGCGCCGCCTGGTGGCGTGTGCCGGGGTGCTGGTGGGTTTCGTGCGCGGTGGCCTGTCGCTGGTCAACATCGTCGCCTCGACCTTCTTCGGCGCGATCTCCGGCTCCTCCGTAGCGGATACCGCCTCGGTGGGTTCGGTGCTGATTCCGGAAATGGAACGCAAGGGCTATCCACGGGAATTCTCCACCGCCGTGACCGTCAGCGGTTCGGTGCAGGCCCTGCTGACCCCGCCAAGCCATAACTCGGTGCTCTACTCGCTGGCCGCCGGCGGTACGGTGTCGATTGCCTCGCTGTTCATGGCCGGCATCGTCCCGGGCCTGATGATGAGCGCCTGCCTGATGGTGCTGTGCCTGATCTTCGCGAAAAAGCGCAACTACCCCAAGGGTGAAGTGATCCCGATGCGCCAGGCGTTGAAAATCGTCGGCGAAGCGCTGTGGGGCATGATGGCCATGGTGATCATTCTCGGCGGTATCCTCTCGGGGATTTTCACCGCCACCGAATCGGCGGCCATCGCTGTGCTGTGGTCGTTCTTCGTGACCATGTTCATCTACCGCGACTACAAGTGGAGCGAACTGCCGAAACTGATGCACCGCACCGTGCGGACGATTTCCATCGTAATGATCCTGATCGGTTTCGCCGCCAGCTTCGGCTACGTCATGACCCTGATGCAGATTCCGGCGAAGATCACCACGCTGTTCCTGACCCTGTCGGACAACCGCTACGTGATCCTGATGTGCATCAACGTCATGCTGCTGTTGCTCGGCACGGTGATGGACATGGCGCCGCTGATCCTGATCCTCACGCCGATCCTGATGCCGGTGATTCTGGGTATCGGTGTCGACCCGGTGCAGTTCGGCATGATCATGCTGGTCAACCTGGGAATCGGATTGATAACGCCGCCCGTGGGAGCCGTGCTGTTCGTCGGCTCGGCGATCGGCAAAGTCAGCATCGAAAGTACCGTAAAAGCACTGCTGCCGTTCTACGCCGTGCTGTTCATGGTGCTGCTGCTGGTGACCTACGTGCCAGCCATCTCCCTGTGGCTGCCGCATCTGGTGTTGTAACTCGCTGAGTCATCGCAGCCCGGGCCGGGCTGCGATGGTTTCACCTCAGGCCCGCAGCAACATGTACCCCGCCACCACGACACATACACTGGCAAACCCGACCTGCAAGGCCCGCGCCGGCACCCGCGCACAAAGTTTGCGGCCGATGATCATGCCGACCACGCTGGCGATAATGAACGCCGCGCCCTGGCTGTCGATGCGCACCCCGGCATGAAACGCGCCGACCACACCGATCGCCGAAATCAGGCTGATCACCATCAACGACGTGGCGACAATGCCGCGCATCTGCACGTCGGTCAGTTGCTTGAACGCCGGCACAATCAGAAAACCGCCACCGACCCCGAGCAAGCCTGAGACCACGCCCGTGACTGCGCCCAACGCCGCCAGGGTCGCGGTGCATTTGGCGGTCCAGTCGAAGCGCCCAGTCTGCTCGTTGAGCATGCAGTTTTTCTGGCCCCAACTGGCGTGGCCGTGATCGCTCGGCCCCGCTTGTTGGCGCTCTTTTCTGAACATGCGCCAGGCGACCATGACCATCAGCAGGCTGAACAGGATCATCAGCACCTTTTCCGGCAACTGATGCGCGAAATAGATCCCCAGCGGCGAAAACACCGCGCCCAGTGCTGCGATCAGCATCGCCGCGCGATAGCGCACCAAGCCGTGGCGCAAGCCATCGATAGCGCCGACTGCCGCCGCGCTGCCCACCGCAAACAACGCCACCGGCGCCGCTTGCGTCATGCTCCAGCCGAGGCCGAGCACCAGCGCCGGCACCGCGAGAATCCCGCCACCCGCGCCGGTCAAACCCAGCACCAGGCCCATCACCACGCCAAACACACTTGCCAGCCACATAAGGTTTTCTCAGTCGACTCTGGACAGGCGGGTCAGCCATTCGCGGCCCTTGAGCATGCCGTTCCAGTAGAACCACGGCAGCAGCGTCGCCTTGAGCCACCACGCCGAGCGGCGCGCAACGGTCGGGTCCAGGGCAAAGGTCGGCAGCAATTTCCCGCCATAGCCGAACTCGGCCAGAATCACCTTGCCCTTCTCCACCGTCAGCGGGCAGGAACCATAGCCGTCGTACTTCAGCGGCAGCGCTTGCTGCTGGCGTGCGGCCAAGAGATTTTGCGCAACAACTACAACTTGCTTACGCACCGCCGCAGCGGTTTTCGCGTTGCTGGTGCCGCAGATATCACCCAAGGCAAACACCTCGGGAAAGCGCGGATGTTGCAGGCGGTGCGGGTCGACTTCGCACCAGCCGGCGGCGTCGGCCAGCGGACTGTGCGCGATGAAATCCGGCGAAACCTGCGGTGGCACGACATGCAGCAAGTCGAAGGTTTTCGCCACGCGGCTGACGTTGCCCTCGGCATCCTTGACCTCGAACCACGCGGTTTGCGCCGGGCCGTCAACTTTCACCAGATTGGAATTGAAGGCCAGTTGCGCGTTGTATTTTTCGATGTATTTCATCAACGGCGGCACAAAGGTCGCCACACCGAACAACGCCGCGCCCGCGAGGTTGAATTCCACCTCGATACTGTTCAGCACCGCGTTTTTGCGCCAGTGATCGCAGGACAGGTACAAGGCTTTTTGCGGTGCGCCGGCGCACTTGATCGGCATCGCCGGCTGGGTGAACAGCGCTCGGCCATCGCGCAGTTTCTGCACCTGATCCCAGGTGTATTGCGCGTGCTGATAGCTGTAATTGGAAGTCACCC
Organism: Pseudomonas retamae; assembly: GCF_043496865.1. NCBI lineage: Bacteria > Pseudomonadati > Pseudomonadota > Gammaproteobacteria > Pseudomonadales > Pseudomonadaceae > Pseudomonas > Pseudomonas retamae. The sequence goes on from NZ_JBIEIL010000002.1 coordinate 241,770, forward strand.
CGTGCTGGCCGAGACTGTCCTGCAGGCCTTCGATTTTCTCCCAGGCCAGGCGCAGGCCCGGGCAGACGATCAGATTCTGATAGCTGACCGTGCGCTGATCGTTGAGGGTGAGTTGACGTTGGTCGGGGTCGATGGCGGTGACCGCCGCTTGCACCCACCGCGCTTGCCGGGGCATGACTTTGGACATTGGCCTGGCGCTGTCCTTGACATCGAAGGCGCCGCCGCCGACCAGTGTCCAGGCCGGCTGATAGTAATGGTGAGTGCTCGGTTCGATCACGGTGATGTTCAGCGCCGAATCACGCTTGAGCAGGCTGGCAACGACCGCAATACCGGCCGAACCGCCACCGATGACCACGATATCGGCACTGATGGATGGGCCCCAGTGTTGATCGTTCATTGCTTGTTCCTTTTGTTGCACGCAAGGATTTTTTTGGCTCACCACAACAACCAATGTGGGAGCGAGCCTGCTCGCGAAAGCGATAGGTCAGCCAACACATTCGTTGACTGACACACCGCTATCGCGAGCAGGCTCGCTCCCACAGGGGAATAGCGTGATGGCTGGCATTTATTGATGGCCCAAAGTTTTGAGCACCGCCCCGCAATAAAGCCCGGACAGGGTCTTCATCACCTGGATCACTTCGTGACTGGCGAGGCCGTAAAAGATGTACTTGCCTTCTCGGCGGGTGGCGACGAGCCCTTCGTCACGCAGGATGCCCAATTGCTGGGACAGCGTCGGCTGGCGTACGCCGGTCATGGTTTCGAGTTCGCCGACGTTGCGTTCGCCCTGGGTCAGTTGACAGAGGATCAGCAGGCGATCCTCATTGGCCAGAGCCTTGAGCAGCGCGCAGGCCTTGGAGGCCGAGGCGCGCAGTTGGGCGACTTCACATTCGGTCAGACTGGATTGCATTTGCACGAGGCCTTGAAGGTCACTTAAGCTGCGAACATTATGTTTTTAGATAAAGTGTTGCAACCCATTTTCCTCGTTCAGGTTGGTGTCCATGCCCGCGCAGATTGAAGCTTTCCTCGACCCCGCCTCTTCGACCTACAGCTATGTGGTCTACGAAGCGGATGGCGGCCAGTGCGCAATCGTCGACCCGGTGCTCGATTACGACGGCGCCGCCGGTCGCACCGGCACCGTGCAGGCGGACAGGATCATTGCGTTTGTCGAGGCGCATCAATTGCAAGTGCAATGGCTGCTGGAAACCCACGCCCACGCCGATCACCTCTCCGCTGCGCCGTATCTGCGGCAGAAGCTGGGTGGGAAAATCGCCATCGGTGCTTCGATCAGCCATGTGCAGAACGTGTTCAAGACGCTGTTCAATCTGGAGCCGGAATTCTCGGTCGACGGCTCGCAGTTCGACCATCTGTTCGCGCCGAACGAGTCATTCCACATCGGCAATCTCAAAGCCACCGCCCTGCATGTGCCCGGCCACACCCCGGCCGACATGGCCTATCTGATCGACGGCGAACAGATTCTGGTCGGCGACACGTTGTTCATGCCGGATGTCGGCACGGCGCGCTGCGACTTCCCCGGTGGCAACGCCCATCAGCTGTTCGCTTCGATTCAGAAACTGCTGGCCTTCCCCGCCAGCGTGAAGCTTTACGTCTGCCACGACTACCCGCCCGAAGGCCGCCAATCACATTGCCAGACCACGGTCGGCGAGCAGCGTAAAAGCAATATCCATGTGCATGACGGCATCGACGAAGCGACGTTTGTCGAAATGCGCACCCGACGCGATGCCGGCCTGGGTATGCCGACGCTGTTGTTGCCGGCCATTCAGGTGAACGTGCGGGCGGGGCATCTACCGGCGGCGGAAGACAATGGCGTGGTGTACCTGAAGATTCCGCTCAACAAACTCTGACCCCTGGTCAGGCCCCCAAAGCTGATCGTTCCCACGCTCTGCGTGGGAATGCCGCCAGGGACGCTCCGCGTTCCGCCTCAGGAAGTGACGCAGAGCGTCACGGGATGCATTCCCACGCGGAGCGTGGGCACGATCGGCCTCGGCAGGCCGGGTCGGGCTGGGTCGGGTCGGGTCGGGTCGGGTAGATCAGATCACGTTATGCGCCCAGGGTCAGGCCGTTGGCAGGCAACGGCAACGCCGTCTTATAGCGCACCTGCTTCAGGGCGAAACTCGAGCGGATGTTCGCCACCCCCGGCACCTTGGTCAGAAAATCCATCATGAAGCGCTCAAGCGATTGAATCGTCGGCACCAGCACCCGGATCAGATAGTCCGGGTCGCCGGCCATCAGGTAGCACTCCATCACTTCCGGACGATCCGAGATCGCCTCCTCGAAATGCTGCAGCGCCTCCTCAACCTGTTTTTCCAGGCTGACGTGGATAAACACGTTCACATGCAGCCCCAGCAGGTCGGCATCCAGTAGCGTCACCTGCTCGCGGATCAGCCCCAGTTCTTCCATGGCCTTGACCCGGTTGAAGCACGGCGTCGGCGATAGATTCACCGAACGGGCGAGGTCGGCGTTGGTGATGCGCGCGTTCTCCTGAAGGCTGTTGAGAATGCCGATGTCGGTACGGTCCAGTTTGCGCATGAGACAAAACCACCTGTTTTTTATGTTTATGCAGAATTTCTATCTGCAAATCACCTCCGGCGCAATGAAACACAGATAAATATTCTTCTTGGCCGCGCCTATGATTGTTGTAGGACAAGATTTCTTCTACCGAGGAATGACTGCCAGCTCACTACAAGAAATTCACAAGATCGAGCGTAGAAGCCATGACCCAAGCGTATGAACCGCTGCGTCTGCACGTCCCTGAACCCTCGGGCCGCCCAGGCTGCAAAACCGATTTCTCCTACCTGCATCTGACCGACGCAGGCACGGTGCGCAAACCTCCCATCGATGTAGAACCTGCCGACACCGCCGACCTCGCGCGCGGCCTGATTCGCGTGCTCGACGATCAGGGCAACGCCCTCGGTCCGTGGGCCGAAAACGTGCCGGTCGAAATCCTGCGCAAAGGCATGCGCGCGATGCTCAAGACGCGCATTTACGACAACCGCATGGTCGTTGCCCAGCGGCAGAAAAAAATGTCGTTCTACATGCAGAGCCTTGGCGAAGAAGCCATCGGCAGCGCCCAGGCATTGGCGCTGAACATCGATGACATGTGCTTCCCGACCTATCGCCAGCAAAGCATTCTGATGGCCCGCGACGTGCCGCTGGTCGACCTGATCTGCCAACTGTTGTCCAACGAGCGCGATCCGCTCAAGGGCCGTCAGTTGCCGATCATGTACTCGGTCAAGGACGCCGGCTTCTTTACGATTTCCGGCAACCTCGCCACCCAGTTCATTCAGGGCGTGGGCTGGGGCATGGCCTCGGCGATCAAGGGCGATACGAAAATCGCCTCGGCGTGGATTGGCGATGGCGCCACCGCCGAATCGGACTTCCACACTGCCCTCACCTTCGCCCACGTCTACCGTGCGCCGGTGATCCTCAATGTGGTCAACAACCAGTGGGCGATCTCGACCTTCCAGGCGATCGCCGGTGGTGAAGCGACCACCTTCGCCGGACGCGGCGTCGGTTGCGGCATCGCCTCGCTGCGGGTCGATGGCAACGACTTCTACGCGGTCTACGCCGCCTCTGCCTGGGCTGCCGAACGCGCCCGGCGCAACCTCGGCCCGACCATGATCGAATGGGTCACCTACCGCGCCGGCCCACACTCGACCTCTGATGATCCATCCAAATACCGCCCGGCCGATGACTGGAGCCACTTCCCGCTCGGCGATCCGATCGCGCGTCTGAAGCAGCACCTGATCAAGGTCGGTCACTGGTCGGACGAAGAGCACGCTGCCGTCAGCGCCGAACTCGAAGCCGAAGTGATTGCTGCGCAGAAACAAGCCGAACAGTACGGCACCCTCGCCGGCGGCCAGATCCCAAGCGCCGCGACCATGTTCGAAGACGTCTACAAAGAGATGCCGGAGCACTTGAAGCGCCAGCGTCAGCAGCTGGGGATCTGAGATGAACGATCACAACAACAATATTCAGCTGGAAACCGCCATGACCACGACCACCATGACCATGATCCAGGCCCTGCGCTCGGCCATGGATGTGATGCTTGAGCGTGATGACAACGTTGTCGTGTTCGGTCAGGACGTCGGCTACTTCGGCGGCGTGTTCCGCTGCACCGAAGGCCTGCAGAGCAAGTACGGCACCTCGCGGGTGTTCGACGCACCGATCTCCGAAAGCGGCATCGTCGGCGTGGCCGTAGGCATGGGCGCTTACGGTCTGCGTCCGGTCGCTGAGATCCAGTTCGCCGACTACGTCTATCCGGCTTCCGATCAGATCATTTCCGAAGCGGCGCGCCTGCGTTACCGCTCGGCCGGCGAGTTCACCGCACCGATGACCCTGCGCATGCCGTGCGGCGGCGGCATTTATGGCGGCCAGACCCACAGCCAGAGCATTGAAGCGATGTTCACTCAGGTCTGTGGTCTGCGCACGGTGATGCCGTCCAACCCGTACGACGCCAAAGGCCTGCTGATCGCCTCCATCGAAAACGATGATCCGGTGATCTTTCTCGAGCCGAAACGCCTGTACAACGGCCCGTTCGACGGCCACCACGACCGCCCGGTAACCCCTTGGTCGAAACACCCCCAAGCCCAAGTGCCGGACGGTTATTACACCGTGCCGCTGGACGTCGCCGCGATCACCCGTCCAGGCAAGGACGTGACCGTGCTGACCTACGGCACCACCGTCTACGTGTCACAAGTGGCGGCCGAAGAATCCGGCGTGGATGCCGAAGTCATCGACCTGCGCAGCCTGTGGCCGCTGGACCTGGACACCATCGTCAAATCGGTGAAGAAAACCGGCCGTTGTGTGGTGGTTCACGAAGCCACCCGCACCTGCGGTTTCGGCGCCGAACTGGTCTCGCTGGTGCAAGAGCATTGCTTCCATCACCTGGAAGCGCCGATCGAACGCGTCACCGGTTGGGACACCCCCTACCCGCACGCGCAGGAGTGGGCGTATTTCCCAGGGCCGTCCCGAGTAGGCGCGGCGTTGAAACGGGTCATGGAGGTCTGAATGGGCACGCACGTTATCAAGATGCCGGACATTGGCGAAGGCATCGCAGAAGTGGAACTGTCGCAATGGCACGTCAAGGTCGGCGATCTGGTGGTTGAAGATCAGGTACTGGCGGACGTGATGACCGACAAGGCGATGGTCGATATTCCGTCGCCGGTGCATGGCAAGGTGATTGCGCTCGGTGGTCAGCCGGGGGAAGTGATGGCGGTCGGCAGTGTGCTGATCAGCATTGAAGTGGAAGGCGCTGGCAACCTTAAAGAGTCCGCCGCTCCGGTTGTGACCAAAGAGCCTGCGGCGCCGACAGTTGAAACCGTCGTTGAGAGTAAACCTGCCGCAGCCGCGCCACGCCCTGCTCCTGTTTGCCAAGGCCCGATGGTGGCTCGCGAAGCAGACGAACGCCCGCTCGCCTCGCCAGCCGTACGTAAACATGCGCTGGATCTGGGTATTCAATTGCGCCTGGTGCGCGGCAGCGGCCCGGCCGGTCGCGTGCTTCACGAAGACCTTGAAGCCTATCTCGCGCAAGGTCAGTCGAACGCCTCGGCGCCCGCTGCCGCTGCTTATGCCCAGCGCAACGACGAAGAACAGATTCAAGTGATCGGCATGCGCCGCAAAATCGCCCAGCGCATGCAGGACGCCACGCAGCGTGCCGCGCATTTCAGTTATGTCGAGGAAATCGATGTCACCGCCATCGAAGAATTGCGCGCGCACCTCAACGAAAAGCACGGTGCCAGCCGTGGCAAGTTGACCTTGTTGCCGTTCCTCGTGCGTGCACTGGTCGTGGCCCTGCGCGACTTTCCGCAGATGAACGCCCGTTACGACGACGAAGCGCAAGTCATCACCCGCCTCGGCGCGGTGCATGTCGGCGTCGCCACGCAAAGCGATGTCGGCCTGATGGTGCCGGTGGTGCGTCACGCCGAAGCGCGCAGCCTGTGGGACAGCGCTGCGGAGATTTCGCGCCTGGCCAGTGCCGCGCGCAACGGCAAGGCCAGCCGCGACGAGTTGTCCGGTTCGACCATCACCTTGACCAGCCTCGGTGCGCTGGGCGGCATCGTCAGCACGCCGGTGCTGAACCTGCCGGAAGTGGCGATCGTCGGCGTGAACAAAATCGTTGAACGACCGATGGTCGTCAAAGGCCAGGTGGTGATCCGCAAGATGATGAACCTGTCCAGCTCGTTCGATCACCGCGTGGTCGATGGCATGGACGCGGCGCTCTTCATCCAGGCCATTCGCGGCCTGATCGAACAACCCACCACTTTGTTTGTGGAGTAAGGCGCCCATGCAATCTTTAAACACCACGCTGCTGATCATCGGCGGCGGCCCCGGCGGCTACGTCACGGCGATTCGCGCTGGGCAACTGGGCATTCCAACGATACTGGTCGAAGGCCAGTCGCTGGGCGGCACCTGCCTGAACATTGGCTGCATTCCGTCGAAGGCGCTGATCCACGTCGCCGAACAGTTTCACCAGACGCAACATCACAGTCAGCATTCGGCGCTGGGCATCAGCGTTTCCGCACCGACGCTGGACATCAGCAAGAGCGTCGAGTGGAAGGACGGCATCGTTGATCGCCTGACCACCGGCGTTGCCGCGCTGCTGAAGAAGCACAAGGTTCAAGTCATTAACGGCTGGGCGAAAATCATCGACGGCAAAACCGTTGAGGTGGGCGATACGCGCATCCATTGCGAACATCTGGTGCTGGCTACCGGGTCGACCAGCGTCAACCTGCCGATCCTGCCGATTGGCGGGCCGGTCATTTCCTCCACCGAAGCGCTGACGCCCAAGTCGGTGCCCAAACGCCTGATCGTGGTCGGCGGCGGTTATATCGGCCTGGAACTGGGGATCGCCTATCGCAAACTCGGGGCCGAGGTCAGCGTGGTCGAGGCGCAGGATCGCATCCTGCCCGCCTACGACGCGGAACTGACGCAACCGGTGCACGAGGCGCTCAAGCAACTGGGCGTGAAGCTGTACCTCAAGCACAGCGTGTCGGGTTTCGACGGCACGTTGCAGGTGCGCGATCCTGAGGGCGAAACCCTGAACCTGGAAACCGATCAGGTGCTGGTTGCTGTGGGGCGCAAACCGAACACCCAGGGCTTCAACCTTGAAGCGTTGAATCTGGACATGAACGGTTCGGCAATCAAGATCGACAGCCGGTGCCAGACCAGCATGCGCAACGTCTACGCCATTGGCGACCTCAGCGGCGAACCGATGCTCGCGCACCGCGCGATGGCACAGGGCGAAATGGTTGCCGAGCTGATCAGCGGCAAGACCCGCGAATTCAACCCGACCGCGATCGCCGCCGTGTGCTTCACCGACCCGGAACTGGTGGTGGTCGGCAAGACGCCCGATGAAGCCAAGGCCGCGGGACTGGACTGCATCGTTTCCAGCTTCCCGTTCGCCGCCAATGGCCGGGCGATGACCCTGGAATCGAAAAGCGGCTTCGTCCGTGTGGTCGCCCGTCGCGACAATCATCTGATTGTCGGCTGGCAAGCGGTGGGCGTCGGCGTGTCGGAGCTGTCGACGGCATTTGCGCAAAGCCTGGAAATGGGCGCGCGCCTGGAAGACATCGGCGGCACCATCCACGCCCACCCGACGCTGGGTGAAGCGGTGCAGGAAGCGGCGTTGCGTGCGTTGGGGCATGCGCTGCATCTGTAGACAGTGGCGGCCCCTTCGCGAGCAGGCTCGCTCCCACATTTGAATTGCGTTTCACCTGTGGGAGCGAGCCTGCTCGCGAATTCTTGAGTGCGACGGGATTTATCTGCCTGTGATCCGATAGTCCGGGCTGCGAAACCGCTCAAGAATGAAGTATTGTTGTGCCCATCCAAAAAACGTCAGAAGCCTTGAACCGTTTCGGCGGTTGTTCAGTGATAGAGGGTGTCATGGGTAACGAGAGCATCAATTGGGACAAGCTGGGTTTTGATTACATCAAGACCGACAAACGCTATCTGTCGTACTTTCGCGATGGCGAGTGGGACAAAGGCACCCTGACCGAAGACAACGTGCTGCACATCAGCGAAGGCTCGACGGCTCTTCACTATGGCCAGCAATGCTTCGAAGGCATGAAGGCCTATCGTTGCAAGGACGGTTCGATCAACCTGTTCCGCCCGGACCAGAACGCCCTGCGCATGCAGCGCAGCTGCGCACGGTTGCTGATGCCGACCGTGGACACCGAGCAGTTCATCGAAGCCTGTAAAGCCGTGGTTCGCGCCAACGAGCGCTTCATCCCGCCTTACGGCACCGGTGGCGCGCTGTACCTGCGTCCGTTCGTGATCGGCGTCGGTGACAACATCGGCGTGCGTACCGCGCCCGAGTTCATTTTCTCGATCTTCTGCATCCCGGTCGGCGCCTACTTCAAGGGCGGCCTGACCCCGCACAACTTCCAGATCTCCAGCTACGACCGCGCCGCCCCGCAAGGCACCGGCGCCGCCAAGGTCGGTGGCAACTACGCGGCCAGCCTGATGCCGGGCTCGAAAGCCAAGAAAGCCAACTTCGCCGACGCGATCTACCTCGACCCGATGACCCACACCAAAATCGAAGAAGTCGGCTCGGCCAACTTCTTCGGGATCACCCACGACAACAAGTTCGTCACGCCGAACTCGCCGTCGGTGCTGCCAGGCATCACCCGCCTGTCGCTGATCGAACTGGCGAAATCGCGTCTGGGCCTGGAAGTGGTCGAAGGCGATGTGCTGATCGACAAACTGGCGGACTTCAAGGAAGCCGGCGCTTGCGGAACCGCTGCCGTGATCACCCCGATTGGCGGCATCAGCTACAACGACCATCTGCATGTGTTCCACAGCGAAACCGAAGTTGGCCCGGTGACGCAGCAGCTCTACAAAGAGCTGACCGGCGTGCAGACCGGGGACATCGAAGCGCCAGCGGGCTGGATCGTCAAGGTTTGATTTGACGGTTGCTGATGTTAAAAAAGCCCTCCGCCGAGTGATTGGTGGGGGGCTTTTTTGATTGTGGTTGTTGGTTTTTTTCGTGTAAGGCTGGAGATCTTTTCCCCCTCACCCCAGCCCTCTCCCCCAGGGGGGCGAGGGGAAAGGGAGCCGATCGTTGGGCTTTTCAAAACCTGAGTTCGACTCGATAGTTCAGGTCGATGAATCAAGTCCGAGCACCTCCGTCAGTCCCCTCTCCCTCTGGGAGAGGGTTAGGGTGAGGGTTTGCTCCTGGCTTTTTTAGCGCAATCCGCTTACCCGACCGCTCCGCAATCCCGCTCGCCTGCCCATCCCCCTGCTTGCCCATCCGCGCCTGCGTAATCAGCCCGGGAATCAATTCCCCCTCCGGCAGGTTCTTCCAGAACCGCACCGGCAGATGCCCTTGCATGACCTTCGGATTCAACCGTGCCGGGTTGAAGATATGGCTGTAATAGGTCAGCCACAGATCACCATGGGGATCGTCAACGTTCTGCGCCAGTTGCTGCCATTCCACCGGGCATTGCCGTTGATGAATCAGTTGCTCGCCATCGTAATAAACCCCGTCCCGCGGCGTGGCGATCAGCCAGCGATGGCGGCCCATGCGCCCGATAAAATGCGTGCTGGCGCTGTGCAGGATGTCGTGCGCCGGTTCATGCCACGCGACGTATTCGGGTCCGGCGCTGCCTTTGGGCCGTTCGATGAAGCGCACGAACGCATGCAGGTGATGGGCTTCACGGTTCACCTGTTTGATCCGCCGCTGCAACTCGCTGCCAAGTTTGTCGCCGGCCATCATCGCGGTACGGTCGCCGTGGCTGACGCGCCACAACACTTCGTACAGCAAACTCCAGCGCTGATCACCGCGATAGCGCGAGGCTTGTTCCAGGGTATCGAGCAACGCGCGGGGAATGCGCGCCTGAAACGGCCCCTGCCCTTCAGGCACCGGGTCGTCATTGGCAAACAGATCACCCACGCCTTGCGAGGCCCAACTGACCAGGCTCGGGTCGATTTCGTGGCTGAGCAGCCAACGCGCCTGTTGCCGCCAGTTGTCGAACAGGTCGTCGCAATCGAGATTGATCATCCCCACAACCCCATCTGTTGTGGCTGCGGTCGGTCGCGCAGTTGCTGATAGAGCATGTGGCTGGTGACTTCGGCCTGCTGCGGGTGGTAGTCGCTGGTGATGATGAACGGCTTGGCCTTGGCCAGTACGCAACGCATGCGCGCGACGTCTTCGTAGCGGATGCGTCGCTGTCGGCGCAACTCGACCAAACGTTCAGTGGTGCGCAGGCCGATGCCGGGAATGCGTGCAATCAACGAGGCCTCGGCGCGGTTCAGATCCAGCGGAAACACTTCACGATTCTGCAGCGCCCAGGCCAGTTTCGGGTCGATGTCGAGGGCCAGATTGCCCGGCCCCTTGAGCAATTCGTCCGCGCTGTAGCCATAACTGCGCAACAGAAAGTCGGCCTGATACAAACGGTGCTCGCGCATCAGCGGCGGCGCGGCCAATGGCACGCTCTTCGGGCTGTCCGGAATAGGACTGAACGCCGAGTAGTAAACCCGGCGCAGACGGAAGTTGCCATACAAGGATTGAGCGCTGTGGAGGATGGTGCTGTCGTCGGTGTCATCGGCACCGACAATCAACTGCGTGCTCTGCCCGGCCGGGGCGAACTTCGGCGCGCGTGGCTCGTTGAGCACGGTCTGCACGCCAGTGTAGATGGTTTTCATCGCCTGCTTGATCGAACCAATGTCCTTCTCCGGCGCCAGGGTTTGCAGGCTGGCATCGGTGGGCAGTTCGATGTTGACGCTCAGGCGATCGGCGTAACGCCCGGCCTCCTCGATCAGCGCCGGATCGGCCTCGGGAATGGTCTTGAGGTGGATGTAGCCGCGAAACTCATGTTCCTCACGGAGCAGCTTCGCCACCCGGACCAGTTGCTCCATGGTGTAGTCCGCCGAGCGAATGATGCCGGAGCTGAGGAACAGCCCGCTGACACAGTTGCGCCGGTAGAAATCCATGGTCAGCGCCACGACTTCCTCGGGGGTAAAACGCGCGCGCGGCACATCGCTGGAGCGGCGGTTGACGCAGTATTGGCAATCGTAAAGACAGAAATTGGTCAGCAGGATCTTCAGCAGCGACACGCAACGCCCGTCCGGCGTGTAGCTGTGGCAGATGCCCATGCCATCAGTCGAGCCCAACCCGCTCTTGCCCTCGGAGCTGCGCTTGGGCGCACCACTGCTCGCGCACGACGCGTCGTACTTGGCGGCGTCGGCGAGAATGCTCAGCTTGTCGATGATTTGCATGGGCGCGGGCTCTTTACTGTGTGCATATACAGTATAGGCTCGACCGCTTTGACACAAGGTGACGGATAACCCCCTCGTCGGGTGGTGTTGCCTAGGCTCGCGTGTATTGCGGGACCTGATCGTTCCCACGCTCTGCGTGGGAATGCAGCCACGGACGCTCCGCGTCCGCTGTGACGCAGAGCGTCACGGGAGGTGTTACCACGCAGAGCGTGGGAACGATCAGTCTGTCAAAGATCAAACCACCCACTGCGAAATCAGCCAGCCATTCGCCCCGCTGATCACCACGAACAACCCCCACGCCAACACCTGCGTCGGCCAGCGATTCACAAACGGCCCCATGAGTTGCTTGTCATTGGTCATGCGAATCAGCGGATACAGGGCAAACGGCAGTTGCAGACTCAACACCACCTGACTCAACACCAGTAACTTGCCGATGGCGTTGTCGCCCAGCAGCCACACGCCAATAAATGCCGGGATCAACGCCAACCCACGGGTGATCAACCGCCGCTGCCAGCACGGTATCCGCAGGTTCAGATAGCCCTCCATGATCACTTGCCCGGCGATGGTGCCGGTGAAGGTCGAACTCTGCCCCGACGCCAGCAACGCCACGCCGAACAACACGCTGGCCAATGCCCCGCCTACCAGCGGATCGAGCAAGTGATAGGCGTCCTGAATGTCCACCACCTCGGTATGCCCGGACTGGTGAAACGCGGCAGCGGCGAGGATCAGGATCGCCGCGTTGACCAGCAGCGCCAGCGCCAGTGAACCGATGGTGTCGATGCGCGCCAGTTTTACCGCATCCTGCTTGCTCGCCAGGTCCTTGCCGATCATCCGCGTCTGCACGATTGAGGTGTGCAGATACAGGTTATGCGGCATCACCGTGGCGCCGAGAATACCGATGGCCAGGTACAGCGGTGCGGCATCGCTGATCGCCGCCAGCGAGGGTTTGAAACCTTGGGCGACGTCCGGCCAGTAGGGCTTGATCAACAGCAATTCGACGAAAAAACACACGCCGATGGTCGCGACCAACACCAGCATGATCGCTTCCAGTCGACGGAAGCCACGATTCTGCAAGGCCAGCACCAGCAGCGTATCGAACGCGGTCAGGGCAATCCCGAATGTCAGCGAACAGCCGAGCAACAAGTGAAACGCCAGGGCGCAGCCGAGCACTTCGGCAAGGTCGGTGGCAATGATCGAGATTTCCGCCAACACCCACTGCAAGCGCGCGGTTGGCGTGCTGTAGCGCTGGCGCGACAGTTGCGCCAGATCGCGTCCGGTGGCGATGCCCAGCCGCGAGCACAGGCACTGAACGACCATCCCCGCCAGACTCGCCAGTAACACCACGAACAACAGGCTGTAACCAAATCGCGAGCCGGCCTCGATCGCCGTCGCCCAGTTGCCGGGGTCCATGTAGCCGATCGACACCAGCAAACCGGGGCCGGCGAAACGCAATACACGTTTAAAGAACGATGCAGAAGGATCGACCGCGACACTGCCGGCCACTTCCGGCGGGCAAAACGGCGCGGTGGCGATTTTGGGCAAGCTGAATTTCAAGCACACATCCAGAAACAAGTCGAAAGGACGCAGCTTAGACGTTTCGCCCGGTGCGGTGAAAGGTCAAGGTTGGCGGGTGCCCAACAATTGCTCGCGCAGATCGGGATTGCGCGTGCGTGGGTCAAGCCAGATATCGAAAAACGCCCGGGCGAACTGCGGATCGTCAATCTCGTGCTGCAAGCGCTGGCCGACAAAAAAACGCGCGCCCTGCCCCGGCAGATACACCCCGGTGATCCGTGTGCCGGCCTGCACATCGACGAATGATTGCTCCATCTGTGCCTGCCAACCGGCCAATTGCGCCGTACTCACCTGATTGCCGGAAAGGCGTTTGATCTCGTCGACACTGGCCTGCACCAGATCATCGCGGGAGATTTTGCGGCGGTAAATCAGCTCCAGCGCAAATGGCTGATCGTTCGCCAGCGGGCGCGCCGCACTCCACAGCCGTGCATCGTAGACGTCGAAACCGAACACGCTGAATTCGCCGCTGCCGATGATCTGTGCCCCCGGCACCGCGTCCTGCCAATTGGCCCAGGTCGGCGTCAGCAACAGCGCCCACAGGCCGATGCCGCAGCAGCCGCGAAGCATTTTCGAGGATTTGTTCATCGCACATCGCTTCCGGCCGCCCCTGATAGTCAAAGCATAGCCGTAATTGCATTCGGATTTTTGTATACAAAATTTGCAAACATAGGCAGCAATCGCGTTTCCACGGTGCTAACGTGGCTTACCTGCATCCGATGGAGACACCTGCGTGCTGATCCTCAAACTGCTGCTGATTCCGGCCTTCCTCTTGCTGATCTCGCTGGCGGGCAAACGCTGGGGGCCGAGCGTGGCCGGATGGCTGTCGGGGTTGCCGGTGGTGGTCGGGCCGATTCTGTTTTTCCTCGCCATCGAACAGGGGCCGGAGTTTGCCGCGCAATCGGCGGTCGCAGCCCTATCGGCGATGTTTGCGATGATCGCCTTCTGCATCACCTACGCGCAGGTGGCGCAACGGGCGAACTGGCCGTGGGCACTCGCGGCCTCGCTGGCCGTCTGGAGCGTACTGGCGCTGCTGTTGTCGCTGGTGCCGCCCTCGTTGCCGTTCTCGCTGACGGTGGCGGCGATTGCGCTGCTGGCCTCGCCTTATCTGTTTCCGGTGGTGCAACCGGTGCTGAACGGTCCGGCGCCGAAGTCCGACCGACTGATCTGGCGCATGCTCGCCGGTGCCGCGCTGACGTTGGCGGTGACGATGCTGGCCAGCACCGTCGGCGAGCGCTGGAGCGGTTTGCTCGCGGTGTTCCCGGTCCTCGGCAGCGTGATGGCGGTGTTTTCGCAACAGACGCGCGGCCCGGCTTTCACCGCTGCGCTGTTGCGGGCGACGGCGACCGGCATGTATTCATTCTCGGCATTCTGCCTGGTCTCGGCGCTGACCTTGCCGAGCCTCGGCCTGAAGGGCTTCATCGTCGGTGTCGCGGTGTCGGTGGCCATGCTCGGAGTGACCAGAAAGCTGCTGGCCCGGCCAGTGGCCAGCGCGCCGGCGCATTAACCGCTCGGGCGAATCGGGCTGGAACGTGCGCCCTGCTCCGTGGGATCATCGCCCGCCTCGCGCGACCATCCCACGGAGATTCACATGTCATTGTTGAGCAAAAAAGCTGCCGTCCTGCTGCTGTCGGCGATTGCTGCTTTGGGCGCGATCAACGCGCAAGCGGCCAAGGAAAAAGCCACCAGCGAAAAAGTCTCGCTGCTCGACGGCAAGTTCAGCTTCGTCCTGCCCAAAGGCTTCGTCGCCGACCCGCTGCCGCCAAGCCCGAGCGGCGCCAAGGGCACGATGTACACCAACCAGGCGACGAAAACCGTAGTCATCGCAGCGGAAAACCAGATTCCGCAGGGGCAGAACGTCAAGGACAACGACGGGCCGTTTCTCGACGGTGCGGTGTCCAGCTTCATTGAAGACCAGCGCAAAGCCCTGCCGGATTTCAACAAGCTCAGCGAAAAAAGCCTGACCCGCAAGGGTACCGGCCTCGGCTTGCGCCAGGTCGACAGCACCGCCACTCAGGGCGGCGGCCAGACCCTCAACACCACGTTGATGGCCGGCTCCGGGACGAAAATGGCGCTGGTGCAGGTGATTTCCCGCGCCAGCGACAAGAAAGGTCACGACGCGCTGATCAAGACCCTCCTCAAGGATTGAGCTGCTGCAGCCAGCCGTTCAGGTCGCGCAATTCCGCCGCCGTGATGCTGTGGCCGATGCCGGGATAGGCATGAAACTGCGGTTTGTACCCGAGCTTTTGCAGTTGCGCGTTGGCTTCGGTGCCGAGGCGGTAAGGCACCGGGTCATCGGCGGTGCCGTGGCCGATGAAGATGTGTACCGGCAGCGGGGATTGATCGGCTTTCAATTCGCTTTTCAACACCGGCAGCAAACGTCCGCTCAACGCCGCAAACCCGCCGATGACCACTTGCGGCCGCAGCCCCACTTCGTAACTCATCATCGCGCCCTGGCTGAAGCCGATCAGGTACACCTTGTCCGGGGTCGTGTGATATTTGCCCGTGGCTTGAGTAATGAAATCGCGCAGTTTCTGACCGCTGACCTTCAGATCATCGGTCTCGCCGTTGTAGGCACCTTCGCCCTTTTTGCGAAACCACTGGTAACGTCCTTCACCGAGCTCCATCGGCGCCCGCACCGACAGGTAGTTGTACTGCGCCGGAAGCTGAAATTTCATGCCGATCAGATCGGCTTCGTTACTGCCGTACCCGTGCAGGAAAATCACCAGCGGCCGCGGCTCGGCACCGGGGTGGACCAGTTCGAGGTATTTGAGCGGCAGATCCGATTGCAGCGTGGTTTGCGCGTGTACGGCGGTAGAGGCCAGCAGGGCCAGCAGAGCGAATATTTTCAACATGCAGCGTTCCTTCACAGAGTGTCGGGTTCGGGGGGAGCCTAACATTCTGAGCCGGGTAACCAAATGCTCTGGAGTTGCTGATGGCCACTTCGCGAGCAGGCTCGCTCCCACAGGAGAACGCATTCAAACTGTGGGAGCGAGCCTGCTCGCGAAGAGGCCGGTGAACCCGGTGCAAAACTGTCAGTCGTTGGTTAGCTTGCCAGTCCGATACGGCACCCGTCCCGCCACTTTCGCCTGCCAGATCCCCGGTTCGGTATAGCGCCCGCGATCCAGCGCAAACAGCACGCCGCTGGTGCCGGCGCGCACGGTGCTGACGCGGTCCTGCAACGGGTCGACCACTTCAAACAAGGCGTCGCCCTTCTCCACCCATTCGCCGGCATTACGCAGGAAACTCACCACGCCATGGTGCGGTGCAAACAGGTACTCGGTGCCTTCGAACGGCAGGCCTTCGCAGCATTCGCTCGGCACCGCCGGCCATTCGCCGCTGATGAAACCCTGCTCGGCGAGAAAGCCGAGGATCGCCTCGCAATTGGCCTGCGCCTGATCGACCCGCGTGTCGCCCATGCTGCCCAGCTCCAGCGTAGTCGCCAGATTCGCTGCCGGAATCGCCGCCTGCGGAAACGCCCGCGCCAGGCGCAACCACGGCGTCGAGCAGGATTCATCGAACGAGCTGCCGCCGGAATCTTCACACAACAACGCCACACCGGCCTTCAAGCGCGCCGCCAACGACTGCCATTGCGGCCAGTGTTGCGGCAGTGCGTAGAGGTGAATCGCCGCATCGAAATCGCAATGCAGATCGAGGGTGATATCGGCGTCGCAGGCATGGCGCAACAACAACCGATGCAGCGCCTCCAGTTGCGAGGCCGGCGCCGGCAGCGCCTCGAATACCTCGCCCATCGCCTTGCGGATCAGCGCCACGTTAGCCTCGGCATCCGTGCCCAACTGCTCGCCGACCAGCGCCGCGACCGGTGCGCTGAGTTCGACGAACGCGCGGTTGAAATTCTTGCCGCTGCCCAGCTCAAAACGGCCCATGTGCGCGCCTTGCACATGCTGATCGAGGCCGATCGGGTTGGCCACCGGCACCAGTTCGATCACGCCTTGCAAACGGCCTTGTTGCTCAAGTTGGTTAAGACGTTGCTTGAGTTCCCACGCCGTGCGCATGCCCGGCAATTCATCGGCGTGCAGGCTGGCCTGGATGTACACCTTGCGGGTACCCGCGCCATAGCGAAACACGCTCAGAGAACGCTCACTGCCCAAGTGGCTCCAGGGCAGAATGTGGTCGATGCGTTGCATGGGGAAACTCCTGAATAGCGAGGTTACGCAAATCCTTTGTAGGAGCGAGCCTGCTCGCGAAGGCGTTGGGTCAGACAATCGATATGTCGAATGTTAAACCGCTTTCGCGAGCAGGCTCGCTCCCACAGGGATTTCGATCAATTAAAAAATGCATAAAAAAAGTGGCCTCCGCGCAAACGGGGCCACTTTTTTCACGGCGTATTAATGGCCGTACACGTCAAAGTCGAAGTACTTGTCCTGGACTTTCTTGTACTCGCCATTGGCGCGGATTTCGGTGATGGCTTTGTTGAACTGCTCGGCCAGCGCGGTATCGCCCTTGCGCACCGCGATGCCGGCGCCGCCGCCGAAGTATTTGGCGTCTTCGTAGGTCGGGCCGACGAATTCAAAACCCTTGCCGGCGTCGGTTTTCAGGAAACCGTCGCTGAGGTTGACCGAGTCGGCCAGCATCGCGTCGATACGACCGGACACCATGTCGAGGTTGGCTTCCTGTTGCGAGCCGTAGCGCACCAGTTCGATCCCGGCCGGAACCAGCACTTCGGTGGCGTAGCGGTCGTGGGTACTGGCACGCAGCACGCCGACTTTCTTGCCCTTGAGTTCGGTCAGCGGGTCTTTCACGCCCGAGCCTTCCTTCATCACGAAGCGCGCCGGGGTGTGGTAGTACTTGATGGTGAAATCGACGTTCTTCTTGCGATCATCGGTGATGGTCATCGACGACAGGATCGCGTCAATCTTCTTCACTTTCAGCGCCGGAATCAGGCCATCGAACTCCTGCTCGACCCAGGTGCACTGGACTTTCATCTGCGCGCACAGGGCATCGCCGATATCGACGTCGAAACCGGTGAGCTTGCCGTCAGGGGTTTTCATCGAGAATGGCGGGTAACCGGCTTCAATACCGATGCGGATCGGCTTGGCGTCGGCGGCCACGGCGGTCAGGGACAACATCGACAGTGCCAGGGCACCGAACATCACTAGCTTGTTCATTTATAACTCCTGTGTGCGGAGGCTTTTATTGGCAGCTTCAAGTCAGCGTTCGGTCAAGCCTTGGAACGGCAAAAACCGACGTGGCCGGCAGTCTATGGCGGCGCGCACAGGGCAAATTGTGTTTAAGCGACAAATACTTATGTAACTTCGGCGCAGCGCTTGACCGAGGTCAAAGGCTGCGCCGTCGTGGTGCAAAGGCTGTAGGACAAGCGCCGTTTTCGCTCAGATTTTTCTATAAATCCCTCAGCATTCGCAGGCGATCGGCGCCTTGACCAGTTGCGCCACGCTCAGCGCAAACCCTTCGTCGAGCCAACCGCTGACACCGCCGATCATCTCCTTGACCGGGTAGCCGAGCGCCGCCAGTTTCACTGCGGCCTTGTTCGCGCCGTTGCAATGCGGGCCGGCGCAATAGACCACGAACAGCGTACTCTTCGGATAGCTCGCCAGCTCGGTCGCAGTGAGCAAGCGCGTCGGGATATTGATCGCGCCCGGCACATACCCGCGCTCGAATGCCAGCGGCCCGCGCACGTCGACCAGGACAAAGTCGACGTCGCCGGCCTCGTAGCTGCTGTACACGTCGGAACAATCGGTTTCGAAGGTCAGACGATTGCTGAAGTGCATCAGGGCAATCGCCGAGGGGGCGGCAGGAATGTCGCGAACCAGGCTGGTCATGGGTGTGGCTCCTTGCTTCTGTTCAGGGGTGAACAGACTTTATCGCCGGCCCGCTTGCCGCTACAGTGGCGGACAAGACACCTACCGGGAATTTTCCGCCAAATGCCGACTTTCTCCAATCTGGTCGCGATTCTGGCCTACGACGGCCTCTGCACATTCGAGTTCGGCATTGCCGTGGAGATCTTCGGCCTCGCCCGGCCGGAGTTCGACTTCCCGTGGTATGCGCACGCAATTGCCGCGGTCGATCAGGGGCCAATGCGCGCCACGGGCGGCATTCAGGTATTGGCCGACGGCGGTCTGGAAATATTGGCCGAGGCACGCACCATCATCATTCCCGGCTGGCGCGACCGTAACGCGGCGGTACCCGAAGCACTGCTCGACGCCCTGCGCCTGGCCCACGCCCGCGGCGCGCGATTGTTGTCGATCTGTTCTGGCGTCTTCGTGCTGGCAGCCACTGGTTTGCTCGACGGCCACCGCGCCACCACGCACTGGCGCTACACCGACGAACTGGCGCAACGCTTCCCGGCCATCGCAGTCGACCCGGACGTGCTCTATGTCGACGCCGGCCAACTGATCACCTCGGCCGGCAGCGCCGCCGGCATCGACGCCTGCCTGCACCTGGTCGCCCGCGACTTCGGCACCCAGGTCGCCAACAGCGTCGCACGACGACTGGTGATGTCGCCACAACGCACCGGCGGCCAAGCGCAATTCATCCCGACCCCGGTCAGCGCCACGCCGCGCAACGACCTGTCACGAGTCATGCAGTGGGCCCGCGAGCGCCTGCATCAACCGCTGGAAGTGCGCGATCTGGCCAGTGAAGCGGCGATGAGTGAACGCACGTTTTTGCGGCGGTTTACCGAGGCTAGTGGGCAATCGCCCAAGGCATGGTTGCAGCACGAGCGGCTGGCCCGGGCGCGGGAGTTGCTGGAGAGCACGGATCAGCAGACCGAGCAGATTGCCGAGCGCTGCGGGTATCGCTCGGTGGAGAGTTTTCGGGTGGCGTTTCGCGGGGTGGTGGGGGTGCCGCCTTCGGTTTATCGGGAGCGGTTTGGTCGGGGTGTGACGGTTTAGCTGACTCGCTCCAAAAGTCTTCAGGGCGAGTCGGCGATTCTCAAATCGAACGCTGACTGACCCGCGCCATCAACTGCTCGGCGCTTTCCTTGCGTTCGGAATAGCGGTCGACCAGATGCGTCTGGTGTTCACGCAGCAGCACGGTGAACTTCACCAGTTCTTCCATCACGTCGACCACGCGGTCGTAGAACGGCGAGGGTTTCATTCGTCCCGCATCGTCGAATTCCATGTAGGCCTTGGGCACCGAGGACTGGTTGGGGATGGTGAACATGCGCATCCAGCGGCCGAGCACGCGCAATTGATTGACCACGTTGAACGACTGCGAACCGCCGCACACCTGCATCACCGCGAGGGTTTTGCCTTGGGTCGGGCGCACGGCGCCGAGTTCCAGCGGGATCCAGTCGATCTGCGCCTTGAACACGGCGGACATCGCACCGTGGCGTTCCGGTGAGCACCAGACCTGGCCTTGCGACCACAGCACCAGTTCGCGCAGCTCCTGCACTTTCGGATGGTCGACCGGAGCGTCGTCGGGCAGCGGCAGACCGGACGGGTTGAAAATGCGCGTTTCGGCACCGAAGTGCTCAAGCAGGCGCGCCGCCTCTTCGACCAGCAAACGGCTGAAGGAACGTTCGCGGGTCGAGCCGTAGAGCAGCAGGATGCGCGGTTTGTGCGCATCCGGTGTCGCGAGTTTGGCGGCATCAAATAGCGAGGCATCAAGGTTGGGCAGGTGGTCTGACATGGGTCTTCCTTAAAGCGTACCGATCCGATCGAGCTCGTCTTGCAGCTGATCGCGACTGAGTTGAGCAAACGGCAAATCGAGGAATGCCTGGCAGCGTTGTCCGATTCGCATCAGCGTGGCGTGGAAGGCAGCGTCGATGCTGGCTTCGTCAGCGCTGAGGTCGGAAGGATCTTCGAGGCCCCAATGACTTTTCAGCGCCGGGCCGAAGTACACCGGACACGGTTCGCCTGCGGCGTTGCCGCACACCGTGATAACCACATCCGGCGGGTTGCCGGCGAACGCATCGTTGCCTTTGCTGTGCAAACCGTCGATGGCGATTCCGGACTTTTGCAGCGTCTGCAGACTGCGCGGCAATACCTGCCCCTTGGGGAAACTGCCGGCACTTACGGCTTCGAAATTTGCTGGCGCGAGGTGATTGAACATCGCTTCAGAAAGAATGCTGCGGCAGCTGTTGGCCGTGCACATGAACAGGACTCGCATGGTTTTTTGCTCCATCAGCAACACGCGGCTTCACGAACCGGACGCCCGTGCATGTTCTGCAAGCGGGCGGCGTTGTCCTGCAGCCAGGCGGTGTTGGCTTCGGACGTCATTTGCAGGATTTGCGCGATCCACGTCGGCAGATCCGGATTGAGGCGGTAATAGACCCACTGGCCTTGGCGCCGATCGAGCAGCAGGCCGTTGCTGCGCAATTGCGCGAGGTGGCGGCTGATCTTCGGTTGGCTGTCGTTGAGCGCGCACATCAGCTCGCACACGCACAGTTCACCCTGCGCGGCGATCAACAGCATGGCGCGGACACGGGTTTCATCGGCGAGGCTTTTGAAGACTTCGGTAGGAGTGAGCATGGGGGTGGGCACGGGATATACGGGAAATCGAATATACGGATATCCATATATTTCGCAACCTGAAATGCTGCCCCTTGTAGGCCTTCGCCTGCTCGCGATAGCGGTCTTTCACTCAACATCATTAATGACTGACACACCGCTATCGCGAGCAGGCGAAGGCCTACAGGGGGATTTCTGTGGACCGGCTAACCGAGCAGCAACCCCTGCTCCGCCTCGCACAACCCCACCACATAATCCCACACCACACGCAAGCGCACCGACTTGTGCAGCTCGCGCCTGGTGCTGATCCAGTAACTGCGCTCGATGCTCTCATCCGGCAGCAATGGCACCAGCTCTGGATCGGAAGCGGCCATGTAACACGGCAAAACCGCAATGCCCAGTCCGGAGCGCGCGGCTTCCTGCTGGGCGATGACGCTGGTGCTGTGAAACACCACGCGCGGGCTACGGCAAAAGCTGTTGAGGAACATCAATTCCTGACTGAACAGCAGATCATCGACATAGCCGATCCACGCGTGCCGCCCCAGATCTTCGCGACTGTGCAGTGGCGGCGCTTTTTCCAGATAGGACTGACTGGCATACAGCGCCAATCGATAGTCGGTGAGTTTACGGGTGACCAGCATGTCCGCCGCCGGGCGTTCGAGGTGGATGCTGATTTCCGCCTCGCGGTTAAGGATGCTGACAAAACGCGGCACCGCGACCAGTTCCACCTCCAGCCCCGGATAGCGTTCGAACAGGCCGATCATGCGGCAGGCGAGAAACCTGACGCCGAGGCCTTCGGTCACGCCGACGCGGATCTTGCCCAGCGGCGCGCTGGACTGGGTGATTTCTTCCTGGGCCAGCAGCGCAACGTTCTCCATCGCTTCGGCATGTTTGAGCAGCGCCTCGCCGGCCGGGGTCATTTCGTACCCTTGAGCGTGCTGGACGAACAGCGCGGTGCCGAGGCTCTTTTCGATGGCTTCGATGTGGCGGGCGACGGTGGCATGGGTGGTGTTGAGCCGGCGGGCGGCGGTGAGCAGGCGGCCGCTGCGTTGCAGTTCGAGAAAAAACCGCAGGTCGTTCCAGTCGAACATGGCGTGTCCTTGTCAGCTAAGGTCAATGCGAGCTGTTTGAAAACGCACAGCGGCTGCGCAAAAACTAACATTCTTTTAACGAAAGCTAACAACTAGAGTGTCCGACAATAAAAACAAAAAGCGAGGTCAGGGAATGCAGATGTCCCTCGATGAATACGACTACATCGTGGTCGGCGCCGGCCCGGCCGGCTGTGTGCTGGCCAATCGATTGTCAGCGGACCCGCAGCGTCGCGTGCTGTTGCTCGAAGCCGGCGGGCGCGACAACTATGCGTGGATTCACATCCCGGTCGGTTACCTGTTCTGCATCGGTAACCCGCGCACCGACTGGTGCTTCAAAACCGAACAACAGACCGGCCTCAACGGCCGCGCGCTGAGCTATCCGCGCGGCAAAGTGCTGGGCGGTTGTTCCTCAATCAACGGCATGATCTACATGCGCGGTCAGGTCAGCGACTACGACGGCTGGGCGACCGAGGGCAATCCCGGCTGGGCATGGAATGACGTTTTGCCATTATTCAAACAGAGCGAAAACCACTTTGCCGGCAGCGCTGATTTTCACGGTGCCCAAGGCGAATGGCGGGTCGAGCAGCAGCGCTTGTCGTGGCCGATTCTCGATGCCTTTCGCAGCGCGGCCGAGCAGAGCGGCATTGCCAGCGTCAGCGACTTCAACCAGGGCGACAACGAGGGCTGCGGCTACTTTCAGGTCAACCAGAAAGCCGGGGTGCGCTGGAATGCCGCCAAGGCGTTTTTGAAACCCGTGCGCAACCGGGCGAATCTGACCGTGCTGACCGGGGTCGAGGTCGACCGCGTGCTACTGGAGGATGGCCGCGCCTCGAAAGTCAGTGCGCGACATGAAGGCCAGATCAAACAGTTCAAGGCGCGCAAGGAGATTATCCTGTGCGCTGGGTCGGTCGGTTCGCCGAGCATTCTGCAGCGCTCCGGGATCGGACCTCGACCACTGCTCGAACGCGTGGGCATCGGCGTGATTCATGAACTACCGGGCGTCGGCGGCAATCTGCAGGATCACCTGCAACTGCGGCTGATCTATCAACTGGAAAATGCGCGAACGCTGAACCAGATCGCCGGCAGCGTCTGGGGCAAGATGGGCATGGGCCTGCGTTATCTGTACGACCGTAGCGGGCCGTTGTCGATGGCACCGAGTCAGTTGGGCGCGTTTGCGCGCTCGGGGCCGGAGCAGACGTCGGCGAATCTCGAATATCACGTCCAGCCACTGTCGCTGGAGCGTTTTGGCGAGCCGTTGCACAGTTTCCCGGCGTTCACTGCCTCGGTGTGCGATCTGCGTCCGCAAAGTCGCGGGCGCATCGAAATCCGTTCAGCCGACCCGCAGCAGGCGCCGCTGATCAACCCCAACTATCTGAGCCATCCTGAAGATCTGCGGGTGGCCGCGGATGCCATTCGGTTAACCCGACGCATCGTCCGCGCGCCTGCCCTGCGCGGGTTCAAACCCGTCGAGTATCTGCCGGGCGACAGCCTGCAAACCGAGGAGCAACTGCACGAAGCCGCGGCGAAAATCGGCACGACGATTTTCCACCCGGTCGGCACCTGCCGCATGGGCAACGACGGCGATGCGGTGGTCGATGCGCAACTGCGCGTGCACGGCGTGCCGGGTCTGCGCGTGGCCGATGCGTCGATCATGCCGCGGATCATCTCCGGCAACACCTGTTCGCCTACGCTGATGATTGGTGAGAAGGCTGCGCAGCTGATTCTGTCCAAATCTACGGATATCTCCCTTGTGGGAGCGAGCCTGCTCGCGAATGCGGTAGCTCACTCAGCCTAGCAGTTGACTGACACAGCGCTTTCGCAAGCAGGCTCGCTCCCACGGGGTTTTGCATCACCTTTAAGGCATCACGCAACACCGGGACACGCAACACCAGTGGAACAACAAAAACAATCACTGTGAGGGATATCGACATGTCAGAACACGCTCAGCCGCTGGACGCTGCGAGTAGCGCCGAGACCAGCAATGCCACGCAAAAAGTGATCTTTGCCTCGTCACTCGGGACGGTGTTCGAGTGGTATGACTTCTTTCTCTACGGCGCGCTTGCGGCGGTGATCAGCAAGCAGTTTTTCGCCGGGGTCAACGACACCACAGCGTTCATTTTTGCCCTGATGGCGTTCGCCGCCGGATTCATCGTGCGGCCGTTCGGCGCGCTGGTGTTCGGTCGGCTGGGCGACATGATCGGGCGTAAATACACCTTTCTGGCAACGATCATTCTGATGGGCGTGGCGACGTTCTGCGTCGGTCTGCTGCCGACCTACGCGAGCATCGGCATTGCCGCGCCGATCATTCTGGTAGTACTGCGTATGCTTCAGGGCCTGGCGCTCGGCGGCGAATACGGCGGCGCGGCGACTTACGTGGCCGAGCATGCGCCGATTGGCAAGCGCGGTTTCCACACCAGTTGGATTCAGTCCACCGCGACCCTCGGCCTGTTGCTGTCGCTGCTGGTGGTGCTCGGTTGCCGGTATTTCACCGGCGACCAGTTTGAAGTCTGGGGCTGGCGCATTCCGTTTCTGCTGTCGATCGTGCTGCTGGGGATTTCGACGTGGATTCGCCTGAGCCTGCACGAGTCGCCGGCCTACCTGAAAATGAAGGAGGAAGGCAAAACCTCAAAAGCGCCGATCCGCGAATCCTTCGGTAAGTGGGAAAACCTCAAAGTGGTGTTGATCGCCCTGTTCAGCATCAATGCCGGGCAAGCGGTGACGTTTTATGCGGCGCAATTCTACGTGCTGTTCTTCCTCACCCAGTTCCTGAAAATGGACCCGGCGGTGGCCAACAGCCTGCTGATTGTCAGCGTGGTCATCGGCGCGCCATTCTTCATATTCTTTGGCTGGCTGTCGGACAAGGTCGGGCGCAAACCGGTGTTGATGCTGGGCTTGCTGCTGGCGACCGCGCTGTACTTTCCGATCTTCAAATCCCTCGCTCACTACGCCAACCCGGCGATCGACCTGGCCAGCCGTCAGGCGCCGATCACCGTGACGGCGGATCCGGCGACCTGTACCTTCCAGTTCGATCCGGTCGGCAAAGCCAAATTCGACAGCCCGTGCGACAAGGTCAAGACCTTCCTGGTCAAACAAGGCTTGCCCTATTCCAGCGTCGCCGCTCCGGCGGGCAGCGGCGTGCAGGTGAGCGTCGGCGACGTCAAACTTGATGGCTTCGATGAAGCCGCCCTGCGCGGCGCGATCACCCTTGCCGGCTACCCGCAACAGGCCGACATGCAGCAGATCAACAAGCCAATGATTGTTGCGCTGATCGTGGCGCTGATCATCATCTCGGCGATGTGCTACGGGCCACTGGCGGCGCTGATGGTCGAGCTGTTCCCGACGCGCATCCGCTACACCTCGATGTCGCTGCCTTACCACATCGGCAACGGCTGGTTCGGCGGTTTCCTGCCGACGGTGTCGTTTGCTCTGGTGGTGTACACCGGCGATATCTTTTACGGGCTGTGGTACCCGGTGTTGATTACTGGAGTCAGCCTGGTGGTAGGCATGATTTGCCTGCGTGAGACGAAGAACATCGACCTCGACAAGAATTGAAACCGCTGCCGGCGAGCGCGTTCGCGCTCGCCGTTTCTTCGCTCAGGCATCCGCCTTGATCACCTCGAATTTGACCTGATCCGGATAGAACGCCACGTAATCGCGGATCGGCGCCACCGAGACTTTCGGGTTCTCGTACGTCCACACCGCATTCGCCTGCTCATGCCCCGGCACCTGCAAACTGAAGTAACTGGCATCGCCCTTGTACGGGCAATAGCTGGTGTGATCGGTGCGGGCGAAATATTTCTCGTCGATGTCTTCGCGCGGCAGGTAATACACCGGCGGGTAATTGGCTTCTTTGAGGACCAGCACGTGGGAAGATGCGGCCACCTGGATGCCGTGGAATTTCACTACCAGGCAGCCGGCGAGCTGTTCGAGATTGATCACGGGGCTGGGGCTTTTCATTGAGTTCTCCTGAGTACGACAAAGAGACGGTTCAGGTATAGCTGATGGCGGCTGATCGGGTCGGGATTGCAGCCGAACGGCGAACTCCCTCGCCCCCCCCGATCAGTCCCTTCTCTCTGGGAGAGGGTAAGGCCCGGTAACTTTTACATGTATATCCATACAGATAAAAGTTGCCCCCACCGCCAAGTCCGGCCATTCTGTGCACCTGTTCCGACGCTGATCGACGATGGTGGCTATGCGGCTGTATCTCTGTGAAAAACCTTCTCAGGCCAAAGACATTGCGGCCGTACTCGGCGCCCGGCGTCGGGGCGACGGCTGCTGGCTGGGAACGGACGTCACGGTGACCTGGTGCATCGGCCATCTGCTCGAAACCGCGCCGCCGGATGCCTACGACGCGCGCTACAAACGCTGGGTGCTGGCGGACCTGCCGATCATTCCGGACAAATGGAAAATGACCGTCAAGCCGCGCACCGCCAGCCAGTTCAAAGCGGTGAAACGCCTGCTCGGCGAGGCCAGCGAGCTGATCATCGCCACCGACGCCGACCGTGAGGGTGAGATGATCGCCCGGGAACTGGTCGAGCATTGTCGCTATCGCGGGCCGATTCGCCGTTTGTGGCTGTCGGCACTGGACGAGGCCTCGATCCGCAAGGCGCTCGCCGCACTCAAGCCGGGCGCAGAGACCTTCAGCCTGTATCACTCGGCACTGGGCCGTTCACGGGCGGACTGGCTGATCGGCATGAACATGAGCCGGCTGTTCACCCTGCTCGGCCGCCAGTCGGGCTATCAAGGCGTGCTGCCGGTAGGCCGGGTGCAAACGCCGACCTTGCGGCTGGTGGTGGATCGCGACCGCAGCATCGCCGATTTCGTGCCTGTGCCGTTCTGGGCGATCGATGTCGATCTGCTGCACAACGGCACGCGGTTTACCGCGCAGTGGCGCGCGCCGACGGATGCCTGTGACGAGCAGGAGCGCTGCCTGAATCAGGCGCTGGCCCAACAAGCAGCGGCGGCGATCGGCAGTGCGCCAAGCGCGCGGGTAGTTAAACTGAAAACCGAGCGCATGCGCGAAGTGGCGCCCCTGCCCTTCGATCTCGGCACCTTGCAGGAAGTCTGCTCGAAGAAACTCGGCCTCGGCGCGCAGGAAACCCTCGACATCGCCCAGGCGCTGTACGAAACCTACAAAGTCATCACTTACCCGCGCAGCGATTGCGGTTACCTGCCGCTGAGCCAGCACAGCGAAGCGCCGGGCATTCTTGCGGCATTGCGTCAGGCCGATCCGGGTCTCGAAGCGCTACGAGGCTATCTCGAGCCACAGCGTCGGTCACGCGCCTGGAACGACGCCAAGGTCAGCGCTCACCATGGCATCATCCCCACCGCTGCAGCGAAAAACCTCGAGCGCCTGACCGGCAAGCATCGCGCGGTGTACACGCTGATTCGCGCACGCTATCTGGCGCAGTTTCTGCCCAACCACGAATACGATCGCACCCAGGCCGATTTCGACTGCGCAGGCCAGGCACTGCGCGCAATTGGCAAGCAGATCATCGAACCGGGCTGGAAACGCGCGTTGCCCGAGGCACTGGCGCCGGCCAAGGGCCGCGAGGCTGCCGCGCCGCAGACCTTGCCGACACTCAGCCAGGGCGCCGAATGCGCCGTCGCCGAGGTCAAGCTCAAGGACCTGTGGACGCAACCACCCAAGCCCTACACCGAAGGCGATCTGATCAAGGCGATGAAAAACGTCGCCAGACTGGTGGAAGATCCACTGCTCAAACAGAAACTCAAGGACACCACCGGGATCGGCACCGAAGCCACCCGCGCCTCGATCATTCAGGGGTTGATCGATCGCGGTTATCTGGTGAAGAACGGCAAGGCGCTCGCCGCCACGCCGGCCGCGTTCAGCCTGATCGATGCGGTTCCGCGGGCGATTGCCGACCCCGGCACCACGGCGATCTGGGAGCAGGCGCTGGACATGGTGCAGAGCGGTGAGATGAGTCTGGAAGAGTTCGTTACCAAACAAGCGGCGTGGATGAGCAAGCAAGTCACTCGTTGTTCCGGCCTGAGCCTGACCATCAGCGGCCCGCCACCCGCCGGTAAAGCGGCGGCGCCGTGGAAAAAGAAACGCAAATCGACCGCCAGCAAAACCACCACCGCACGCAAACGCACGGCCCGCCCGGCGACCCGCTAAGCCCCTCACGTTCCCTGATTTCCTCCGCATCGTGGATCTTTGCTCATTCCAAAAGCGCTTTGTCCGACAATATGTAGTGCTTGAAAATAATCACTACAAAACCGTTGACGGCATCGTTTTGCTTTTGCATGATGAAGACGTTCCCCGATCGGGAACGCTGGTAACACGCTTGAGCAAACTCGTCTGACCGCCGAGTTGTTTTTTCCGGATACACGCTGCCCACAAGGCAGATTGAAGAAGCTGACCTGGCCTGAACGTCCAGTACAAGGACGAGAAGCGCTGGCGAAAACTCTCAAGATGCTTGTGATCGACGCTGAAAAGGTCGGCAAGGCGCCTCCCCGGTTTTCGCTGCTTCTCCTCGTTGTGACGCTATTGCGTAGCAGTTATTCAACACGACTACATGCAACAGATGCACGACCCCGTACTCAACACGGGCGAGCGCTGACGTCCTGGTTTCGGTGCCAGGGATCAACTAACCGATGGGCTACCTGTATTAGCGAATCAACTTTGAAAGATCACCAGACTGGTCAAGGGGCAATATCATGAATCTGAACAATCAACCTACTGTCGAAGAACTGGCTCGTATGTTCGCTGCGCAAAAAGACAGCCACGACAGCCACATTCTCTGGATCAGCAAGTCGGGTCAGGTGCATATCGACTGCCTGTCGCCCCATGCCGGTGAAGAAGAATTCGACCGTAATAACCAGCAACTGGCGGCCCGCCTGAAGATGTACCGGCGCGGCCACGGTTATGTCGGCAAGAAGGCAGCGGCCGACAGGGACTTTATTGGCAATGTTCTGCAGACGCTGAAACAGGCGTGGGATTCGCTGCAGAACAATAATGAAGTTCGGGTGATTGATCGGTTGTATTGAGTTAGTAATTAAATAATCGAAGGCCTGCTTCCTTAAAGGAAGCAGGCCTTTTTTGTTCGCTTGCATTGATTTGGCGTGATTGAAATTGTAGCCCCTCACCCCAACCCTCTCCCGAGGGAGAGGGAGCCGATCTATGATGGATTTGAAATTCGCGTTCGGCTCAGGACTTTCAGGTCGACGTATCTGCCCAAACACCTCGGTCAGTCCCCTCTCCCCCGGGGAGAGGGTCAGGGTGCGGGGCTTTTCAGGCCCAGCACCAACTCGACAAACGCCAGCGCCGCCGCACTGTGATAATTATTGCGCCGCCGCAAAATCGCCGCTCCGCGCTGCGGCGCTTGGGCTTCGACACGCAACCGGCGCAACGCCCGGTCCTCTGTCGCGATCGCCTGCGGCAACATCGTCGCCATCGGCGAACAGCGCACCACTTCGAGCAACGTGCTCACCGAATTCACCTCGATGTGCACTTTCGGCGTGATTCCCTGCTGTCGAAAGTACTCGTCCACTGACAACCGCGTAATGAACTCAGGCGCCAGCAAGGCGAAGTCCAACTGAGCGATATCCTCTACCCGTAACCGCGAGTCGCTGGCATACAACGGATGTTCACGCCCGACCATGATCGCCAACGTTTCGGTAAACGCCGGAATGCACTCGATGTCCGCGCTGCGCACCGGCGTAAAGGCAATGGCTATGTCCAGCGAGTCGTCCGCCAGACCGGCCTCGATGTCGTCCATCGACAATTCGAAAATCTGCAAATGAATCCCTGGAAATCGCGCCGCAAAATCCCGCACCAGCGGCCCGACCAGGTAGGCCATGAACGTCGGCGTCATGGCCAGACGCAACGTCCCGCGCGACAGATCCTTCACGTCATGCAAGGCGCGCTTGCCCGCCTCCAGCTCCACCAGCACCCGCCGCGCACATTCGATGTACGCCTCGCCGGCATCGGTAGGTTTCACCGTGCGTGAGGTGCGATCGAAGAGTGTGACGCCAAGGGCTTCCTCCAACTGACGAATCTGCTGCGACAGCGTCGGCTGCGACACATGCAGCGCCTCGGCGGCGCGGGTGAAGCCGCCGTGATCGGCAACGGCCAGCAGGTAACGCAAATGTCGCAAGAGCATGGGGATAAACATCCATAGGCAGGACCAATGCTTAGCATTGTATATCGGTCTTGGACGCTATGGACCAATCGGCAGAAGATCCATCCCACACAGCAAGCCACCCCCCGAAAGGAACGACACCATGCAACAGTCCCACGCTTACAACGACACCAGTCTGGCCCTGACCACCCGCATCCTCGACGCCAAGGCGCGCAAGGACCTGTCGTGGCAGGATCTGGCCGATGACACCGGCCTGAGCCTGGCCTACGTCACCGCCGCCCTGCTCGGCCAGCACCCATTGCCGGAAAGCGCCGCGAAAGTCGTCGGCGACAAGCTGGAGCTGAGCGTTGCAGACGTCGCGGCGATGCAGATCATCCCGCTGCGCGGCAGCCTCAACGGCGTACCAACGGACCCGACCATCTACCGCTTCCACGAGATGATCCAGATCTACGGCACCACCCTCAAGGCGCTGGTCCACGAGCAGTTCGGCGACGGCATCATCAGCGCGATCAACTTCAAGCTCGACATCAAGAAGGTCGAAGACCCTGAAGGCGGCTCGCGCGCCGTGGTCACGCTCGACGGCAAGTTCCTGCCGCTGCGTCCGTTCTGATAGCCCGGCCCGCATTCCGATGCGGGCCATCCCCCGAAGCGTTACCTGTCACCACCTGAGCCTGGAGGCTGCCCCATGCAAAAAATTCTGTTGACCCTGGCCCTGCTCGGCGGCCTCTGCGCCCAGGCATCTGCCACTGACGAGGTCGTCGCCTACCACTACGGCATGCACCTGGACATCGCCAAAGTGCTGAACATCACCCCGGTCGCCGATGTGTGCGGCGTGGTGCCGGTCGAGATGAGTTATCTGGACAGCAGCGGCAACAAACACATTCTGCAATACAGCGAATTCGGCAGCGGTTGCTCGAACTGAGAGGACTACACCATGAAAAACCTGATTGATGGCTTTTTGAAGTTCCAGAACGAAGCCTTTCCGCAACGCAGCGAACTGTTCCGTCACCTGGCCACCACGCAGCAGCCCGGCACGTTGTTCATCACCTGTTCCGACAGCCGCGTGGTGCCGGAACTGCTGACCCAGCAAGAGCCCGGCGAGCTGTTCGTGATCCGCAACGCGGGCAACATTGTGCCGTCTTACAGCCCGCATCCGGGCGGGGTCTCAGCGACCGTGGAATATGCGGTGGCCGTACTCGGCGTGACTGATATCGTGATTTGCGGCCATTCGGACTGTGGCGCGATGACTGCGATCGCTCAGTGCAAATGCATGGATCATCTTCCCGCGGTCAGCGGCTGGCTGCAACATGCCGAATCGGCGAAAGTGGTCAATGAAGCGCGAGCGCACGCCAACGATGCGGCGAAGTTGAGTTCGATGGTGCGCGAGAACGTGATCGCGCAACTGGCGAATATCCAGACCCACCCGAGCGTGCGACTGGCTCAGGAAAAAGGCCTGTTGAACCTGCATGGCTGGGTGTACGACATCGAAACCGGCTCGATCGACGCGCTGTCCTCAGACCGCCGCACCTTTGTAGCGCTGGTCGAACAACCGGCGACCTGCGCGGTGCATGCGCAGGCTAATCACGCAGCATGACTGATCGTTCCCACGCTCTGCGTGGGAATGCCTCCGGGGACGCTCTGCGTCCAGTGACCCGGAGCGTCACGGGCTGCGTTACCACGCGGAGCGTGGGAACGGTCAACGTGCAGGGATCAGCGTTTTACCGTTCGATCAACGCGCAGGTGTCAGCGTTTTACTGTGAGATCAACCTGCGTCATGCGGCTACGCACGGTAAACACGCCATCGCCGGAAAGAATCGCACTGCGCGCAAACAAGCGCCCGCTCTCCCAGTTGGAAAGGCCCAGCTCCGGCTTGTTCAGCGCGTACTGCCCGTCGACCCAGCGGGTGATGCCATTGCCCACGAACGGTGCGTTGACCGCGTTGTAGAAACGCTCGTGAACGGCGGCATCCTCGCTGATCAATGACACGGTAAATTGCGGGCTGTAGCGGTTGAACAAGGCAATCGCCTGGTCTAGATCATCGACAATCATCAGGCTGACTTCCGGGGTTTCCTCCCACTCCCACTCGCGGCCCAACTGCGATTCCGCCAGTGGTTCGGCCAGTGCTTCAGTCTGGTAGCCCTCGGCGCGGTAAACCTCGACCGTTGCGTCCTGCCATTCACTCGGCAAGCAACTTTCGCTGCCTTCGACGACGTGCAGTTTGCAACCCTGGCCCCGCGCGGTGCCGGCCTGCTTCAAGGCATCGAGGAACAACGGCACCAGCTCAGCGGCGCGGTCACGCTGGATCAGGCAAACGTTGAGGGTGTTGCAGACTTTGCGGTCCAGCGAATTGCGCACCACAGCCGCAAAACGCTCGGCATCCGCCGCGTCATCAGCGATTAGCCACGCGCCACCGGTGCCGTGCAGGCTGACCGCAGTGCCGGCCTGCTGAGCAATGCTGCCCAGTTGACTGACCGCACGCCCCGAACCCCGCGCCACCGCCAGCGACAAGCGGCGGTCGGCAAACATTGCCCAACCGGCGGCGTGATTGACACTCTCCACCAGCGACACCGCGCCGGCCGGCAGACCCGCCGCCGCCAGCGCCGGGTTCAAGGCATGGGTGACGATGGCTTGCGCGGTGCCCAGCGCATCGCTGCCAATACGCAGCACCGCGGTGTTGCCGGTGCGCAAGACGCCAGCGGCATCGGCGAACACGTTCGGTCGTCCTTCGAAGACAAACGCGACAATGCCCAGCGGCGCCACCACTTGCTCGACCTTCCAGCCGTCGTGTTCGACGCTGCTGATGACTTTGCCACGAGTCGCTGCGGCGTCGCGCCAGGCACGCAGGCCGGCGATCATGTCGCGGCGCATGCGTTCGTCGGCGAGCAAACGGGTGGTCGAGCGGCCACGAGCCTTGGCGCGTTCGATGTCGGCGCGGTTGGCGGTTTCGATGTGGGCCCAGCATTGCGGGTCTTCCAGGCGCTGGGCAAACAGGTCGAAAAACCCGCTGATCGCCTCGTCGCTCACCGCCGACAACGCAGTGAATGCCGCAGCCGCGCGCTCGATCGCAACCGAGGCTGCTTGCTGATCCGCCACGGGAATCAGCAGCAACTCGCCACTGACCTGCTCGACCAGCAGGTGATCACCGGGCTGAAAGCGCGTGGCCAGTTCGGGGCTGACCACGGTGACGCGGTTACCAGCGAAAGGGATCGGCGTGCCAGCGACTAGACGTTCGAGCGCAAGAGACATGAAGCGGATTCACCATGCAGGGGGCGGCCGGAAAATGTATAGAACACAATCCGCCAAAGCAACTCTGCCCCCCTGTGGGAGCGAGCCTGCTCGCGAAAGCGTCCGGTCAGGCAACATCGATGCTGAATGTACCGGCCTCTTCGCGAGCAGGCTCGCTCCCACAGGGGAATTGCAAATATCTTCAGAACACCGACCAGCCAATCCGTGAGCTGAGCAATTCCAGCGCCGCCATCCCCGCCAGCGAATTGCCGGCGGCGTTGAGTTCCGGCGACCACACGCAAACCGTGAACTGCCCCGGCACCACCGCGACGATCCCGCCACCGACGCCGCTTTTGCCCGGCAAACCGACGCGATAAGCGAAGTTGCCGGCCTCGTCATACAGCCCGCTGGTGGCCATGATCGAGTTGACCTGCTGGGTCTGCCGAGGCGTGAGGATGCGCTCGCCGCTGTGTTTGCAGAAACCGTCATTGGCCAGGAAGCAAAAGGCGCGGGCCAGATCGATGCAGTTCATGCGCAAGGCACAGTGGCTGAAATAACTGCGCAGCACCGCTTCGACATCGTTGTGGAAATTGCCGAATGACTGCATCAGGTACGCCATCGCAGCATTGCGCGCACGGTGCTGGTATTCGGAATCGGCGACTTTGCCGTCGATCATGATCTGCGGATTGCCCGACAGACGACGGACGAAATCGCGCATCGACAAGGTCGGCGCGGCGAAGCGTGACTGATTGATGTCGCAGATCACCAGCGCACCGGCATTGATGAATGGATTGCGTGGCCGGCCGCGTTCGAACTCCAGCTGCACCAGCGAGTTGAACGGCTGCCCGGAAGGCTCGTGACCGAGGCGTTCCCAGATCGCTTCGCCGGAATGATCGATCGCCTGCACCAGGCTGAACACCTTGGAAATACTTTGCACCGAGAACGGCGTTTCGGCATCGCCAGCGCAATACATTTCGCCGTCATTACTGTATACGGCAATGCCCAGTTGATTGGCCGGCACGGTGCCGAGGGCGGGGATGTAATCAGCCACTTTGCCCTGCCCGATCAACGGGCGGACAGCGTCAAGGATCTCGTTCAACAGCGCTTGCATGCCGGGTCTCGAAGTCTCGCCCCAAGGGATCGCGGGGACACTGGGGCTAGACGCTGCGCGCAGGCGAGGCATCACACCGCGCGCAATGTTCTAGGCTTGTGCAGACATTCATCATCAGGAGAAGGCCATGCACCTCGAAGGCTCCTGCCATTGCGGCGAGGTCACGTTCAGCCTCGACAGCACCCACCCCTACCCTTATCAACGCTGCTATTGCTCGATCTGTCGCAAGACCCAGGGCGGCGGCGGTTATGCGATCAACCTTGGCGGCGACGCGAACAGCCTCAAGGTGCGCGGGCGCAAACACATCAGCGTCTACCACGCGAAGATGAAAAACGAAGGCGATCAACGCGCCCATCGCAGCAGCGCCGAACGGCATTTCTGCTCACTGTGCGGCAGCGGCTTGTGGCTGTTCAGCCCGGAATGGCCAGAGCTGATCCATCCGTTTGCCTCGGCTATCGATACCGCACTGCCAGTGCCGCCGGAGCACACGCATTTGATGCTTGGGTCGAAAGCGTCGTGGGTTGAAGTCGAGGCCAAAGCCAAAGATCAGCAATTTGACGAATACCCCGAAGAGTCGATCGCCCAGTGGCATGAGCGCCTCGGTCTGCCCCGCTGAACCGTGCCCCCTGTAGGAGTGAGCCTGCTCGCGATAGCGGTGGATCAGTCAGCATTGGTGTGTCTGACCCAACGCTATCGCGAGCAGGCTCATTCCTACAGGGGGTGTATTGCAGACAGGAGGCTGACCGCTT
This sequence comes from Pseudomonas retamae, assembly GCF_043496865.1. Lineage (NCBI taxonomy): Bacteria > Pseudomonadati > Pseudomonadota > Gammaproteobacteria > Pseudomonadales > Pseudomonadaceae > Pseudomonas > Pseudomonas retamae. The sequence continues at coordinate 277,284 of NZ_JBIEIL010000002.1, forward strand.
CAATCCAGATGCGCCCAGGTCATCCGAAACAACGCCCCACCCCACGCCGAATCCCCAACCTCAACCTGCCCGCCATGGGACTGCGACACCCGCCGCACCAACGCCAGGCCCAAACCGAAACCACCGGTGCGCCGGTCCCGGCTGGCGTCCAGGCGCGAGAACGGCTCAAAAATCTTCTCCCGACCCTCGATCGGCACGCCCGGCCCGTCATCGCTGACCCGCACTTCATACATGTCACCGCTGCGCACCAACGTTACTTCAACGCGCTCCTCGGCATACCGGATGGCATTGCGCAGCAGGTTGATCACCGCGCGCGCCATGAAGCGCGGCTCGATGCGCACGCTGTCGACCCGGCAATCACCGATCAGCAACTCGATACCGGCCGCTTCGGCCTCCAGCGCAACGCTGCCGACCACACTGTCGAGCCAATTGGCTGCCTGGATATTTTCCCGTTTGATCACCGTGGCACCGTGCTCGAGGCTGGCGTAGGTCAGCAACTCGGAAACCATTTCTTCGAGCTCGCCGAGGTCGGCGTACATGTCGGCGATCAGTTCGCGATTCTGGCTGGCGTCCGGTTGTTGCCTGAGCTGATCAAGTTCGAACGACAGCCGCGCAATCGGCGTGCGCAGCTCGTGGGACACGGCATTGGTCAATTCACGCTGGTTGGCAATCAGGCCTTCGATGCGCGCCGCCATCAGGTTGAAGTGCTCAGCCAGATCACGGATGTTCGAGCGCCTGGACAACTGGATACGCACCGACAGATCGTTTGCGCCAAAACGCTCGGCGGCCATGCGCAGCTTTTCCAGATCACGCCAGTGCGGGCGTACCCAGAAAAACAGCACGATGCCAATCAGCACCGCGAGCATGCCGTAGGCGGCACTGATGTAGAACGGCATCAGGCTTGGCTCCGGCGGCAGCTTGATACTGAGCAATTGCGAGCCGCCGTCGATGTTGCTGATGAACTGCGTGTAGTCGTCGCGGATCACCAGCAGATTCTGCGCCAGCTCGGCTTTTTCCTGCGCCGTCAGCGCCAGTTGCGCGGCCTCGACCAGGCTGAGCGAAAGCCCATAATGCTTGCGTAAGCTGTCGAGTTTCTGCTCACGCTGCGCCCCCTGCGTGCCGCGCAAATGATCGACCAGCGACCACGCCTGCCCACGCACCGCTTCGCGGTTGTATGCCTGCATCTGATTGTCGAGCAACGCGTTGAACGTATGTTCGACGGTCTGCAACGCCGCCACCAGGCCGAGGGTCATGACCAGAAACAAACCGAGAAACAAGCGCAGCATTTACAGCTCCCACGCGAACGGATTGAACAGATATCCTTTGCCCCACACGGTCTTGATGCACACCGGTTCGCGCGAGTTGTCCTTGAGCTTGTTGCGTAATTTGCTGATGTACACGTCGACGCTGCGGTTGAGGCCATCGAAGGCAATCCCGCGCATGCGATTGAGAATGTCATCGCGCGAGAGAATCTTGCCCGCCGCGCTGGCCAGCAACCACAGCAGTTCGAATTCCATGGTGGTCAACTCGATGAGCTCGCCGTTCAGCCGGACCTCACGGCAACTGCGGTCGATGCTCAACACACCGAACTCGAGAAAGCTCACTACGCTGTTGTCCGGCACCTGCCGCCGCTGCAATGCCCGCAGCCGCGCGAGCAGCACTGGCGGCTTGATCGGTTTGATCAGGTAATCGTCGGCGCCGGATTCGAGACCGAGAATATGGTCGAGGTCATCTTCCTTGGCAGTCAGCATCACGATCGGCGTGTCCGACACGCTGCGGATCTCGCGGCACACCTGCAGCCCGCTCTGCCCCGGCAGCATCAGGTCGAGCACCAGCACCTTGGGCTTGAATTCAAGAAAAGCCGCCACGGCCAGATCGCCACGATGCACCACACGGACTTCGTAGCCATGTTGTTCGAGGAAGTGCGCGATCAGCGCCGCCAGACGCTCATCGTCTTCCACCAGCAGGACTTTGCCAAACCCCAGGTTATCCATAACGCCCATCTGACCCTTGTCGAAAGTGGCCGGCATTATGGCGGCAATCGGCGCGCAAGCGATTGGCGCAGGCAGCAAAAACCGGCCGCAGGGGCCGGTTTTCGCAGATGTTTCATGTTTTTAAGAGTTTTTAACAAACGGCGGCGGGCACGCCGCTGTGGAAGCGGAATTCTTCGTCTGGCGACTCGATCAATTCCTGCTCGGCGGCGCGGACTTTTTCAATCACCTGGGCGACGTCTTTCGCCTCGCCGTATTGATAGGCCAGTTTCAGATAACCCTGAAAATGCCGCGCCTCGCTTTTCAGCAGGCCGAAGTAAAACTTGCCGAGTTCTTCGTCGAGATGCGGCACCAGCGCCTCGAAGCGTTCGCAACTGCGCGCTTCGATAAACGCTCCGACCACCAGCGTATCGACCAGTTTGACTGGCTCATGGCTGCGCACCACTTTGCGCAAACCCGAGGCGTAACGGCCGGCGTGCAGCTGACGCAGCTCGATCTTGCGACGCTTCATGATGCGCATCACTTGCTCGTGGTGCACCAGCTCTTCCCGGGCCAGACGCGACATCATGTTGATCAAGTCGACGTGGAAGTGATACTTGGCAATCAGGCTCAGAGCGGTGCTGGCGGCCTTGAACTCGCAGTTCTTGTGGTCGATCAGCAAGGTGTCCTGATCAGCCAGGGCGGCCTGAACCCAGGCGTCGGGGGTGCGGCAGCCAAGGAATTCGTGGATTTCGGGAAGGATCATGGGGCTCACGGCAAAAGGTCTACGAGCGAAGGGCGCCGATTATACCGGCCTGCCCGCAGACCACCAGCGGCTGGCGTTGATATGCATCAAGTCGCAGACAATCGCGCAGCAACTATAGTTGTGCAACGCCGTGCCTTTTCTTTGCTGGAGACTCCGCTCATGCAAGCCATTCGCAGCATTCTGGTGGTCATCGAACCCGAACACGCGGAAAGCCTGGCGCTCAAACGCGCCAAGCTGATCGCCGGTGTGACCCAGGCCCATCTGCACCTGCTGGTATGCGACAAGAAGCATGACCACGCCGGCCTGCTCAGCGTGCTCAAGGCTGCGCTGTTGGCCGAAGGCTACAGCGTGACCACCGAACAGGCATGGAACGAGAGCCTGCACGAAACCATCATCGATGTGCAGCAGGCCGAGGGCTGCGGGCTGGTGATCAAACAGCACTTCCCCGACAGCCCGTTGAAAAAAGCCCTGCTGACCCCGGCGGACTGGAAACTGCTGCGCCACTGCCCTACCCCGGTGCTGCTGGTGAAAACCACGGGTTCATGGAAAGACCGGGTAATTCTGGCGGCGATCGACGTCGGCAATGCCGATGGCGAACATCGGCATCTGCACACCACGATCATTGATCACGGCTACGACATTGCCAGCCTGGCCAAGGCGCAGCTGCATGTGATCACCGCGCATCCGTCGCCGATGCTCTCGGCGGCCGACCCGACCTTTCAGCTCAAATCGACGATAGAAGCCAGATATCGCGAACAGTGCCGGGCGTTTCAGGCCGAATTCGATGTTGATGACGAGCATTTACACATTGAAGAAGGACCGGCGGACGTATTGATCCCGTTCATGGCGCACAAGCTGCAGGCGGCAGTGACCGTGATTGGCACCGTGGCGCGCAGCGGCTTGTCAGGCGCATTGATCGGCAACACCGCCGAAGCAGTGCTTGATGCGCTGGAAAGCGACGTGCTGGTGCTCAAGCCGCAGGAGGTTGAAGATCATCTGGTGGAGCTGGCGGTGAAACATTAAGGATGGCGGTGCCTGGATTGGCGCCGTCGCGAGCAGGCTCGCTCCCACAATTGAAATGCATTCCAGCAGTTGAAATGCATTCCCCTGTGGGAGCGAGCCTGCTCGCGAAGTTTTTGATGTTCAGGCGCCGAAGGCGTCTCTAAGGAACCCCGGGGCGATGTAGCGCTGATAATGCGCTTCCGACAGCAGGAAGAATTCCCGATCAATGGCATCGCGCAGTTCCGGCAGGTTCCAGTCGCGAAACTCCGGCAGCAAGACCATCCCATACGCTTCGAGATTAACGATCACCCGCGCGCCACGGGCAATCAACTGATAGGCCCAGCAATATTCCGACTGATGCGGCACGAAGCGGATCTTGCGCTGTTCCAGCTGTTCACGCAGGCGCGCCGGGTCGAATATCTCGACCTTGCTCGCCATCACTTGTGACAGCAATTGTTCCAGACGCAGCCACACGGCGCGCTTCTGCTCTTCGTTGTAACCGTTCCAGTGAATCACTTCGTGATGGAAACGCTTGCAGCCACGGCAGACCAAGTCACCGTAAACAGTGGAGCAGAGGCCGACGCAGGGAGTCTTGATGGTCTGATTGGGCATAAGGTAGGCAAAACACTGAAACGCGGAACAGACCGGCATGTTAGCCCTTTGTCGGCCATTGATCACCCCTCGGAGCTCAGGGTCAAAACCGCGCCGGGACTTCGCTGCCACCGCGTCGATTGCCACGAAAGTCCAATAGAGCGCGACTTACCTTTAAATTTTTTTTGCCGTAGAATCAGCCAGCCTTTTAAGGCGCCAATGTCCGTTAGAAGCTGTTTTCAAAGCGTCACGAGCACAGTCGTTCCTTCAGAGCGGTGTTGGCGAAGGGTTTTTCCAGCGGGGAAAAGCCCAACGCCAACCCTCATCAGCTCCCCGTTCTGCAGGCGTAAAACTTTGAAAGCAGCTTCTGTAAGGAATGCTCGGTAATTCTGGCTAAGCGGCCCACAACGCCACGCAGCGCATGAGTACGAGCATTTCGCGACGAGCGTCCCGGACACCCATTTGGGACCACTGATGAGGGTAATAACTGTGCTTGAAGCCTACCGCAAACATATCGAAGAGCGTGCAGCCCTGGGTATCGTTCCCCAGCCGCTTAACGCCGAACAAACAGCAGGCCTGATCGAGCTGCTGAAGAACCCTCCGGCTGGCGAAGAAGCTTTCCTCGTTGACCTGATCACCAACCGCGTACCGCCTGGAGTGGACGAAGCCGCCTACGTCAAGGCCGGCTTCCTGTCTGCACTGGCCAAGGGCGAAGCCACCTCCCCTCTGCTGGACAAGAAACGCGCTGTAGAACTGCTCGGCACCATGCAGGGCGGCTACAACATCGTCACTCTGGTTGAACTGCTGGACGACGCCGAGCTGGCGCCAGTCGCCGCCGAAGAACTCAAGCACACACTGCTGATGTTCGACGCCTTCCACGATGTGGCTGAAAAAGCCAAGAACGGCAACGTTCACGCCAAGGCCGTGCTGCAATCCTGGGCTGACGGCGAGTGGTTCAAGAAGCGCCCGGTGCTGGCCGACAAGATCAGCCTGCGCGTATTCAAGGTCACCGGCGAAACCAACACCGACGACCTTTCCCCGGCGCCAGACGCCTGGTCGCGTCCTGACATCCCGCTGCACGCCCTGGCCATGCTGAAAATGGCCCGTGACGGCATCGTTCCGGACGAGCAAGGCAAAACCGGCCCGATGAAGCAGATCGAAGAAATGCGCGGCCAGGGCTTCCCGATCGCCTACGTCGGTGACGTGGTCGGTACCGGTTCTTCGCGTAAATCGGCCACCAACTCGGTGCTGTGGTTCTTCGGCGACGACATCCCGTACGTGCCGAACAAGCGCGCTGGCGGTTTCTGCTTCGGCAGCAAGATCGCTCCGATCTTCTACAACACCATGGAAGATGCCGGCGCCCTGCCGATCGAGTTCGACGTGTCGAACATGAACATGGGCGATGTGATCGACCTGTACCCGCACGCTGGCAAAGTCTGCAAGCACGGTAGCGACGAAGTCATCACCACCTTCGAAATGAAAACCCCGGTGCTGCTGGACGAAGTCCGTGCCGGCGGTCGTATCCCGTTGATCATCGGCCGTGGCCTGACCGAGAAGGCTCGCGCCGAACTGGGTCTGCCAGCATTCGATCTGTTCAAGAAGCCTGAAGCTCCGGCTGAAAGCACCAAGGGTTTCACCCTGGCGCAGAAAATGGTCGGCAAGGCCTGCGGTCTGGCGGAAGGCCAGGGCGTTCGTCCTGGCACCTACTGCGAACCGAAGATGACCACCGTGGGCTCTCAGGACACCACAGGTCCAATGACCCGTGACGAACTGAAAGACCTGGCGTGCCTGGGCTTCTCCGCTGATCTGGTGATGCAGTCGTTCTGCCACACCGCGGCCTATCCAAAGCCGATCGACGTGACCACCCACCACACCCTGCCTGACTTCATCATGACCCGCGGTGGCGTTTCCCTGCGTCCGGGCGACGGCATCATCCACTCGTGGCTGAACCGCATGCTGCTGCCGGATACCGTTGGTACCGGTGGTGACTCGCACACCCGTTTCCCGATGGGCATCTCGTTCCCGGCCGGTTCCGGTCTGGTAGCGTTTGCTGCAGCCACTGGCGTCATGCCGCTGGACATGCCGGAATCGATCCTGGTGCGCTTCAAAGGCAAGATGAAACCTGGCATCACCCTGCGTGACCTGGTTCATGCCATTCCTTACTTCGCCATCCAGAACGGTCTGCTGACCGTCGAGAAGAAAGGCAAGAAAAACGCCTTCTCCGGCCGCATCCTGGAAATCGAAGGTCTGGAAGGTCTGACCCTGGAGCAGGCGTTCGAACTGTCCGACGCCTCTGCCGAACGTTCGGCTGCCGGTTGCACCATCAAGCTGTCGAAAGAGTCGATCACCGAGTACCTGCAGTCCAACATCACCCTGCTGCGCTGGATGATCGGCGAAGGCTACGGCGATGCGCGTACTCTGGAGCGTCGCGCTCAAGCGATGGAAGCCTGGATCGCCAACCCTGAACTGATGGAAGCCGATGCCGACGCCGAATACGCCGAAGTCATCGAAATCGATCTGGCCGAGATCAACGAGCCTGTGCTCTGCGCGCCAAACGATCCGGACGACGCCCGTCTGCTGTCCAGCGTTGCTGGCGAGAAGATCGACGAAGTGTTCATCGGTTCGTGCATGACCAACATTGGTCACTTCCGTGCTGCCGGTAAGCTGCTGGATCAGGTCAAGGGTCAGCTGCCAACCCGTCTGTGGCTATCGCCGCCGACCAAGATGGACGCTCACCAGCTGACCGAAGAAGGCTACTACGGCATCTACGGCAAGGCCGGCGCACGCATGGAAATGCCAGGCTGCTCGCTGTGCATGGGTAACCAGGCACGAGTTGAGCCGAACAGCACCGTGGTCTCGACTTCGACCCGTAACTTCCCGAACCGTCTGGGCGACGGCGCGAACGTCTACCTGGCCTCGGCCGAACTGGCGTCCGTTGCTTCGATCCTGGGTCGCCTGCCGACCGTCGAGGAGTACATGGAATACGCTGGCAAGATCGACAGCATGGCGGCCGATGTCTACCGCTACCTGTCCTTCGACCAGATCGCCGAGTTCCGTGAAGCGGCTGCGAACGCCAAGATTCCGGTCGTTCAAGCCTAACGTTACAAAGTAATAAAAAACGCCGCCCATCGTGAGATGAGCGGCGTTTTTTTATGCCTGATGGAGGGTGATCGCCTGTTCGGGCCTCATCGCTGGCAAGCCAGCTCCCACAGGGACTTATGGCGCTTTCAAGAGGGTGAGTTTTACACATGACCCTGTGGGAGCTGGCTTGCCAGCGATGGCGGAGTGTCAGTCGACATCATTGCTAATGACTCACCGCTTGCGAGCCAAAAAAAACCGCTGTGCCCGAGCAGGCACAGCGGTTCTTATCGATTGAAGCCGCGCTACATCGCCAGTTTGTAAACCAGTGCCGAAATCGCCACTAGACCTACCGCCGTAACAAACACATTCGACGCCTGCCCACGATAGCGCGCCATGGCCGGCACTTTGCGAACCGCGTACATCGGCATCAGGAACAGAATCGCCGCGATCACCGGGCCGCCAATCGTCTCGATCATTCCCAGGATGCTCGGGTTCAGTGTCGCCACGATCCAGCAGACCACCAGCATGAGCGCCGCGACGATGCGATCCAGTGCCTTCGCCCCCGGACGCTTGCCGCTCTTGACGATCAAGCCTTTCAGACCTTCGCTGGCACCGATGTAGTGGCCGAGGAACGACTTGGAGATCGCCACAAACGCAATCAACGGCGCCGCAAAGGCAATGGTCGGGTTGCTGAAGTGGTTGGCCAGGTACGACAGGATCGACAGGTTCTGCGCCTTGGCCTCAGCCAGTTGCTCCGGCGACAGCGTCAGCACGCAACTGAACACGAAGAACATCACCATCAGCACCATCAATGCATGGGCGCGTGACAGGATCTGCGAACTGCGCTCCTCTGCGTGCTGGCCGTAGCGTCGTTTCTGATCGACCGCAAATGCCGAGATGATCGGTGAATGGTTGAACGAGAACACCATCACCGTAATCGCCAGCCACAGCGTACGCAACAGCTCAGACGGTGCCGGTACGTGCGATGCAGTGGCGAGAATGCCGCCATTCCAGTGCGGGATCAGGTAAACCGCGAGAAACAGCAGCGCAACGATAAACGGGTAGACCATCAGGCTCATTGCCTTGACGATCGCTTGCTCACCGCAGCGCACCACCGCCAGCAAACCAAGGATCAGCACGAACGACAGCAGCGCCCGTGGCGGCGGCGTGATGTGCAGTTGGTGTTCGAGGAAACTGGCGACCGTGTTGGTCAGGCCAACGCTGTAGATCAGCAGGATGGGGAAGATGGCGAAGAAGTACAGCAACGTGATCAGCGCACCGGCCTTGATGCCGAAATGCTGCTCGACCACTTCGGTGATGTCAGCGCCTTCACGCCCGGACAACACGAACCGCGTCAGGCCACGGTGCGCATAAAACGTCATCGGGAATGCCAGCAGCGCGAGGATCACCAGCGGCCAGAAGCCCCCCAGACCCGCATTGATCGGCAGAAACAGGGTGCCGGCGCCAATGGCGGTCCCGAACAGTCCCAACATCCAGGTGGTGTCCTGGCGATTCCAGCTTGAAAGTTCAGCGGGTGCTGCTGCATCAAAGCGCTCGTCGACGCTATTGGCCTGATCATTCATCCGGTCGGATCTCCGCATTCCGGTCACTTGCCACTCGGTCAGGACGCGTCGGAAAAAACCGACAGACATGCTCCGGCCGAAACAGGGGCGCGATTCTCCGTGATAAATCAACAGAAGCAAAGACTTAGCTGAGGAGTGGTTGTGCGGTGCAGATCTGGCCGGCGTCGTTTTCAGCGCAACAATGTCGTTAGTAGATATGAACGATGTCGTTTACGAAACGCCCCAACGATTATCATTACATCTCAAACGAATCGAACCAGCACCAATGCGAAGGCGATACCGATCGCAGCGATCAGCATTCCCACACCAAAAAGAACAATTGTTTCCCGCATCTCAGCCTTGTGAAAAGGCTTCATGGCTTCTCTGAAATCAAACTCATCTTGGTACAGCTTTTCAATCCTGGCTTTTCGTTGTTCCGAGTTCATACTGGCCTCTTATCTGGGTCGGTTGGTCGCTACGTGGTTCTGTCGACTATCACTTACGGTTTGAGGAAAAAGCCGAACAAAGTGGTGAGCGCAGCCAGAGCGGCAGCGCCGGCCACAAGGGGATAAAAGAACGTCTCCCTTTTCAACTTCGCCTCCTCCGCCAGCAGTTTGCGTCTCTCCGCCCCAAGTTTCTGTGCTTCCGTTTGTAGCTTTTCAATTTCTGCGCTTTCGCGATCATCAACAAACATGCGCCGTCCCTGGCTTTTTGCGGTATGCGCCTAAGCGCTATAGCGTCGATCGGCGTCGCGCCTTATGCCACTCATCATTTCGGTTTTACCCCCTGCTGGCTAGCAGACGGATCTGCCCGCTACGTAGGCAAAATCCGGGCATTCTGTAATCCAGCTCATACGCGAAATCCCTCATATTCCAGACCAAACACCCTGCCAATGTCGCGCGCTTGATCTAGTGTCAGAGATGCCCGCCATTTTCCCGGAGCCTTTCATGCCACTGGTTCGCGTCGACATTCAGCAAAACCCCAACCCCGAGTTCGCAAAGCGTATCGGCGAACAGATCTATGCCGCCCTGCGCAGCTGCATCGATGTGCCGGAACATGACAATTTTCAGATCCTCACCGAGCACGATGCGCAGCACTTGGTTTACGACCCGCAATACCTCGGCATTCAGCGCAGCGACGGCGTGGTGTTCATTCAGATCACCATCAGCGAGGGCCGGTCGGTGGAGAAGAAGCAACTGCTGTTCAAAACCATCGCCGATAACCTGCACGCTGAACTGGCGGTGCGTCGGGAAGACGTGTTTATCAATCTGATCGAGGTGAAGAAGGAGAACTGGTCATTCGGAAACGGCATCGCGCAATACGTTACCTGAGCGGTTGATTGACAGTGCGGCACCGGCGCCAGCATGATCGGCGGCATGAACCTTTGCGCGCTGCACCTCACCCGCACCACCACCACGACCGCCATCGGCGGGTCGTGGTGTTTTTGCCTGAGGTAAATCCAGCGCAGCAAACCCAGGGCCCCGCCAGCAATGGACGGGGCCTTGTTGTTTCTCCGTCCGTGCGGCATCTGCAACACTCAAGGAGAAACACCATGTCCGCAGCATTGTTGATTATCGATATGCAGGTCGGCCTGTTCCAGGGCCCGGAAAAACCACACGACAGCGAGCGCGTTCTGAGCAACATCCGGCGTCTGATCACTCAGGCCCGGGCCGGTCAGGTGCCGATCTTCGCTGCACGCCACACTGGCCCGGAAGGCTCGCCGATTGCCGCCGGCAGTCCATTCTGGCAACTGTTGCCAGCGCTTGAACTGGACGCTGACATCGACACCATTTTCAACAAGTCCCGCCCCAACGCCTTCCATGCGACCCGACTGGCACGGCAACTAGCCGCTGCGAACGTCGATGAACTTTATATCGTCGGCATGAAAAGTCAGTTCTGCATCGACAGTACCTGCCGCGCCGCCGCCGATCTGGGCTTCAAAACCTTGCTCGTCGCCGACGCCCACACTTGCATGGACACCGACGCACTGCCGGCCGCAGCGATCATCCAGCATCACAACGCAACCCTCGGAGCCGCCTTCGCGCGTTTGGTCAGCAGCGAAGAAGTAACGTTCTAAAGAAGCGATCGCGAGTTGACGCATTCCGATCTACTCAGGTTGCGTCAATCAGCTATTTGTAAGCGCATCCGTCGTCCTACAATATTGAGAGAACGGTTATCCGTAAAAGCGCAGCTAATTACGAAAAATATCTGCAAACAGGACTCAGCCTATAATTATTCAAGAATAATCCTACAACTCACGCCACCCTTAACAATTAAAAAAAAATTACCAAACAATAAAAAACGGCCCATTTGTTACAAGCAACTACTTGGCCATTGAACAACCTCCAGGACGAGGGCTATATTTTTCACGCTTGGAAGTCAGTTACCAATCGCACATGATTTGAAGTGCTCAGTAAGGATATGCGCATGCACAACAAAACGATTCTGTGGCTGTTACTTGCAGCGCTGTTTATTCCGAACATCAGTGCTGCCCAAACGACAGACATACGCCAACTGGCATCCTCGCCGCGATGGCTGACCACCAAGGTCTATATCGACGGCGCCCCTGAAACCGACGTCAAAGCGAAGTATCCCGGTGTTGTGGGTATATCGACGTGGGATCCTGAACGCAATCGATACGAATTCTTTTACACCGATACAGGTGAATCAAAATACAACAACGGTGGCGGTGGTTATTTCTTTATCACCGGCGATCAGAAACAGCACGTTCTTGTACCTGACATGGGTCCGATCAAAACCATTGTCAGACGTCTGGAAACACTGAATGACCGGGAGTTCACTTATTCCAGGGAAGTACCTCGCGACATGATTGAAACCAATGCGCCTGTACGCATTCATGTCGTCCACGCACCTTATACCGGAACCGTTCAAACCAGGTCCGCCATTACACAATAAGACAAGGAGTTGAATATGCTAAAGGCACTTAAAACCCTGTTGATGTCGACGCTACTGGCCTCTTCGGTGTATTGCGCGGGGGTTTACGCGCAAGCCGCCAGCCAACCGGCAAAAGCTGCCGTCGCCACGGCCGACAACGCGATGATGCTGACGGTGTTTCTGAAGCATGATCAGACCCGCCCGCTGAGCGAACTCAAGGCGCAGCTCGCGCAACAGGGCTTCTACAAGACCTTCCCGCCGGCCGGTGTCGAAGTGGTGAGCTGGAACATCATGATGGGCATCGGCCAGGTTGTCACCGTGCGCTTCCCCGCCTCTCGACTCGCAGAAGTGAACCTCGCGCTGGAAAACACCGCCTGGGGCAGTTATCGCACCGAGTTTTATCCAACCTACGATTTCAAGCCGATCGCGCTGGCCGAACAAGCCAAAGCCCAGACAGCCCAATGAGACCGGCAGCACAGCGGTTCACCGCTGTGCTGCTTCGCCTTGCTTCTTGCCCGAAGCCGTCCAGAATCAATGCACGACTGCGCGAATGATCATGGTTGCCAAAGCGCGGCGGATTCACCACGCTGAAACGATTTTCGCGATCCACCCGCCATTGATCTCAGGAGCCGTGCAATGCCCGCAACCGTTCTGGTACTGGTTGAAACCATCAATGACTATCTACCGATTCTTGAACATCAGGGCTTTCACCTGATCCTCGCCCCCACACCTGCCGAACGTGCGCAAGCCATTGCCAGTCACGGCAGCCGCATCGACGCAGTGCTGACCCGTGGCCCGCTGGGCCTTACCGCGGGGGAAATAGCCGCCCTGCCCGCGCTGAAGATCATCACCGTGATCGGCGCCGGTTATGAGCAGGTCGATCTGCAGGCAGCGAGCGATCGCGCGATTACCGTGACCAATGGCGCCGGGGTCAACGCCTCCTCGGTAGCCGACCATGCAATGGCGATGCTGTTGGCTCTGGTGCGCGATATACCCCGGTGTGACGCGGCCGTACGCCGCAGTGAATGGCCGAAAATCATGCGCCCTTCGCTGGCCGGCAAACGTCTGGGCATTCTTGGGCTCGGCGCGGTGGGCATGGCCATCGCCAAACGGGCCAATCTTGGTTTCGACATGTCGGTCAGTTATCACAACCGTCAGGTGCGCAGTGATGTGCCTTACGCGTTCTGCTCGACCCCGACCGAGCTGGCGCGGGCTGCGGATTTCCTGATCGTTGCTACCCCGGGTGGCATCGGCACGCAGCACCTGGTGACCCGCCCGGTACTTGATGCGCTGGGCCCGAACGGTTTCATCGTCAACATCGCCCGCGCCAGTGTGATCGATACGGCGGAACTGGTTGCGGCTCTCGAACAACGCCGGATCGCCGGTGCCGCGCTCGATGTGTTCGACCACGAGCCGCAGGTGCCTGACACCCTGAAAAGCCTCAGCAACGTATTGCTCACCCCACACGTTGCCGGCCTGTCACCGGAAGCCATGCAAGGCACGGTAGAGTTGGTGGGGAAAAACCTTGTGGCGTTCTTCGCCGGGCAAGCGGTGCTCACCCCCGTCGCGCTGCCGCCGCGCCTAAAGGACCAGCGCGTTTACTGAAGATCGCCAACATGGCTTTGCACCGTTAGCAGCCCATGCCTGCAGCCCTTTGCGGTTAGTGGAAAGGGCACATTCCCAAAGGTGATTATCCGGCAACACGCTAACCTATAAGACCGACCCGCGCTTGTCGGTGCACGAGCGTGCCATTAGATTAGCCAATGATGTCTGGCCTCCAAAATAAGCAGAAGGGATAAGCATGGCGCTTACTGACCAGTCCACCCGTATCCGCTCCGGCGAAGAACTCGATGCCAGCCTGATCGATCCGTACCTCAAAGCGCACATTCCAGGCCTGACCGGCACACCTGCAATCAGCCAGTTTCCCGGGGGTGCATCGAACCTGACCTACCTGCTCGAGTACCCGGAACAGGAGTTCGTCCTGCGCCGTCCGCCCTTCGGCCACAAGGCCAGGTCCGCCCATGACATGGGTCGCGAATTCCGCATCCTCAATCAATTGCGCGACGGCTTCCCGTATTGCCCGAAAGCCTATGTGCACTGCACCGACGAAGCGGTGATCGGCGCCGAGTTCTACGTGATGGAGCGCGTCAAGGGCATCATCCTGCGCTCGGATCTGCCGCCGGAACTGGGCCTCGACTCAGCGAAGACCGAAGCGCTGTGCAAAAGCTTCATCGATCGTTTCGTTGAACTGCACCGCGTCGACTACAGCGCCTGTGGCCTGGGCGATCTGGGCAAGCCCGAAGGCTATGTCGCCCGGCAGATCAAAGGCTGGAGCGAGCGCTACGAAAAAGCCCTGACCCCGGATGCGCCGCACTGGGAGCAGGTCAAAGCCTGGCTCAACGACAAGATGCCCGCCGACCATCCGACGTCAAGCATCGTCCACAACGATTACCGCTTCGACAACGTCATTCTTGATCCGCAGAACCCGATGCAGATCATCGGCGTGCTCGACTGGGAGCTGACCACCCTCGGCGATCCGCTGATGGACCTGGGCAACACCCTCGCCTACTGGATCCAGGCGGACGACCCGGCGCCGGTGCAACTGATGCGCCGCCAGCCGAGCCACGCGCCGGGCATGCTCACACGCCGTGAATTCGTCGATTACTACGCCGAGCGTTCGGGCATCCAGATCGATAATTTCGACTTCTACTACACCTACGGCCTGTTCCGTCTGGCCGGCATCGTGCAGCAGATCTACTACCGCTTCTACCATGGCCAGACCCAGGACAAACGCTTCGCGCAGTTCATTCACATGAACAAACTGCTGGAGCAGATGAGCCTGCAGGTCATTGCCAAATCGAGCCTCTGACGGCCCACACCAAGGAACCCCTATGTCCAAGACTCAGTTGTTCGACCTCGACGGCAAGATCGCTTTCGTCTCCGGCGCCAGCCGTGGCATTGGCGAAGCGATCGCCAAACTGCTGGCCCAGCAAGGTGCCCATGTGATCGTCTCGAGCCGCAAGCTCGATGGCTGCCAGCACGTCGCCGACGCGATCATCGCCGCTGGCGGCAAAGCCACCGCCGTGGCCTGCCACATTGGTGAAATGGAACAGATTGCTCAGGTGTTCGCCGGGATCAAGGAACAGTTCGGCCGCCTCGACATCCTGGTCAACAATGCGGCGACCAACCCGCAGTTTTGCAACGTGCTGGACACCGACCTGGGGGCGTTTCAAAAGACTGTCGATGTGAACATCCGAGGCTACT
Organism: Pseudomonas retamae; assembly: GCF_043496865.1. Lineage (NCBI taxonomy): Bacteria > Pseudomonadati > Pseudomonadota > Gammaproteobacteria > Pseudomonadales > Pseudomonadaceae > Pseudomonas > Pseudomonas retamae. The sequence continues at coordinate 292,415 of NZ_JBIEIL010000002.1, forward strand.
TCTTCATGTCGGTCGAAGCCGGCAAGCTGATGCGCGAAAACGGTGGCGGCAGCATCATCAACGTCGCCTCGATCAACGGCATCTCGCCAGGGATTTTCCAGGGCATCTACTCGGTGACCAAAGCGGCGGTGATCAACATGACCAAAGTATTCGCCAAGGAGTGCGCGCAATTTGGTATCCGCTGCAACGCCCTGCTGCCCGGTCTGACCGACACCAAGTTCGCCTCGGCACTGGTGAAAAACGATGCGATCCTGAAGCAGGCGCTGACCCAGATCCCGCTCAAGCGCGTGGCCGATCCAAGCGAAATGGCTGGCGCGGTGCTGTATCTGGCCAGCGATGCGTCGAGCTACACCACCGGTGTGGCGCTGAACGTGGACGGCGGTTTCCTGTCCTGATTGTCCATAGAGGTGCGAGCCCTGTGGGCGCGAGCGTGCTCGTTCCCACAGGTTTTTGTCAGCCGCTGTTACTGAGTGATGCAACGAGTAGTGGTGATGTGCCGGGTAACCTGCCCATCCATGTACATGTCACCGGCGACCTCGGTGTTTTCCATGACCTGACAGGTACGTTCCGGCGGTGGTGGCGGCGCCACTGGCGCCGGAGGTGGTGGACTGGCACAACCGACCAGCAATACAAACAGAAAAGCCAACGGCAACACGCGATTCCCGGGATTGTTCATAGGACGGCCCGCGGTGAATGAGAGACCAATTTCCGTGACCGAGCGGGTCACGGAAAACCTGACGACTCATTATTTATAGCCGAGACCCTTGCAAGTGCCAGTGAACAGGCTGTTTGAACGGGTTGGAGCTGTCGATTTTGCGTTGGGGTTCGAGTCAGTGAGGGAAAAGGCGCTGTAAGGTCGATCGCCTTCGCGAGCAGGCTCGCTCCCACACAAGCACATCAGAAGCCTGAATCTGCCGATGAGCGCAGAGAATTGCTTTCCAGTTCATAGCGCAATTCATCGACCAGCGCCTGCACCGACTCCGGTGTCCGCAACTCATCAAGCTTCAGACCGCTGATCACCAGGTCGACCGCCCCCGATTCTTTGTGATAGAGCTTCACCGTCAACGAATGATCGCCATCCACCGAACACTCACACGCCAGCGGCGGAAAACTGCGCTCAAGCTGCGCACGCAACTGTGCAAGATTCATCATTTGGGTTGTTCCTTTGGCTGCATCGAGGGGGACGCGGTCCCGTGCCAAAAAGGCTCGTACCGCACCCCACAAGCTTAAGAACTGGGCTCGCCGGCCAATACACGAATTTGCACCCGAATCACTAGTGCATTTGCACCCCTAGCGCTGCCCCTTGGCACCCCACTCGCCGGAAAACAATCCGCGTTCGCGGGCCCAGACGATCGCCTCGCTGCGGCTGTGCACGTCGAGCTTGGAATAGACAGTGGCAACATGATTGCGCACGGTATTGGGCGCCAGTTTCAGCCGTGCGGCGATTTCCTTGTCCGCCAGACCTTCACAGATCAGCCCCAGCACGTCGCGTTCGCGCGCGGTCAAATCAGTGAACGACGCACTCGGCAGTTGCGGCGAATTGATCTTTTTCACGTTCGCCAGTTTTTCAATCAGGGTACGACTGAACCACGACGCATCCTTCATCACCTCTTCAATCGCCGCGACCAGCTCCAGCTCGCTGCGCTTGCGCTCGGTCATGTCCATCAGCACCAGGAGATAGCAGGACGTGTCGTGGATGTTCACCGTATCGGCCGACACCGCGCATTCGAGCAATTCGTCGTCGCGCTTGCGCACGCGCACGTCGACCCGGTCGACCCGGCCGTTTGTTGCCAGCGCCGCCAGCAAGCGTGTGCGCTCGCCATCGTCGTCGATGAACTTCAGCTGGGTGACGGTTTTGCCAAGGACGTCATCGCTTTTATAGGCCAGCGTGTCGAGGAAGGCCTGGTTGACGTCGATGATCTCTTGCTGGTCGGCAGTGCAGATCAGAATCGGCACCGGGGTCAGGCGGAACGCCTTGGCGAAACGCTCCTCGCTCTGGCGCAGGGCGAGTTCGACCTTGCGCCGTGGCTCCATGTCGACGAAGGAAAACAGCATGCAATTCTCATCGTTGAGCAACAGCGGTTGCCCGGCGACGATCACTTGCTTGCTGCCGCCATCGGGCAGGCGCAGTTCCGCCTGCATCTGCGGGATGGTCGCAACGTCGCGCAGGCGCTGGATGGCCAGATCGCGTTTTTCGGCCTGCTCGAAGATATCGATTTCGTACGCCGAGGTGCCGATCACCTGCTCGCGGCTGTAACCGGTCATTTCGAGGAACCCCGGATTGACCTTGATATAGCGCAAGTCGCTGAGGCGACAGATCACCGCTGGCGCCGGGTTGGCATTGAAAGTTTTTTCAAAACGCAGCTCGGCATTGGCCCAGTCGGTGACGTCGCTCATGATCAGCACCAGCGACTCGGGCTGGCCCAAACGGTCGGTCAGCACCATGCTGCGCACGCTGTGCACCCAGATGCGCTCCGGGTCATCAGCGGGCGAGACTTCGATCAGCACGTCATTGAACATTTCGCAGCGCGCGACGCGGCTGATCGGATAGTTCTCCGGGGGCAACGTGTGATTGTTGCGATAGCGCAGACTGAAGCGCTTGGCGTATTCCTCGGCATTGGTGCCCAGCTCGCCAATCCGGCTGACGCCATGCATGGCCAGCGCTGCTTCGTTGGCCCACAGAATGCTTTGATCGAGCTCCAGCAGAATCACCCCGTCGGACAGCCCGGCGATGATCTGCTGCAACTGGCGACGGTTGGTTTCGGTGGTCAGGACTTCCTGGCTCATTGGATCTCCACACAGTGAGGCGGCTCGGTGAAGACTACGACCGCAGCGGCTCGATATCGTGCGGGGCCAGGTTGCCGCAGCGCAATATCCCCGCTGGAGCCCGTTTTTCTCCTGTCACCACAGATCACTGTGGGAACCAGCCTGCTGGCTCCCATAGGTTTAGTGTTGATCTGGAGTTTCGGCCAGCTCACGCAAGGTGTCGAGGAACAGTTTCAATACCGGCGACGCATCATCCGCGCGGTAAGTCGCATACAGCGGCACTTCCGGCAACGCCGGGGTCAGGCGGCGGAATACCAGCCCGGCCGGGGCCAATTGCTCGATCGACGCTGGCAACAGCGCCACGCCAAAACCGGCGCGCACCAGGCTGAGCAGGGTTTGCACCTCGATTACCTGCTGTCGGATCTGCGGGGTGAAGCCGGCCTGGACGCAGCACTGATAAAGAAAATTGGCGAACCGCGACTGCTTCAGTTCCAGCGCCACGAACGGTTCCTGCGCCAGATCCGCGGGGTCCAGCGTCGCGCGCCGGGCCAACGGGTGGTCCGCCGGCATGACCACGTTGATCGGCTCGTAGATCAGCAGTTCGTTGCGCAACTGCGGATCGTCGTAGCCGACCCGAAAGACGCAGGCATCGATGCGCTTTTCCTTGAGGGCCTTGACCTGCGCCGCCGGGGTCATTTCATGCAGGCGCCAGGTGACTTGCGGATAGCGTTCGCGAAACAGGTGCAGCGCCTTGGGCAGGACGCCGACCATCACCGAGCTGATCATGCCGATTTCCAGCTCGCCCAGTTGCCCGCGCCCGGTCTGCCGGGTCAGGTCCAGCGCGCGCTCAAGCTGCTCGAACACCAGCGGCGCCTGTTCCTTGAGCATCTGCCCCGCCGCCGTCAGGTCGACGCGATGATGGCTGCGCTCGAACAACGGCGTGCCGAGTTCTTCCTCCAGCAGACGAATCTGCTGGCTCAACGGCGGCTGGCAAATGTGCAACCGTTCGGCGGCCCGGCCGAAATGCAGTTCATCGGCCAGAGCCATGAAATACCGCAGCAGGCGCAGGTCCATGGCGCTTATCCGAGGTTCAGCGGCGTCGAGCGCTGGCGCACACCGGTCAAGGCAAACAGCGCATTGGCGATGGCCGGCACCACCGATGGACTGCCGAGCTCACCGACCCCACCGGGTTTGCCCGGCTCGCCATCCAGCACGACGATGTCGGTGACGGGCATGTCCGCCATGCGCGGCACACGATAATCGTGGAAATTGCTCTGCACCACCCGCCCCTGCTTGATGTCGAGGCGGTCGAATAACGCGTGGCCGAGCCCCCACATCAGCCCGCCGTAGATCTGCTCCTCGACACCGCCCGGCGATACCGCCAGACCGCAATCGACCACGCACGTGAGCTGTTCGACTTTTGCCTTGCCATCGACCGTCGCAACGCGCGCGACCACGGCAATAAAACTGCTGTAGCCCTGATTGGTTGCAAGGCCCAGCGCCGTTCCCGCCAGCAATGGCTTGCCCCAACCGGCGCGTTCGGCAGCCTGTTTGAGCACCGCCACATGCCGTGGCCGCTCGTGCATATTGGCCAGGCGGAACGCCAACGGATCTTGCCTGGCGGCATGCGCCAGCTCATCCATGAAACTTTCGACGGCGAACACATTGGGGATGAAACTCACTGAGCGATACCAGCCGCTGGGTACCTGGCTTTCATGTTTGACCCAGTTCAGATCGAGGTGCGGCGGGCGGTAGGCAAAATCCCACGCGGTGATCGCCTCGGTGGTGCTGTAGTCCATGTGGTCCGGGCGCTGGAAATAACCCGGCTCCCATTGTTCCGGCGAGGCTGGCGACACCGCATGCAGTTGCAACGCGCTGAGTTTACCGTGCGCATCGAGCGCGCCTTTGATCCGGTGCAATGTTGCCGGGTGGTTGAACAGCGCATGCATTTCATCTTCGCGGCTGTTCAGCAGCTTCACCGGCACGCCGGTTTTCTGCGCCAGAAACGCGACCTCAAACAACCAGTATTTCGCCTCCCGCGCGCCGAAGCTGCCGCCCGATACCCTCTCATGAATGGTCACGTTGGCCTTGTCGATGGCGCACACGGTCTGCGCCGCCTCCAGTGCCATCGAGGGCACCTGCACGCCGCCCCAGTAGGTGATCGCGTTGTTCTTCACCTGCGCGGTGATACAGATCGGCTCCAGCGGGTTTTGCACTTTGTAAGGCATGGTGTAATCGGCTTCGAGCAACTGTGCCGCACCCGGCCATTGCCCGCTGACATCGCCGTGCGCCATGGCTTTGACCGTTTGTGTGTTCGGCTCGCCAATTGCCTTGGCCTGGGCGTCGAACAATCGGTCGCTGTCGAACCCGGCCAGCGGCGAATCGCTCCACTGGATCGCCAGCACCTTGCGCCCTTCCTGCGCCGCCCAGAACGTATCGGCCAGCACCGCGACACCTTCCAGATTGCCGCCGAGCACATCGGGACGCCCCGGAACCGCCAGTACCTGGCGCACGCCAGGGACCTGTAAAGCTGCCGCCGAATCGACGCCGAGGACTTTCGCTCCAATGACCGGCGCGCGCTCTATCACCGCCACCAGCATGTCCGGCAATTGCACGTCAATGCTGTACTGGAATTGTCCGCACACCTTGGCTGCGGCGTCACGTTTGTGGCGCAGTTTGCCGATGTAGTTGAATTGCGCCGGGTCTTTCAGGGTGACGTTGGCCGGCGCTGGCAGAGTCGCCGCCACGCTGGCCAGTTCGCCGTAACCGAGGCTGCGTTTGCTCGCCGCGTGTAGCACCCGACCGTCTTCTGTCGCGCAACTGTCAGGGCTGACTTTCCACTGCTGCGCGGCCGCCGTGATCAGCAGCGCGCGCGCCGTGGCGCCGGCCATGCGCAGGCGCTCGTATTCCAGCGACACACTGGTGCTGCCGCCGGTGGAAAAAACTTTCCAGACCGGATGAATGTAGCTTTCGAAAAACGGGTCTTCGGGGGTGATGACCTGCACGGTCATCGGATTAACGTCCAGTTCTTCGGCCACGCACGCGGCCAGTGCGGTGTGCGTGCCGGTGCCGGAATCGTGTTTGTGCACCACCAGTTTCACCGTGCCGTCGGGTAGCACTCGCACCCAGGCATTGGGCTCAAATTCGCGAGCGGGTGCCGGGGCTTTCGGGTCGGTGGCCGCCATGCCGCCGGGCAGGTACAAGGCAATCGCCAGGCCTGAAGCAACGGTTGCCGCTTGTTTGAGAAACACCCGGCGCGGCAGTTCGATACGGCTGTCGTCGAGGCGGCTCATCAGGCCTCCTTCGGCGCATTCGCCGCGCGTTTGATCGCCTTGTTGATGCGCCCGTACGTACCGCAGCGGCAGATGTTGCCCGACATCGCGTTGCGGATCGAATCGTCGGTCACCGCCGCGCCGGTGTTGAGCAGCGCCGCCGCCGACATGATCTGCCCGGATTGACAGTAGCCGCATTGCGGCACATCTTCGGCGACCCAGGCCACTTGCAGCGGATGATTCTGCGTCGGCGACAAACCTTCGATGGTGGTGATGCTGTGGCCCGCGACGGCGGCCAGCGGCAACTGGCAGGAACGCACCGCGACGCCGTCCAGGTGCACGGTGCAGGCACCGCACAGGCCCATGCCGCAGCCGAATTTGGTGCCGGTGAGTTTCAGTTGATCACGCAATACCCATAACAAGGGCATGGAGGGGGACGCCTCATCCAGCTCGCGTCGTTCACCGTTAACCGTGAATGCAATCATTGTCAGGCTCCAGGAGAGCGGCCCGTCTTTGTGCGGGCCTGTCACCGATTATTGGAAGCCGCGACGATTTGCGGCCAGCGACGTTTTCTGCCAACCGGTGTAAGCAGGACTAACAACATGTACAAGCGATACCCGTCGGTGCAGTCCATGAGCGCGTTTATCCATGCGGCGCGCAGCGGCAGTTTCTCCAGCGCCGCGCGCAAGCTCGACCTGACCCACAGCGCGATCAGCCAACAGATCCGCGCCCTCGAGGATTTCATCGGCCAGCCGCTGTTCGTGCGTGAGGGGGGCGGCAGCAATCTGACCGACGCCGGGCAGTTGTTTGCCAGCGTGTTGTCCGATGGTCTGGCACAGATCGACCGGGCCTTGTCCTCGGTGAAAAACCGCAGCGTGGCGCAGCGCCTGACTCTGGATGTGGACAGCGAACTGGCACAGAACTGGCTCAATCCGCGCTTGCCGCAGTTGCTCGACGGGCTGCCGGATTACGAGGTAACGCTGCTGTCGATGCCGCGTAGTGATCGCAGCACGTTCGAGCGCGTGGATCTGGCCTTGCGCTATGGCTATGGCGATTGGGATGACTGCGAAATGACCCAGATCTGTGGCGATCGGGTGTTGGCCGTGGCTTCGCCTGCGCTGCTGGAACGCTATGGGTTGCAGCTGCCGCTAAGCCCGGCGCAAATTCTGCAATTGCCGCTATTGGGCTACACGCGGCGCTCGTGGATTCCATGGCTGGATGCCGCCGGCATGAGCCCGACCGAACCGCCGGCGCGGGTGATTTTCGATAATGCCGCCAACCTGATTGCCGCCGCCGAGGCGGGCGTCGGTGCAGGGCTGGTGCGCGGTTTGTTGGCCGCCGATGCGTTGCGCAGCGGGTGCCTGGTGGCGTTGAACGAGGCGCAGATTGCCGCGCATTACAACCTCTATGCCGTATGGCCACATGGCCAGGCCGAACGCGTGGCGCCGGTGGTTGAAGTGATCAGGCAGTTGGCCCTGCAAACGCAGCAATGACGCCTTCGCGAGCAGGCTCGCTCCCACAGTTTGACTGCGTTTATCCAACTGGAATGCAATCCCTGTGGGAGCGAGCCTGCTCGCGAAGAGGCCGGCACGTTCACCACAAAACCAAAACCATATCGAACGCATATCACCACCGCGCCCAATTAATATTGTACGAACCTCTCCCCCCTTTCCAATACTCGCCCTCAGCAGCCACCCACCCGGGCCGGATGCGAACAGGCGAGGGAATGCGCGAATCCTGCGCATAGCAACGGCCGATTGCCCGGGACGTGGATGCCGAGAGCCGCAAGGCTCCCTTCCCCGCTATCAGGAGATCGACTGCAATGATCATCGATATCAGCTGCTATCCCACCGATCTGGTGGACCTCGCCTGGAGGCATGACGGTGACCCGTTCACTGGCGAGCGTCTGCTGCAGATGATGGATGGCCCGTACATGGTCAACGGCAAACCTCGCCGCATCGACAAAGCCTTCATCCAGCCGCCGCAGGGCAACACCATCTACACCTGGACCGACGGCGAGCTGAGTGGCCGCGAATCCATCGACGCCTACATGGCCTACACCTTGAAAATGGTCCAGACCTACCCGGACCGCTTCATCGGCTGCTTCGTCTACAACCCCCGCTGCGGTGTGCAGAACGGCGTCGAGGCGATCGAGCGCTACGTCAAGGAACACGGTTTCAAAATGGTCCAGATGCAGGCCAACATGCACGCCTACCGGCCTGACCGGGCCCTCGACTGGGTGCGCCCGTGCTTCGAGAAATGCGCCGAGCTGGGCATTCCGGTCAAGCTGCACACCGGCGACGGGCCGTACAGCATCCCGTCGGAATGGGTGCCGATGATCAAGGAATTCCCCAACGTCGATTTCATCATGGCCCACTTTGGCGTGCAGACCGGCGGCGTCTACGTATTCGAGCCGATGCAATGGGCGATGGAGTTGCCCAACGTCTACTGCGAATCCGGCTGGTGCCTGCAATCGCGAATCGTCGAGTTCGCCAAGGTCTTGCCGACCCACAAGATCCTCTTCGGCACCGACACCCCGCCGAACGAACCGGGCATGTGGCTGCGCCTGCTTGAAGTGCTGTGCCACGAGCCACCGCAGGGTCTGAACCTCGACGAGGACACCCTCGAAGATTACCTGGGCAACAACACCGCGCGCATGATCGGCCTCGAGCCGACCCCGCCACCGCGTTCCGTTTCCGAAGCAGAGGCGCAACTCAAGCGCCCCGTCACCACCCAATTGGCCAGGAGCTGAAGCGATGATCATCGACACCCATCTGCACCCCACCAACCTGGTCGACGAGGCCTGGCGCCACACCGGCGAACCGTTCACCGGCGAGCGCATGCTCAAGCTGATGGACGGCCCGTACATGATCAACGGCAAGCCGCGCCGCATCGACATGGGTTTCATCCAGCCGCCACCTGGCAACACCGGTTACCGCGATGGCAACCGCCGGGGCCGCGAGGGCGTGCGCGACTACATGTCGTATATCGCCGAACTCTGCGTGAAATACCCGGACCGCTTTATAGGCAACTTCAACTTCAACCCGCGCTGGGGACCGGAAAACGGAGCGGCGGAGCTGGAATTCCACATCAAGGAATACGGGTTCAAGATGCTCAAGCTGCACGCCAACATGCACGGCTATCGCCCGGACCGCGCACTCGACTGGCTGCGCCCGGCCATGAAGGTCTGCGCCAAGTACAACATCGTCGTGCTGATCCACACCGGCGACGGCCCGTACACGATTCCGACGATGTTCTACCCGATCATCCGCGAGTTCCCGATGGTCAATTTCATCATCGGCCACTTCGGTATCCAGACCGGCGGCAACTACTCGTTCGAAGCGTTCTGGATGGCCATGGACACGCCGAACGTCTATTGCGAATCAGGCTGGTGTTTCCAGTCGCGGATCGTCGAGTTCGCCAAGGAGCTGCCGCGCAACAAGATCGTGTTCGGCACCGACTCGCCGCCGAACGAACCGGGCATGTGGCTGCGCGAACTGGAGGTGCTGTGCTCGCCGGCACCGCAAGGGCTGGGCATCGATGAGGATCATCTCGAAGACTATCTGGGCAACAACATCGCCCGGTTGTGCGGGATCGAACCGACACCACCGCCCAAGGATCTGGTCGAGGCCGATATTCGCCTGACCACCACGTACCTGTAGCCACACCCCCTGTGGGAGCGAGCCTGCTCGCGAAAGCGGTGGATCAGTCGCCATCAGCTTTGAATGACATACCGCATTCGCGAGCCGGCTCGCTCCCACGGGGGCCAGTGTTACCACCAACACACAGCGACTTTACAGGCACGAAGATGACCCGGCGCGCGCACGACCGGCAGGCCAACGGCTGGCCGTGCGATCGCCCTTTCACCCCTGCGTGCCTGCTTTTTACGAGGTGACACCATGACCCGTTCGACGCTCGGCGATTCCCAGGACTTTCACGTATTTATCGACGCCTATCGCCGCGAGTACCCGGACGATGTGCTGACCCTCAGCCAACCAATTTCCGCCGATCAGGACGTCACCGCCCTGGTCGATGCCCTCGCCGCCGAGGGACGCGATCCGCTGCTGATCTGCGAAAACGTCGGCAAGCTCGGCGTGCCGGTGGCGACCAACCTGTTCGCATCCCGCACACGTATCGCACGCTTGTTCGGCGTCACCCCGGCGCAACTGCACGAAACCTTTCAGAGCCGCGCCAACCAACCCATCGCCCCCCGCTACGTCGAAAGCGGGCCGATCTTCGACGAAGTGTTCGAAGGCGAAGCGGTCGACCTCGCCCTGTTACCGATGCTCAAGCATTTCGACAGCGATCGCGGCCCGTATATCACCAACGCGATCATCATCGCCGAGGACCCGATCACCGGCATCGCCAACATGAGCTATCACCGCTCGATGCGCCACGCCCGTCAGGCGCTCGCCACCAGCCTGCATTCACGCGGGCATTTGTGGTGGATGCTGCAGACCGCCCGAGAGCGCGGGGAAGAATTGCCGGTGGCGATGGTGGTCGGCGCTCACCCGTTGTTCATGCTCGCCGCCGCTGCACGCCTGCCCTACGGCAGTGATGAACGCGCAGTGGCCGGCGGCCTGTTCGGTGCGCCGCTGGAACTGGTGAAAACCCCGCGCTACGGCATCGGCGTGCCGGCCTATGCCGAGTTCGTCCTCGAAGGCGCGATAGACCCGGCGGCCTACGCCGAGGAAGGTCCGTTCGGCGAATTCAGCGGTTACTCCTCGGACCGCTCGACCAATAACGTGCTGCGCGTCGACACCCTGCTGCGGCGCAAGGACGCCTGGCTGGTCGACGTCATGGGCGGCCGCTACGCCGAACATCTGACCCTGGCGCGCCTGCCGCGCGAGGCGGAAATGAGTGAAAAACTCAAGGCACGGTTCCCCGCCGTCACCGCCGTGCACTATCCCAATTCCGGCACGCATTTTCACTGCTACGTGGCGCTGGAACAGAGCCGCGACGGCGAAGCGCGGCAGATCATGCTGGCGCTGCTCGGCTGGGATCCGTACCTGAAAACCGTGATCGCCGTGGACAGCGATATCGACATCAGCGATGACAGTCAGGTGTTATGGGCGCTGGCCACGCATTTCCAGCCGCATCAGGACCTGTTCACCATCGACGGTTTACCGGGCAGCCCGCTCGACCCATCCTCGTCGGTGAACGGCACGACGTCGCGCATGGGCCTGGATGCCACACGCGGTTCGGCTTTCGACGGGATCAAGGCGCAGCTTGACGGCGATGTGCTGGAGCGTGCGCGGCAGTTGATCAAAGGGCTGCAAGCGTGAACCGCCAGCGCCTGGTGGTCGGCATCAGCGGCGCGTCCGGGTTCATTTACGGCGTGCGTCTGCTCGAATTGCTGGCGGATCTGGACATCGAGAGCCACCTGATCATCAGCCGCGCCGCGCTGCTGACCATGGCCCACGAAACCGACTACAAACTCGCCGACGTCACCGCGCTGGCCAGCCATTACCACCGCGCCGACGACATCGCCGCCGGGATCGCCAGCGGTTCGTTTCGCTGCCTCGGCATGGTGGTGGCGCCGTGTTCGATGCGCACGCTGGCGGAGATTGCCACCGGCACTTCCTCTGGGCTGATCGCCCGCGCCGCCGACGTCACGCTCAAGGAGCGGCGCACGCTGGTGCTGATGGCCCGCGAAACTCCGCTGACCCTGGCGCACCTGCGCAACATGAGCGCCGTCACCGACATGGGCGGCATCATCGCCCCGCCGGTGCCGGCCTTCTACGCCCGCCCGCAGAGCCTGGTGCAAATGGTCGACCACAGCCTCGGCCGCGTGCTTGACCTGTTTGGCCTTGATGCCGGCGTCGCCCACCGCTGGCAAGAACACCAAGAACCCTGTGGGAGCGAGCCTGCTCGCGAAGGCGGTGGAACAGTCGCTATCACCGCTGACTGACACACCGCATTCGCTAGCAGGCTAGCTCCCACAGTTGACCGTACTCGTCAAAAAAAACAGGCAAGGAGATCCAGATGAACACGCCCTTCAACGCCCCAACCCGCAACAACAAAATCCCCGTGACCATCCTCACCGGTTTCCTCGGTGCCGGCAAAACCACCCTGCTCAATTACATCCTCAAGGAAAACCATGGCCGCAAGATCGCTGTGATCGAAAACGAGTTTGGCGAGGTCGGCATCGACGGCGATCTGGTGCTCAGCTCCGAAACCGAAGAAATCTACGAAATGGTCAACGGCTGCGTGTGCTGCACTGCCGAGGTTCGCGAGGATCTGGTGCGCATCGTCCGCGAGCTGGTGGCGCGGCCGGTGCGCCTCGATCACATCCTGATCGAAACCAGCGGTCTGGCCGATCCGTATCCGGTGGCACAAAGCTTTTTCATCAATGACCCGATTGCCGACGAAGTCGAACTCGACGCGATCGTGACCATGGTCGACGCCAAACACATCGCCCAGCACCTGGAGGATCTGCAACTGGACGGCGTCGATAATCAGGCGGTGGATCAGATTGTCTGTGCCGACCGGATTGTCATCAACAAGGTCGATCTGGTGAGCGCCGACGAGGTGGAAACCCTGCGCGGCAAAATTCGCGGCTTGAACGCCACCGCGGATCTGGTGACCTCAACCCACGCCCAAATCGACCTGACGAAAATCCTTGGCATCGGCGCCTTCGAAAGCACCCAGAAGCTGATGGAAATCGGCGCCGAACCCGAGCATCACGACCACCACGACCATCACTCCGAACACGCCATTGAAGAGCATGACCACCAACACGATCCAAGCGTGTCATCGGTGGGCATCGCCGTCGACGGCGCGGTCAACCTGATGGCGTTCCACCGCTGGATCAGCGAGCTGCGCTCTTCCCAGGCCGACAACCTGTACCGCATGAAAGGCGTGCTCGCGGTGGCCAACGAAGACCAGCGCTACGTGCTGCAAGGTGTGCACAGCCTGGTGGAATTCCGCGCCTCGACGCTATGGGGCACGGAGCCCCGCTCGAGCAAGATCGTGTTCATCGGCCGCGACCTGGATCGCGCGGCCCTGAATCAGGGCTTCGCCGCCTGCCTGGCAGGCTGAAACAAGGCATCGGAGCCGGTGGATGGCGGCTTCGCAGCACGAATGACTGATGCCTGTCAGCAAATGCAGCAAAACCTGTGGGAGCGAGCCTGCTCGCGAATGCGGTGGGCCATTGAACAGTGATGTCGACTGACCCAACGCTTTTGCGAGCAGGCTCGCTCCCACAAGGGATTTGCAGTGTTTCCGGATAAAAGAGGCATCAGACGAATACCCCTCTCTACCGCATGAAAACAGCCAGAGGTGTTTCCCCATGTCGTCAGCCACATCCCCAACGCAATCCGCCTCCACCGTGCATCCCGTCGACCGCGTTCTGCCGGTGCGACAGATGCTCACCCTCGGCCTGCAACACATGGCCGTCTCGTACATCGGCGCCATCGCCGTGCCGTTGATTGTTGCCAGTGCGCTGAAAATGTCGCACGCCGATACGGTGGTGCTGATCAGTACCACGCTGTTCTGTTCGGGCATTGCCACGCTGTTGCAAACCGTTGGTTTCTGGAAGTTTGGCGTGCGCCTGCCGATCCTGCAGGGCGTCGCGTTCAGCAGCGTTGGCCCGGTGATCGCCATCGGCAGCAACCCGGAGGTGGGGTTCGCCGGGGTCTGCGGGGCGGTGATCGGCGCTGGACTGTTTACCTTGCTGATGGCGCCGTTCGTGGGCCGATTGCGGCGGTTCTTTCCGCCGGTAGTCACCGGTTGCATCGTCACCGTGATCGGCTTGCAGCTGTTTCCGATTGCCTATGAATGGGTCGGCGGCGGGCGCAATGCGAGCAACTTCGGCGCCCCGGCATTTCTCGGTGTTGCGGTGGTGGTGTTGCTGACGATTCTGCTGGTCAACCGCTATGGCAGCCCGTTGCTGCGCAACATGGCGGTGCTGGTCGGCATGCTGATCGGCGCCGGTCTGGCCTATGGTCTGGGAATGGGCAGTTTTCACAGTGTCGAAGACGCGCCGTGGCTGACCGTGCCCTACCCGTTCTACTTCGGCCTGCCGACTTTCAGCCTGATTCCGATTGCGACCATGGCGGTGGTGATGATCGTGCAGATGGTCGAGTCGATGGGCCTGTTCGTGGCCATCGGCGACATCGTCGAAAAACCGGTGGACGACAAGCAAGTGATCAACGGCCTGCGCGCCAATGGTCTGGCCAGCACCATCGCCGGCATGTTCGCCGCGTTTCCGTTTATCGCCTTCATGGAAAACGTCGGCCTGGTGATCCTCACCGGCGTGCGCAGCCGTTGGGTGGTCGCGGTCAGCGGCTTGCTGATGTGCTCGATTGCCTTGGTGCCCAAGGCTGGCGCGATCATCGCTTCGATGCCGACCGCCGCGCTGGGTGGCGCCGGGATCGCCATGTTCGGCGTGGTCGCGGCGGCGGGCATTCAGACCCTCGCCAAAGTCGATTACGAGCGTAATCGCTACAACGTGCTGATCGTCGGTTTCACCCTCGCCGCCGCGCTGGTGCCGGTGCTCGCCCCCACCCTGTTCAAACAATTACCCGAGTGGTCTCAGCCGTTCCTGCACAGCAGCGTGGTCATCGCCTGCCTGGTGTCGGTGCTGCTCAACGCCGCGCTGAATGGCGTCAGCGTGCCGCAAGCCACCGCCAGCAAATCCGCCTCGCACATCCTTTAGTCTGGAGCTGCCCATGAATCAACCTCAGAACATCCTGATCAAACATCCGCTCGCGGTGATGACCGGCCTGCGCGGCCCTCGCGCGCGGGCCGGCGCCGTGGACATCCGCGTGGTCGACGGGCGCATCGCCGAAATGGCCGCAGACCTCACAGCGCAACCCGGCGAACGGGTCATCGATGCACGTCATTGCCTGGTCTATCCGGGCTGGATCAACACGCACCATCACCTGTTCCAGAACCTGCTCAAAGCCGTGCCTGAGGGTCTGAATCAGGACCTGCAAGGCTGGCTCGCCAGCGTGCCCTACCCGCGCCTCAACCGCTTTACCCCGCAACTGGCGCGGATCGCCGCGCGCCTGGGCATGGTTGAACTGCTGCTGTCCGGCGTGACCACCTGCGCCGATCACCATTACCTGTATCACGCGCACGGCAGCACCGAGACCGGCGATGTGCTGTTCGACATGGCCGAGGAGTTCGGCCTGCGTTTCGTACTGTGCCGTGGCGGTGCGCTGGAGTCGGCGAACGCGCATCCGGGCTTCTCGAAAACCGCTCTGCAACCGGAAAGCCTCGAGCAAATGGTCGGTGATATCGAACGGCTGAAATCGCGCTATCACCAGGACACCCCCGATGCGCTACGCCGTGTGGTTGTCGCCCCGACCACACCGACCTTTTCCCTGCCGCCGACGCTGCTGCGCGAACTGGCCCACACCGCGCGCGGCCTCGGCCTGCGCTTGCACACACACTTGTCGGAGACGCAGAACTACGTGAATTTCTGTCGCGACAAGTACAACTGCCTGCCCGTGGAGTTTGTCGCCGAACACGAATGGCTCGGCCCGGACGTCTGGTTTGCCCACGCCGTGCACCTGCAACCGGGCGAAATCCGCATGCTCGCGCAGACCGGTACGGGCGTCTCGCACTGCCCGGTGAGCAACGCCCGCCTCGGCAGCGGCGTCGCCCCGGTGCCGCAGATGTTCGAGGCCGGCGTGGCGGTTTCACTCGGTGTGGATGGCGTGGCGTCGAATGAATCCGGGAGCATGGTCGGCGAAGCCAACACCGCGTGGCTGATCCATCGCGCCGAACAGGGCGCCTCGGCCACCACCGCCGAAGACGTCATTCATTGGGGCACGGCCGGTGGCGCACAAGTGCTCGGCCTGGGCGCAGTCGGCACGCTGGAAATCGGCCAGGCGGCGGATCTGGTCATCTACAGCCTCGACCACCCGCGCTTTTACGGCTTCCACGACTGCGCCGTCGCGCCGGTGGTGGCCGGGGAGCCGATAGCGGTGAAATACAGCCTGGTGGGCGGCCGCGTGGTCGTCGACAACGGGGTGATTCCCGGGCTAGATATCGAACGGATGCGGGCTGAAGCGTGGGAGGGAGTGCAGCAACTGATGAACGTCGACGACTGATTCCAATCCACCACAAAACCCTTGTAGGAGTGAGCCTGCTCGCGATGGCGGTACTTCAGACAGTATTGCAGTGTCTGAAAGGTCGCTATCGCGGGCAGGCTCACTCCTAAAGGGGATGGCGCTGCATTCGCGCCTTGCAGCTTTGTCGTCTAACGTTAAGGCCTCATCGGATTGAGCCCCTGCCCGCTACACAGGGCTCTTGATCAAGGAGAGACTGATGACGTCCCGCCGCAAAATCGAACAGACTTACCGCACCTGGTCCAGCCCCATTTTGCTGGAGCTGAAAAAGCGCGAGCATCAGATGGCGCTGGTCGAACGCCAGGCCCTCGAAAATGTTTTGCTGGAAAGACGATTGCTGGACGTCGGTGGCCCTGAGGGGACGGAACGGCGCCGCAGCGGTGGTGGCTGACCAACCGCTTTCGCGAGCAGGCTCACTCCTACAGGGATTGCAGGTGAGCACAAATTTCGTGTGCAGCTGCAAACCCTGTAGGGGCGACCGAGCGCAACATCTACCGATGGTTACTTACGGCTTGGCCTGCGTACCCCGAGCATTCTCGTCGCTGCCCGTCGCAGGACGTGGCATCAGATGCGTGTGTCCGGTCGGGTCAGGAAGTTGCAGCGCGTTGCCCTGTTGCCAGGCATCGGCGCCCTGCTCGATGGGGGCCGGTTTGATCGCGGCGCGAGCGGTCTTGTTTTTCGCAGTGTCGACGCCCAGACGCTTGTCGCGTTGCTCCACCATCTGCGGATCGGCCTGGCCGTCGGCGGTGAAGCCCATCATCAATTGCGGTACGCCAAGCGGCAGTTGTTTGTCCTGATCGGTGTGCCAGGTGTGCCAGGTTTTGCCGTAGGTGTTGGCGAGCTTTTCCATCAGCCGCGTTTCGGCGACTTGCGCGATGCCCGGGGCGACCAGTTGGCCGGACGTGACTTCGTGCGCATGGCTGTGCCAAAGGGCCTTTTCCTTGGCCGGTAGTTGCGCGAACAGGCGTTTGCTGATGATGTACTCGACACCCATCAACTTCGCATCGGCGCTGTTGCCGTCATAGATCACGCATTGAAAGACTTCTTCGTTGAGCACCGAACAATAATGGTGCGCCTCCATTTGCACATCGGGGTGCCCGTTGTAGAAGTGGAAGCCGTCGAGGTACAGGTTCAAGGCGCGAATCGGCGGTTTGTCTTGCAGCCATTGCGCGCCGGTTTCAAGCAGTTCGGTGTCGGAGGCCTTGGCCTTACCGGGCGTCTGCACCGGCGATTCGGTGTTGCTCATCGCGCAGCCGGTCAGCGCCGTCAGCAGCATGCCCATCGATAGCCACCGTCCGTGCGGGGTTGTGCAACGCATGTCTCGCTCCTTCTTTCAGTCCGTAGGGCCGCTGGCATGGCCCTGTACTGCAACTGAAAGCGCGAACATGGCGGAGTTCGAAAAAACTGCGCGGGCTTCAGACCGGAGAAATCGTCGCCAGCAAACCGATCAGAATGGTCAGGGTCAGGAAGCCACCCAGGAAAATCGCCATCTTGTTCATCTTGCTCTCCTCAATGCCGGGTTTGCGGTGCACTGGACGCTTCGGGATGAAGCAAAGTCGCTGGTGCCCGCACTGCCGGGGCATTGTGAGCGCTTGACTGAACCGGTTACAGCGTCAGATCAAGTGAAAAAATACGGATCAGATGCGCATCTGATCCGCATGGGCGATGGTTGGGTATTCAGCACGGCACATCAGGATGTTCTTGCCGCGTGGTTGATCTACAGTCAGTGCCATTGAAAACCAATAATAAAAACCGGAGACCCCATGACCGAGCTGACCCTGCAAGCCCCCGTCGCCGAATCCCTGCAGCGCTGGCACGAGATGATCCGCACCGGCAACCTGCGCGCGCTGCCTGAGCTGCTTGACGCCCAGGCCGTGTTTCGCTCGCCGATGGCCCACACGCCCTACCCCGGCGCGCCGGTGGTGTCGATGATCCTCAATACGGTGTTCGAGGTTTTCGAGGATTTTGCGTATCACCGTGAATTGGCCAGCGCCGATGGCCTCAACGTGATTCTGGAATTCAGTGCCAAAGTAGGCACGAAGGAACTCAAAGGCATCGACATGATTCGCTTCGATGAGCACGGCAAGATCGTCGAGTTCGAAGTGATGGTGCGGCCGTTGAGCGGCTTGCAGGCGCTGGGCGAAGAGATGGGCCAGCGGCTGGGGGCTTATCTGGCCAAAGCCAAAGCTTGAAGCGCAGGCACAAAAAAGCCCACTGACCGTCACCGGTGCAGTGGGCTTTGTGCGTCAGGCGTGTGTTTAGAGCGCCATGTCGCGTGCAGCGTTGTCCTTCAGAGCCGGGGCTTTTTCAGCCGCAGCGCCGGCTGCCGGAGCAGCGGCCTGACCGATCACCGGAGGCGTCGGCAGTTCGAGGATCTTGGCGGTGTAAGCCCATTCTGCGGCCACTTTGGCCGGATCGCTGTTCAGCTGAGTGCCGTAGCTTGGAACGATCTGGTGCAGCTTGGCTTGCCATTCAGGGCTGGCGACTTTGTCTTTGAAGACTTTCTGCAGCACGCTCAGCATGATCGGTGCAGCGGTCGACGCGCCTGGCGATGCGCCCAGCAGGCCGGCGATGGAGCCGTCCTGAGCAGCAACGATTTCGGTGCCCAGTTTCAGCACGCCGCCTGCCGCTTCATCACGCTTGATGATCTGCACGCGCTGGCCGGCTTGCCACAGGCGCCAGTCTTCGGCTTTGGCGTTCGGGAAGTATTCCTTCAGCGCGTTCATGCGGTCTTCGTCCGACAGCATCAGTTGGCCAGCCAGGTATTCGACCAGCGGGTATTCCTTGATGCCGACCTTGGTCATCGGCCAGATGTTGTGCGTGGTGGTGCTGGTCAGCAGGTCCAGGTACGAGCCTTCCTTGAGGAACTTGGTGCTGAAGGTCGCGAATGGGCCAAACAGAATGACACGCTTGCCGTCCAGAACACGGGTGTCCAGGTGTGGAACCGACATCGGCGGCGAACCCACCGAAGCTTTACCGTAAGCCTTGGCCAGGTGCTGTTCAGCAATGGTCGGGTTTTCGGTCACGAGGAACGAACCACCCACCGGGAAGCCACCGTATTCCTTGGCTTCAGGAATGCCCGACTTCTGCAGCAGGTGCAGGGCACCGCCGCCAGCGCCGATGAAGACGAACTTGGCGTCGGTTTCGGTTTTAGTGCCGTCTTTGAGGTTTTTGTAGCTGACGCGCCAAGTGCCATCGGCGTTCTTGGTGATGTCCTCGACTTCGCTCGACAGTTTCAGATCGAAGTTAGGCTTGGTCTGCAGGTGCGCGGCGAACTGGCGGGTGATTTCGCCGAAGTTCATGTCGGTACCCAGCGGGCTCCAGGTGGCCGCGATTTTCTGGTTCGGGTCGCGCCCTTCCATCATCAGCGGGACCCACTTCTTGATCACAGCAGGGTCTTCGGAGTACTGCATGCCGGCGAACAGCGGGCTCGCCTGCAGGGCTTCGTAGCGTTTTTT
Source organism: Pseudomonas retamae (assembly GCF_043496865.1). NCBI lineage: Bacteria > Pseudomonadati > Pseudomonadota > Gammaproteobacteria > Pseudomonadales > Pseudomonadaceae > Pseudomonas > Pseudomonas retamae. The sequence goes on from NZ_JBIEIL010000002.1 coordinate 311,990, forward strand.
CAGGAACTTGATGTTGTCATCGCCCCACACGAAGCTCATGTGCGGTGTGGTGTTGATGAACGAGCGAGGGTTCTTCAGAACGCCCTGCTGAACCTGCCAGGCCCAGAACTGACGGGACACCTGGAACGCTTCGTTGATCTCGACCGCTTTCGGGATCGTCACGTTGCCTTTGTCGTCTTCCGGGGTGTAGTTCAGCTCAGCGAGTGCCGAGTGACCGGTACCGGCGTTGTTCCAGCCGTTGGAGCTTTCCTGGGCGACGCCATCGAGGCGCTCGACCATTTCCATCGACCAGCTCGGCTCCAGCTCATTGATCCACACACCCAGGGTGGTGCTCATGATGCCGCCGCCGATCAGCAGGACGTCGACTTTCTTTGCTTCGTCAGCGTTGGCGGATGTCATCCCCATTGCCAATGCCAGACCGAGCAAGGCTGTGTTCACTTTCTTAAACATCTGTTGCACCTATGATAAAACGCCTTCCGCCCGCCTCTGTTATCAGCATGCGATCCGCTTGGGTGACGCTCAGGCTGGCGTCGCAGATTCCGGCACACTTCAATTTTGACGGGTGGGCACACAAGGCCGACATGCCGCATCGACCTCAGTTGATGTCCCTTCTGAACTGACTTCTTATCATTATTGGCTTCAGCTACTTGAGCGACAGGGATCCTGCCAGCGCACCCACGAGCACGCTGACTGAATAAGGTCAAACCAAGTTGGCGCGCAGAATATCACGTCAGGGCAAACCCGCGCGTCTGTTCCCGACTTGAAAGTCGTTTTGCGCTACGAGCGGTTTATCGGCCGGAAGCGGCGGAACATGATCGCTGACACCTGGCTTATTGCCGGACGACGAAGCGCCGCAAACTACTGCCTGACCGCCGGATAATCTGCTAAGTTGTACGATGACTGACGAACCAGTCATAACCCAATAACAACAAGGAACTATCGCAATGACCAAAACCCGACTACTGATCGGCTTTCTCTGCGCCTTCAATGGTTACGCCATGGCCGCACCTGCCGTGGCGGAAAAGGACGTCGCCCAGGCCGTGGATCATCTGACGCAGGCGATGCTGCACAAGGACATCGCCGAACTGAACGCCCTCACCGCGCCGAACCTGACCTATGGCCACTCCAGCGGCAAGATTCAGGACAAGAAAGAATTCATCGCCGACATCGAAACCGGCCGAAGCGCGTTCAAGACCCTGGAAATGCAAAAGCAGACGATCACAATGTCCGGCGATACCGCGCTGGTGCGCAACCATTTTTCCGCGCAGGCGTTGAAGGGCACTGAGGTGGTGCCGACCGAGATCGAGAACTTTCAGATCTGGCAGAAGCAGCAGGGCAAGTGGTTGCTGGTTGGGCGGCAGGCGTTCAAGTTCTGATCGGCGTTATCCAGCCTGAATGTATGTTGACTGGGCTGGCCTCTTCGCGAGCAGGCTCGCTCCCACAGGGGAATTGCATTTCAAATGTGGGAGCGAGCCTGCTCGCGAAGGCGGCGGGTCAGGCACTCCAAAAACGCCTGACTCGCCTGACGCTCAAAGGCGAAACCGATCCACCGACCGCGCCAACTGCCCCGCCAGGCTCGACAATTCATCCGTGGTCGTCGCGGTCTGGCCGATCACCCGGCTGTTGCCTTCCGACATCCCCGCAATCATTTCCACCTGATGGGCAATTTCATTACTGGCCTGGCTCTGCTCGCCGATCGTGCGGGTGATGTCGTTGACCAGTTGCGTGGTGCTCAAGGTCGCATCGAGGATTTCGCGGATCGCCCGTTCAACCTCCGCCGTTACCGCCATGCCTTTGTCGACCTGCGCCACCCCGGCCTCCATGCTGCTGACCGCTTCGCGCGTGCTGTTTTGAATGCGTGCGACCATCGCGGCGATTTCCTGGGTCGATGCGCTGGTGCGCGCTGCCAGACTGCGCACCTCGTCTGCAACCACGGCAAAGCCGCGCCCCTGTTCGCCGGCCCGCGCTGCTTCGATCGCGGCGTTGAGCGCCAGCAAGTTGGTCTGGTCGGCGATGCTCTTGATCACCTGGATGATGTTGAAGATGGCTTCCGATTCCTGATCCAGCGTGCGGATGACCTGCGCTGACTGTTGCGCCGAGCGAGCAATGTCATCCATATCGCTGACCACTTGATGGATCACCCCGCCGCCCTCTTTCGCCAGGGTTTCGGCCTGATTGGCCATGCTCAGCGCGCGCTCGGCGTGGCGAGTGATTTCTTCGATGCTGGCGGTCATCTGGCTGGCCGCCGCGGCCATGGTGCCGGCGGCGACGCTTTGCTGCTGGCTGCTGTCGGCGACCTGGTGGCAGCCCTGGCTGAGCTGTTCGCTCATGCCGCTGACGCCGTGAGCGTTGCGCCGAACCACGTCGATCATGTTGCGCAGGTCGCGCTGCATGGTTGCCAGCGTGCGTATCAACACGCTGGCCTCATCCTTGCCGGAGGGCTCGGCAATCGGCTCGCTGAGGTTGCCATGGGCGATGCTTTCGGCGATGCGACTGGCGGTTTGCAACGGCCCGGTGATGCTGCGAATGACCCAGCGGCCCTGGACCAGCAGCAATAGAAGACTGGCAATCAGCACGACGCCAAGAGCAAGATTGGCATTGCCAATGGCGGCTTCGGTGCCTTCGCTGGTTTGCCGGGTGTTGCTTTCAATCAGCTCGCTCAGCGCCGCCATCTGCTCTTCAAGCTGGCTGAACGCCGTGTTGAAGGTGCCGAGTTGCTGCTGGGCGGCGTCCGGATTGTCCAGCGCCACGCCGACAATCTGCTCAGCGGATTTGATGTAGGTGTCGAGGCTCGGCTTGATCTGCTCCAGCGCCGTGCGCAGCTGGGGGTTGATGGGCAGCTTCAGGTTGTCACCCAGTACCTCACGAAAATGCCCGGCGTGTTCGGCCAGCGAATCGCGCACTTCGGCTGCCGTGCCAGTGCTCTTGCCCAGCCCGACCAACATTGCCGAATAGACATCGGCGCGCAAGGCGTCATGCATCATGTCGGCTTCCATGTGATTGCGCAGGGCGCTCATGCTCACCGTGTTGTCGCCGACCGCCGTGGCCATCCGCAGATTGCCGACATAACTGACCAGACTCACGATCAGCGCCGTCAGCAGGCTGGTCGCAATCAGCAACACCAAACGCAGTTTGATCGACACCGTGGAATCTCCCGTGGGCACGCTGGATTGCGCTTGTCGGATTTCAGTTAAGCCTATTTGCACGGAACTGCCGACACAGAGCGTATCGGCTGATGTCAGCCGCGACTTGAATCCGGCAAAACTTTTCGATCGAGCGGCCAGTCACACGCTGCAGCGTCGATGGATTGCGCCTTCATCGCCGGTTAACCCTGGCAGGCTATGACTCCATCGCTTCGAACATTCATGCAGCTGAAGGAAATGCTTATGAAACGCGCATTGTGGTTTGGTCTGCTCGGCACTCTGGCGATGGGTACCGCACAAGCAGCAACGGAGAAAGTCGCGATCAATCTGGTCAGCGCCGACGGTGCGCCGCAGGCGATCGGCGCGGTCACCATCAGCGAGACGCCTTACGGTCTGCTGTTTACCCCGGACCTGAAATCCCTGCCGGCCGGCATTCACGGTTTCCACGTTCACGAAAACGGCAGCTGCGAAGCGGGCATGAAGGATGGGGTGAAAGGCGCGGCATTGGCCGCTGGCGGTCACTTCGATCCGGCGAAAACCGGCAAGCACCTTGGCCCCTACGCCGACGGACACCTGGGTGATCTGCCCGCGGTGTATGTGACGGCTGACGGTATCGCCAATTATCCGGTGCTGGCCCCGCGCCTGAAGAAAATCTCTGAGATCAAGGGCCATGCCCTGATGATTCACGCCGGCGGCGACAACCACGCCGACATGCCCAAGCCACTGGGCGGCGGCGGCGATCGCATGGCCTGCGGTGTGATCTGACGGCTCAGCGCGGCGCTCGACGCCCACCTGCCAAGAGCAGCAAGGACAGCCCGGCGCCGAACAGCGCCAGGGCCATGTCCTTCTGCGAGTCCCAGGGATCGTTCTGCGCGCCGACGAACGCCTGTCCGGTGTCATCGCCCAGATAAGCGCCGCCGACCCACTCGATCAATTCGTACAACGCCGAGGTCGCCAGCACCACGTTCAAGGTCATCAGCACCAGCCAGGCGCCGCGCAACGGGGTCAGGCGCAGCAGCACTTCGCGCATCGGCCAGACCAACAGTAATCCGTAGCTCAGGTGCACCAACCGATCATAGTGATTGCGCTCAAGACCCAGAACCTGGTTGACACTGACCCCGGTCAGCAGCGTGCTCCATTGATCGTAGGGCACCCGCGAATAGGTGTAATGCGATCCGACTTCATGGATGCACAGAAAGGCGAAGATCATCACCAGCGACCAGGACGACAAGCGAAACCGCCGATGCGCCAGCACCAGGGTCAACACCAGCGCCACGGCCAGCACATTTTCCAGCAGCCAGTCGACGCGGCTTCGCGGGGCTATGCCGAGGGCGATGGCCAGCAGGACAAATCCGCCTAGCAAGGCGGCCTCGATTCGCGTATCGGCGGGGCGGGCAACGTCGTCGCTGACTCTGAGGAGCATCAAATCGACTCTCAAACAATATGGGCATGCGGTAGACCTTTCGCCGTTTTCCCCGGTTCCTTGCCGCTGCGTTTTCGCCGCTCACGGAACTCCCGCGCGCCGATCATCTCTGACGTTATGTAGTCCCTTCCCTTTTGCTTCGCGCCTTCGGAGGAACACCGTCATGCGCAAGTTAGTGCTCGTTTCATCTCTACTCCTTTGCCTGCCGGTCGGTTCGGCGCTGGCCCGTGTCGATGCGGGCGATGTCGCCACCTCGGCCGGTGTTTCCGCGTCGCTGTACTCGACCTTCAAGGATGACAAGATGGTCATTCCAGCCCGTGACGACGTGTCTGCATTCGTCGCCAGTGGCGGGGCCATCCGTGGGGTTTATCTTGAATCGGTGCTGCAGCAGGTGCGCCAGGACAACCCAGGCCTCAACGCCAGCGATGAAGACCTCGCCAACGCCATTCTGGTGCATTACGAAGGCCTGAAACCTTAGTTTCCAGGGAGACGGCGGCCGATGGACGGCTGCCTCACGCACATAGGCAAAACGGTCCGACGGCCTCTATGATGGAGGCCATGACGACCACCGCGCCTTTGCGCTCCCCTTGCCCACCCGGCGCCTGCGTTTGCGGGCGCGACCCGTTGCTGGACACGCCCGGCGCAGATTTGCGCATCCTGCGCCTGACCCGCAACGAAGAGAAAGTCCTGCTGGCGCGCCTGGAACAGCTCAAAGACCTCGACGATCTGCGTCATCTGCAAAAACGCATGTATGAGCAATTGGGTATCCGCGTTGAAGTCTCACCGGGCTTCCATGAGGTGCGGACCATGCTCGGCATCGACATCGACATCGACGATCTGCCCAAGCTGTGCCGCAAAACCCGCAAAGCCATCCCGACGGCGATCCGCCGAGGCCTGAACAACAACCCGGCGATCGCCTTCGAACTGCTCAACGCCCACGACTTGCTGCGCGACGCCTGATCACTTTTTCATGCCGACGCGTTTGCGCATCTGCGCGGTAATGGTCTGGCGGGTTTTCTTCATGTCCGCCCACGGTTCTTCGCCAACCTCGGCCAAGCGTTCGTGGACGTTATGGATATTCCAATGATTGCCGCCCTTGATTTCCGCCACTTCCTCACGGAAAACCGGTACGGACACCGGCATGCCTTCACGCGCGCGCGCTGCGTAAGTACAAATCGTGGTGGCACCGAGGCCGTTGCGCAGGTAATCGATGAAGATCTTGCCGACGCGGTTTTTCGGCCCGGACACCGCTGAAAAACGGTCCGGCAACAGCTTCGCCATGTGGCTGACGATGGCGTGGCTGAAATCCTTGACCTCGTCCCACCCATGCTTGCGAGTCAACGGTACGACCAAGTGAATCCCCTTGCCGCCGCTGGTTTTCAGGAATGCCTTGAGCCCGAGTTCATCGAGCACAGTGAGGGTCAGCGCCGTGGCTTCGACCATGCTTTTCCACGGCAACGCCGGGTCCGGGTCGAGGTCGAGGACGAAGCGGTCGGGCTTGTCCAGATCGATTTGGGTGGCGTTCCAGGTGTGCAATTCGACCGTGCTCATCTGCACGGCGCCGATCAGCGCTTCGGCACTGTTGATCATCATCACCGGCTGCCCGGTGATGTCCTTGTCGAGCGTACTGATGCCGGGGATTGCCAGGCGCTCGGCGTTTTTCTGGAAGAACAGTTCGCCGGCGATCCCGTCCGGGGCGCGGACCAGAGCCACCGGGCGATCCTTGAGGTGCGGCAGAATGTATTCGGCGACGCTGGCGTAATACTCGGCGAGCTGCATTTTCGTGGTGCCGCTGACCGCGTCGATCACCCGCTCCGGGTGGGTGATACGCACTTTGCCGTTGGCCAGGTTGGCTTGCGACGGCGCGCTTTCGGTTTTGCTCGCCGCGGCTTTTTTGCTTGAAGGCTTGCTCGGAGCCTTGCTGGCAGCAGCCTTCTTCGCTGGTTTCTTCTCGGCAGTTTTGCTTTCGACAGTCTTCACAGGCTTCGCTCGCTCCTCGGTGATGGCTTTGGCCGGTTTGTCGTTGCGCAGGCCATGGAACACGGCGTGGCGCACCGAGCCGTCCTTGGTCATTTCCGCAAACGCCACTTCCGCCAGTAGTTTCGGCTTGAGCCAATGCACACCTTTGGCCTCAAAGCCACTGGGTGGATTGACCACCGCCGCGCTTTTGGCCTGCAACGGTTTGAGTTGCGCCAGAATGCTTTTCAGCGTGGTTTCGTTGAACCCGGTGCCGACCTTGCCGGCGTAGCGCAATTCACCGCTGTCGCGATCGTGCAGGCCAAGCAGCAAGGCGCCGAAGGCACTGCGCGCACCTTTGGGATCGGTGTAGCCGACGATGACGAATTCCTGGCGGTGTTTGCATTTGAGCTTGATCCAGTCGCTGCTGCGCCGAGACACATAAGGCGAGCCGAGGCGCTTGCCGATCAAACCTTCCATCTGCATCTGGCAGGCACTGTTGAGCAGCGCGTCCGGGGTCTCTTCGAAGGCTTCGGAAAAGCGCAGCAATTGGCTTTTCTGCGAACCGAGAATGGTCGCCAGTGCGGCGCGCCGTTCCTCGACCGCGACTTCGCGCAGATCGACGCCGTTGAGATAGGGCAAATCAAACAGGTAATAAACAATGTTGCCGCTGCGCCCGACTTCGAAAGCGTTTTGCAGCGCCTGAAAATCCGGCACGCCCTGCTCGTTGGCGACGATCATTTCGCCGTCGAGCCATGCCGACTCCAGGCCTAACGCAGCCAAGGCTTCGGCTTGTTGCGGCAGTTTGTGCGTCCAGTCATGGCCGTTCCGGGTGAACAGTTGCACCTGATCGCCCTCGATGCGCGCCATGATCCGGTAACCGTCAAACTTGATTTCGTAACTCCATTGCCCTTCCGGTGCACTGTCGACCAGCGTCGCCAGCTCAGGTTTGAGTTGCGCCGGCAGCTTGGCCTTGTGTGCTCCGGTGAGTTTCCCGGTGGCCTGCTTGCGCGGTTTCGCCGGAGCTTTCTTCAGCGGCTTGGCCTGTTCAGCAGTTTTTTTAGGGCTGGCGACGATCGTGCGCTCACTCAATACACTGTCCGGTTCGGCAACTAATACGTCGTAGTCATCCTGCGGGCGCGCGGCGTTGTCCTGATGTTTGATCAGAAACCACTGCTCTTTCTTGCCCGGCATATGCGTGCGCACCAGATTCCAGATACCGCCAAGCTTCTCGCCCTGCAATTCGAATTTGAGCCGGCCTTTGGCGTAGGCCTTTTGCGGATCGTCGAGGGGGATCCACACGCCGCGATCCCAGACAATCACATCGCCAGCGCCGTAATGCCCCTCGGGAATGCTGCCCTCAAACGTCGCGTAATCCAGCGGGTGATCTTCGACGTGCACCGCCAGACGCTTGACCTTGGGGTCGAGCGACGGCCCTTTCGGTACCGCCCAACTCTTGAGCGCGCCGTCGAGTTCGAGGCGAAAATCGTAGTGCAGGTGCGAAGCGTCGTGCTTCTGGATGCAGAACTGCAAGGCGTGATCCTTGGCGGTTTTACGGCCGGAGCGTTTCACCGCGGCCGGTTCCGAAGTCGCGGAAAAATCGCGCATGCGGTTGTAGTCGTCGAGATTCCTGTTCATGGGCGCACCGATTGCAGACTGGCTCTGTTATGCAGAAGAGCGATGCGCCGTGAGAAAAATTCAATCGAGCTGAAAAAGCCCCGGACGGATGGAGCGCCAAGGGCTTTGATTGTCGGCGGGTTTCGGCTTTTGGGCTCAGGCCTGACCTTTGGCCTGCGCCTCCAGATGCACTTGCAGATCGGGGTCGATGTTGAGGGCGGCGGCGAGTTCGTCGAGGTAGCTGCGCTCGGCGTTTTGTTGGTCGTCTACCAACATGACGCTGGCCAGATACATCTCTGCCGCCACCGCCGGGTCACCCTGCGCAGATTGCGCCACTTCGGCAGGATCCAGCGGCTTGGCGACTTCGGCGTCGAGCCATTGCTGCAGCTGCGGATCGCTGGTGTGCTTGCCGATTTCGCTGCTGATCAAATGTTTCTCGGTTTCATCAATGCGGCCGTCAGCCTTGGCCGCCGCGATCAACGCACGCAACACCGCGTGGCTGTGCTCTTCGATTTGCGGGCCAGCGAGCAGATCGGCTGTCTGCGGAATCTGCTGTGGCGCCGCGCTGGCCTGGCTGCGTTGCCAGGCCTGATAAGCCTGGTACGCCATCATCCCCAGCGATGCCAGCGCCGCGTAATTGGTGCCACCGGAACGACTGCGACCGCCGCCCCCTAGCGCCCCGCCCAAAGCGCCGCCCAATCCGCCACCACCACCGCCACCGCCAAGCAAGCCACCGAGCAGGCCGCCCAACCCGCCGAGCCCGCCGGATGCCGCCGCGCCAGCGCCACCGCCACCGGCCTGACCGCCGCCCAACAGCCCGCCAAGCAAACCGCCGAGCCCACCCAGACCATCCCCGGCGGACGCGCCCGTGGAAGGTCGCGCCGAGGCCTGGCCCCGCAACAGTTGTTCGAGCAAATCGCTGGTGTTCATGACGTCATCCTCAGGCATTGGCCGTGACTGCGTCAGGCAACGATAGACCCCACCAGCCGTAGCGCCAGCACCGTTTGGCTGACACTCGACGTCTGACCACGCCAGTCGAGGAATTTTTTCACCGCCCGGCTAAGATTGATGGTGCGTGAACCTTATCCCGGCCAAACCGGTCGATAGCTGCAACCCCGACCCGGTTCGCCGGCGCCCTGCTTCCAAGGGTGACCCCCGGCCAGCTGCACTTTCTGGAGAACGCTCCCGTGATATCGACCATACACATCGCCAGGCTCAAAGCATGGGGCGCCCATGGTTTTACCGCGACTGGCGTGGTCACCGCATTCCTGGCGACCCTCGCCCTGCTGGAAAACCAGCCGACCCACTGCCTGATGTGGCTGGGCGTGGCACTGATCGTCGACGGCCTCGACGGCGCACTGGCGCGCAAGGTCAACGTGCAATCGGTGCTACCGAGCTTCGACGGCTCGATCCTCGACCTGGTGATCGATTACCTGACCTACGTCTTCATCCCGGCGCTGTTCATTTATCGCTACATCCCCTTGCCCGACTACACCTTGCTGCTGACGGTATCGCTGATTCTGGTGTCGTCGCTGTTCTGCTTCTGCAACGTCAACATGAAAAGCAAAGACAACTACTTCGTCGGCTTCCCGGCCGCCTGGAACGTGGTCGCGCTGTGCCTGTACATCATCGGCCCGGGACCGTGGATCACCTTCCTCACCGTGATCGGCCTCGCACTGCTGACCGTCACCCGGATGAAATTCCTCCACCCCTTCCGCGTACGCCGGTTCATGCCGATCAACATCGCCGTCACTGCAATATGGCTGCTGTGCAGCCTGTCGCTGGTGCTCAACCATCCGCAGATCAACCCGATGGTCATGGGTGTGTGGCTGCTGATGTCGGCGTATTTTCTGGGTATCTGCATCTGGCGCACGGCGCTGGAGTGGTTTGATCGGGGGCAGGTGAAATAGTCGGCACGCGTTAGAGAATGATCGGCTGTAAGGTCGCCATCGCTTGCAGGCAAGCGCCCACAGGGGACGAGTACAACCATCAGGCCGAGTGTCAGCTCGCCTGTTTTGCGACGTTGAGGATCAAAAGCCCCTCACCCTAGCCCTCTCCCGGAGGGAGAGGGGACTGACCGAGTGGTTTGGTAGAGATACGCCAACTTGAAATACCGAGTCGAATGCAGATTTTGAACGGCCCAAAAATCGGCTCCCTCTCCCTCTCCCTCTCCCTCTCCCTCGGGAGAGGGCTGGGGTGAGGGGCAGCCACACCACAAACCCCAAGCCAACCACCCGCTTCTAACCACTCAACAATGAGCGTTAGCTCGAGTGCTCTTGATCTTGATCTTGCGTCACCGGCGACATCGGAAGGCTGAGTGGAGGGATTGATCCGGGCGTGGGAGCGCAGCGACCGTACGACGCAGTCGTACACAGCGGAAGGAGGTGCAGCGAAGCAAACCGTAGCCGCTGCGCCCGGATCGATCCCGGAGCGAAGGGACCCGAGCTTGCGAGGGCCGTACGTAGGAGCAAGCCTTTTGGTTCCTTTTTGGCGTCTGAAAAAGGGACTCGCCGTAAGGGCGAAACCATAAGCAGCCTTACCGCAGCAACGGATATGCCCCCAATCAAACCAGAAAAAAATCAACGCTTGCCAATCACCACCTCAAGATACTCACTCGGCACCACCAACGATCCCTCCCCCGCCCGATTCAACCGCTCAAGCAACTCCATCAGATCCGCCTCCAGCGCCTCCCCGCCCTCCGGCGGCAACACCGCAAAAGCCTTGTGCACCGGCCCATACCAATGGCGAAAGATATCAACGAAATGGGCCGCCGAACGATAGCGGAAATGGAAATGCCGGCGCGTCACCTCAATTACAAAATCCTGGTCAGTAAAATGCGTATGCAGCCACGCCTCCGTGCCCCAATTCGACGGCGGTTGCGCACCGGCCGGCGGTGGCAGATGCCGGCCGAGCACCTTGAACATCTGCCCCACGAAACCGCCCGGCGTCCAGTTCGCCAGACCGATCCGCCCGCCACGCCGACAGACCCTGCCCAACTCCGCCGCCGCCTGGGCCTGATCCGGCGCGAACATCACGCCGAAGGTCGACAACACCGCGTCGTAACTCTCGTCAGCAAACGGCAGCGCCTCGGCATCAGCCACCTGAAACGTCACATCCAGATGCTCGGCCCGCGCCCGATCCTGCCCACGCTCCAGCAATGCCGGAACATAGTCGGTGGAAGTCACCAGACACCCACGCCGCGCCGCCGCCAGCGTGGCATTGCCATTGCCCGCAGCGACGTCCAGCACCTGCTCATCGCAACGCAAATCGCAGGCCTCGGCGAGGTTCTCACCGACGATCTGTAACGTGGTGCCGATCAAGGCGTAATCGCCACTGGCCCATGCCACTTTCTGACGTTCTTTCAGGGCAGTCAGATCAATCGGGGTACTCATGACGTCGAACTCCGCTGAACGGTAAAAACGTGATCATTCTGCGGTGGTCGGATCGATGATCCGCTCCACGCGCGCGACACTGTTGGCCGGAAAACCACCCAGCCGGGCATGTTCACGCACCTGTTCCTCGTCAGGCGCGATGTACACGCAGTAGATTTTGTCGGCAGTCACGTAGCTGTGCAGCCACTGGACTTGCGGACCGAGGTCGCGCAACGCCTGACACGACGTTTGCGACACGGCTTTGAGTTCGGCTGGCGACAGTTCACCGGCACCGGGTATCTCGCGTTCAATCACGAATTTGGGCATGACAACCTCGCATTCTTGTTATGTGGCCAAGGAAGCAGGTCGCCGGGTCTCGCCCTGCATTGCCACTATCGCGCTACTGCTCAACGGCGTCCCTGCCGATCGTCTGCCGAGCCCCGAAAAACGGGGCTTTGCCGATGAATGGTGGCAATCTGTCAAGCGTCTGAAACACCTCGATGATTGCCTGCGAGGCAAGATTGGTTTTTGATGCACGTCCAATTCAGGAAAGGACTCGACCGATGTCACCGCAGCTCGCCTGGCTAGCCGATCATCTGCACCACAGCGACCGCTATGCCGAATGGATTCACAGCCAGTTCTCCTACGAATACGCTCAGCAGCCACTCGCCGATTGGCAACGCGAATTCGCTGCAGGGCAAAGCAATGGTGACTGGCCTTGCCTCGTGGCTCTAGACGATGAGCAGTTGATCGGCGGCGCTGCCCTGGCTCGTGCCGACCTTGCCCTGCGGCCCGAACTCGGACCTTGGCTGGCCTGTGTTTTTGTCAGCCCCGACGCTCGCGGGCAGGGGTTGGCGGAACGCTTGATTGAAGGGGTTTGTCAGGAGGCGAAAGATCGCGGTTGGCCACGTCTGTACCTGCATACGCAAACCCAGCGGGACTACTACGCCAAACGCGGCTGGCAAGTTCTGGAAAACTTTCAAGCCTGGGGAAACGAGCAATGGCTCATGGTCCGCGACCTATGAGCCATTGGTTTCGCTGATCAGGCTGCCGGGGCTTTGGCCTCCTCCAGCAATTGCCTGATCATCTGCTCCTGCGCCTCATAGCGACCTTCACCGAAGTGGCTGTAACGCACCTGCCCCTTGGCGTCGATCAGGTAATGCGCCGGCCAGTACTGGTTATCGAAGTTGCGCCAGATCGCATAGTTGTTATCGATCGCTACCGGGTAGGTGATGCCGAGCTTTTTCACCTGATCCTTGACGTTGTCGATGATCCGCTCGTAGCCGTACTCCGGGGTGTGTACGCCGATCACCACGAGGCCGTCCTTTTCATACTTTTTCGCCCAGTCCTTCACGTATGGCAGGGTGTGCTGACAGTTGATGCAGTCGTAGGTCCAGAAGTCCACCAGCACCACCTTGCCACGCAGGGATTCGCTGCTCAGCTCCGGCGAATTGAGCCATTGCACCGCGCCCGTCAGCGGCGGCATCGAGCCTTTGCCCTCTTCCATCGGCGAATCCGCACGGACCTTGGTGACGAGGTAGTCGACGACTTTCGGCACGTTCTCCAGCACGCTTTTCTCGACGCTGGCCACGCCCTGGGAGGATGTGTTCGCCAGCAAGGTTTTATCAAAACCGGTGGCTATCACCGCAGCCGCCCCCAACACAGCGACACCGGCACCGCGACGCAACCAGCCGGTGAACGGAATCGACGGTTTCAAGCGGTTGACCAGGCCACGTCCGGCGAAGATCAGCACGCCCAGCGACAAGGCACTGCCGGCGCCATAAGCGAGCAACAGCAGGCTGGTCTGCGCATTCGCCCCCTGCAACATGGCGCCAGTCAGAATTACGCCGAGGATCGGCCCGGCGCACGGCGCCCACAGCAGCCCGGTGGCGACCCCGAGCATGATTGAGCCCAGCGGCCCGGCCTTGTTTTGTGCATTCGGGTCGAGACGGTTGCCAAGCATCACGAAGGGACGCGTCAGCCAGTCGCCGATGCGCGCCGAGATCAGCGACAAGGCGAACACGCTCATCACGATCAGCGCGACGTGGCGTCCGGTGTTGCTGGCCTGAATCACCCATTCGCTGCTGACGACCGCCAGGCTGGAGATCAGCGCAAACGTCAGGGCCATGCCGCCGAGGGTGAGCAGGATCGAAGTGCGGCTACGCTGGGCACCGGCAAACAGAAACGGCACCACCGGCAGGATGCAGGGGCTGAGCACGGTCAGCAGACCGCCGAGAAACGCGATGAGGTACATGGTGAGTCACCTTTTCTTAATGACGGTGGCGAGCAATCAGGCGCTCTGGCTTTGCAGCCATTGGCCCTGTGGTGTACGGCTGGAACCGTTCTCGGCAAACATCTGGCCTTGCGGCGTACGGCTTGAGCCGTCCGCGGCAACCATCTGCCCCTGCGGTGTGCGACTCGAACCGTCCGCAGCAACCATCTGCCCCTGCGGTGTGCGACTGGCGCCGTCCGCGGCAACCATCTGCCCTTGCGGTGTGCGACTGGCGCCGTCCGCAGCAACCATTTGCCCCTGCGGTGTCCGACTGGCGCCGTCCGCCGCGAGCAAGCCTTCGGTGCCCTGTTTTGCCACTGGGGTCAGCTGGAAACAGGTGCTGGTGTGGCAGCCAGGTTGTTCAACCGCCGCATTGGCATGAGCGGCTGCGCCGGCCAGAGAGAAAGCGATGGCCGTCAGAATGCGCGATACGTTGTTCATGATGTTTACCCTTCGAAATGAGTGGATTGATCAGTTGTCGTTGTTGCAGCTGTCAGCGAATTTGCTGTAATCGAGCACGCGGGTGGTGCCGGCCGAATCGAGGTAAGTCATACGCGCTTCGACGATGCCGCAGGCCACCGAGTTGTCCTGCTCCAGCGAGATCACTTTCTGAATATCCAGGTGGGTGCCGTAGGTGTAGGTTTGCGGGGCGGGAGCTGCTTCGGCACGGGCCGACAGCGTGCAGATGTTCAAAGCGGCAAACAGGCAGGCGGCGATTACGGACTTGTTGTTCATGGCGATATTCCTCAAGGCTTGATCGGGTTTGGGCCGAGGCGTTGTGTGTTTGCCTCGATGGAACCCATTTAAAGCCTGTGAGGTATCGCGTCTGTGTCAGGAACAGGCGCGTTTCATTCGCTGTGTATCCCTGCCACCGCGCGATACAGAGCGATACAAAACCGAGGAAAAAACCTGTTTTTGCGTATCCGTGTATCTGTCGACACGGCAGATACACTGCAATACAAAGGCCGGCAGGCGCGCCGATGCAGGCGCTATAGACTGCAGTCCATTCCCCTTCTGACAGAGGCTTGAACCGATGGAACATGTCGATCACATTCTCATCGTCGACGACGACCGCGAGATCCGTGAACTGGTGGGCAACTACCTGAAGAAAAACGGTCTGCGCACGACAGTCGTCGCCGATGGCCGGCAGATGCGTAGCTTCCTCGAAGCCAACACTGTCGACCTGATCGTGCTCGACATCATGATGCCCGGCGACGATGGCCTGCAGTTGTGCCGCGAACTGCGCGTGGGCAAACACAAGGCCACGCCGGTGTTGATGCTGACCGCGCGCAACGATGAAACCGACCGCATCATCGGCCTGGAAATGGGCGCCGACGACTACCTGACCAAACCGTTCGCCGCGCGGGAACTGCTGGCGCGAATCAACGCCGTACTGCGCCGCACGCGCATGTTGCCGCCGAATCTGGTGGTCACCGAAGCTGGCCGCCTGCTCGCCTTTGGCCGTTGGCAACTGGACACCTCGGCCCGGCACCTGCTGGACACCGACGGCACCATGGTCGCCCTCAGCGGCGCCGAGTATCGCTTGTTGCGGGTGTTCCTCGATCATCCGCAACGAGTGCTCAGCCGCGATCAGTTACTCAACCTGACCCAGGGCCGCGATGCCGACCTGTTCGACCGCTCGATCGATTTGCTGG
Source organism: Pseudomonas retamae (assembly GCF_043496865.1). Lineage (NCBI taxonomy): Bacteria > Pseudomonadati > Pseudomonadota > Gammaproteobacteria > Pseudomonadales > Pseudomonadaceae > Pseudomonas > Pseudomonas retamae. The sequence goes on from NZ_JBIEIL010000002.1 coordinate 327,427, forward strand.
TCAGCCGCCTGCGCCAGCGCCTGCTCGATGACGCGCGCGAACCGGCGTACATCAAGACCGTGCGCAGCGAGGGCTATGTGTTTTCGTTGCCGGTGGAGATTCTCGGGGCACCGGCATGACCCTCAACCTGCACTGGCCACGCACCCTCGCGTCGCGCCTGTCGCTGATTTTCCTGATCGGGCTGATCCTCGCCCAGGCGCTGTCGTTTGGCGCGCAGTACTACGAGCGCTACGAAAGCGCTAAGAACACCATGCTGGGCAACCTGGAAACCGACGTTTCCACCTCGGTTGCAATCCTTGATCGCCTGCCTGTCGAAGAACGTCCGGCGTGGCTCACCCGTCTGGCGCGCCAGAATTACGGTTACCTGCTGAGCGAGGGCGATCCGGGCACGCCGATCGATGCCCGTGATGTGCCCGTGGCGGTGACTTCGATCACCGAAGCCATCGGTGAGCGCTATCCGCTGACTTTCACCGACATACCCGGGCCACGCAAACACTTTCAGGGCCACCTGCGCCTGAGCGACGGCAGCCCGCTGACCATCGACGTGCGCCCGGCCATGGCCCCGCTGTCACCGTGGTTGCCGGTGGTACTGCTCGGCCAGTTGGCCTTGATGATCGCCTGCACCTGGCTGGCCGTACGCATTGCCATCCGGCCACTGACCCGCCTGGCCAACGCCGTGGAAACCCTCGATCCCAACGCCCAGCCGATCAAACTCGACGAATCAGGTCCGAACGAAGTGGTTTACGCGGCGCGTGCCTTCAACAGCATGCAGGCGCGCATCGCCGCCTACCTGAAAGAGCGCATGCAACTGCTGGCGGCGATTTCCCACGACCTGCAAACACCCATCACCCGGATGAAACTGCGCGCCGAGTTCATGGACGACTGCGCCGAGAAAGACAAACTGTGGAACGACCTCAGCGAGATGGAACATCTGGTACGCGAAGGCGTGGCCTATGCGCGCAGCGTCCACGGTTCGACCGAACAGAGCCGGCGCACCAACATGGATTCCTTCCTCGAAAGCCTGGTGTTCGACTATCAGGACATGGGCAAGCAGGTGCAACTGGTCGGCCACAGCGCAGCGGTCATCGACACCCGCCCGCATGCCTTGCGCCGGGTGCTGGTGAACCTCACCGACAATGCCCTGAAGTTCGCCGGCGCTGCTGAAGTCCACGTCGCGGCGGACGGCGCCAGTCTGTCGATCAGCGTACTCGACCGCGGCCCGGGCATCGCCGAAGCCGAACTGGCGCAGGTGCTGCAGCCGTTCTACCGGGTGGAGAACTCGCGTAATCGCGAGACTGGCGGCACGGGTCTGGGTCTGGCCATTGCTCAGCAACTGGCGATGGCGCTAGGAGGAACACTGACCTTGAGTAACCGTGAGGGCGGCGGGCTGTGTGCTGAACTAAGATTGCCGCTGACTTCCTGAAATAAACAGAATCCCTGTGGGAGCGAGCCTGCTCGCGAAGGCGTCCTGTCAGTCATCGAGTCGGTAACTGAGAGATCGCTCTCGTGAACAAGCTCGCTCCCACAATGTCCGCGGATGGTTGTCGCCTACGGCGTGATGCCAACCACCCGATCCGCATGCAGCTGTCGCAGCAACGTCAGGCCGTCGTCGATGAACGCGTCACTGGCCGATTGCCCGGCCTCTTCTGCCAGACCCTGCAAATGCTCAAGGCCCGTCAGCGCCGCAAACTCGCCAATGCGCTGCAGCAAGCGCAAGGCCAACGGGCTCAGCAGGGAAAATTTCACGCTGAAATCCTCAGTGCGCCGAACCAGTAGCAGGGTCGGTTGCGCCGGTGGCGAATCGGGCTGGTTGTTCGGGTCGATTTCATGCACCGGCCAGACGTAGGCCAGCGGCCAGGCCAATGCCGAAACCTGCAACGGGTGGTGCAGCAACAGCGCCGTATCCGTCAGCGGCAACGCGGGGGCGTCTGATTGCTGCAGAACCATCTCCACCCACTCGTAATGCGCCAGCTCCAGCAGAAACGCCGGCCACTGCCCTTGCTGCAACACTGACGGCTGCGCCGCCAGATAGTCGATAAATTCTGCGGCGATCTCGCCAAATTTCGGTGTCTGCGCCCGCCAGTCACGCAAAAAGCCACGCACCAGCAAGCGCCAGCGCGGCTCACCAATGATCCGGACCAGCACCGGAAAGGTTCCGCTCAACAGCTGCGAAACATTATTGAATACCAGCTCACGATAAACCTCGACCCGCGCTACGTTCATATCGGTGGGCGGCATCTGCTGCTCGGGATCCCGCAGGTAGCGGGTCAACGCCTGTTGTTGCTGTTGCAGGTTATCCACGAGGGCGCCCTCCTGCTTGCAAGTGGCGGACGGCCTGCAACTCGGCCACCAGTTCGGCAAAGGCCGGAAAGTTGAAATCCCGCTCCAGCAAGGTCGGCTGCGCACCGAACCGCGCATAGGCCTGCGCCAGCAAGTCCCACACCACGGGTTTTACCGAGGCGCCGTGGGTATCGATCTTCAGGGTGTCGGACTCATCAAAATGCCCGGCGACATGCATGCCCACCACCCTCCCCGGTTCGATACCCGCAAGAAACATCTGCGGATCAAAACCATGATTGACCGAATTGACGTAGACGTTATTCACGTCCAGCAGCAGATCGCAATCGGCCTCGCGCAGCACGGCGTTGGTGAATGTCACTTCGTCCATGTCCTGGCGCGCGGCGGCGTAATAGGAGACGTTTTCTACCGCCAGACGCCGGCCGAGGATGTCTTGAGCCTGACGAATACGCGCAGCGACGTGGTACACCGCTTCTTCGGTGAACGGCAGCGGCAGCAGGTCGTAGAGATGCCCGTCATCGCTGCAGTAGCTCAAATGTTCGCTGTACAGCGGCACGTTGTAGTGGTCGAGAAACACCCGAACCTCTCGCAAGAAACCGACATCCAGCGGCGCCGGGCCACCGAGCGACAGCGACAAGCCGTGGCAGGACAACGGATAACGCTCGGCCAGTTCACCCAGCGCCGCGCCATGCGCCCCGCCAATGCCGATCCAGTTTTCCGGCGCGACCTCGAGAAAGTCGAAATCGCCGGGGCGGGCGTTTCGCAGATCATTGAGCAGGCCACGGCGCAGGCCGAGGCCGACGCTGGGCGGCAGGGATGAAAGTGGCGTTTGCACGGGGAATACCTCTGTGGTGGGTTTTGCCTCCAGTTGACGCGCTGGCTGTATCGCGGCTGTGTGCAACCGAGCACAGGTTTGCAACCCTGTGTATCCCTCGGTGAGCGGGATACACGAAGATACAGCTCGATTGCGAATCCATTGTGGGAGCGAGACTGCTCGCGAATGCGGTTTATCATTCAACACCTTCATTGTCTGATTCACCGCTTTCGCGAGCAGGCTCGCTCCCACAGGTTTTTCAGTGTTCACAAAGTCGGCGCCACTCTCAGGGCGCAGCTAGACTGATTCATTACCCAGTCGAGGGGGACGCAGGACTTCAGTCGTGCCCTGCCCGTTTCCGCGACCACCGCCCGGTGGCGCACGCCTCGACCTTCGACGCCGCCGGACTGTGATCCTGTTTCAGGAGCACACGTGATGGACGAGGCGAAGCTCAACCAATTCATGGGCAAACTGGTCAACGACATGGGCGGCGCGGCGATGCTGGCCAATGTCATCGTCGGCGAAGAACTTGGGCTTTACCGGGCGATGGCCGACAGTCAACCGATCAGCGCCGATGCCCTTGCTGCAAAAACCACCTGCAACCCACGGCTGGTCCGCGAATGGCTCAGCGCCCATGCGGCGTCCGGTTACATGGAGCATGAGGACGGGCAGTTCCGTCTGCCGGAAGAACAGGCGCTGGCCCTGGCCGTCGAGGACTCGCCGGTCTACGTGGCTGGCGGGCTTGGCGTGGTGGCGTCGTTTTTCCACGACAAGGACAAACTGGTCAAAGCCATGCGCGGCAATGGCGCCCTGCCGTGGGGCGATCATCATCCGTGCATGTTCAGCGGCACCGAACGCTTCTTTCGACCGGGTTACAAAGGTCACTTGATCGCCGAATGGTTGCCGGCACTGGATGGCGTAGTGGCCAAGCTGGAAGAAGGTGCGAAAGTCGCCGACATCGGCTGCGGCCATGGCGCCTCGACGGTGATCATGGCGCAGGCGTTTCCCAACTCGCGTTTCGTCGGCTACGACTACCACGCACCGTCGATCACGGTCGCCACCCAGCGTGCCGAGGAGGGTGGCGTCAGCAGCCGGGCGAAGTTCTTTCAGGGTTCGGCCAAGGGCTACCCCGGTGATGACTACGACCTGATCTGCTATTTCGACTGCCTGCACGACATGGGCGACCCAGTCGGCGCCGCGCGTCACGCCTATGCAGCGCTCAAGGATGACGGCACGGTGCTACTCGTCGAGCCGTTCGCCAACGACACGCTGGACGACAATATCAATCCGGTCGGGCGGCTGTTTTATGCAGCGTCGACCTTTATCTGCACGCCGAACTCGCTGTCGCAGGAGGTTGGCCTGGGCCTCGGTGCTCAGGCGGGGGAAATGCGCTTGCGCAAGGTCTTCACGGAAGCCGGGTTCAAGCACTTCCGCCGTGCCAGCCAGACACCGTTCAACCTGATTCTGGAGGCGCGCAAGTAACCCGCGCGGGTCGTGCTAACCTGCTGGCATCGTCCTCTCCGGAGCGCTGACCATGCTCGACAGCCCGACCCGCGAACACCTCGACACCCTGCAGCAACTGATGGCCGATGGCGACTTTCTGGTGCTGACCGGCGCCGGCATCAGCACGCCGTCGGGTATTCCCGACTACCGCGACAGCGAAGGAGTACGGCGTGGCCGGCAGCCGATGATGTATCAGGAGTATCTTGCCGCGCCGGAATCACGCCGACGCTATTGGGCGCGGGCGATGCTTGGCTGGCCGAGGGTGCGTCAGGCGCGCCCGAATGCGGCGCACGAGGCCTTGGCCGGTTTGCAGCAGCAAGGGCTGATCAACGACTTGATCACGCAGAATGTCGACACGCTGCACGATCAGGCTGGTAGTCAGGATGTGATCGAACTGCACGGCAGCCTGCATCGGGTGCTGTGCCTGGACTGTGGCCAGCGCAGCGAGCGCGATGCGATCCAGCAGTTGATGGAACAGCAAAATCCTTATCTGGCCGGCGTCGATGCGGTGCAGGCACCCGATGGCGACACCTTGCTCGACCCCGCTTTCGAAGCACGCTTTCAGGTACCACACTGCCCGCATTGTGCGGGTGAACGGATGAAGCCGGACGTGGTGTTTTTCGGCGAAAACGTCGCGCAGCCTACGGCGGCCCGGGCGATGAAAGCCGCGGAAACTGCCGGGGGCATGCTGGTGGTCGGGTCTTCGTTGATGGCTTATTCGGCGTTTCGTTTGTGTCGGGTGATTGCCGATCGCGGTAAGCCGCTGATTGCGATCAACCTGGGCAAGACGCGGGCGGATGATTTGCTGGATGTGAAGATAGAGGCTTCGTGTGAGCGGTTGTTGCCTTTGTTGGCATTGGCGCTGGAACGATGAGCGTTGGGGATTTTCGTTAGGCTTGAAATCGGCCCCTCACCCTAGCCCTCTCCCGAGGGAGAGGGGACCGATTGGGGATGTTCAAGTTCTGTAGCGAGATGAACGTCTTGCTGGGAATCCATAATCGACTCGGTTTTGCAGGTCGATGTATGACGCAATACAACCCGATCGGCCCCCTCTCCCTCCGGGAGAGGGCTGGGGTGAGGGTCAGCATCCGCCCGTTATCGCAAATCTTCAGCCTTGAAAATATCAAACAACGCCTGCGCCGCCGCCGACAGCTCATTGCCCGGTTCAGTCAGCACGCCAATGGCGCGTTCCACCGAGTCAATCAGCGTCAGGCACTGAGCGCCGAGTTCCTGCATCTGTTCGGCGCACAACGCAGGCACTGCGCTGACACCCAGGCCGCTGGCGACCATCCGCCCGACCGTCGCCAATTGATGACTTTCGAATTCCACCGGCAATTTCTTGCCCCGCGCCTGCAAATGTTCCTCCAGCATCACCCGCACCGTCGAGGGCCGCTGCAAGGTGATGAACGGTTCCTGCAACAATGTCTGCCAGTCGATCTCGGTGCGCCGGGCCAAGGGTGAATCCTTGGGTACCACAGCGACGAAGCGATCCATGTACAACGGGGTAAACGTCAGCGACGTGCTCTGCATCGGCTCGAACGCCACGCCCAGTTCAACCTGGCGGTCACGGACCATTTCCAGCACTTGCTCGTTGATCACGTCGTTCACCGTGACGTTGACATTCGGATAACGCGCGCGGAAGGTTTTCAGGATCGGCGGCAACAAGTTGCCGGCAAACGATGGCATCGCCGCCAGCGTCACCCGCCCGCGTTGCAGGCTGAAGCGCTGGCGCATTTCGTCTTCGGCGTTGTCCCAGTCGGCGATCAGGCGCCGGGCCAGTGGCAGCAGCGACTCGCCTTCTGCGGTCAGCGCAACGTTGCGCGTGTTGCGGCTGAACAGGCGTCCGCCCAGGCCCTCCTCCAGCGCCTTGATGGTCAGGCTCAACGCCGATTGCGACAGGTGCAAGCGCTCGCAGGCCACCGCGAAACTCAGGCTCTGGGCCACGGCGAGAAAGGCGCGGATCTGTTTGATGGTCATGGTCGCTACGCTCCAGTCGTAAGCTGCTAGCGTCAAGCTGCAAGCCCGACACGTGATCGTTGCCACGCTCTGCGTGGGAATGCAGCCCGTGACGCTCCGCGTCACTGGACGCAGAGCGTCCCTTGAGGCATTACCACGCGGAGCGTGGGAACGATCTCTTCGGCTATTGTTGAGTTTTATCTATCAATCAACCTTAAAAATCAACTTAACAAATATATCCTGCGGCGCGACACTCCAGTCATTCGGCTAGCCAGCCGCCCGCAAATAATAAAAGAGGTGCATATGGCAGGTTTCGACAAACGCGTGAGTTCTTACGAGGAAGCCCTGGCCGGGCTTGAGAACGGCATGACCGTGATCGCTGGCGGCTTCGGTCTGTGCGGTATCCCGGAAAACCTGATCGCCGAGATCAAGCGCAAAGGCACCCGCGACCTCACCGTGGTCTCCAACAACTGCGGCGTCGACGGCTTTGGCCTCGGCGTGCTGCTGTCCGACCGCCAGATCAGCAAAGTCATCGCCTCCTACGTTGGCGAAAACAAGCTGTTCGAAGAGCAACTGCTCAAAGGCGAAATCGAAGTCATCCTGACCCCGCAAGGCACCCTCGCCGAGAAGATGCGCGCCGGCGGTGCTGGCATTCCTGCGTTCTTTACCGCTACCGGCGTCGGCACCCCGGTCGCCGAAGGCAAGGAAGTGCGCGAGTTCAACGGGCGCAAGTACCTGATGGAAGAATCCATCACCGGCGACTTCGCCATCGTCAAAGGCTGGAAAGCCGACCACTTCGGCAACGTCGTCTACCGTCACACCGCGCAGAACTTCAACCCGCTGGCAGCGACTGCCGGCAAGATCACCGTGGTCGAGGTTGAGGAAATCGTCGAACCCGGCGAACTCGACCCCACGCAGATCCACACCCCGGGCATCTACGTCGATCGGGTCATTTGCGGCACGTTCGAAAAACGCATCGAACAGCGCACCATCCGCAAATAATTCAGGCTGACGGAGAACAAAACCATGGCACTTTCCCGCGAACAAATGGCTCAGCGCGTCGCCCGCGAAATGCAGGACGGCTACTACGTGAACCTCGGCATCGGCATTCCGACCCTGGTCGCCAACTACATTCCTGAAGGCATGGAAGTCATGCTGCAGTCGGAAAACGGCCTGCTGGGTATGGGTCCCTTTCCTACCGAAGAAACCATCGATGCCGACATGATCAACGCCGGTAAACAAACGGTGACTGCACGGATCGGCGCGTCGATCTTCAACTCCGCCGAATCCTTCGCGATGATCCGCGGCGGCCATGTCGACCTGACCGTGCTCGGCGCGTTCGAAGTCGATGTCGAAGGCAACATCGCTTCGTGGATGATCCCCGGCAAACTGGTCAAGGGCATGGGCGGCGCGATGGACCTGGTGGCTGGCGCCGACAACATCATCGTGATCATGACCCATGCGTCGAAGGACGGTGAGTCGAAGCTGCTGGCCAAGTGCAGCCTGCCGCTGACCGGCGCCGGTTGCATCAAGCGCGTGCTGACCGACCTCGCCTACCTGGAAATCGAAAATGGCGCTTTTGTCCTCAAGGAACGCGCACCTGGCGTCAGCGTCGAGGAAATCGTCGCCAAAACCGCTGGTAAACTGATCGTCCCGGATCACGTACCGGAAATGCAGTTCGCTGCCGAGTGAGGAATTCGAAAATGCAAGACGTCGTCATTGTTGCCGCTACGCGTACCGCGATCGGCAGTTTTCAAGGCTCGCTGGCCAGCGTGTCCGCGGTCGATCTGGGCGCTGCGGTGATCCGCCAGTTGCTTGAGCAGACCGGCCTGGACGGTGCCCAGGTCGATGAAGTGATCATGGGCCAGGTGCTCACTGCCGGTGCGGGTCAAAACCCAGCGCGTCAAGCCGCGATCAAGGCCGGCCTGCCCCACGCCGTGCCGGCAATGACCCTGAACAAGGTCTGCGGTTCGGGCCTGAAAGCTCTGCACCTCGGCGCGCAGGCAATCCGTTGCGGCGACGCTGACGTGATCATTGCCGGCGGTCAGGAAAACATGAGCCTGTCCAACTATGTGATGCCGGGCGCGCGCACCGGTCTGCGCATGGGCCACGCGCAAATCGTCGACACCATGATCAGCGACGGCCTGTGGGATGCGTTCAACGACTACCACATGGGCATTACCGCCGAGAACCTGGTCGACAAATACCAGATCACTCGTGAACAACAGGACGCCTTCGCGGCCGCGTCGCAGCAAAAAGCTGCCGCTGCCATCGAGGCGGGTCGTTTTGTTGAGGAAATCACCCCGATCCTGATTCCGCAGCGCAAAGGCGACCCGGTCGCGTTCAACGTCGACGAACAGCCGCGCGGCGATACCAGCGCTGAATCCCTGGCGAAACTGCGCCCGGCGTTCAAGAAGGACGGCAGCGTCACTGCGGGCAACGCTTCGTCGTTGAACGACGGCGCGGCGGCAGTGATTCTGATGAGTGGCGAAAAAGCCAAGGCTCTGGACCTGCCGGTGCTGGCAAAAATCGCCGCTTACGCCAATGCTGGCGTTGACCCGGCGATCATGGGCATCGGCCCGGTGTCGGCGACCCGCCGCTGCCTGGACAAGGCTGGCTGGAGCATCGAGCAACTCGACCTGATCGAGGCCAACGAAGCCTTTGCCGCACAATCGCTGGCGGTGGCCAAGGATCTGCAATGGGATCTGGACAAGGTCAACGTCAACGGCGGCGCCATCGCGCTGGGTCACCCGATCGGTGCGTCGGGTTGCCGGGTGCTGGTGACGCTGCTCCACGAAATGCTCAAGCGCGATGCAAAAAAAGGCCTGGCGACCTTGTGCATCGGCGGCGGCCAAGGCGTGGCGTTGGCGCTGGAACGCGGCTGACAACGAGTTCACGGCAGGCGGCGGATCCACGACATCCGCTGTTTGCCTGCAACAAAAAACCCGGGGCGACTTGCGTTGCACCGGGTATTTTTTGCCTGTCCGAAATCTGCTTTGAATGTCCCGGCCTCTTCGCGAGCAGGCTCGCTCCCACATTTGGAATGCGTTCCCCTGTGGGAGCGAGCCTGCTCGCGAAGGGGCCGGCCCAGCTTGCGAAAATCTAGGGTTTGCGCAACAAATACGTATCCATGATCCACCCATGCTCGGCCCGCGCCGCCTTGCGCACCCGCTCGATTTCATCGGCAACGTCCGCCAACCGGCCGCTGATCAGAATTTCGTCCGGCGTGCCCAGATAGGCGCCCCAGTAGATCTCGGTCTGCGCATTATCCACCCGCTTATAGGCGTCCTCGGCATCGAGCATCACCACCAGACTGTCCGCCTCGCTCACCTGCCCTGCGGCCAGACGCCGGCCGGTGGTGATTTCGATGGAGCGGCCAATCGTGTTCAGCGGTACCTTGTGCTGCGCCGCGAGCGCCTGAACGCTGGTGATGCCGGGGATCACTTGAAACTCAAAGGCGCACACACCCGATGCCAATATCACCTGAAGAATGCGCACCGTGCTGTCATATAACGCCGGGTCGCCCCACACCAGAAAAGCGCCGCACTGGCCGTCGGACAATTCGTGATTGATCAGCCGTTCAAACGTTCGCTGTTTAGCCTTGTTGAGGTCATCGACACTGGCCGTGTAGTCGACAGCACCGCGCTCGCGTTCGGGACTGTGGGCTTCGACGAAGCGATAAGCGTGGTCGCTGATGTATTGCGCGCAGATTTCCCGACGCAAGTCGATCAGCTTGTCCTTGCGTGGACCTTTGTCCAGCAGAAAGAACACGTCCACCCGATTCAGCGCTTTGACCGCCTGCATCGTGATGTAATCGGGATTACCGGCACCGATGCCGATCACCAGAAGCTGTTTCATCAGAGGGTTCCTGTCATATCAAGACCGGGTAGAAGCAGGCGCCATCGGCCGTTGAAGCGCAGTTCCACCGTCGACAGCGGTTCGACATCGATGTCGTGAAACGCTGCCCCGCGCAGTACATGAGTCAGCGCTGCGCGAATGACAAACGGATGAGTCACGGCCAGCATATGACCCGCAGTCGCCTGCACACTGGCCAGCCACCCTGCTACCCGCTCACAGAGTTGTGCTACCGATTCTCCGCCATGCGGCGCCGCATCGGTGTCCTGCAGCCAACTGCTCAGGGCTGCCGCTTCGCTGCGTTGCAGATTCTTGATCGAGAGGCCCTGCCAGCGCCCCCAATCATAGTCGCGCAGCGCCTCGTCGATTTGCGCATCCGCGCCAAACCACGCCGCCGTCTGCCGCGTGCGCAGTTCCGGCGCGCAAAGCAAACGCTGCACAGAGGCGAAATGTTCGACCAAGGCATTTGGCGCCCAACCGGTATTTTCAACAGGCTCGTTCGTAGGAAAACGCGCCAGTTTCTGTGCGACGGTTCGTGCATGGCACATCAAAGTCAAACGCGTGGTCTGCACGGGGAAGCGCTCCGGTCGGTGATTTCTGCTATTGAGAGCATTGTTCTGATTGGGCGGCAATTGTGCCGTAAACCGTGCCCTGCCGGGTGGCGGTCAGATCGTCTGCAGACGCTGGAATGACTACACACACGGCAAGTTCTGACGCCGGTATGGGCAATGGACTACAAAAGCAGTCGACATTCATGAAGCCCTTATTACACGGGCGTCTCGCCCCGTTTTGGTGCCGTTTCAACACGCTGAAGAATTCGCTAGACATGTAGCGTCACTTACATAAATACTGTTTTAACGGATTATGAAGCGAATTCAACACCCCCCATCCAGCAGGAGCCCGGATGCCCCCTCTCAGAGACCTGATCACCGAGCCCGGCCTGGATCTTACGCCGTCGGAGCGTAAAGTCGTTCGCGCCTTGCTTGATCAGTACCCGCGTAATGGCCTGGGGCCAATGGCGCGACTGGCTGAACGCGCGGGTGTCAGCGATCCGACCATCGTGCGTCTGGTGAAAAAACTCGGTTTCGGCGGATATGCCGAATTTCAGGATGCCCTGCTCAGCGACATGGACCATCGCCTGCGCTCGCCGCGCACCCTGTTGCAACCGCGCGCCCAGCAGCACAAGGACGACGCCTGGAGCCACTACCTGGGCGACAGCCATCGCCTGCTGGTGGAAACTCAATCGCTGACGCAACCGGAAGACGTGCGCATCCTTACCGACTGGCTGCTCGATGCGCGTCATCAGGTGTACTGTTTTGGCGGGCGCTTCAGCAGCCTGATGGCCACCTATCTGCTCAATCACTTGCGCCTGTTGCGCCCCGGTTGCTTTGCGCTCGAGGACAACGCGCAACTGCCCGATCGCCTGTTCGAGCTGCAACGCCAGGACGTGGTGTTGCTGTTCGACTATCGCCGCTACCAGACCCAGGCGTTGCGCGTCGCCAGTGCCGCAAAAAACAACAACGCCCGCGTGGTGTTGTTCACCGATATTTATGCCTCGCCACTGCGTGAACTGGCCGACCTGATCATTACCGCCCCGGTTGAATCGGCGTCACCGTTCGACACCATGGTCCCGGCGCTGGCGCAGGTCGAGGCGCTGATTGCCTGCCTGACATTGCGCACCGAGAATCTGGCCGATCGCCTGGAAGGCATCGATGCCCTGCGCAACGACTTCAACACCCATTTGCTGGAGGATAAATAAGGATGTTCAGCCTTCCCCATCGCTCACCGCGGGACTTGCCGTTTGCCAATGACCACACCGCACTGTTGCTGGTGGACATGCAGCGCGCCTGGCTCGAACCGCAGTTCGAAGCACATCTGGCGGAACCTGACGCCGAGTATTTCCTCAGCCGCACGCGCACTCAGGTGGTGCCCAACCAGCAACGCTTGCTCGCAGCCTTTCGTGAAGCGCGGCAGAACGTTGTGCACACGATCATCGAAAGCCTGACCGCGGACGGCCGCGACCGCTCGCTGGATCACAAATTGTCGGATATGCACCTGCCCAAAGGCAGCGCACAGGCGCAGATCATTGCTGAACTGACCCCGGCGGAAAATGAAATCGTTCTGCCGAAAACCTCCTCCGGCGTGTTTAACTCGACCAACATCGACTACCTTCTGCGCAACCTCGAAACCCGCCACTTGATCATTGCCGGCATCGTCACCGACCAATGCGTCGACATGGCTGTGCGCGACGCCGCCGACCGCGGTTATCTGGTCACGCTGGTAGAAGATGCCTGCGCCACCTACAGCGCCGAACGCCATCACGCCTGCCTGAATGCGATCAAGGGTTACTGCTGGATCACCGACACCAATACCGTACTCGGCCGGTTGCAGGAGATGCAGGCATGAGCGCGCGCCTGACGCCGCTGCCGATGACCACAGTGGTCACCACCGATCTTATCGGCATTACCCGCGGCCGCTCGTTTCCTACCGATGAACTGGAGCATTACCTGGCTGCCGGCTGCGGCTGGGTCCCGGCCAACAGTGCGCTGACCCCACAGGACATCATCGCTTCGAGCAATCCGTGGGGCGCCTACGGTGACTTGCGGCTGATTCCTGATCTGAACAGCCGTGTCACCGTCAGCAACGGCCCGGACGCAACTGCCCCGGCGCTGGACTTCATCCACGGCGATATCCGCGAGAGCGACGGCCGCCCGTGGGGCGCCTGCCCGCGCACGTTATTGCGTGACGAAATCGAACGCTATCGCGATGTGTTGGGCCTGCAGGTCAACGCGGCGTTCGAACACGAATTCAACCTGCACGCCGGGTCCGCCGAGCATCTGGCATTCTCGCTCCAGGCCCAGCGTCAGGGCGCCGAGTTCGGCGGCTGGCTGCTCAGTGCCCTGCGCGCCGGCGGGGTCGAGCCGGAGATGTTTCTGCCCGAGTACGGCAAGCACCAGTACGAAGTCACCTGTCGCCCGGCCCTCGGCGTGGCGGCGGCTGATCGCGCGGTAAACGTGCGCGAGATCAGCCGCGAGATCGCCCGGCAACTGGGCCTCGACTTGAGCTTTGCGCCGAAAACCCAGGCCGACGCAGTGTGTAACGGTGTGCATCTGCACGTCAGCCTGCTCGATCTGGACGGCCAGCCAATGCTTTATGACGCCGGCACCAGCAACGGTCTGTCGGGCTTAGGTCAGCACTGGGCGGCGGGGATCCTGCATTATCTGCCGGCGCTGTGTGCGTTCACCGCGCCGACACCGGTGTCCTACGAGCGCCTGCAGCCGCATCACTGGAGCGCGTCCTACGCGTGCCTGGGTCAGCAAAACCGCGAAGCCGCGCTGCGCATCTGCCCGACCGTGGGCGTGGGCGGCAAGTCCGTGGCCCGGCAGTTCAATATTGAATTTCGCGCCATGGACGCCACTGCCTCGCCGCATCTGGCCATGGCCGCACTGCTGGTCGCCGGACGGCTGGGCATCGAACAGCGTCTGGCGCTGAACGCGATTACCGATGAAATTCCCGACTCACTCAACGACGAGCAACGCAAGGCCCGGGGCATCGTCGCCCTGCCCGCCTCGCTGGCCAAGGCGCTGGATTGCCTGCGCAACAGCCCCGCGTTCACCGAATGGCTGCCCAAGCCATTGCTCGATACGTATTACGCCCTGAAAACCGAGGAACTGGCGCTGACGGAACAGCTCTCGCCCGCTGACTTGTGTGAGCACTATGCACGCCTGTACTGAATCCACCGAGCTGGGGTTGTACACCCGACCGGCCTACAACCTGATCCGCGAGCATTCGCCACACCCGTTGATTCTGGTGTGCGAACACGCCAGCCGTTACATCCCTGCCGCCCTGAACAACCTGGGCCTGGACGATGCTGCTGCACAGGAACACATCGCCTGGGACATCGGCGCTCTGCAATTGGCCGAACGGCTCTCCGAGCAACTGGGCGCCACCTTGCTGAGTGCCAATTACTCACGACTGCTGATCGACCTGAACCGGCCGCGGCATGCCGCCGACAGCATTCCGGCGCACAGCGAGATCTATCAGGTGCCAGGCAACCGCGAACTCGACGAAGCCACTCGCGAGTACCGCCGGCAGATGCTGTTCAAACCGTTCCACGCGCGTTTGCAAACGTTGATCGACGAACGCATTGCCCAAGGGCAACCTGTGCGCGTGGTCGGCATTCACAGTTTCACCCCGGTGTATTACGGCCAGCCGCGAACGCTGGAAGTCGGCGTGCTGTTCGGCCAGGCCAGGGCCTATGCGCAGCGCCTGCTCGACGGGCTCCAGGCGCATCCGTTGAAAGTGGCCGGCAATCAGCCGTACCGCATTGACCCGCTGGGCGACATGACCGTGCCAGTGCATGGCGATGCGCGTGGCCTCGACTCGGTGCTGATCGAGGTGCGCAACGACTTGCTGCGCAGCCCTGAAGCCGTGTCGCGCTGGGCCGGTTACCTCGCACCCTTGCTGTAGTCAGAATCGCTGTAACGAAACACCGCTAACGCTGTAAACGACGGACCGAAAACAACTAAAACGACCGATTGGCTGACAAGGAGGTAGGCTTCATGGAAATTGAACAATTCGGCTACAAGCAAGAGTTGAAACGTAGCCTGACGCTGACCGATCTGGTGGTGTACGGGATGATCTTCATGATCCCCATCGCCCCGTTCGGTGTGTATGGCTATGTCAACGCCGAGGCGCCGGGCATGGTGCCGCTGGCCTACATCATCGGCATGGTGGCGATGCTGTTTACCGCGCTGAGCTACGGCAGCATGGCCAAGGCCTTTCCGATCGCCGGCTCGGTGTACTCCTATGCGCAACGCGGGCTGAATCAACACGTCGGGTTCATCGCCGGCTGGCTGATGCTGCTCGATTACCTGCTGATTCCGCCGCTGCTTTACGTTTATGCGGCGATGGCGTTAAACCATTTGTATCCGGACATTCCGAAGGTCGGCTTCATTCTGGCATTTCTGGTCAGTGCGACCTTCGTCAACCTGCGCGGCATCACCTTTACCGCGCGCATGAACATCATCTTTCTGCTGGCGCAACTGGTGGTGCTGGGGGTTTTCCTGTTCTACGCATGGAATGCCCTGCACACCGGCGGCGGCAACGGCGAGCTGACGCTGGCTCCGCTGTACCACCCTGAAACGTTCAATTTCGCCCTGTTGATGCAAGCCGTGTCGATTGCCGTGCTGTCGTTCCTCGGCTTTGACGCCATCTCTACCCTCGCCGAAGAAATCAAGGGTGACCCAGGCAAGAGCGTCGGCAAAGCAGCGCTGATCACGTTGGTGGTGATGGGGGTGATTTTCGTTGCGCAAACCTGGATTGCCACCGATCTGGCGGCGGGCATGGGTTTCAAATCCGCCGACACCGCGTTCTATGAAATTGCCGAACTCGCCGCCGGCAGCTGGCTGGCAACTCTGACTGCGGTGGCTACGGCGCTGGCCTGGGGTGTAGCGGTGGCCATCACCTCGCAAGCCGCGGTGTCGCGCCTGCTGTTCGGCATGGCCCGTGACGGCAAATTGCCGAAAGTGCTGGCCAAGGTGCACCCGAAACACAACACGCCGTACCTGAGCATTTATCTGGTGGCCGTGCTGTCGCTGGTGATCTGCTACCTGTTCATCAATTCGGTCGACACCCTGACCTCGCTGGTCAACTTCGGCGCACTGAGCGGTTTCATGCTGCTGCACCTGACGGTAATCAACTACTACTGGCGTCGGCAGAGGTCGGGGCAGATCGTGCGTCATCTGCTCTGCCCGGTGGTCGGCTTCATCATCGTCGCGGCCATCATGTACAACATGGGCGTCGATGCGCAGAAACTCGGCCTGATCTGGATTGCCCTGGGTCTGGTGTACCTGTTCTTCCTCAACAAACTCGGAGCCAGCACCGCGCTGCCGGATCCAAGCAACGGCTGACAAGAAAAAGAGCAGCGTCTGACAACGAATCAGGCGACTGCCGATTTATTGCGTGGAAACCGACAGTGATAGTCAGGTCCGGCGCCATCGCCGAACCTTTTGATACAGGAGTACATCCATGCTGGTCTTACGCCCGATCGAGCAGACTGACCTACCCCAGCTACAACAATTGGCCCGCGACAGCCTGCTGGGCGTGACCTCGCTGCCAGATGACAGTGAACGTCTGCAGGAAAAAATCGACGCGTCCGTCGCCTCGTTTGCCAGCGCTGCGGCGGCGCATGGCCCGGAGAGCTATTGCTTCGTGCTCGAAGACCTCGACAGCCAGCGCTTGCGCGGCTGCTCGGAAATCCTCGCCACCGCCGGCCACGATGAGCCGTTCTACAGCCTGCGCAACCGCCATTTCACCAGCGCATCGCGGGAGCTGAACATCGAACACGGCGTGCCGGCGCTGTCGCTGTGCCACGACCTCAACGATCACACCCTGCTGCGCGGTTTCCACATCGACGCAGCGCTGGTGCGTACGCCGTTTTCCGAGTTGTTGTCACGGGCGCGGCTGCTGTTCATCGCCGCCCACGCGCCGCGCTTTGCCGAAGCGGTGATCACCGAAATCGTCGGTTACAGCGACGAGTCCGGGCATTCGCCGTTCTGGGATGCGCTGGGCAAGCATTTCTTCGACCTGCCCTACGCTGAAGCCGAACGCCTTTGCGGGCTGCAGAGCCGGCGGTTTCTCGCCGAACTGATGCCGCAATACCCAATCTACGTGCCAATGCTGCCGCCCGCAGCGCAGGAATGTATCGGTCGCGTCCACCCGGATGGTCAGGAGGCGTTCGACATCCTCGAGCGCGAAGGCTTCGAGACCAACAGCTACATCGATCTGTTCGATGCTGGCCCAACCCTTTACGCGCGCACGGCCAACATTCGATCGATCGCCCACAGCCAGATTGCCTGCGTGCAACAACAGACGCACATCGATGCGCGTCGGCGCTTTCTGCTGAGCAACGATGCACTGCAGGGTTTCCGCGCCATCGTCGCCGAGCTTGATTATCAACCCGATCAACCGCTGCCCCTCAGCCCGGCCATGTGCGCAGCGCTGAACGTGGTCAACGGCAGCCCGATCCGGCTGATTGCCCTGTGAACATTGCCCGGTTCCACAGCCAACGACAACGCCCGATCAGGCGCGCAGAAGGAGTTACAGGATGATTGTCCGTCCGGTGAAAGTCAGCGATCTGCCTGCCTTGATGGCCCTGGTGCAACAGGCCGGCCCGGGGTTCACCACACTGCCGGCCAATGAGGAGCGCCTGGCCCATCGCGTGCGCTGGGCGCAACGGGCGTTTGCCGAACAGCTGGAACGCGCCGACGCCGACTACCTGTTTGTACTCGAAGACGACGAAATGCGCGTAGTCGGCATCAGTGCAATGACCGGTGCGGTCGGCCTGCGTGAGCCCTGGTACAACTATCGGGTCGGCTTGACGGTGAGTTCGGCCCCCGACCTGGGCATTCGACGGCAGATCCCGACGCTGTTTCTCAACAACGAACTGACCGGCCAATCCGAGCTATGCTCGCTGTTTCTGAGCCATGACCAGCGCCACGGCAGCAATGGTCGCCTGCTCTCGCTTGGGCGCTTGCTGTTTGCTGCCGAATTCCCGCACCTGTTCGGCGAGAAAATGATCGCCGAACTGCGCGGCAGCGCCGACGAACAAGGCTGTTCGCCGTTCTGGGACAGCCTCGGTCGGCATTTCTTCCAGATGGACTTCAGCCATGCCGACCACTTGTCCGGGATGGGCAACAAAGCCTTTATCGCCGAACTGATGCCGCGCCAGCCGCTCTACACCTGCATGCTCACCGAAGCTGCCCAGGCCGCGATAGGTCAGGCGCACCCGAATACCGAGCCGGCGCTGAAAATCCTTCAGGCCGAAGGTTTCGCCCACAAGGGTTACATCGACATTTTCGACGGTGGTCCGGTCATCGAAGCACCGCTGCGCAATATCCGCACCGTGCGTGACAGCGTTGAACTGACCTTGAGTCTTGGCAGCCCGGACGAACAGGCGCCGCTGTGGCTGATTCACAACCGTCGGCTGGAAAACTGCCGCATCACCGTAGCCCATGCCCGCCGGGCCGGAAGCAGCCTGATAATCGACCGTCCCACAGCCAAACGGCTGCAACTGCAACCGGGCAACTCGGTGCGGGCGGTCATGCTGCGCAATCAACAGCAACAGGCGGTGGCGGCCTGAAAAATCGCCACCGCCAAGGTAAATCCTTTCAGCACACAGCAGGTCAACCAGGCAGCTAGCGCAAATTCGTCATGATCATTGACCCATTCGCGTGATAGCCTTTTCATTCTTCGGCGTTGACACATTTGCTCAAGCCGTTCCATTCCTTTGTATTGGTGGAACTCGAATGACCAGGCTTTCTCATCAAGACTTGCGCCGTAACTTCCGTCAGTTGCTGGCCTCCGACACCTGCTACCACACGGCCTCGGTGTTTGACCCGATGTCCGCGCGCATCGCCGCCGATCTCGGGTTTGAAGTGGGCATTCTCGGCGGTTCCGTGGCCTCGTTGCAGGTCCTCGGCGCCCCGGACTTTGCCCTGATCACCCTCAGCGAATTCGCCGAACAAGCCACCCGCATCGGTCGCGTTGCCCAGTTGCCAGTGATCGCCGATGCCGACCACGGCTACGGCAACGCCCTGAATGTGATGCGTACCATTGTTGAACTGGAACGCGCCGGCGTCGCCGCCCTGACCATCGAAGACACCCTGCTGCCGGCGCAATTCGGCCGCAAATCCACCGACCTTATTACCGTCGCCGAAGGCGTCGGCAAGATCCGCGCGGCGCTGGAAGCCCGGGTCGACACGGAAATGGCCATCATCGCCCGCACCAACGCCGGCATCCTGCCCAACCAGGAAATCATCAGCCGCACCCGCCAATACCAAGCGGCAGGCGCCGATGGCATCTGCATGGTCGGCGTACAGGATTTCGATCAGCTCGAGCAGATCGCCGAACACCTGACCGTGCCGCTGATGCTGGTGACCTACGGCAACCCGGCGCTGCGCGACGACAAACGCCTGGCCGAACTTGGCGTGCGTGTGACCATCGACGGGCATGGCGCTTACTTTGCGGCGATCAAAGCGACCTACGACAGCCTGCGCGAACAGCGGCAGATCTTCACTCAGGCCGCGGACCTCAGCGCGACGGAATTGACCCACACTTACACCCAGCCGGAGGAATACATTCTCTGGGCCAAGGAGTACATGAGCGTCAAGGAGTGATGCCCGAAACAAAAGCCTCTCACCGCATCAACGATCGTTCCCACGCGCAGCAAAGGAATGCAGCCCGGGACGCTCTGCGTCCCAGCTCAAAGCCGAACGCGGAGCGTCCGTAGAGGCATTCCCACGCAGAGCGTGGGAACGATCGCCCTTCACCGCGGCTTGGCCAACTCCATGATCATCCGCGACAACAAATAAATCCGCGGCGCCACGCTCGCCACTTCGGCGTATTCCTCCGGCGTATGGATATTGCCGCCAACAATGCCGAAGCCATCCAGCGTCGGTGTGCCGACCCCGGCAGACAAACTCGCATCCGCCGCGCCACCACTGCCCTCCTCGGTCAGTTTGCGGCCGATTTCGCCGTAAATGCCTTGGGCCATGGCCATCAGGCGATCCGACTCGGCCGTTTGCGGCATCGGCGGCAAGCCGCGCTGCAAAGAAGTCTTCACTTCGGTATCAGCAATCAGCTTGTCCTGCGACACCCGCGCCAGGTCCTTTTCGATCCGGTCGAACTCTTCGGGCACCGCCGCGCGCACGTCAGCCTTGGCGGTGGCTTGATCGGGAATCACGTTGGTGCGATCGCCGGCCTTGAGCACGGTGAAGTTGATGGTGGTTTTCTTCTGTTCATCGCCGAGCTTGCCCAGTTGCAGAATCTGGTGCGCCGCTTCCATGGCGGCGTTGCGCCCCAGTTCTGGCGCAACACCGGCGTGCGCGGCTTTGCCCTTGACCTCGACCAGCGCCGTCGCGCTGCCCTTGCGCCACACCACCAGACCATCGGCCGGGCGGCCCGGCTCGAGGTTGAGGGTAACGTCGTGCTGTTTGGCGGTTTTCTTGATCAGGTCGGTGGCGACGTCCGAACCGGTTTCTTCGCTGGCGTCGAGCAGGAAGGTGATTTGCGCGTAGTCCTTGAAATCAAGGTTCTTCAGCACTTTCAACGCATAAATCCCGGCGACGATACCGCCCTTGTCATCCATCACGCCCGGCCCGTATGCGCGGCCATCCTTGATGTGAAACGGTCGCTCGGCCGCCGAGCCTTCCTTGAAAACGGTGTCCATGTGCGCCATCAGCAGGATTTTCGCCTTGCCGGTGCCGTTCAGCGTGGCCAGTACATGGTTGGATTTATCCGGCGTATTCGGCACCAACTCGATCGTCGCGCCGAGCTTTTTCAGCTCGTCGATGGCGATGTCGCTGACTTGCTTGAGGCCAGGTTCGTAACCGGAACCCGAGTCGATATTGACCAGCCGCTCGAGCAGCTTCAGCGCTTCGGGCTGGTACTGCTCGGCATCGGCGAGCACTTGCCTGTGCGGTTCGGCGAAGGCGCCGGTGGCAGCGAGGGTCAGAGACAGGCCGAGGCTGGCGGCCAACAGAGAGCGAGGAAATGAGAACGTCATGAAGCGGTCCTTGTTTCGCGTACGGGGCCTTTAACCGTAACCGACATCGGCGCAAGGCTCTATACCGGATGCGACACTGATCTAACCAACGCAACGAAACCCTGTGGGAGCTAGCCTGCTCGCGATAGCGGTAGGTCAGTCAACATTGATATCGCCTGGCCGGCCGCCTTCGCGAGCAGGCTCGCTCCCACTGGGGCACCGAAGTGTATCGCTCAGACGGAGTCGAGCACCGGCTGCCGAGGCTGCTCGTCGCAGTTGCAGATCACCCGATTGCGCCCGCTCGCCTTGGCTTCGTACAGCGCCTGATCGGCCTCATTGAGCCAGCGTGTGGCGTCGGCATGCGTCGGATCGTAAGCCGCCAGGCCAATGCTCAAACTGACCTTCAGCGCCGGATTCTGCTCATAACCCAGAATCGCAAAGCGCTCGCGCAACGCCTCCATGGCCTGAGCGGCGTTGAACAGCGGCAGTTCGGGCAGGATCACGCAGAATTCATCGCCGCCGTAGCGCCCGGCCACATCCGTCGCGCGCAGGTTGTGTTTTAGCAGCTTGCTCAACTGGCGCAACACGATATCGCCCGCGACATGACCGTAGGTGTCATTGATCGTCTTGAAGTGATCGATGTCGATCAACGCAATTGCCGCGCCCTGCTGCTGGCGTCTGCAGCGCTGAAAGGCGATTTCCAACTGGTCTTTCCAGGCGCCGTGGTTGAGCAGCCCGGTCAGACTGTCGGTGCGGCTCAGGGCGAGCAGTTCACGTTTATGTCGGCCAAGGTTGTAGGCCTGACGAAAGCAGATCCAGCCCAGTGCCAACGGGTACAGCAGCAATAACGGGAAACAGGCATACATCTGCGCAGGCGAAGTTTGCGGGACGAATGCCGGGGCAAACACCGCCAGACCGACGAACACCCCAAGCAATTGCGCTGCAGAGCCTGCCATCAGAAAGCGCGCACCACCGATCGCGACGTTGTTCATCGCCATCATCGAAATGGTCACTGCCGTGGGCAATGGATTGAAATGCATGGCGGCGACCCAGAAGCCACCGAAAAAGGCATCGATCAACAGATTTCGATGTTCAGCGTGATAGGGAACGCTGGAGCGGCGCGCCCATTGAAACGCCAGGTGCGGCCAGACCAGGCCGTTGAACAGCATCAATGCCCAGACCCACAGCGGCGGATCCAGCGCATACATCGCCACGGACACACACAGCAGCCCAAGCAACAGCCCGAGGATTCGCGACGTATAAAGCCTCCTGGCTAATGAAAGTCCCTTTCCTCCCGCATTTCCCATAAGGACCTCGACCACGCACTCCGCTGTGCGGACGTGATGGGAGTCTATCAGGGCGACGTTAAATAGCCATCACCGGCCAGCGGGCTGAATGGCGCTACATCAGAGGCGCGCACGAGGCAAATATTTGGCTATACATGAAAGAAGGGAAATGGAAAAACAACTATAAGAAGGAGGCCCATGCGCAGCTATCAAGTGTTGATCATCGGCAGCGGTTTTGGCGGCCAGTGTGCGGCGGTCAACCTGCTCAAGGCCGGGATCGACGATTTTCGACTGCTGGAGCGACGCGACTTTTTCGGCGGTACCTGGTGCCAGAATACCTACCCCGGTGCCGCGGTGGACGTGCCGTCACCGCTGTATTCGCTGTCGTTCGCGCCCTACCGCTGGTCGCAGATGTTCGCCGGGCAGGCCGAATTGCGACGCTACACCGAGCACGTCATCAAGCAGTTCGGTTTACGTGACCGCGTCGAGCTGGACGCCAATGTCGAACGCGTCGAATGGGACGAGTCGGAAAAACGCTGGGCCGTGCATACCAACAGCAAAGGCATCTTCCATGCACAATTTCTGATCAACGCCAGCGGTCCGTTGAGTCAACCGGTGATCCCGCAATTCCCCGGCCGGGATCGCTTTCAAGGCAAGACTTTTCATACAAACAACTGGGACCACAGCTACGACTATCGCGGTAAACGCGTGGCCATCGTTGGCAGTGGCGCCAGCGCAGTCCAGGTGATTCCGACGATTGCCCCGCAAGTCGAACATTTGCACGTATTCCAGCGCACACCGCATTGGGTGCTGCCGCGCGTCGATCGTCAATTCGGCCCGGTACAACGCTGGCTGCTTGGCCGCAAACCCGCTTATAAACTGCTGCGCTGGCTGATCTACTGGCAGTTCGAAACCCGCGTGATCGCCTTCAAATACTCGAAACCGGCGATCAATATGGTCCAGCAGCACGCCCTGCGCTTTCTCAAACGTCAGGTGCCGGACCCGCTGTTGCGGGAAAAACTCGTCCCGGACTTCACCATCGGCTGCAAACGCGTGCTGGTCTCAAGTACTTACTACCCGACGCTCAGCCGCCCGAACGTCACATTGCACAGCCGCGAACAAGGCATCGCGTCAATCGACGAAACCGGGATCAACACCGCAGACGGTGAGCATGTCGAGGTGGATCTGATCGTCTGGTCGACCGGTTACGACGCCACCGACGGGGTGATTTCCTACCCGGTCAGCGGAAAAAACGCCGTGCAACTTAGCGATGTCTGGGCCGAATATCCGCGCGCCTATCTGGGCACCAGCCTGCCGGACTTTCCCAACCTGTTCATCGTCACCGGCCCGAACACCGGCATTGGCCACACCTCGGCGCTGTTCATCATCGAGTCGCAGATGAACTACATCATCGATTGCATCCGCACCGTGCGCGACCAAGGCTTGCGCAGCATCGAAGTTCGCCGCGACGCAGAACGTACCTACACTGCAATGATCCACCGGGAAATGCAGCGCACGGTGTGGAAGTCCGGTGGTTGCCACAGTTGGTATCAAAGCCAGAGCGGTCATGTGATCGCCATGTTTCCCGGCTTCAGTTTCAGCTATTACCGTTTGACCCGGGCGCTGAAACCCGCCGACCACATTCTGTCCTGAACACGTAAAAGGAAGACGTCGATGCTTTTGCTGTTTGTCGCCCTCGCGGTTTTCGTGGCCTGGAGCTGGTTGAGTTATCCGGCGGTCGGGCACTGGTTGTACGACCTGAGCATGGCCATCGAGGCCAGGTTGTACAAATTGCACAAGATCGAAGTGCCGATTGCCGAGATGACGGTGTCGACCTGGCAGGGCGGGCCGTATGAAGCGGCCAGTGCGATCCTGATGCTGCACGGTTTCAGCGCCGACAAGAATCTGTGGCTGCGCTTCTCCCGACATTTTGTGCGGCAGTATCGGGTGATCATTCCGGATTTGCCCGGCCATGGTGAAACCGGCTTCAAGGCCGGCGGCGGTTTTGATATTCCGCTGCAGGCCAAGCGCATGATCCAGTTGCTCGATGTCTGCGGCGTGGAAAAGGTGCATGTGATCGGCAATTCGATGGGCGGTTATCTGGCGGCATGGCTGGCGGCAACTTATCCGGACCGAATCGCCTCGCTGGCGCTGTTCGATCCGGCGGGCGTCACCGCGCCCGAGGCCAGCGACATGGAGCGGCATCTGGCGCGCGGGCACAATCCTTTCCTGATCAGCTCGCGGGAAGAGTTCCGCTATTTATATGCAATGACCATGGCCTCGCCGCCCTGGGTGCCGAGAGTGGTGCTCGACGCCATCGCCCAGCGCTACGCACAGCAACGTGATGAGCTGGAAGAAATCTTCCGCGACTTCCGCGCCAGTCCGCCGATGGAGCCGAAACTGGCCGAGATCCGCTGTCCGGCGCTGTTGCTGTGGGGGCGCAAGGATCGCCTGATCGACGTCAGCAGCGTGCCAGTCTGGAGCAAGGGCATCGCCAATTTGCGTGTAGACGTCTGGGACCACGTCGGGCACATGCCGATGGTCGAGCAACCGACGGATAGCGCCCGCCTGTATCAGGCGTTTCTTGGAAGCCAGCAATGACAACTTCCCCTGATCGTCCTGGTCCTGATCGTTCCCATGCTCTGCGTGGGAATGCAGCCCGTGACGCTCCGCGTCACTGGACGCAGAGCGTCCCTGGAGGCATTCCCTCGCGGGAGCGCGGGAACGATCAGCGGCGGGGCCTGGAGCTGAGATGAACATTCTCTACGACGAGCGTCTCGACGGCCCGCTGCCGCAGGTGCACAAGGCGGAACTGCTCAAGACACTGCAACGGGCCGTGCCTGACCTCGACCTGCTGTGGCGCGAGGAGGAACTGAAACCTTACGAATGCGACGGTCTCTCCGCCTACCGCACCACGCCGATGCTGGTCGCCCTGCCCCGGCGTCTCGACCAGGTGCAGAGCCTGCTGAAACTTTGCCACGCACAGAACGTTCCGGTGGTCGCGCGTGGTGCCGGCACCGGTTTGTCCGGCGGCGCCTTGCCGCTGGAACAGGGTGTGCTGCTGGTGATGGCGCGGTTCAACAATATTCTGCAGATCGACCCCGCCGCCCGCACCGCGCGGGTTCAGCCGGGGGTGCGCAACCTGGCGATTTCTCAGGCAGCCGCGCCGTTTGGCCTGTACTACGCGCCGGATCCCTCCTCGCAGATCGCCTGTTCGATCGGCGGCAATGTCGCCGAAAACGCCGGGGGCGTGCATTGCCTCAAATACGGCCTGACCGTGCACAACTTGCTGAAAATCGAAGTGCTGACCATCGAAGGCGAACGCCTGACCCTGGGTTCCGAGGCCCTGGATTCGGCAGGTTTCGATTTGCTCGCGCTGTTCACCGGCTCCGAAGGCCTGCTGGGGATCATCACCGAAGTCACGGTCAAGTTGCTGCCCAGACCGCAAGTCGCCAAAGTTCTGCTGGCGAGCTTCGATTCAGTGGAAAAGGCTGGCCGCGCGGTGGCCGAAATCATCGCTGCCGGAATCATTCCCGGCGGCCTGGAAATGATGGACAACCTGGCCATCCGCGCCGCCGAGGATTTCATCCACGCCGGCTACCCGGTCGAGGCCGAAGCCATTCTGCTGTGCGAACTCGATGGCGTCGAAGCCGATGTGCATGACGATTGCCAGCGTGTGCGCGAGGTCATGTTCGCCGCGGGTGCGACTGAAGTGCGTCAGGCCCAGGACGAAGCCGAGCGCGTGCGTTTCTGGGCCGGACGCAAGAATGCCTTCCCGGCGATCGGCCGTTTGTCGCCGGACTATTACTGCATGGACGGCACCATCCCGCGCCGGGAATTGCCCGGTGTCCTGCAAGGCATCGCAACGCTTGCCGAAGCGTATGGTTTGCGCGTTGCCAACGTGTTCCATGCCGGCGACGGCAACATGCACCCGCTGATCCTGTTCGACGCCAACCAACCGGGCGAACTGCAGCGCGCAGAAGCCTTGGGCGGCAAGATCCTCGAACTGTGCGTGCAAGTCGGTGGCAGCATTACCGGCGAGCATGGTGTTGGCCGCGAGAAAATCAACCAGATGTGCGCACAATTCAACAGTGACGAACTGAGCCTGTTCCATGCGGTAAAAGCGGCGTTCGATCCCAAAGGCCTGCTCAACCCCGGCAAGAACATCCCGACCCTGCATCGCTGCGCCGAATTCGGTGCCATGCATATTCACGCCGGGCAATTGCCGTTTCCTGAGCTGGAGCGTTTCTGATGACCGATCTCGACAGCGCCAGCGCCCTGCTCGATCAGGTCAACGCCGCCCGCGCCAACCGCACACCATTGAAAATCCAGGGGGGCAACAGCAAGGCGTTTCTCGGCCGCGAGGTGGCGGGCGAAATACTCGACACTCGTGCGCACTGCGGCATCGTGCGCTACGAACCGACCGAACTGGTGATCACCGCGCGTGCGGGGACGCCATTGTCGGAGTTGCTGGCGGCGCTGGATAACGCCGGGCAGATGCTGCCCTGCGAACCGCCGGCATTCGCCGACAGCGCCACCGTCGGCGGGATGATCGCCAGCGGTTTATCGGGCGCGCGCCGGCCGTGGTCAGGCTCGGTGCGCGACTTCGTGCTCGGCTCGCGGGTCATCACCGGCCTCGGTCAGCATTTGCGCTTCGGCGGCGAAGTGATGAAAAACGTCGCCGGGTACGACCTGTCACGGCTGATGGCCGGCAGTTTCGGTTGCCTTGGCGTACTCACCGAAGTCTCGCTGAAGGTCCTGCCCAAACCGCGCCAGTGCCTGAGCATTCGCCTGGATATCGACTGTGCTCGTGCCTTGGTCAAACTTGCCGAATGGGGTCAGCAACCGCTGCCGATCAGTGCGGCGTGTCACGATGGCCAGAGTCTGTATCTGCGCCTTGAGGGTGGCGAGGGTTCGGTGACTGCGGCGCATCAACGCCTCGGTGGCGAGCCGTTGGACTCGACTTTCTGGCGTGATCTGAACGAGCATCGCCTGGCCTTTTTCGATGAAGGCCTGCCGTTGTGGCGGCTGTCGCTGCCGAACAATCTCGGCCCGCTGGAGCTGCCCGGCGAGCAATTGATCGACTGGGCCGGCGCGCAACGCTGGTTGAAGTCCGCCAGCGCCGACATTCATGCGCTCGCCCAGTCGCTGGGCGGCCATGCCACCTGTTTCAGCCACGGTGCCAGTGACACACCGTTCCAGCCGTTGCCGCCGACGCTGTTGCGCTATCACCGCCAGCTCAAGGCGCAACTCGATCCGCAAGGGCTGTTCAACCCCGGGCGGATGTACGCGGAGTTCTAGCCATGCAAACCACGCTCAGCGAACAAGCGCGACAGCTGCCCCGAGCTGCCGAGGCGGAAAAGATTCTGCGCACCTGCGTACATTGCGGTTTTTGCAACGCGACCTGCCCGACCTATCAACTGCTCGGCGATGAACTCGATGGCCCGCGCGGGCGTATTTATCTGATCAAGCAAGTGCTTGAAGGCGCGCCGGCGACTGCGCAAACGCAATTGCATCTGGACCGCTGCCTGTCCTGCCGCAATTGCGAAACCACCTGCCCGTCCGGCGTTGACTATCACAACCTGCTCGACATCGGCCGCGCGGTGGTCGATCAGGCCGTGCCGCGCCCGCCGGCTCAGCGGCTGTTGCGGGAGGGCCTGCGGGCCTTGGCGCCGAATCCGCGCGTGTTCAAAAGCCTGCTGCGGGTGGGCGCGACGTTTCGGCCGCTGTTGCCGCGTTTGCTGGAAAGCAAACTGCCGCACCCGGTGTCAGGCAACGATTCACGCCCTGTGCCTCGACATGCGCGCCGCGTGTTGCTGCTGGAAGGTTGCGTGCAACCGGGGTTGTCGCCGAACACCAACGATGCGACGGCGCGGGTGCTGGATCGACTCGGCATCAGCGTTATTCCGGTTGCGGAGGCCGGATGTTGCGGCGCGCTGGATTATCACCTCGACGCCCAGGCCAAAGGCCTCGATCGCGCCCGGCAAAATATCGATGCGTGGTGGCCGCATCTGCACAACGGCGCCGAAGCGATCGTGCAAACCGCCAGCGGCTGCGGTGCGTTTATCAAGGACTATGGGCATTTGCTCGAAAACGATCCGGCTTATGCGGCCAAGGCGCGACAGATCAGCGAGCGGACGCTGGATCTGGTGCAGATCCTCGCGCAGGAACCGCTGGAACAGGTGTGCGCCGCCAGCGAACAACGCATCGCCGTGCATTGCCCATGCACTTTGCAGCACGCGCTGAAACTTGGCGGCGCGGTTGAGTCGGTGTTGACCCGTCTCGGATTCAATCTCACCGCCGTACCGGACGGCCATTTGTGTTGCGGCTCGGCGGGCACCTATTCGCTGACGCAACCCGTGCTGGCCCGGCAACTGCGCGACAACCGCCTCAACGCGCTGGAGAGCGGCCGGCCGCAATTGATCGTCACCTCAAACGTCGGCTGCCAGAGCCATCTGGCCAGCGCCGGGCGTACCCGCGTATTGCACTGGATCGAGCTGGTGGATCAGTCGTTGGCAGAATGAAGTTCGTAGGATTCTTCGTTTGCCCGCGTGGGCGAAGGCTGCGATCTTTTCTGCTATCCATTCCGTGACTTGGCAGGAATTTTTTTCATGACCGTGCAGCCGTTTGTCAGCCCCGACCTGATCCGCCAACGCTTCTCCAAAGCGATGTCCGCCATGTATCGCGAAGAAGTACCGCTGTACGGCGCGCTGATGGAGTTGGTGGAGCAGACCAACCGCGATGTGCTGGCTAATCAACCCGACATAGCCCGGCAACTGCACAGCACCGGAGAATTTGAACGACTGGACATGGAACGCCACGGCGCCATCCGCGTCGGCACCGCCACCGAACTGGCCACCCTCGCCCGCCTGTTTGCGGTGATGGGCATGCAGCCTGTGGGCTATTACGACCTTACGCCGGCGGGTGTGCCGGTGCATTCCACGGCGTTTCGCGCAGTGCATGAAGACGCTTTACAGGTCAGCCCGTTTCGCGTGTTCACCTCGCTGCTGCGCCTGGAGCTGATTGAAGATCCCGGCGTGCGCGCCTTTGCCGAATCGGTGCTGGCTCGGCGTTCTATCTTTACCCCGCAAGCACTGCGCCTGATCGCCCACGCTGAAACCGCGGGCGGGCTGAATGAAAGCGAGGCCGAGGCATTCGTCTTACAGGCACTGGAAACCTTTCGCTGGCACCACAGCGCCACCGTCAGCGCCGCGCAATACCAGACACTCAGCGCCCAGCACCGCTTGATCGCCGACGTGGTCGCCTTCAAAGGTCCGCACATCAACCATCTGACCCCGCGTACGCTGGACATCGACCGCGTGCAGGAGCAAATGCCCAAGCATGGCATCACGCCCAAAGCAGTGATTGAAGGCCCCCCGCGTCGGCAATGTCCGATCCTGCTGCGCCAGACCAGTTTCAAGGCACTGGACGAGCCGATCGCCTTCACCGATCAGCAGCAGACTCGCGGTAGTCACAGCGCGCGCTTCGGCGAGATCGAACAACGCGGCGCCGCGCTGACGCCCAAGGGCCGCGCGCTGTATGACCGTTTGCTGAACGCGGCGCGGGATGAATTGGGCGAATTCCCCAATGAAGGCAACGCCTCAAGCTACGACGCGCTGATGACTCAGCACTTTGGCGAATTCCCTGACAGCGTCGAGGGCATGCGCGAGCAGGGGCTGGCGTATTTTCGCTATTTCGCTACGGAACAAGGCAGAGCGGCGAGTGGTATCGCTGAGTCTTCGCTGGAAGACTTGTTGCGAGAAGGCTATGTGAAAGCTGAGCCACTGGTGTACGAAGATTTCCTGCCGGTGAGTGCAGCGGGGATTTTTCAGTCAAACCTTGGCGATGCCGCGCAGACGCACTATGGCGAGCACTCCAATCGCCAGGCTTTCGAACAAGCGCTCGGGCGCCCGACCATCGACGAGCTAGGCTTGTATGCCGAGACGCAACAGCGGTCGATCGATGAATGCGCTGCGGTGTTGCGGATTAAATTGCGCTGATTCCGAGGGAACCCACAAATCCCCTGTAGGAGCGAGCCTGCTCGCGATAGCGGTGTATCAGCCACCAAGGATTCGCCTGAACCGACGCCTTCGCGAGCAGGCTCACTCCTACAGGTTTCGCGGTGAATTCATGCTCCGCAGCAATCCACATATCCACGGGCGACGCGATACCCGCAAATTAAGCTTCACCTAAGCTTCCCTCGCTAGCATCGCGCCTCATGAACCCTGTCGTCATGAGCCGTGAATGAATCCTTCCGACATGCAAGCCTTTGATTTAACCAGCCAGCCGCCAGCGAATTTCAGCCTGGTCCTGGTCAATTACAAAACCCCGGACATCACCAGAATGTGCCTCGAACTGTTGCGCGAGCACGTTCAGGCGCAGCGCATTCCGGTGTGGGTGGTGGATAACGATTCGGCGGATGCCAGCCTCGATTACTTGCGCTCGCTGGACTGGATCAATTTGATCGAGCGTCCGTCGCCGGGCAAGGAAGCGGGGCATATTGCGCATGGCAAAGCGCTGGATCTGGCCTTGGCGAAAGTTGAAACCGATTATCTGTTTTTGCTGCATACGGACACTTTCGTCTACGACAAGGAAGTGTTTGGGATGATGATGCACGAGTGCGCCAGGTCGCCGGACATGGCGGCGGTGGGTTGTGTCGAACAACTCAACCGCGGGTTACTACGCGATACGTGGCGGTTAACTTCGCGATTCTGCAAGCACCATGTTCGTCGGGCGAAACTGCATCTGGGCATGCGCTCGAAACAGCCGCGGCCTTATAAAGAAACGCATTTGAAAAGTTTCTGCACACTGTGGAACGCGCGCCTGATGAAATCGCTGGGACTGCACTTCTGCATGGATGATCAAGTTCCGGGTTATGCCCTGCAGGATCGCATGAGTGGTCTAGGCTATGGCATCAAGTTTCTCTCGCCGCGAAAGATCTTCCGTTATCTGGATCACATCCAGGCCGGCACCGTCGCTGCGGCGGGCATCTATGGGGAAAACCACCGGCGAACGAAGATGTATCAGGCCACGCTGAAGCGCCTCCAGGGGCAGCAAGGCAAACCGGATATGCGCGCCTCGGCGTAATGTGAAGCAACAAAAAAAGGGCGACTTGTCAGTCGCCCTTTTTTGTTGCGGAAAATTGTATACATCGATCAAAAGAGGTGTTCGCCCAGTGTAATGGCCTGGCAATCCATGCACCGGTAAAGAGCCCTGACACTGGGCGAACCGGGAGGATTTTAATTGAACCTGGTGGATATGTCGTCAGGCTTAAACATGAAATTTTTGTACTGGAAAGTTAAAAAGTGTGTCTCGTCGATATTTACCGAGAAACTTCCTACAACCGGTTTTATATGACTGTTCTCATACATAAAGCTGTACAAGAACAATCATACTGTAGAGTTAATACTCAACTATCGTGCTGACTGGTCACTTTCAGGATATCGGTGTAAGTGACAATAACGCTCTGCCCCACTTTCAAATCCTTGAGCTTCGCTTGAATCTCCGGCTTTTTCACATCGAGCGTCTTCGATTGTCCGGACGGGTTTTCAAGGGTGACCTGATGGGTCTTCAAATCAATTTTGCTGATTTTCAACTGCACCTGAACCTGCCGGTAAGCCTCGCCACCCGGGTTGTCGCTGCCCGGCGCCTTGCGCAGCTCGCCGGTGCGCTCGACGGTGCCCGGCAGACCTTTATCCACATCGGTGTCGAGATAGGCGGCGACCGATCGCTGCACCTCGATCTTCACCAGATCGCCTGCCTTGAGATTGGCAAGATTCTTCGCTTTGTCGCTGAGCTGGACATGAACCTTTGCGCCCTCGGGCCCTTCCAGTACGACCTGATGATTGGCCGGGTCGACCGCCAGCACTTTGGTCGTGACGACATCCGCTTCAACCGTGGCGGACAACGGAATGTCGGCAGCCCAAGCGCCGAAAGTGGTGGCAGAAAGGAGCGTTGCGAGAGTGATGGCCTTGGCCAGTGCGTCGAGCTTCATATGCATGACTTTCCCTGTTATGAAATGGCGACGCCCGCCGCCGAAGCAACTTCAGCGGCGGGCGTGCCAGTGAGCATAGACGCTGTTCAGGGCTTGACTTGCGTTTGTGGCCCTCGGGTGTGCGGCTTTGCGGTCTCCTGAGCGGTCGATTCGCCGCTCGGTGTGCCTTTGCTGCCCTGCCGATGCTTGGGATCGGTCGGCCGCAGGGCATCATTGTCCCGTTCGGTTTCGCCGGCCGGGCGCGGTTCATCGGGATTGTCGTTCTGGCTAACGGTTTTGTTCATGGTACGAGTCCTCAGGCTTCAGGGTCGTCGAGTTCGCGGGCGACGTTGACCGCGGGTGAATCCTTGTGCAGATCATCGGCCTTGGCGCGCAGGAGCTGCCACTGCTCCAGATCGATGGCGCCTTGGCCGAGCAAATCGTCGGCGATGCGCTGCAGATCGAGGTAGTGAGCGTCCGGGGAGTTTTGCCAATAGGACTGATCGTCGTACAGGCGTTGCCAGGTATTGAGGTCTGGGGGTTGCAAGTCGTCGCTCATGGTGAGTCCGGAAATTTGCGGGTTTCTGGGTAGAGCGGCGGGTGGCGGCGAGAGTTCCGGGCAGTTTGCCTGGGCGCGGATCGTGATTGCTGTTGAGGCTTGAAACAGCCCGAAAATCAAAAGCCCCTCACCCTAGCCCTCTCCCGGAGGGAGAGGGAACTGACCGAGGTGGATGTGAGGGATGTGCCAATCTGAAATACCGAGCCGAACGCAATTTCAAAGCCAACGCAGATCGGCTCCCTCTCCAAGGGGAGAGGGCTGGGGTGAGGGGCAAATCCACCACAAATCTCAAGCCGTGCGGCGCTTCTCACCACTCAACAATGAGCGTTAGCTCGAGTGCTCTTGATCTTGATCTTGCGTCACCGGCGACATCGGAAGGCTGAGTGGAGGGATTGATCCGGGCGTGGGAGCGCAGCGACCGTCTGGCGCAGCCAGACACAGCGGAAGGAGGTGCAGCGCAGCAAACCGTAGCCGCTGCGCCCGGATCGATCCCGGAGCGAAGGGACCCGAGCTTGCGAGGGCCGTACGTAGGAACAAAGCCTTTTGGTT
This sequence comes from Pseudomonas retamae, assembly GCF_043496865.1. Classification (NCBI taxonomy): domain Bacteria; kingdom Pseudomonadati; phylum Pseudomonadota; class Gammaproteobacteria; order Pseudomonadales; family Pseudomonadaceae; genus Pseudomonas; species Pseudomonas retamae. The sequence goes on from NZ_JBIEIL010000002.1 coordinate 360,766, forward strand.
CCTTTTTGGCGTCTGAAAAAGGGACTCGCCGTAAGGGCGAAACCGCCAGCCGCAGCACCCGAAGCAACGGATATGTACCCAAAACTCAGCGCCTGAAAGTAAGCCATCGCGAGCAGGCTCAGTCCTACAAGCGATATCGAGCCGCCTGCAAAAAATCGTACCCGCTCAATACCCGGTCATCTCCAGATACCCCCGACCCGCATGACTCCCCCCAATCCCCACCGGCCCTTCCCAATAAGGAATACGCAAATCCATCCAGGCGTCACGATTAAGCGCATCGACGCGAATGTCGAGGCGCTTGTCCGGAATACGGACCCACCACTTCACCGGCATCGACCGCCCAGCAACCTCAGCCGTGTCCTGCGGCACAAGACTGATCTGCTCACTGCGCAACGTCTCAATCTGCCCATCCGCAGCAATCCACGTACCCGTCAGATAAGCCGCCCCTTCCTTCTGCCGCATCCGATAAAGCATCACATGCTCACCACTGTCCAGATGCAGGGAAAACCAGTCCCAACCGGTCTGATTGGCGGTGAGCGGCTGACTGCTCCATTCCCGGTCCAGCCAAGCCGGCCCGCTGACCGTATAAGTCTGACCATCGATCTGCAGCGTCCCGCTGGCCTGAAAAAACGGCTGGCTGTAGTAATACGACGCCTGTCCCTGCTCGGACTTCTGACTGAAACCCTTGTCGCCCTGCAACACCAGCGGCCGGCTGGACGTCAGCCGCAGGTCATAAGCGAAGTTTTTATCGCGAGCACTCAGCTGCATGTCGCTCAACGGGTCCGCCGCCTTGCCGACAAACATCCAGTCATCGATCCACGCCTCGAACGGCGCCAGGCGCACACCCGCCTGCCCGACGCCACCGCGCGCGTAGCGCTCGGCGGCGTGATGCACCGTGCTTGACGTCACCGCCGCATGCCCGAGCCACACCGTCTGGTTGCCCCACCCTGCCTGCTCCGCCTCAGGTTTCAAGGCACTGCGAAACAACGTCCATTGCACGCCGAAATCGTTGCCTTGCTGATCCTTGAGATTCGCCGTGACGTACCACCATTCGATGCGAAAACCATCATGCGCGCCATGATCCGCCGGAAAACTGAACACCCGCCCCGGCACTACCGGGGTAAACGCCTGCGCCTGCGCGCCCATGCCGGCAAAGCCCTTCTGTTCCGGTACGGACTGATCACAAGCGGTGAGCAACAGCGCGGCCAGCAGCACGACGAGCTTAATCCTCATGGGCAAAGGTCCTCAGCAAGTCCGCCGGTTGCGTGCGGTACAGCGAATACAGCGGCCACGCCGAAGCAAGCAAGGTCGCCAGCAGCGCCAGCCCCATCAGTTGCAGCAGTTGCCACGGGAACACGCGCAACGGCAGGCGCCAGCCGAACGCCTGCACGTTGATCACCGCATCGAGGCACCACGCCAAGGCAATGCCCAGCGGCAACGCCAGAATCAGCGTCAACACCGCCAGCAGCCAGGTCTGGCCGAGGTTGAGCAGCATCAGTTGCCGCCGCGTTACGCCCAGCGCCCACAACGGCGCGAGCTGGCCGAGACGGCTTTGACTCTGCGTCAGCAGGCTGATGAACAACGCGACGCCCGCGACCGCCAGGGTCAGGCTGTTCAACGCCGCCGTCGCAGCAAAGGTGCGTTCGAACACCTGCACTGACCAGCCTTTGAGCCGCGCCTGATCAATGATGCGGCTGTCGTCCAGTTGAAAACGCGTCTGCAAGGCACTCAGGAACGCCGGAATGTACTGCGGGTCGATGCGCAAATTGAAACGGTTCGGCGTCAATTGCGGCCAGCCGCGCAACAGGTGATTGCTGTTGACCAGCAAGTGGCCTTTGGGATTGCCGTAATCGGCGTAGATGCCGACGATGCGCGGCGACCATGTGCCATTCGGCGCGGCAATCGTCAGCCGATCACCCGCGCGCACCTTGAGCCGCCGCGCCAGTTGCTCGCTGAGCATCACCGCATCGTCCGTCACCAGATGCGCCCAAGGGTCGCTGCCGTTGCTTTCGAGCAGCGGCCAGTGCTGGCGATAATGCGGATGATCGACGATGCCGAACAGCTCCGCCGGCCAGCCTTGCAGCGTCACCGTGACCTCCCAGTTGGGCAGCACCGCGCGGACATTCGGCTGCTGCCTGAGCCAGCTGTACATTTCCCGCGACTGGACCGGATTGCTCGGGTTGATGTACAGCTCGGCGCTCAGGCGTTGTTCGAGCCAGTCGTTGAAGGTCTGACGAAACCCGGCGGTCATGCTGCCCGCGCCGATGTTGGCGGCGAGCGCCAGCAGCAGCGCCATCAGCGCCAGACTCAACGCCGGCAATTGCTGCCGGCAATCGGCGAGAAACCATTGCCCCAGCACCGAACGACTGCGCCCCAGCAACGGCTGTAAAAGTGCGCTGAGCAACACCGGCAAGGCCAGCGCCGCGCCGAGCAGCAGCCCGGCCATCAAGACGAAGCCGCTGCTCAGGCTGTCGCCCCAGAGCAGCGCCGCCAGTGCGGTCGCCAGCAACCCCGCCGCCAACCAACCCTGCCGACGCAACCAACGGGAATATTGTTCGTGCCAGGCCTGCGGATCGGCGACCGCCAGCAATGGCAGACGCGCTGCCCGCAACAGGCTGCTGGCGCCGGCGAGCAAGGCGCCAAGCAGGCTCAAACTGATGCCGCTGAACCACCACCACGGGCTCAGACGCAACTGCCCCGCCACCTCCGCGCCGTACAGACCGCGCAGGCTGGCGGCGACATCCGGCAGTAACACGCTGGCCAGCCAGTAGCCGCTGATCACGCCAAACACGCCGCCGAGCAGCGCCAACACACCGAGTTCGACGATCAGACACGTGATCAGCATCCGCGCACTGACGCCGCAAGCGCGCAATGTGCGCAGCAGGCCACGACGCTGTTCAAGCGCCAGGCCAATCGCCGCGTGAACGATGAACAAACCGACCACGAAAGACAAAAAGCCCAAGGCATCGAGATTCAGGTGAAAGCTCTCGGTCAGCCGCGCGAGGTTGTTTTCTTCGCCGCTGCTTTTGAGTTGCAACTGGCCTTTCAACGAGGCCGGCAACTCGGCGTGATAATCCTTCGGCAGCAGCATTCGCGATAGCTGCCCCGGTTGCTCCAGCACGGTTTGCGCCACGCCGATGTCCACCAGCAACACGCCGGGGGCCATGTCTTTCTGGACCACGAGCGGCGGCAGAACCTGGCCGTTGACTGTTTGCGGCGTAGCGCCTTCGCGCAGTTTCAGCGCCTGCAAGGTATCGACGGAAATCCACGTGCTGCCCGGTGGCGTGAAGAATTCGACAACCCGTTCGATCGGCATGGCCTGCCCGGCCACCGCTGAGTCAGACGGCAATGACACCGGTTCGATGCCGATCAATTGCAGACGCTGGTCTTCGTGCCCTTTGAGCAACAAGCGCCCTTGCAACAGCGGCGACACCGGCCAGCCTTGGCGGCGCAAATCAACAAACCATTGCTGGGTAAACGTCGCCCCACCGGGTGTGCTCAGGCTGGCCTGCGGTTCGCCGCCGATCAGTTGACTGGCCCGCGCATAGCTGTCGCGCGCCTGACTGTTCAGCGCCTCGACGCCGGTCAGCAGGCTGGTCGCCAGCCACAACCCGGTCAGCACGCTGAAAAACTGCACCGGATGACGCCGCCAATGACTGAGCAGCGCGCGCAAGGTCTGCCGGAAAACCCTCACGTCAGGCGCCCACCGGACAGCACCACTTGCTGCGCCAGACGCGCCGCTACCCGTGGACTGTGCGTGACCATCAACAACGTCGTCGGCGTGTCATCGAGCAGTTCCAGCAACAGCCGCAGCACTTCATCGCTGGTGGCTTCATCGAGGCTGCCGGTGGGTTCGTCAGCCAGCAGTAATTTCGGCTGCGACGCCAGCGCCCGGCCCAGTGCGACCCGCTGCTGCTGACCACCGGAAAGTTGTTCGGGATAACGCTTGAGCAAATCGCCCAGGCCCAGACGCTGCACCAGATGCGCCTGCCAGCGCGGCTCATGGCGCCCGGCCAGCCGCGCCTGAAACGCCAGATTGTCCTCGACGCGCAAACTGCCGATCAGGTTGAACTGCTGGAACACCAGACCTATTTCGGTGCGCCGCCAGTTCGCCAGTTGCGCTTCGCTCATCGACTCCAGCCGATATTCACCGCTGTGAATGCTGCCGCGGTCGACCTTATCGAGGCCGGCGACCAGATGCAGCAACGTGCTCTTGCCGCTGCCCGACTCGCCCATCAGCGCCAGACTGCTGCCAGCCGCCAGCGTCAGGTCGACACCCTGCAATACCGGCAACGAACCTTGCGGCGTGGAGTAATTTTTGTAGACGTTGCGAACCTCGAGCATGGCTGAACCTGATCGTTGAGTCTGGGCCAAGGATAGCGGCCCTGAATGGTTTTTGTCCGTTGATGATCATCGTTATGGCAGCGGTCCGCCCTACCCTGCGCGACAGTCCACTGATAACGATAAGAACCGGAGTCACCATGCAACGTTTCATTTTCAGCAAGCGCGGCCTGCTGGCCTGCCTGATCAGCGCCTCTGTCAGCCAGACCCTGCTGGCCGCCGATACCCCGGGCGCGCCCAGCGCACAGACCCGTGCCAGCAACGCCGCCGTCCTGCAACAACTGCCCTTCAGCGACCGCACCGATTTCGAATCCGTCAGCAAAGGCCTGATCGCGTCCTTCAAAGGTCAAATCAAGGACCCCGCCGGCAAGGTCATCTGGGACGCCAATGCCTACAATTTTCTCGACCACGAAAAAGCGCCGGAATCGGTCAACCCGAGCCTGTGGCGGCTGGCGCAACTCAACGCCCACGCCGGTCTGTTCGAAGTCAGCCCGAGGTTGTATCAGGTGCGTGGCCTCGACCTGGCCAACATGACCATCATTGAAGGCGATGACGGGTTGATCATCATCGACCCGCTGACCATGGCCGAAACCGCCCGGACCGCGCTGGATCTGTATTACGCCAACCGCCCCCGCAAACCGGTGGTGGCGGTGATCTACAGTCACACCCATGTCGACCACTTCGGCGGCGTGCGCGGGGTGATCGATGAGGCCGACGTCAAGGCTGGCAAGGTCAAGGTCTACGCACCGTCCGGTTTCATGGAACACGTGATGAGCGAAAACGTTATGGCCGGCAACGCCATGAGCCGTCGCGCGCAATACCAGTTCGGCAGCCTGTTGCCGCGCGGCGAAAAGGGTCAGGTCGATGCGGGCCTGGGCAAGAGCACACCGAGTGGTGGCACGGTCACGCTGATCCCGCCCACCGACCTGATCACCGAGCCTCTGCAAAGCCATACCATCGCCGGACTGCAAGTCGAGTTTCAGCTGACGCCGGGCACCGAAGCGCCGGCAGAAATGAACCTGTATCTGCCGCAACTGAAAGCCCTGTGCATGGCCGAAAACGCCACGCAGATGATGCACAACATCCTCACCCCGCGCGGCGCGCAAGTGCGTGACGCCAAGGCATGGTCGCAGTACCTCGACGACAGTCTGGCGCGCTATGGCGACAAGACCGAGGTAATGTTTGCCCAGCACAACTGGCCGACCTGGGGCGGTGAACGCATCCGCACGTTGCTCGCCGACCAGCGCGACATGTATGCCTTTATCAACGACCGCACGCTGCACTTGCTCAACCAGGGCCTGACGCCTCTGGAGATCGCCGAGGCGATCAAGAAACTCCCGGGTTCGCTCGATCAGAAGTGGTACACCCGCGGTTACTACGGTTCGCTGAGCTTTAACACCCGCGCGGTGTATCAGCGCTACATGGGTTTTTATGACGGCAACCCGGCCAACCTCAATCCGCTGCCGCCAGTGGACGCCGCCAGACGCAGCGTCGAAGCCATGGGCGGCGCGGCGGCGGTGCTGGAAAAAATGCATACGGCCATGGCCAGCGCCGACTATCGCTGGGCCGCGCAACTGGGCAATCAGCTGTTATTCGCCGAGCCGGACAACGCCGACGCGCGCAAGGCGCAGGCCGAAACTCTGGAGCAACTGGGCTACCAAAGCGAGAACGCCACCTGGCGCAACATGTACCTGACCGGCACCATGGAACTGCGCAATGGCGTGCCGCCGCAATCGGCCAACACCGTGTCGGTGGACATGGTGCGGGCGATGAGCCCGGAAATGTTCTTCGACTATCTGGCGGTGCGTCTGGACAGCGACAAAGCCGTGGCTCATGACCTGACGCTGAACTGGACCTTCGACGATGTGCAGAAGGACTTCAATCTGACCCTGCGCAACGGCGTGCTGACCCATCGCGCCGGGCTCAATCCTGCGGCGGATGCCGGTGTCACCCTGAGCCGCGATACCCTGGAAAAGATCAGCCTCAAGCAACTGGACTTCCCGACGGCGATGCAACAGGGCTTGATCAAGTTGCAGGGCAACGGCAAGAAGTTCGGCGAACTGATGGGCAGCCTCGACACGTTCGGGCCGCAGTTCAATATGGTCACGCCTTGAGATCCAAAGCCCTCGCCCTGATCCTCTCCCGGAGGGAGAGGGAACTGACCGAGGTGGATGTACCCGATACGCCGACGGGATACCGAGTTGAACTCAAATTCCGAACGCCACGACAATCGGCCCCCTCTGCCCTCGCCCCCTTGGGGGAGAGGGCTGGGGTGAGGGGGAATCCTTCTGACACAACAAAAAACGATCAATCACCCCAATCCAGCCATCATCAACAACCCGACCCCGAATGCAGCCGAAACTGCTTCGGCGTGATCCCGAACCGTTTGCGAAACGCGCGAATGAAATTGCTCGGCTGGCCATAGCCGAGGCGCCGGGCAATGCGCTCGATCGGTTGATCGCCCGCGGTCAGCCAGTGGCGTGCCAGCGCCAGGCTGTCATCACGCTCGCCGCTTTCGCTCAGCCAGTGGCGCAGCATGCTCTGATGCAAAAACGGATTGGCGCCGCGCAGCGCCTCGTCGAGCATCGCGCGGTGCACGGTCAACTGCGGATATTCGCCCCGTTCGACAGCGACGCCCTCATTGCGCAGCCACTGCCCTGCAAATTGTGAGGGGCACAACGTGACGCTGGCAAACACCGCGTCAGCTGGTTTGCCAAGCCTTCGAGCGATGTTACGCACCAGCGTACAGGTGGCGGCATCGAACCCGAAGTGATGCACCGCGCTCTGCGCCGGGCGCAACTGCAACCGCGCGAAATCCCCTGCCTCGAGCAATTCGACCTGCACATGATTGCTGATTCGTGGCACGAACCTGACGAAGCAGCCAAGGCTGGCGCGCAAGGTCGCGGCGGTATCGAGAAGGATGTTCAGGCCTTGCAGATCGGTGGTTGCCAGGCCGTCGACCAGCTCACACCCAAACGTCGGCGCTGCACCGGCCAGCTCGCATTCACGCCACAGTCGTTCAACCGCTTGCGCGGCGATTCGCCGGGCTGGATCAACCAGGCTGGACGGACAGATTCCCACCCGTGCCAACAGCCGCTTTGAGTCCAGGCCAGACTGTTCGGCATGGCCAACAATGGCGCGGGTATAAGCGCTGCAAACGAATAAAGACTGGGACATGACAGACGTTTCTGAGGGACGGGCGTGTACTTATGCCAGCCGGCGTGCTATCGATCCAATGCATTAAAAGTATCCGCAAAATGCAGGAGACGCATGATGGATCTTCGCCAGCTTCGCCACCTCGTCGCCCTCGCCGATTGCCGCAATTTCGGCCGCGCTGCCGAGGCGGTCAATCTCAGCCAACCGGCGTTCAGTCGTAGTATCCAGACGCTGGAACGTGACCTTGATTGCGAACTGGTCGAACGCAGCAGCCGCGAATTTCGCCTTACCGGTCAGGGCGATCTGGTGCTGCAACATGCGCGGCGGCTGCTCGCCGGCAGTCAGGCGCTGCACAACGAACTGACGCAATACAACGGCCTCACCGGCGGCGAACTGCAATTCGGCTGCGGGCCGTACCCGGCGCAGGTGCTGGTACCGGACGCGCTGGCGCGGTTCATTCAGGCGCACCCGGCGGTTCGCACGCGGTTTCATCAGGGCGACTGGCAGCAATTGGCGTTGTGGTTGCGTGAGCAGCAGATCGAATTCCTGATTGCGGACGCCCGTTATTTCGTCAGCGACCCGCAATATGACGTGCAATTGCTGCGTACCCGGCCGGGCGGTTTCTTCTGCCGCGCCGGCCATCCATTGGCCAGACAACAACGCCTGCAATTGCGTGCGCTGCTCGACTATCCGGTAGTAGGCACGCGCATTCCGCCGATGATTCGCAAGGTGCTTGCGGATCTGTTGGGCGAGGCAGATTTCAACCCGAGTGTCGAATGCGCACAATTCGATGCGATCCAGCGGGTGGTATTGCGCTCCGATGCGATAGGTCTGGCCACGCTCGAAGCGTTGCGCGAGCAGATTGATCAAGGATTGATACACCTGCTCGACTTCATCGATGTGCCGCTCAACGATTCAGCCTTGCAGCTGAGTTACGGCATTGTCAGCCGCGCCGGGTATTCGCTGAGCCCGGCAGCGCGGGCAATGATCGAGGCGATCCTGAGCGTCGATCAGCAGTTGTTGGCAGCCAGCATTCCCGCGGCATGTTCTGTATGAGCACCTTCGCTGCGCAATCCGCCAATGCTTTTTATGCCGCGACCGTGCTGCCGGTCATTGAAGAATTGCTGGCCCGAGGCGTCGCCCAGGATGCTATCGAAGCGCAATTTCACAAAAAGCTTTCAGACCTGCGCACGCCGTTCATGCGCCTGCCGCTGGTGGTGTCGCGAAGTTTCTGGGCATTCGCCGTTGAGCAGAGCGGCGATCGGCTGATCGGTCTGGCGGCCGGTCAACGTTTCGTGTCCACTACCCGCAACGGCGTGACTTATTTGTTCGATGTTGCGGTGTCGCTGGAAAGTGCGTGTGATCATTTCGCGCGTTTCTTTAGCCGATTTAGTGGCCATTTCAATGTGCAAATCGTGCGTGAAAACGGCGATGTGCAATTGCGTCTGGTCGAGCGCGGAGCACTGCGCGCCGCAGCGCCCGTCGCCGATTTCATTCTGGTCAGCCTCTGCGGCATGCTACGCCGCAAGCTGCTTACCAGCGGCATCAAGCTTGATCCGATCGTAGGCGTGGCACTGACTACAGCCGGCAGTGATGAACATCAACGCGCTTTCAATGCACCGGTGCTCGGGCAACAGCCGAACGCCGCGATCCATCTTGACGCGCAGCTGTTCGGGACGCTGCTGACACCCAGGCAATCGGCGCTGGAAGACACCTTGGTCGAGGTGCTCGAACAGACCCTGCGCAACAGCGAACCGACGCTGCTGGAGCAAGTCAGCGACTACCTGATCGATAATCTGGCGACGGCCGACTGGAAGCAGTTCTGCGCGACGCAGCATTTGCTCGAACGCACGGCGGCGCGGCGTTTGAAGGCGTTGGGCTGGGGATTTGCCGAATTGCTCGATGACTGCCGGCGCTATCGGGCCGAAGATCTGTTACGGGTTGGGGAACTGGAGCTGGTTGAGGTATCGGATCGGTTGGGGTACAGCGATGTGCAGGGTTTCAACCGGGCGTGTTTGCGCTGGTTCGGGTGCGCGCCGGGGGTTTATCGTACTCGGTGGGGTAGGTGCTGAGTTTGTGTGAATATCCGTTGCTGCGGTAACGGCGGCTTAGGGTTTCGCCCTTACGGCGAGTCCCTTTTTCAGACGCCAAAAAGGAACCAAAAGGCTTTGCTCTTGCGTCCGGCCCTCGCAGGCTCGGGTTCCTTCGCTGCGGGATCAATCCCTCCACTCAGCCTTCCGATGTCGCTGGTTATGCAAGATCAAGAGCACTCGAGCTGGCGCTCATTGTTGAGTGGTTAGAAGCGCCGTATGGCTTGAGATCTTCAGTGGATTCGCCCCTCACCCCAGCCCTCTCCCGAGGGAGAGGGGGCCGATTTGTGGGCTTTTCGGAAACTGCGTACGACTCGGTATTTCAGGTCGGCGCACCTTTCGCATCCACCTAGGTCAGTACCCTCTCCCTCCGGGAGAGGGCTAGGGTGAGGGGCTTTTGATTTTCGAACGGGTGCCAGACATCATCCGGTCATCCAAGCGGCATCTACTCCCGGCCCAGTGGTCCACGCTTTCCCTGTAGGAGCTTGCCTGCAAGCGATGAGGCCAGCCCAGCCAACCCGAATCTCACTGCCCTGCCGCTACGCTGGCAGGCGCCTGCCCCGGAGTGACAATGCTGCCCAGATCAATATGTTTCCACTCGGGCTTGGCCCCCAACCGCGCATTGAACCGGTAGTTAAAAGTGAAGTCATCGGCGGTCGGCGCACTCAGCGGCTTGCCATACACCGCCTCGATCCCCGCCAGGTCATACCCCATCAACTGCAACAGCGTCGGGAAGATGTTGTAGTGGCTGGAGCGATCCTTGTTCGCCGCCAGTTGCGCCGACCAGTCCAGGGTCTTCAGTTTGCTGCCGGAAATCACCACCAGCGGCACCAGCCCCTCCTCCTCCACCGGGTCGCCGCCGCAGTGAGTGTTCAAGCCGGGATTGCCCCGTTCGTGCAGATCCTGGCCATGATCGGAGGTATAGATCAGCAGCGCGTTGTCGAGCTTCGCTTGGGCAAACACGCGCGCAAAGAACTCACCAACATTCCACAGCACCGTGTTCTTGTAGGCGTTGCGGTACAAAACCCAGTCATCCGGCTGACCATTGAAACCTGTCCGCTCGCCAGTGTCGGCGACTTCGGTGAACTGCCCGCGTGGCAAGGTCGGCCGGTAAGCCATGAACGCGTCGGGGTATTTGTCATGCACCGGAAAATGCGCGCCAACCTTGTTGATCACCACCAGCTCTGGCGTGTCATCGTTGAGCAGTTCAATAAGCTTCGCCGCCGCCGCCATGTCGCGGTCGCGCACGCTGGTCTGGTCGAATTGCACGAACAGATCGATGTCGTTTTTTTCGCTCGCGGTCATCAGGTTCTGCAGGTTGCCGCCGGTGCGCTGGCTGTCGATATACACCGTGCGCAGCCCGGCGCTTTTCGCGTACTGCCAGATCGACGGCAGCGTGCTGTTGATGCGCATGTAATCGCTGCGGGTGCCGCCGTAGCGCAGGGTGACATTGGTGTCGGCGCTGCAATTGGCGATGGACGCGGCATAGCCGTAATTAAAGATGTCGACGCCGGTCGGTGCCTGCTTGAGGTTGCTGTGCACGCCAAACGGCGCATTGATGTCCAGGTAATTGCCGGAAATGCTTTCGTCGATGATCAGCACGATGTCGTGGGCAACGGCAGGCGCGCTGCGCGCAAGGGTGACTTGTTCACGCGGGCCGACATTGTTGTGCAGCGCTTCGTAGGCAAACAGGTTCAGATAGGCCAGCGGCGTGTACGGGATCGGCAAACCGCGAGCGCCCTCACCCGCGCGCAGAAAAAGCAATGCACTGAGCATCAGCACACCCGCGAACGGCGCCGCCACTCGCCACGCGTTTGGTATGACCAGCGCATGCCGTGGCTTCAGCCCGATGCCGAACAGCAGCAATAACCCGCCGAGCACGCTACGCAGGATCGCCTCGCGATACTGGTACGCCGCTTCCTGAATGAAGCCACCGGAATACACCAGCGAGACGAAATCGCTGTACCTCAGGTAGTCAGCGGTGACGCGGGTATATACATCAAAGAAAACCGCCGAAACAAACATCGTCAATGCGAATGCATGACGGATGAGTGCCTGTCTTACATAGGCCGTTAAATATAAGAAAAAAGTCAGCGCCAAAAACATCGCGCCAAAAAAAAGCACATTAAAACTCCAGCCGATAGCATTTAACCGATCAATGTAATAACCGGAAAAAAGCAACAACCAGGCAATTAACAGCAGTTCTTTGGCAAATCTGATCATGGCGATACCGGTCGTCCGAAATGGCTAAATGTCAAAGGTTTGTCAGCCGGAACCTGACACTAGCACCCGGCCATCAAAGCGCAAGAAATGACTGATAGCCGGATTAAGCGTCAAAAAAACGGTGACTCAAATCTGACACAGGTAATGCGCTACAGGCCTTTAAAATAGCGGCTTACGACCGTTTATCGCTTATTTGAATTCTGAACAAATCTGCACCAACGAAACAATTTCAATGGCAGCAATGACTTGATGGCCAATCGCCAAAAACGCCTCAAGTGTTATACCCGCGCAACATGTCATTTTGCTGACACGTTTTTCAAACAGTGCGCTATACCCCTTTAACGATCTCATTTCGTAGTTAACTTTCTGGTTTTATCGAGGTGCGCAGATGGACGTGAGCGTATTTGGCACGGGCTATGTTGGACTTATACAAGCCGCCGCACTTGCAGATGTTGGTCATCGGGTTTTATGCATTGACATTGACCCCAACAAGATCAGACAACTGCAACAAGCAGTACCGCCGATCAGTGAGCCTGGGTTATCCGCCACGCTGGAAGAAAACATCAAGGCCGGGCGCCTGCTGTTCAGCACCCAGGCCAGCGATGCGGTTGAACATGCCGAGCTGATTTTCATCGCCGTGGGCACCCCGGCTGATGAAGACGGTTCCGCTGATCTTAGCCATGTGCTCAATGTCGCCCGGCAGATCGCCGGCTTCATGGAGGCTGATCGCACTTTGATCATCAAGTCGACGGTGCCAGTCGGCACGGCGGATCAAGTCCTCGCCACCGCCAACAGCGAGTTGCTGCGGCGCGGCAAGACCGGGCTAGCGGTGCGCGTGGTCTCCAACCCTGAATTTCTCAAGGAAGGCAGCGCCCTCGCCGACTGCATGCGCCCGGACCGGATCATCGTCGGCACCCGCGACGACGAAGCCCGTGAGCAAATGAGCGAGTTGTACGCGCCGTTCTGCCGCAACCACGAAAAACTGATGTTCATGGACAACCGCAGCGCCGAGCTGACCAAGTACGCAGCCAACGCAATGCTCGCCACGCGCATCAGTTTCATGAACGAGCTGGCCAACCTCACCGAACTGCTCGGCGCCGACATCGAAGCCGTGCGCAAAGGCATCGGCTCTGATCCGCGCATCGGCTACCACTTCATTTATCCCGGTTGCGGCTTCGGCGGTTCGTGCTTCCCCAAGGACCTGCGCGCCCTGCTGCACACTGCCGAACACAACGGCATGCCGCTGAAACTGCTGCGCAGCGTCACCGACGTCAACGACAGCCAGCGGCACATCCTCTTCAGCAAACTCAAAGCGCAATTTCCTCAAGGCCTGGCCGGCAAGTCGATCGCGGTTTGGGGCCTCGCGTTCAAGCCCAACACCGACGACATGCGTGAAGCACCCAGCCGTTACCTGATGGATGCGCTGTGGGCCGAAGGCGCCAGCGTTCAGGCCTACGACCCGGAAGCGATGTCCGAATGCCGCCGCCTCTATGGCTATCGCAACGACCTGCATCTGTGTGCGACTCGCGACGACACCCTCGAAGATGCCGACGCCCTGGTGATCTGCACCGAGTGGAAAAACTTTCGTGTGGTCGACTTCGAACTGCTCGCCGACAAGCTGCGTTCGAAGGTAATCATCGACGGGCGCAATCTGTACAACCCGGAACAAGTGGCGGCTGCCGGTCTGCACTACAGCGGCATCGGTCTGCGCCACATCGCTCCTGAAGGGCTGCGGCCATGAAGGTGCTGGTGACCGGAGCGGCCGGTTTCATCGGTGCCCACTGCGTGCTGCGCCTGCTGCGCGACGGGCACACGGTGGTTGGCCTGGACAATTTCAATCACTACTACGATCCGCAGCTGAAACAGGATCGCGTGCAGTGGGTGCGCGAACAAGTCGGCGATTTCCAACTGGCGACGGTCGATCTGGCGCACGCTTCGGCCATCGATGCGTTGTTTGCCCGCGAGCAGCCACAAGTGGTGATTCATCTGGCGGCGCAGGCCGGTGTGCGTTATTCGCTGGATAACCCACGCGCCTACCTGGACAGCAACCTCAACGGTTTTCTGAACATTCTGGAAAGCTGCCGGCATCATCCGGTCGAGCATCTGATCTACGCCTCGTCGAGTTCGGTGTACGGCGGCAATCAGCACACGCCCTACTCGGTCAAGGATGGCGTCAACCATCCACTGTCGCTGTACGCCGCGACCAAGAAAGCCAACGAGCTGATGGCGCACAGCTACAGCCATCTGTTCGGCATTCCCTGCACCGGCCTGCGCTTTTTCACGGTTTATGGGCCTTGGGGCCGGCCGGACATGTCGCCGATCCAGTTCGCCAAAGCGATCAGCGAAGGCACGCCGCTGAAGTTGTTCAACTATGGCGAGCACCAGCGCGATTTCACCTACATCGACGACATCATCGAGAGCATCGCACGCCTCATCGATCAGCCCCCGCAAGCCAATCCGCAGTGGGATCGCGAACAACCCGATCCGGCCACCAGCATGGCGCCGTGGCGGCTGTTCAACATCGGCGGGCAGCAACCGGTCGCGCTGAAAACCTACCTGGCCCTGATGGAAAAACACCTCGGCCAACAAGCCATTGTCGAGCTGCTGCCGCTGCAACCGGGCGACGTGCTCAACACCTGCGCCGAGGCCAGCGATCTGGCCCAGGCCACCGGGTTCCAGCCCCGCATCGAGCTGGACGAAGGGCTGGGGCGATTTATCGCCTGGTTTCGCGGCTACTACCCCAATGCCCGTGCGCCGCTTGCGGCTGAATGAATGCGGAGGACCTCATGACTGGACATGAAAAAAGTGTGGCGATTGCGCAGATGCGCCCCGACAAGCGCGTCGATCCTGAACATCGCATGCGCCTAGACGCGGCGATTCACCGCCAGGGCCGTGGCTGGCTCAGCGGCCGTGACGGCGGTCGGCCGTGGCAGTTGTCGCGGACCAATCGGGTGGTCGCGTGCTTCGGCGCGCTGCTGATTTTGCTGCTGATTTCGCCGCTGCTGCTGGGCCTGGCGCTGGCGATCAAGTTCACCAGCCCGGGCCCGGTGATGTTCGTGCAAAAGCGCACCGGTTATCGCGGCCGCAAGTTCGGCATGTACAAGTTCCGCACCATGGTCAGCAACGCCGAAGAACTCAAGGAATCGCTGCGTCACCTGAACAAACACGGGGCCGACGCCATCGATTTCAAGATCGACAAGGACCCGCGCGTCACCGGCATCGGCGCATTCTTGCGGCGCACCAGCCTTGATGAGTTGCCCAACCTGATCAACGTGGTGACCGGTGACATGCGCCTGGTCGGTCCTCGCCCGACCTCGTTCAACACCTATCGCTACAAGGACAATCATCTCGCACGTCTGAGCATCTACCCCGGCATGACCGGCCTGTGGCAGATCTCCGGACGCAGCAATATCGACTTCGACCAGCGCGTTGAGTTGGACCTCAGCTACATCGCCGAGCAGAGCCTTCTGCTTGATCTGAAGATCCTGTTGAAAACCCCCTTCAAAGTATTCAGCGGCCACGGAGCAAGCTAATGGACGGTTCAACCAATACAAGCCTGAGCATCGCCAATCCCAGCGAATCGAACCTGACGTCGACCGTGCTGGATCTCGATCTGCGGATCCTGTTGCTGACCGCCGCCAACCCCGGCGCGGGCACCACCACCAGCGCCATGGCGCTGGCCAGCCAGCTGGCGCAAATGAGCAGCGGCCAGGTGCTGCTGGTCGATGCCAGCCAGTCGACGAGCAACCTCACCCAGCAGTTGAACCTGAGCAAGGAACGCGGCCTGCGCGACTTGCTGTTCAGCTCGGGCAACCCGCCGCTGTTGCAGGACTGCGTGGTGCAAACCTCCAGCCTGCCGTTCCATGTGCTGCCCAACGGCCGGCCGATCCGCACGCTGGAACACCTGACCGCCGAACGCCTGAGCCCGTTGCTCGACCAGTTGGGCAGCCAGTACCGCTTTGTGGTGATCGACGGCGACGCGGTGTACTCCGCCGCCGACACGCTGGTCATCAGTACGCAAGTCGATGGCGTGGTGTTTGTCGTGCGCGCCGAAGACACCCGCTGGGAAGTCGCCCAGGCCGCCGTGCAACGCCTGACCCAGGCCGGGGCGAAAGTGGTCGGTAGCGTGTTCAACCGGCGCAAGTACTACATGCCCAAATGGCTTTACAAAAACCTGTAAGCGAACGCGAAGGATGACGCCATGAACGCCAAAATGCTTGTCCTGCTGTTGCTGCCGCTTGCGGGCTGCTCCAGCACTTCCGACACCCAGAACATGCCGGTGAATATTCTCACCGCGAGCCCGGCCAACGCCCAGGCGACCGACATGCCGAAGATCGAGCAGACCCTGCGCCCGCAGGATGTGCTGGATGTGATCTTCCATATCAGCACCAGCGGCTCGGACGCCTACCGCGTGCAGTCGGGTGACCAGATCGGCCTGAACTTCACTGCCGCCAGTCAGCTCAACGGCAATCAACTGGTGCTGCCCGACGGCACCATCGAACTGCCGGGCGCCAACACCTCGGTGAAAATCGCCGGGCTGACCAGCGAAGAAGCGCGCCAGGAAATCCAGCGCGTCTATCAGCGCAAGCAACTGTTTCAGCCCAACCGCAACCAGTTGACCGTGCAGATCATCAGCCCGCTGAGCAACGAGCAGAACCTCAAAAGCGCGCTGAACCACCCGGCCACCGGCATGAGCCGCGAAATCACGGTTGGCACCGACGGCTACGCGAGTTTTCCGGAGATCGGCGCGGTGCCGCTGCAAGGCATGACCGTCAATCAGCTGGAAACCTTCCTCAACCAGAAATACGCGCAACTGCCAGGCCGGATGACCGTGGACGTGCTGCTCAAGTCCACCGCAGGCAACGAGATCTACGTGCTGGGCGAAGTCGCACAACCAGGCTCGTACCCGATCCGCCGGCCGGTCTCGGTACTTGAGGCGCTGACCCTGGCCCGTGGCACCAACGTCAAGGCACGCCTCGATTCGGTGGTGATCATGCGGCGCAACGGCAATCAAGTGAAAGCCGTGCGCTACGACGTGGAAAAGGCCTTGTCCGGCGACGCACCGCAAATCGCCTATCTGCAACCGGACGACATGCTGTACGTGCCGAAAACCAAACTGGCCAGCGCCGGCGAACTCGCCCGCCAACTGGCCGATGTGGTGCTGTTCCAGGGCGTGGGTTTCAGCTTCGGCTACCGCGTCGACAACAAAGACAGTGACAACTAACTCTCAGGTGACCGACATGAACCCAAAGGAAAACTACCTGCATGAGTTCTTCAGGATCTTCTTCGCCAACAAGCAACTGGTGAAGCGCGTCTTCCTGACCTTTGCAGTGATCGCCCTGCTTCTGCCCTTGCTGCTCAAACAGAGCTTCGATATCACCGCGCAGGTGATCGTGCAGTCGAAAAAACTCTCCCAGGGCGACGCCACCACGTCGCTGACGGTGGACAACGCCACGTTCATTCCGCCATCGCTGGCAGACATGGAAACCGAGAGCAACATCCTGCGTTCGCCGGCACTGATCCGTCAGACCATCAGCGAATTGCGCGACAAGGGCGAGTACAGCCCGCCGCCGGGCATGCTCGCCAAACTGTTGGGCGAACCGTTCAAGCGCTACGTCACCACGCCGCTGCGTGAATACGTGATCAACCCGCTGCGCAACGCGCTGGGCATGGAAACCGATCCGGTGCGTGACACCACGCTGGACGCGCTCACCCAGCAAGCCGTCGACAGCCTGAAGATCGAGACCCTGCCCGGCTCCAACGTGATCTCCATCACCTACAGCTTCCCGGACCCGCAGCAAGGCACGACGTTTGTCAGCGCTCTGTTGCAGAACTATCTGGTCAGCCGTCAGGCGCTGCAATCGATCGACCTGCCGCAGTCGTTCTACGAGACCAAAAAGCATCTCTATCAAGTACGTCTCGATGGTCTGGAAGGCAACCGCCAGGCCTTGCTGGAAAGCGTCGGCGCAGCTGATCCGAAGGAAGAAATCACTTTCCGCCTCAATGCGATCAACACCGAAGAGCAGGCGCTGAACCTGTATCAGGACCGTCTGCTGCAGAGCCAGCGTTGGCTCGAATACCTGAAAACCGCGCTGGCGGCAGCGAGCAACAACCGGCTCAACGACTACACCTTTCCCTACACCTTCACCACCACCGTCGACAACGTCGCGTTCGAAGACCGTGAGATCAAACAGATGGGCGAGCAACTGACCAGCCAGGTCAGCCGCTACATGAACGATCTGGCAGTGTTCCAGCCCGGCAGCGAACCGATGCTGCTGACCCGCGAGCAGATTGCTCGCACCCGCCAGCAGTTCCTCAAAGTGGTGAGTAACCGCATCCAGGAACGCACCGCCGATCTGGCTGTGGTGCAGCAGGTGATCGCGCAGAAAACCGCACGCATCGCCGAGTTCAAGAACCGCATCCGCGACCTGCAGCAAACGCAAAGCAAACTGCGCCAGATGGACACCGAGATCGATGCGTTGCACGCGGCGTTCTCGACGTATGCCCAGCGTTTTGCAGAAAGCAGCACCACGCGCTCGCTCAACGATGACCTGTCCAACGCGCGAGTACTGAGCCCACCGTTCGAACCGACCGAAGCGGCGTTCCCGAAACCGTTGCTGATCATCCCGTTCGGGTTGTTCACCGGTCTGCTGCTGGCGATTGCCCTGGTCTACGTGCGTGAGTTCTTCGATCACCGCTTCAAGCACCCAGCGCAAATCAGCCGTGAGCTGGGCTTGCCAGTACTGCTGGTGCTCAACGAAGAGAACAAACTGCCGAGCAACCCGCACCGCAACTGGACCGTACCGAGCTTCGTTCACTGGGTGCGCAATTGACCAGCCTCTGCACCCCGACCGCCCCGCTGCCGATCATGCATGTGCTCAGCAGCGGCGGTTTCTATGGGGCCGAGCGGATGTTGCTGGATCATTGTCTGGCAACGCCGGGACAGCATCAGGTGCTGTTTCTCGATGCGCCGCCGGCGCTGATCGAGCGCTTTCGCGAGGCCGGGGTGGATTGTCGCGGGTGTGCCGGGCTGGCTGATCTGCTGCGGCACGTGCGCCAGCGCCGCGCTGAACAACCGTTGCTCAATACGCACAATTTCAAAGGGCTGCTGTTTGGCTGGGTCGCGGCGACGCTGTTGCGCCTGCCGCTGGTGATCACTCAGCACGGCTTCACCCCGCGCAGCCGCAAGCAGAAGTTCTACACCTGGCTGAGCCTGCAACTGTGCCGCACGGCGTCCGTGGACCGGGTGGTCTGCGTGGCGGAAAGCATCGCCGCGCTGCACCGCAAGGCCAGCGTTCGCGCAGAAAAACTGCAGGTGATCCCCAATGGCTTGCCTGCCGCAGCAGCCGTGGTTCCCGAAGCTGGCCGGCAACGCTGGCTGGTCGGTTACGTCGGCCGCTTGAGCAGCGAGAAAGGCCCGGACCTGTTCCTCGACGCGGTCATCGCGCTGTGTCACCAGCATCCGCAACTGGATGCAGTGATGCTCGGCGACGGTCCGGAACACGAGGCGCTGCAGGTGCGAATCGACAACGCCGGGTTGCATATGCGCATTCGCCTGCCGGGTTACCAAACGGCGATGCAACCGTGGTGGCAGCAACTCGATGCACTGGTGATCAGCTCGCGCACCGAGGGCACGCCGATGATTCTGCTTGAAGCAATGCAGGCCGGCGTGCCGGTGGTGGCGTTCGCAGTCGGTGGCATTCCGGATGTGCTGCAGGACCGCCACAACGGACTGCTTGCGCCGCCGACCGACACCGCCGCCCTCGCCCGCCAGCTCGACACCTTACTGGCTGAACCGAAGCTGGCCGCGCAATTGCGCGACAACGCAAAACGCACACAACAGGAACGCTACGACCTCAAGGCATTGGCCGAACGCTGGTCGCAGCTGTACATCCGCACGGCACGGGAGGCACGCGCATGATTTTCCCGCTCTCGATCGTCAGTCTGTTCGCACTGGTCAGCCTTGGTTTGCTGGTCAGCCCCTGGCCCTATCTGGCGCCGGGTGCGGTGCTGGGCCTGGTGGGTTTTGCGGTGCTGTACCGCAAACCGAGCTGGGGTTTGCTCGGCATTGTCGCCCTGGTGCCGTTCGAGGGTTTCTTCAAGGACAGTTCGCTGTCGGGCAGCAAATTGATCGGCGCTTCGCTGGCGGTGATCGTCATGCTGCAACTGGCGCTGCACCAGATCCCGTCGGAACGCCTGCGCAGCAATATCTGGCGCTGCCTGATCGGCTTCATGGTTTTGTACTTCCTCAGCCTGCTCAACACCGATGACATGGGCATGTCGCTGGGGCATTTGCGCGAACTTTGCGTGGGCCTGATCCTGTTTTTCATCACCCTGTTGATCGGTCGCGAGCTGAACCTCGAACTGTTCGCACGTCTGGTGACACTCGCCGTAACCGCAACCTGTGCGATGGCAATGTTTTCGGTGAAATTCCAGGATCAGGGCCGCGCAGCCGGCCTGCTGGAAGACCCCAACGCCTTCGCCATGCTGATCGCCTTCGCAGTGCCTCTTGGTCTGCTGCTGGTAATCCGCAGCCCGAATCTGCTGCACCGTTTGTTCTGGGGCGGCTGCTGCCTGCTGTTGCTCGGCGGCATGACCAAGACCGAATCGCGCTCCGGCCTGGTGGTTCTGGCCCTGAGCCTGCTGATCGGCATCTGGCACTACCGCGCGCAACTGACGCGGATTCGGCCACGGCACCTGGGTTTCGCCATGCTCGGCGCGGCCATCGTGATTCCATTGGCGATCTACGCGATGCCAGCCGGTTACCTGGCGCGAATCCAGTCGCTGAGCATCCTCAGCGCCGGTGCCAAGGCACAGGACGAATCCCTCGGCCGTCGTGCGTCGTACATCGTCGTCGGTGGCCAGATGATTCGCGAGAACCCGTTGCTCGGCACCGGCCCCGGCACCTTCCCGCTGCATTACGCAACCACCGGTTATGCCAAGGCGTTTTCCGCCAATCGCAAGATCGGCGACCTGTACCGCCGCGCGCACAACACCTATCTGGAAATCTTCAGTGAGCTGGGCGTACCTGCCGGGCTGTTTTTCGTCGGCATGCTCGGCCTCGGTGTCTACAACCTCGTCCGGGCGCGGGCGGCCTGGCTGCTGCGCCGGGACTGGCGACAGGCTGACCTGATGACGCACCTGGGCGTGAGCTTTCTGTCGTTGACCTTGTTCCTGATGTTCCTCAGCGCGCCAAACCAGAAATACGTGTGGATCATGCTCGCGCTGACCAGCGTGCTGCGCCTCAAGGCCGAGCAGGCACCCTTGAATCCGGAGGCCCGCGCATGAGCCGCATCAGTATCGTCATTCCGATGTACAACGAGGCGCGGCACATTGGTCGCACCTTGCTGGCGGCACAAAAAGCCGCGCACGCGGCCAATGTCGAGTGCGAGCTGATCGTGGTCGACAACGGCTCAACCGATCAGGGCCCGCACATTGCCCGTCAGTTCGGCGCGACCGTGCTGAGCCTGCCGGGGCTGCTGATCGGCGCCTTGCGCAATCGCGGCACGGCGGTTGCCAGCGGTGAATGGCTGGCGTTCATCGATGCCGACGTGGAGATGCCGGAGAACTGGCTGGCACCCTTGTTCGACATCGAAGCCAGCGGCCAGGCTGACGTTTTCGGCCTGAGTCTGCACACGCCGGCCGAGGCGCCATGGTTCGCCACGGCGTGGCAGCGTCGTGCTTCGGCGCCTGCACATCAGGCCTGGCACAGCGTCGACTGGCTGCCCAGTTCCAATTTGCTGATGCGTCGCGCGTGGTTCGACAAGGTCGGTGGCTTCAACGAAACCCTGCGCACCGGCGAAGACAAGGAGTTCACCCTGCGCCTGCACAAACAGGGCGCACGCTTGCTGTCAGTCAACGACAAGGTGGCCCTGCATTGGGGCTACGAAATGAACTGGCGCGAATGGATGGGCAAGGAAATGTGGCGTCAGGGCAGCCACCTGCAATTGCTGCGCAGCCATGGCATGAGTGTGCGCCTGCTGCGTTTTCCGGCGTTGTCGCTGCTGGTCTGGCTGCTGGACTTTCTGGCGATCTCGGCCCTGTTTGACGGTTTCCCGCACCATGCCGCAGTGATGATCGCACTGACGGTGATGCCGGGCCTGGTCCTCAGCGTGCGGCAAAGCCTCAAGCACCGCGATCCCGTCCTGACCCTGCAATTGTGGGGTTTGCATTGGCTGCGCCTGCACCTGGCCGGCGCCGCTTTCATTCTCAGTCTGTGTCAGTGGAACGCAAGGAGGCCTGCCCGTGGCTGAAGTCATTTTCTGGATGTGCCTGTTGCTGCCGGTGTACGCCTATATCGGCTATCCGTTGCTGCTGACGCTGCTCGCACCGCTGTTCCCGGCATGGCGGCATGCGCCGGCGCCGCCACTGAATGTCAGCATCGTGATTGCTGCGCACAACGAGGCGCGGCACATCGAGCACAAGTTGCGCACGCTGCTGGCGCAGGATTATCAGCCGGCTGCGTTGCAGATCATCCTGGCCAGCGATGGCTCGACCGACGACACCGTGGCCTGCGCGCAAAAGGTGGTCGACCCACGCATTACCGTGCTCGACCTGCCGCGCCAGGGCAAAGCCGCGACGCTGAACGCCGGCGCAGCGCTGAGCACGGGTGATATTCTGGTGTTCACCGATGCCGACAACCAGTGGTCACGCGACACCCTCGGCCATTTGCTTGCGCCGCTGAGTGATCCGCAGGTTGGCGCGTGTGCCGGGCACATGGTGATTCCGGTTACCGGCGGTGGCTTGAGCGTGGGCGACAGCCTGTATCGCCATTACGAAGGCTGGTTGCGCCGGGTGGAGAACCGCACCGGTTGCATGGTCTCCGCCGACGGCGCCCTGCTCGCTTTGCGTCGGGAGCTGTTTCAGAACGTGCCGGCCGAGGTCAACGACGATTTTTTTATCAGCACCTGTGCACCGGTGGCACGTAAACGCATCGTCTATGTGCCCGAAGCGCAGGTGATCGACCACGGCGTGGATGAAGCGGACAAGCAATTCCGTCGGCGCCAGCGCGTCACCGTCGGAGGCCTGCAAAGCCTGGCGCAGCGCAGCGAGCTGCTCAATCCGTTCAAGCATGGCCTGTATTCGCTGGCGCTGATCAGCCACAAACTGATCCGCCGCCTGGCACCGATCCTCCTGCTGCCGTTGCTGTTGAGCAATTTCTGGCTGTGGCAGGAACACGGCTTTTATCGCCTGAGCCTGATCGCGCAACTGTTCGGCTACGCGATAGCGATTGCCGGGTTGCTCGATGCTCAGCACCGTTTGCCGAAACCCTTTCGTCTCGCCGCGTTTCTGCTGGTCACCCTTGCCGGGATGAGTCTGGGCCTGTGGCAGTTCCTGCGCGGCCAGCGGTATGCGCAGTGGAATCCGGAACAGAACCGTTAAGAGAGGGCTGAGGCGATGGCGATCAAACAACTGCTCAAACGCACCAGTGGCTGGCTCTATCTGCATTCGCCAGTAGGCCGCAACCAGTTGCAGGGAGCCGGGGTGATTCTGATGTTGCACCGCGTGCTGGGCAACGACCGCGCCGCCGACCTGCCGCATCGCAACGAATTGTGTGTGGGGCCGAAAGCCTTCGAGCATTTGCTGGTGTGGCTGCGCAAGCATTTCGATTGCGTACCGCTGATGGAGATTCTTCAGCCCAACTCACTGCGCACCGAGCGCCCGCGCGTGGCGCTGACCTTCGACGACGGTTGGCGCGACAACGCCGTCAATGCGTTCCCGCTGCTGCAAAAACATCAAGTGCCGGCGAGCATTTTCCTCTCCACCGATTTCATCGGCAGCCGTCAGCGTTTCTGGTGGGAAGCTGTCGGTGAAACCTTGTGGGGCAGCCATGGCGACAAGGCGCGGATGCACCTGATTGAATGCCTGCATGCCACGCACCATCCGCTGCCGGTGCTGCTCGATGACATCGACGTCGAGCGCCGCAGCCTGACGCTGTTGCATTACCTGCAAGGATTGAAGGCGCTTGCGCCGCAAGAACTCGAACGCCTGACTGACCAATGCCCGCAGGAATCGCAACCGCAGGCATTGGACTGGCATCAGGTGCGGGCGCTGGAGGCCAGTGGCCTGGTGCGCTTCGGCCCGCACGGCGCCAGCCACGCGATCCTCACCGGCCTGGACGATGTGCGCCTGAGCGAAGAAATCAGCCGCAGCCGCGATGCCTTGCACAATGGCTGCAACCGGCCGCTGCCGGTGTATTGCTACCCCAACGGCGACAACGACGAACGCGTGCGCGAACAGGTCGCCAATCACGATTATCCGTTTGCGCTCGGCACCGGCACCGGCATTTATCGCGGCGAAGGCGAGCCGCTCAATCTGCCGCGTTTCGGCGTCAGCCAGCGCAGCGCGCGTAACCCGCAATTGCTGTCGTGGCGAATCTTTCGGGGGACGCGGCCATGAGTCGCGGCCACTACCTCAAGCATCTGGCGCTGAGCATGGGCACCAAACTGGCGATGATTGCCCTGCGTTTGCTGCGCAACGTACTGCTGGCGCGGATTCTCGGACCGAGCGAGCGCGGCCTGTTCGCCTTGCTCAGTACCTTGCCGGACCTGATCAGCGCGGCGACCAGTGGCGGGCTGAATTCGGCGGTCGGTTATCAGGCAGCCAAGCAACGGCCGATGGGCCTGTTGCTCAGTCAGGTATTGGTGTTCGGTTGCCTGTTGGCGGGGTTGTTGACCTTGCTGGTGGTGGCGCTGGTGCGTGAATTCGGCAGCGAACTGGACGTGACGATGCAACTAGGGCTGCTCGCCTGGCTGCTGCTGCTGGCCGTGCCGCTGACGGTGTTGAAAAGCGGCCTGCTGACCCTGCACAACGCTTCGGGCGGCGTGGTCGCGTTCAACGTCTTGCGACTGATCGAGTCGCTGGCGCCGCTGCTGTTGTTCGTCGCGCTGTTCTGGATGTGGCAAAGCGCGGCGCTGGAGGCGGCGCTGATCAGTTGGCTGGCCGGGATCAGTCTGGTGGTGCTGGCCGGCTGGGTCTGGCTCAAGCGCGCACAACCGCTGCAGTTGCAATGGGATCGCGCCAGCCAGAACGAACTGCTGCGCTACAGCGCGCGCAGCCATCCAGATCTGCTGTTCCAGCAGGTCATCCTGCGTTCGGATTATCTGTTCATCGGCGCCCTGCTCGGCAGTACCGCACTGGGTCATTACGCCATGGCCAGCGCGGCCGCCGAATTGCTGTTGATCGTCCCCGAAGCGGTCACCACGCCGCTGATGAAACGCCTGCTGCAACAGGACGAAGGCATGGACAAGGTCACGCCGCTGGCGCTGCGGCTGACCGCGACGGTGATGCTCGGCGCTTGCCTGAGCATGGCGCTGATCGGCGAATGGTTGATCGTCACCCTGTTCGGCGCGGCTTATCAACCGGCCTATCCGGCGCTGCTGGCGCTGCTGCCGGGGCTGCTGGGCCTGTGCTATGCAAGCATTCTGCGCCTGGACCTGCTGGGCAAAAACCGCCCCGGCACGGTGTCGTTGCTGATGGGCCTGGGCGCGCTGTTGAATCTGGCGCTGAACCTGGTGTTGATTCCGGCGTACGGCATCGTCGGCGCGGCAGCCGCCTCGTCGATTGCTTATCTGGCGGTGACCGTGGCGATGCTGGTGTTGTATTGCCGTTTGAGCGGCGTGCCGTTCTGGCAGACGCTGATCATCCTGCCGCGCGACGTTCTGCCAATGTGGCTGATGCTGCAACGGAGGACGGCATGAGGCATCTGGCCCTGCTGTTCGGCCTCGGTCTGTCGCTGGACGCGTTTGCCGCGTCGATGCGCTGGGGTGAAATCCGCGACGGCAGTCTCTATTTGCAAACCGATCGCCCCGACACGTTGACCGTACGCTGGACGCCGGCGTGGCAGGCTGACGCCAACGAAGAACATCTGTATCTGCTGGACGGTCAGGGCAAGTTGCAGGCCGATCGTTTGATCAAGGCCAGCGAGGTACGGGGCACGCAGAGCTGGCCTTTAGTGCCCGGCGCGGCCAGTTATCGGCTGGAGATTCCCGGCTACAGCTTCCGCCATTATCGCGTCGAGCACGACGAACGTACCGTCGCGCTGTTCGCCCCGGCCAAGGTGCATTTCAGTGCCGAAACCCATGGCGGCGATGTGTTGTATTTCAAAGTCGCCGCGGGTGAACGCGCAGTGCTCGCCGGCAAGTTTCACGGTGGCGTCAGCAGCTTGCAGGCGCAGCGTATCGGTGACCAGCAGACCCTGACACTGGCGCTCAAACCCTATCGTGCCTATTGGCAGTTCGATCAACTGGCATTGCCGGTCAGCCCCCGCGAACAGGTCTGGCGCTTGAGCCTGCAAGGCAGCGGCAAAGCGGCGTTCTGGCTTGATGGCACGGCCAATCTGTTCGCGCAGAATCCACAACAACTGCAACCGCTGCGTGAAGAGCCGGGGCAGACGCGGCTGGTGCTGCACGACACAATTGTCGGGCGCACGCCGGATCTGGGCATCGCCCTGCCCTACGTGATGCCGCCGACCGCCAGCCACGCCGCCCTCGATGCGCTGCAACCGACGGCGGCGAGTTACTACAGTTTTGTCGACGTCACGGCGAAAAATCCGCAGTTTGAAAACGCCTTCCGCCGGGTTTATCAGGAGCGTTTCGGCATCCGTCAGGACATCACCCTGCTGGCGGGCAGTCAGCGCCAGGCTGATTTGCGCGCCGATGGGCAAAGCACCAGCGGCCTTGATGCATGGCTGACCGCGACCCGCGCACTCGGCGGCAACGGCACGCATTACATTGGGTTTGCCGACGAGCCCAACCTCAACTATTCGAACTACGCGCAGTATCAGGCGATTTTCGCCAGCATGGCGCGCCAGGTGCGCAGCGATCCGGCGAATGCCGCAGCCGGCGTGCGCATTGCCATGCCGGCCAGCTCGCGGCTGGTCAACGGGCCGTTTGCCGAGAACGCCGCAGACAAGCGCGGCATCGACTGGGCGCGGCGCTTGCTCAGCGAATCCGCCGATCAGGTCGACGCACTGGCCTGGCATGAATGGATGATTCGCGACCTGCTCGCCACCCGTGTCTACCGCGACAGCGTGCGCCGCGCCGCTGAACTGGTCGGGCTTGACGCCAAGGGTCAGCCGCGCAAGGCCTTGCTGCTCGACCAGACCAACCTGTCCAGCGGCTCCAGCCTCAGCCCTTACGATCAGGAAACCCACTATACCTCGCTGTGGTGGGCCTCGGTGGTGATCAACGCCTCGCAGGATGGCTTGCTGACCATGCTCAACTGGTTCCAGGCTGCCGATGAACCGCAGTACCCCAAAGGCATGCTGCGCGTACTCGGCGACGATCGCGTCGAGTTGAAACCGGTGGGCCTGGCGCAACAATTCATTGCACAGCACTGGCTGCGGCAAGTGCTGCAACTGGACAACGACGCCTTTGAAGTCGATGTGCTGGCGATGGCCGATGACGCGCAGCGTAGCCTGCTCGGCGTGAACAAAGGCACGCGCCTGCAACGCGTCGATCTGAGCGGCGCCAGGTGCCCGCTGAACAAGGGCGCCCTGCGTTATTTCGGCGCCGACAATCGCAGCCGCGACGCACCGTTTGCCTGTGAAAACGGGCGCGTGCGTTTCGAATTGCCGGGGCAGACCCTGTTTGCCCTGAACTGGAGCGCTTCATGAGCCGCCCTTTGATGCTCTGCCCCGCGAGCCTTGCGCCGCGCAAGGCGACCTCATCTGGAGAAACAATCATGGATGTCTGGCAAAAACTCACCGCTCATATTCGCCGCAAAGGCCTTCGTAACACGCTGGGCAAAATCGGCAAACACTACTTTTTTGCCCATCAGGAACTGCTGTGGATGGAGCGCGACCTGGTCAGCCCGGTACCGCCGCACAGCCTCAAACCTTACCCGCCGCTGCGGGTGAAGAAGATCACCGCAGACAACGCCAGCGCCTTCGCGCGCTACTTCGGCGACCGTGTCGGGACCATGGCCGAACTGGCCCGGGAAGGTCACACCGGGCACATGCACGTCGACGACCAAGGCGATGCCGTGGCGTTCATCTGGGGTACGCCGCGCGATTATTTTGATCGGCATTACTACGGCTGCCTGTTCCCGGTAAAGCCCGGCGAATTCTTCGAATTCGGCGGCGAACTGGCCCGCGCCTACTGGGGCACCGAGCTGTCGGTTGACCTGCAACTGGAGCTGTGGAAAGCCATGGCCGCACAAGGTTGCAACAAAGTCGTCGACGTCTGCGAGTTCCACAACATCCCGGCGCTCAAGCTGCATCTGCGCATGGGCTATACCGAACAGCAGCGGATCATGAATATCTACACGCTGTTCGGCCGCTGGCGCTTCTACCGCGAAACCCGCTACAGCGGCTCGCGCCTGGACGCGCTGCGCAAACCCTCCCGTCCACCTGTCACAGCCACGGCGACCTGAACCTATGGTGATGCGATTCGAATGGCGCACTTCGCTGTGCGCCGCCGACTTCCCGGCCACCGCGTACGAGGCGCTGCGCCTGCGTGTGACCGACCACACGCCGTTCAACCATCTCGGCTGGTTGTGCGCGGCCGAGCAGGCTCTGGGCGAGAATCAGCGCCTGCATGTTCTGCTCGGTTGGGACGCGGACCAATTGCGCCTGTGCCTGCCGCTGGTGGCGGGTCGCGAACGCTTTGCCGGGCTGCCCTTTAGCGTGCTGCATCACTTGGGTTATCCGTTGGCCGATCGCCTGGCCTTGCTGTCGTTGCTCGGCGGCGATGACATGCGTCAGGCGTTGGTGTTGATTCGTCAGCGCCTGCCCCATGCCTTGCTGCAACTCAACGAGTTGTCCGAGCCGGTCGGCGCCGAAAGCGCCCTCACCGAATGGATGGCACACAGTTCCACCGCCGAGCGGCGCTTGAGCTGCCGGGTGCCGGTGCATCTGATCAGCGAGGCCGATCATCAGGAAGTCTCCGGCGATCCGCGCTACAAGCTGCGCCGGGCACGCAAGCGGATTGCCGCGTGTGGCGCCGAGGTACGCCGGATCACTCCGGACGCGATGAGCATGGGACCGCTGCTACGGATCATCAGCGAAGTCGAAGCGGTGAGCTGGAAAGGTGACGAAGGCGTGGGGATTTTCGCCACGCCGCTGAGCCGCCAATGGGTCGAACGCGCCTTCACCGCCCTCGCCGGCCAAGGTCTGGTGCGGGTGGTGATGCTGGAATTGAACGGCCGCTGCATCAGCTATCGCCTCGGCCTGCTCGAACAGGGCCGGCTCTACGATTACAACCTCGCGTTCCTGCCGCAGTACGCCGATCTGGGCAGCGGTCGAGTGTTGCTCGAAGAATGGATCCGCTGGGGCCTGGACGAGCATTGGCGCTGGATCGACGCCTCGCGCGTCAGCCTGGAAAACTCCACCCATCAACTGCACGAACGCATGACCGGGCAACTGGAACACTGGCGCTGGAGTTTCTACTCGTGGCGCCCCAGTGGCTTGGCGCTCGGGCTGGCGCTGCGCCTGTGGTATCGGTGCAAACCCTTGGTACAGCAATGGCGCGCCAAACGCGCGCGCAAACCTGCACCCGTCGTTCAACCTGTCGCGATCACCACGGAGGGCGAACATGCCTCGCCAAGTCATAGTCAACGCTGATGACTTCGGTCTCAGCCCCAACGAAAACGCAGTGATCTTCGCCGCGTTTCAGGCCGGTCTCATCAGCTCGGCCACGGCGATGGCCAACATGCCGGCGTTCGCAGCCGCGTGCGCCATGGCGCGCAATCCGCGGCTCGAAGGGCGGATCGGGTTGCATTTCAACCTGACTTACGGACGGCCCTTGAGCCAGGCGATTCTGGCTCGGCGCACCTTTTGTGACGACTTCGGCGTGTTCGACCTGAGCCTGCCGCGCCACAGCCTGTGGCTTGGGCGAGAGGATCGCGCGGCGGTGCGCCAGGAATTGCAGGCGCAGTGGCAGCACTGTGTCGACCACGGCCTGCGCCCCAGCCATATCGACTCGCATCAGCACGTACACAACATCTGGCCGATTGGCGAAATCGTCGCGCGCTTCGCCGCGCAGCACGGCGTGCCGATTCGCCTGGCGCGCAACCTGGGGCAGAACCTCAACCTGCCCAAGCGCGTATTCAAGGGCTTGCTCAACAGGCGTTTGCGCGGCCTCGCCGGCGTCACCGCCGACTACGTCTGCACGCCGACGGATTTGCGCCAGGGCGCGATGCCGGCAGACGGCGTGCTGGAAATCGTCGCTCACCCGACCCGGCTCGGCATCGATTTCGGCGATGCCTATCTCGACCCCGGGGAGTCCCTGAGTCAGGTCCTGGAACAAGGCTTGAAAGGGGTTGCGCGCATCTCTTACGCCGACCTTGGCGCCGGAATGAATCACCACGGTACTGACACAACAACGCAGGGCACCCACCACAACACCCGGGCTTAGACCCAGGAGGGGCAACATGAGCATCATTGAAAAACTGCAAGAACGCATCAGACAAAAAGGCCTGGGCCGGACCTTCGGCACGTTGTGGAAACGCTACGTGTTCTTCCATTGGGAACTGTTGTGGATGGAGCGCGACCTGGTCAGCCCGGTGCCGCCGCACAAGCTGCGCCCTTACAACGGGCTGCGCAAAGTCGACATTACCCCGCAGAACGCCATCGCGTTCAGCAAACACTTCGGCGATCGCGTCGGCACCATGGCCGAACTCGCCGCCGAGGGCCACACCGGGCACATGTACCTGGACGCTGAGGGACATGCGGTGGGTTTCATCTGGGGCAGCACCCGCGACTACCACGACCGGCACTATTACGGCTGCACCTTCCCGGTCAAACCGGGTGAATTCTTCGAATTCGGCGGCGAGATGATCCGCGCCTATTTCGGCAGCAGCTTGTCGGTGGACGTGCAGGTTGCGCTGTGGGAAGCCATGGCGGCGCAGGGTTGCAACAAGGTCGTCGATGTGTGCGAAACACACAATATTCCCGCGCTGAAACTGCACATCCGCATGGGTTATCAGGAACAGGGGCGCGTGCAACACGTTTACTGCCTGTTCGGCCGCTGGAAGTTTTTCCGCGAAACCCACTACGAAGGGTCACGCCTGGAACCCTTGCGCAAACCCCGGCAGCCCGTTGTCAGCGCGGCGGCGCAGGCGTAATTCATCTCGAAGTGGCGGCGGCCTCCCGGCCGCCATCGCTTGCAGGCAAGCTCCCACAGTTTGATCGCATTTTTTCAGTTGGAGCGTCGTCAACCTTTGGGAGCCAGCCTGCTGGCGATGGCGGAGGTCAGGCAGCTGCTTGAACTCAGCCTGAAAATCAAAAGCCCCTCACCCTAGCCCTCTCCCGGAGGGAGAGGGAACTGATCGTGGTGTTTGGGCGAGGTGCGCCGGCCTGAAATACCGAGTTGTACGCGATTTTCAAAGCCAAAGCAGATTGGCTCCCTCTCCTGGGGGAGAGGGCTGGGGTGAGGGGCGAATCCACCGAAATCCCAAGCCAACCACCCGCTTCTAACCACTCAACAATGAGCGTTAGCTCGCGTGCTCTTGATCTTGATCTTGCGTCACCGGCGACGTCGGAAGGCTGAGTGGAGGGATTGATCCGGGCGTGGGAGCGCAGCGACCGTCTGGCGTAGCCAGACACAGCGGAAGGAGGTGCAGCGCAGCAAACCGTAGCCGCTGCGCCCGGATCGATCCCGCAGCGAAGGAACCCGAGCCTGCGAGGGCCGTACGTAGGAGCAAGCGTTTTTTGCTTACTTTTTTTGGCGTTTGAAAAAAAGTGAGTCGCCGTCAGGCGAAACCGCCAGCCGCAGCACCCGAAGCAACGGATAT
This sequence comes from Pseudomonas retamae, assembly GCF_043496865.1. Lineage (NCBI taxonomy): Bacteria > Pseudomonadati > Pseudomonadota > Gammaproteobacteria > Pseudomonadales > Pseudomonadaceae > Pseudomonas > Pseudomonas retamae. The sequence continues at coordinate 392,310 of NZ_JBIEIL010000002.1, forward strand.
GTACACAGCAACCAAAATTCAGCGCCTGAAAAAAAGCCATCGCCCGGAGGCCCACAGCGCAACCGAGTACATCCACAGGGATAGCTGGGCCATCAAGCCCGCTCGTGATGAAGCCGGTAGCCACACTCGCTGCTCCCACAAGCCATTGCTTTCTTGCCTACATTCACCGACGAAATCTCCAACATTCACTACAGACCTGGCTGACTGCTTAACCGTATCTACTTGGATACAGTCAAGTTATGACTTATCTTATTCAGCAAACCGCAACCTTCCAGGCTTGGCACCGCTCGATACGAGACCTTCGGGCCAAAGTGGCCATCGCCCGGCGTATCGATCGGGCGTCAACCGGCAATCTCGGCGATGCCAAGTCGGTAGGTGACGGAGTCTCTGAAATGCGCCTGGATGTCGGCCCAGGCTACCGGGTGTATTTCACGATACGCAACGGTGCAGTGATCATATTGCTGGCCGGAGGCGACAAATCTTCACAAAGCGCAGACATCCTCCGCGCACAAAAAATGGCCAAGGAGGTATGACCATGAGTCAGGCTTTAACCAATTTCGACATGGCATCAATGCTGGACAGCGACGAAGCCATCAGCGAATACCTGTCTCAGGTACTCGCTGACGGAGATAACGAGGAGTTCCTTCGCGCGATCGGCCATGTGCTCAAGGCCCGTGGAATGACGCAGATAGCCAAAAGCTCAGGCATGGGCCGCGAGAGTCTGTACAAGGCGTTCGCGCCGGGTGCAAAACCGCGCTTCGATACAGTTCTGAAAGTGATTCATGCCCTCGGCATGGACCTTTGCGCACAACCGGGGCATGTGATCAATCACTCGGCTTCCTGAGTTCTGATGCGACCCTGGATCTCTTGGCGAGCAGACTCCCACATTGGTCTCGCGCACAGCGCCAGTTCTTTGTGGGAGCGAGCCTGCTCGCGAAGAGCCCAGTCCCCGCAATAAAGATCCTCAGACCTTGCTCGCCACCAGGGTAAAACACATCGGCATCTGCGCCTCTCGATTCAGATAGCGGTCATACACCTCTTCCCGATTCGAATGCGCATATTCCCTGAAGTGCGCAACATTCAACCCTGCCCCGATCACCCCGCTGAAAATCGCGCCGAGGGTGTGCACGAACCAGTACGACTTCGCCGCCTGCTGTTCAATCTTGCCGACGTAGACAATCGGCTCTTGCTGCACAAACGGCGCGGCGCGAAAGTACGAGCTGGCGAGGCGGTAAGGGTCTTCGCCGGCCGGATCGAGCATTTCCAGAAACGGATGGATCTCGTAGATCACCAGCTTGCCACCCGGTTTCAGCACCTGCGCGACATGACGAAAAAACTCACCAATGTCGGGCATCCAGTTGAGAACGCCGATAGTGATCAGGGCGACGTCAAACCGGTTATGCAATGACGCAGACAAATGATGGATATCGCTTTCGACAAACTCGGCATGATGCGGTGAGCGAGCATTCAGCGCGCGGGCCTGTTCGAGGAAGGCTGCCGACTGATCGACGCCGACCACACTGCGCGCCCCCAGGGCAAACAGCGACAGGCTTTCTCGGCCGTTATTGCAGCCCAGTTGAATTACATCCTTGCCGTTGACGTCCAGCAAACCGCTGAGGGTGGCGTCGAGACAGGAAAAGTCCGCCTGCGCGACGTCGCGGAGCAAGGCCTGCCAGTCCGGCGAATTCTGATGGTGCTGAGCGGAATCATTCCAGGCCTGTCGATTGCTCTCGATGGCTCTTTTGTTTTCGGGCACTTCCATGGCGCTCTCCAGACAATGCTCGTGATTGAGCGGGGCAGAGTCTAGATCAGCCTGGCAATCGGCCGTGTTGCAAACTTGTAAGCGGTATCACGGCTATAGTTAACAGCCTTGGGGAAAACCGCATTCGCAGGTGCCGCCATGCAAAAGTACGAACGGCTGCTGTTGATTGGCTGTCTGCTCGCCACTGAGGCGCAAGCGCTGGACAGCAATTTCATTTACTACGGGCCCAACCAGCCCTTTGCCCACCCTGCCCCGTATTCGCTGAACGCTACGCCGCCCAGGCCTTACGAGGACACCGCGCCGGCAGACTTTATCGTCCTGCCAGGAGGCCAGGAGTTTACCGATTCGCAATTGCCGACCGTGGCGGATGCGACGGTGCGGGTGTTTATCCGCACCTACGATGCCGAGCGCGGGATTTATGTGAATGACGAGGTGCTGGATCCGACGTGTGTGCTGGAGTGTTTGAGCCGGCAGCAGCATTGATCCTGATTCGAAATCTTCTGCAGGCACAGAATAATCCTGCTGCATCCACACCAGCAGGCCGGGCACAAAACCATTGTGGGAGCGAGCCTGCTCGCGAAGGCGGTGTGTCAGTCAGAATTGATACAGCCTGACACGGCCTCTTCGCGAGCAGGCTCGCTCCCACAGGGACGATGCGCTGCATCTGCTTTACCACTGCCGCTTGTCCGGCCGGGCGAGGCCGAGCTTTTCGATGCGGTAGCGCAGCATGTCGCGGCTCAGGCCCAGCAGGCGCGCGGATTTGGTGACGTTCCAGTCGGTCTTGTCGAGCATCTTGCGCACCATGTCGCGTTCGACTTCCGGCAGGTTCATCGATTCGGTATTGCTCGCCGGCCGTGGTTCGTAATGGGTCGGCACTTCGTGCATATGCATGGGCGGCTCGTCGACCAGGCTCATGCACACATTGAGCTGATGCGCGGCGATGGTGTCGCTCGGCGCCAGCAGCACGGTTTGTTCGAGCATGTTGCGCAGCTCGCGCACGTTGCCCGGCCAGGTGTAACTGAGCAGCAGCTCCTCGGCTTGCTGGCTGAAGTGCAGATCAGGTTTGCCATAGCGCTTGCCGTGGCTGGCGAGGAAGTGCCGCGCCAGCTGCAGAATGTCATCACCACGCGCGTACAGGCGCGGCACCTTGATCGAAATGATCCGCAGGCGGAAAAACAGATCACGGCGGAATTTACCCTGCTGGACCATCTGCTCAAGGTTGCAGTTGGTCGCGCTGATCACCCGCAGATTGACCTTGCGCTCCTTCACCGAACCGACCCTGCGAATGGTGCGGTCCTCCAGCAACTTCAGGATCTTGGCCTGTAACAGCAAATCCATTTCGCCGATCTCGTCGAGAAACAGCGTGCCGCCGTCCGCCGCTTCCACCAGCCCGACCCGGCGATCCTTGGCGTCGGTAAACGCGCCTTTTTCATGGCCGAACAGCTCCGACTCGACCAGATTCGACGGGATCGAGGCGCAGTTGAATTCGATGAACGGGCCTTTGCTGCGCGGGCCGTCGAAGTGCAGCGCGCGGGCCACCAGTTCCTTGCCGGTGCCGGTTTCGCCCTCGACCAGCACCGGCGGCAGATCGGTGTTGGCCATGCGCCGCTCGGCGTCGAGCAATTGACCGATGGTGTTCTTCAAGTACTGCATGGGTGGCGAGTCGCCGATCAGTGCCTGCACCCCGGATTTCTGCGCTTCACGTTCCTGATAGAACGACAGCGTGCGCTCCAGCCGCTCGGTGGCCAGCGCCTTGTCGAGCAGCAGTTTGAGCTCCGGCAACGCAACCGGCTTGGTGACGTAATGAAAGGCGCCCTCCTTCATCGCCACCACGGCATCTTCAACGTTGCCGTAACCGGTCATCATGATCACTTTCAGATCCGGCGCGCTGATGCGCAGCTTCTGGATCAGATCGTGACCGCTCATGCCCGGCAGCGAGTTGTCGGTGAGCACGATGTCCGGCATGTAACTGTTCAATTGCTCCAGCGCGTCTTCAGCCGAATGGCAGACGGTCACCTCGAAGTCCTTGCGCTCCAGGTAGGTCTGAATATTTTCGGCCAGCAGTTCGTCATCCTCGACCAGCAGAATGCTGTGTTCCATATTCCCCTCCCGATGCCACTTTGAAGTTGAGACTGACGCGGGTTCCCTCCTGCTCGCGGCTGGTCAGCACGACCGAGCCCTGAAAACGCTCCATGATGCGTTTGACCAACGCCAGACCGACGCCGAGGCCGCCCTGCTTGGTGGTGAAAAACGGTTTGAACACCAACAGTTGCTGCTGCGCGCTCATGCCCTTGCCGGTGTCGCTGAGGGTCATGCGCACACGGTCCGGTTGCGGTGATTCGAAGTCGACGCTGAGCACCCCGCCCTTGGGCATGGCTTCCAGCGCATTGGCAAACAGACTGTTGAGGATTTGCGTGAGCAGGACTTTCTGGCTGAGCACCGGCAGGCAGCTCTGCGCCTGGAAGCGCACCTCGACGTTGCTGCGCTTGATCAAGGCATCGAAAGCGCCAATGGTGTCCTCGACCGCCATCAGCAAATCCACCGCCTCGCCGTCGTCACTCATCGGCCGCAGCGACACCAGCAGTTCGCGCACCCAGCGCGACATGCGGTCGACCTGGCTGATGATGTCGCCGATGTTGCGCTGCGCGCCGGGGCTGGCGATTTCCTGGGCCAGTTCGGCGCTGGAACGGATGGTTGCCAGCGGATTGCGCAGGCTGTGCGCCACTGCCGAGGACATCTCGCCGAGGGCGACGAAGGTTTCGTTGCTGATCAGTTGTTGCTGCTGGCTCTGCAGCAGTTTCGCCGCCCGCCGCACGATCCAGAACAGCGCCAGAAAGATCGCCGCACCGCCAAAACACGTCGCCGCCCAGATCGAGGCGAAACCGCGGTCGATGCGATCGACCAGATCCGCCGGCTCCTTGTATACCTCGACCATGGCGATGACCTTGCTCTGGTCGGCGTTGAACATCGGAATGTAGTTCTCGATGAACAGGTATTTCGGCTCGCGCAGCAGGCGCTGCTCGGGTTTTTCCTCGTCGATCTTGTGGTAGCTCGACGACACCGGCACCTTCATTTCGAACGACTCGTCGAGTTCGTCGTCATCCTCGATGCGCACGCCGATCAGTTCCGGGTTGGTCGACCAGATCACCGTGCGATCCAGCGCATAGACAGTGGCCAGCAACATGTCCGGCAGGTGCGCAACGTGATCAAGAAACTCGGCGCGGGCCGCCGCATGCGCCCCCGGCTCAACGTCGGCGTAGTTGCCGTCCTGACGCGGATCGAGCATTTCCCCCATGGTGCGCGCCGGGCTGATGTTGGCGTGGCGCATTTCCGCAGCGCCGATGGCCTGGACGAATTGCGCGGTGAGCAAGGCGTCGCGTTCGACGCTTTCGGTGACCACAAAACGCGTCGAGACGTAACCGAGCCCCAGTGCGACGGCGGCGATGATGAAAAAACTGGCGAGGGAAAACCAGCGCAGCAGATTGAACTGTTCGCGCCAGCCCTTGCCTGCTGCCGAGGCGTGCGGCGCAGTGGTTTCTTGTGCTTGCAGTCGCTGCATGGCAATCCCCTGGATTGGGGTAATCGGGCCGGTCACAGCCATCAGTGTAGGTGGCTCTGACCGCGACACACGCTTCAATAATGTTATTTCGCCGCTATTGCATATGACTGACCGTCGCGGCGCTGTCGCCCGGTGTTATTGGCGCCAGCGCACCGTCGGCCAAGGCCTTGTTCGACGTTTGCTGACGCTCGGTTTCGGCGCTGAGGAATTCGATGATCGCCTGCGCCGACTGCTCGTCGAGGCGCAGGTTGGGCATCGGGATTCGCTCGAATTGTTCGTACAGTTGCAGGGCAATCGGGTCTTTTTCCGCCAGCAAGCGATCCGGTTCGCGAATCCAGCGGTTCAGCCACGTCGGGTCACGGTGCTGCGTAACACCGATCAGGTCCGGGCCGATGCTGCGCATGCCGATGCCCTGGCCGTCCTGCGGGCCGAGGCTGTGACAAGAGGCGCATCGGGTGCGGAACAGCTCCTCGCCATTACTCGGTGGACGGATTTGCGGGGCATCGGCGTAGCTTTCTCCGCTGCTGGGCTGTTTCCAGTTTTGCAGAGTGTTGGCCAGCTGATCGGCGAGAATCCACGGATTTTCGAACGGCGAAGCTTTCATCCAGCGCCCGGTGCTCTGGTTGCCGACGATCAGGCTGAGGTTGTGATCCTTGGTGCGGCCGTTGTCGACGCCGTCGATGAACAGGCCGAGCTTCTTGCGCAGGTCGGTGACGTCCGCGAACTCGCCAGTGAGGAATTTCCAGCCGGGGCCGACTTTGAAGCGCTGCGCATAGGCCTTGAGCACTGCGGGGGTGTCGCTTAGCGGATCGATGCTGATCGAGTAAAAGAAAATGTCCTGCCCGACCCGATCGCCGAGCAATTTCTGCACCTGGCGCAAGCGTGCGGTCTCCAGCGGACAGGAGTCGCTGCACGAGGTGAAGATGAAATTGATTACCACCACTTTGTTCTTGATCAGGTCGTCGAAGAAACGCACCTGCCGACCGTCCTGGTCGGTCAGCAGGGTGTTGGGGAAATAGTCGCCACCCCACGGGGTGGCGGATTCGCTGGCGGCGGCCGGCTCGGCGCTGCTGGCCTCATGAGCCAGCAGCACACGGCTGGCCAGCACAGAGACCACCAGCACCAACACCAGGTGCAAGCCCAGCGCCCGGGAGCGCGGGTTCTGCACAGGACGATCAGCGTGCCGGCGGTTCATGGCTTGACCACCACTTGCGGGCCGAACCCGTCACCACTGCGGAAGGTTGGCAGCGCGGCGGAGTTGACGTAGCGCACCCCGTCCCAGCTGGGCAGCGGCGTCGGCATCAGTTGCAGCTGACCAGGTTTCTCCAGGTCCCAGCGCAGCAGCATCGAGTTGTCTTCATGCTGGGTGTTGTGACAGTGCTCCATGTAGGTCCCGGCGAATTCGCGGAAGTTGATTGCCATCTCGACACTGTCCAGACCGTCCTTTTCCGAGCCGATGCGATAGACGTCCTTGCGCGCCCATTTTTCCCATTCCGGCGGGGCCTTGCCGCCACGGCTGAGGATGATCCCCTCCTCGAAGTGCACGTGGACCGGATGGCTCCAGCCTGTACCGCCGGCCTTGATGTTCCATACCTCAAGGGTGCCGAACCCGGCCACGCCGGCATCGGTCGGGCCGCTGGACAATTGCGTCGAGGCGTTCAGCCGGCGCGGGTCCATGTGGAAGCCGAAGCCGCCATCGGTCTTCACCGTCCACGGTGCTTCATCGGTGCCGTCCGAGCGGCCGAACGTGAAGGTCCGGTGCCGGGCCTTGGCCAGCAGCGCCTTGTCGGCAACGTTGTCGCGGTGCAGTTTGAGCGGGATCATCACCAGCCCTTCGGCCTTGCCCGGTTTGGCCGGTTCGTAGGCTGCCGGATTCATCGCCAGATCCTGCCCGGTGTAGGCCTTGACGTTGAGCTGCAGGACCTTGCCCACCGCTGGATCGCCACGGTCCCACTGCGGCCCCTTGCTGGTCGGTTTGAGCACTGCGAGGTATTTCTCTGACAGGACCTCACCCAACGGAATCGGCTCTTTCGGGCCTTTGCCGTCGTCGTGGGCCTGCAGGTTGACGAAGAACAGCTTGTCGCCCGGTTTGATGCCGTTTTTCGAGAAATTGACAATGATGTCGAAGCGCTCGGCGATGCCCTGGGTCGGCAGGATCGCGTTGTGGTTCTGCTTATCGCCGTCGGCGTCGAGGTCCATGCTGCCGTCGAACGGGACGCTGTGTTCCATGATGTTGCCGTCGTTGGCAATCATGTGAAACGGCACACGACTATAGGACACGCCGGAGTTTTTCGGCCCCTGAAACTCGCCGCCGGTGCCTTTGATTTCCCGCACCAGCGCCAGTTTGAAGTAGCGCGACACCGAACCGTTGAGCATGCGGAAGCGATAGCTGCGCGCGCGTACATCGAGGGTCGGTTTCCACTGCCAGTTGACCAGCACCTGATCGCCGAGGAAACCGTCGGTGTTGAACGGGTTGAACCACAACTGGCCTTCCTGATCCCAGGCCTTGTCGGCGAACACCAGGTTAACGTCGTAGTCACGGTTGCCCCACGGCAAGGCGCTGCCGCTGGGCAAGCGCAGGTTGACGCCGTCGTCCACCGCCTCGTTGCCACGATCCAAGGCGCTGTAGTAATTCATCATCGCCGCGTTGCCCTTGTAGACGTTCTGCGCGGTGAAATCGAGCATGTGGTCGTGGAACCAGTGGGTGCTCATGGTTTCGCGCCAGTCGCCGCGGATCTTGATGGTGCCGTGATCGCAGGTCTTCTTGCTCGGCACAACGTCGTTGACCCACAGGGTTTCGCCCGCTGCACAAGGAAACGCAGCACGCGGATCTTCAGCCTTGGTGTTGATGCTGTCGTAACCGGCCAGCTGGATCGGCCAGCGATAGTCGTAGAACTGCCCCGGGAAGAAGAACGCGTTGGCAAAGCCGTCGCTTTCCGCCGGCGCGTGGCCGTTGTGCTCGTGGGTACTGATGGTGTGCAAACCAAAACCGCGGTTGGCCGAAGGATCGATCGGCAAGCCGTTGTAGTGGCGCATCATCACCGGTTGGCCGTAGCGCACCATCAACAGTTTCGGCGGCAGCGTGCCGTCGAACGTCCACACGGCGTTGTGATTCTGTACCGGCATGTTCGGGTGAAAACGCGTGTCGACGCCTTTGGCGGTGCCGTCGGTCGCCGGGATGCCGGCAACGTTGTGGTACAGGCCTCCAGGGCCGAATTCGCCCATGGCATAGCCGTGCATCTGCCGACTGTCACGCAGGCCACCGTTGAGCCGGGCCCCGGTCTGTACGGTCTTGTAGGCCGCTTGCGGGTAAAACTCGTTCCAGCGCTGGTGAGCCCAGCCTTTGCCCGGTGGCCGGCCCTCGGCGGACGAACCGATGTGCCGGTTGAGGAACACCTCGATCTGCGCCTGCCACGGGTTGCGGTCGACGACATTGGCGAACTGGCTGGGAAACGGGGTCAGCCCCGGTTGCCGCAGAAACGCATCGAGCGCGCTGCCGGGCGGTGCGCTACGGGCGATGTTGTTGGGGTCTTGCGCCGGTGCCGGGCCGATGGCCGCCGGCGGGAAAGGCAAGGGTGCGGCCGGCGTGGTCGGATCAAGTTTTTCCGGGCCGAATTCTTCGAACAGCAGCAGTTGCTGAGTGAATGGCTGCGCACCGTAGAGCGGGCTCGGCTTGCCATTGGTGGGGTAGTTGAAACTGGTCTGGATCGACGGCGGCAGAACGTTTTCCAAACGCATCGTGGCGCGGGTGCCTTTGATGCCGTCAGGCAGGTCGAAGGAATCTTCGTTGGCCTCGGGCATGGTCAGAATGCCGTTGAGCGCCCCGGCACGGTCCGCCGATTCGTCATAGTAAGCCGACGGATCGGAGGTTTCGGGCTGGCTTTCGTCGTCGATCGGGCTCGCTTGAACCACGGCCACGGTGCCGAAGGTTGCGAGCACAAACAGGCTCAGCGGCGTCAGCAGGAAGATATTGCTTGGGTCACGCATTGTTGTGTCCATCACCAGCCGCCTCATTCAGGAAGGGGTGATGGTGTTTTGCAACGAGTGCGCCAAGAATTTATTTCCAGTTGTTACAGGGACTTGCCGGCGCTGCGGCTTTCCCCACTCCCCGGTGACCGGGGCTTGACACCCACTGCTGGGGAAAGTTCAGAAAACCTTTTGCGCTCACGGCACCAGGTGAAATGCCAGACGCACCGTAGTGCCCTCGCCTTCGCGGCTGCTCAGGGTCACGCCCCCGCCGAAGCGTTCCATGATGCGTTTGACCAGCACCAGGCCGACCCCGAGGCCGCCCGATTTGGTGGTGAAAAACGGCCGGAACGCCATGCTCCGCTGTTCTTCATTCATGCCTTTGCCAGTGTCGCTGAGCACCACGCACACGTCGCGGTCGTTGCTCGACTCGAGACTGACGGTCAGCGTGCCGCCCTTGTCCATCGCCTCCAGCGCGTTGGCCAGCAAGCTGTTGAGGATCTGCGTCAGTTGCACCGCCTGGCTGAGCACCATCGGCGTACTCTGCGGCTGGAACACCACCTTCACTCCGGCTCGGGCGATCTGCTGTTCGAAGGCGACCAGGGTCTCATGCAGCGTGGCCACGAGGTTGACCGGCTCCGGGTCGTCGTTGAGCGGACGCAGCGACTGCAGCAGCTCGCGGACCCACTTCGACATGCGGTCGACCTGGCCGATGATGTCCTTGATGTTCTTTTCTGCCGGGCCCGCATCGAACTCCAGCGCCAGTTCGGCACTGGAGCGAATCGTCGCCAGCGGATTGCGCAGGCTGTGCGCCACGGCCGAGGACATTTCGCCCAGCGCGACAAAGGTTTCATTGGCGATCAGTTGTCTTTGCTGCGCGGCGAGTAATTTCGCTGCGCGCCGCACGATCCAGTACAAGCCCAGATAAATCAGCCCACCGCCGAGCGCCGTGGCCAGCCAGATCAGTGCCAGGCCGCGCTCCATTCGGGCGATGAGGTCCTTGGGTTCCTTGTAGATCTCGACCATCGCCGTGACGTTCTTGCCCTCCGCGTCGAACAGCGGAATGTAGTTCTCGATGAAAATATAGTCCGGCGGCGTGACGAATTTCTGTTCCTCGCGGGCCTTGTCGACGTTGTGATAGCTGGCTGACACGGGGATTTTTTCATCGAAGGCGCGATCGAGATCGTCGTCGGCATGGATGCTGGTGCCGATTAGCGCCGGGTTGGTCGACCAGATCACCATGCGGTCCGGGGCATAGATATTGGCGAGAATCACGTCTGGCAAATGTTCGATGTGATCGAGAAATTCCCCGCGCGCACCGGCCCGGGCCTGCGGATCGACATCGGGGAAATCCTTGTCCTGGCGCGGATCGAGCAATTCACCCATGGTGCGGATGTTGGGAATCGCGACGTGGCGCACTTCCGCCGAAGCGATGGCCTGGATGAATTGCGCGGTCAGCAAGGCGTCGCGCTGCACGCTTTCTTCGATCACAAAGCGGGTCGACACGGTGCCGAGGGCCACGGCCACGGTGCCGATTACCGCCATGCTGATCAATGAAAACCAGCGCAAAAGGTTGAATGGCCGCCCGCGCGCGCCCGAGCGAAGCTTGCCCTCGTCAAGCGCAAGCAATTTCGACTGCATGTTCATGGCCGCGACTTCCCGAGACGTCCCTATTGGTTATAGCCCACCGCTGGGGGTTTGCCCGGATGCGGGGACAGCGGCCCGGTTTTTCCGAATACCCATCAATCCTGTGGGCAATCTCTGTGGGAGCGAGCCTGCTCGCGAAGGCGTAGGGTCGGTCGACCTATGCCTCCCGGGAGGTCCCTTTCGCGAGCAGGCTCGCTCCCACAGGTTGATCATCCGGCAGTGGTTCGGCATTCATCCCCAACGTCCCCAACTCTGGGGACTGACGCCCTTTCCCCGTCGAACCAAAACTTCGCTCTCCTGCGCGCCGACGCTTCTATTCCGGCCCTCTGCGCCCCATCCACCGCACCTTGGCATGGAAGGTGTACAGGCCGTTGCAACTGACCCATCCCCAAGGGGCAGGTACTCTGATAGAGGGATTAACTCATGCACCCTTTACTGTCCAAAACCGCGACCGTCCTGGTCGTGAGCGCTCTGGCCCACGGCATCGCCCAGGCCGCTTTGTTTGCTGTTGACCCCGGTCCGTACACGCCGGCCAACGGCGGTTTCGCCGGCTGGTATCAGGATTCGCACGGCCGGACCCTGGACTTGTGCCTGTCCAAGGCGCTCAGTTCGCGGGTTCCGAGCACGCCCGGCGCGCCGTCGTACATGTGCTCGTTGTTGCCGACGCCCGGCGTTTTCGACGACGCGCAACCGATCGTCTTCCCGAGCAACTTTCCCGACGAAGCGTTCTGGTTCACTGGCGAAACCGCCATCGTCGATGCCGCTCGCGGTATCGACCTCGGTTACGTCAGCGCCATCGAGGCCGCCTTCGCCGCCGAAGAACCGGTGGAAGGCGATCAGGTCAGCTTCGCGCGGATCCGTATTCGCGTCGATGTGCCGACCGCCGGCACCTATGTCATCACCCACCCGTATGGCGTCGACGTGTTCAACATCGACACCCCCGGCCGCCGCGCGATCAACATGACCCGCGACATCGGCATCGGCACGCCGCAAACCTACGACGGCGCGCTCAAGGGCGACATTGGCCCGTTCCTGCGCAGCGTCAACGGCCCGTACACCGAAACCAACCCGGTCAGCGGGGCTGCCGAGCAGTTCGTCGGCGACCCGAATCTCAACGAAGCGGTGACCGGCAGCCCGTTCAACACCAATTTCGTGCGCATCGAAGGCCCTAACGGCCTGGACCTGCGCGCAACCACGTTTGCGGTGTCCGGCAAGTTGTCCACGGTGGTACGGCCAACGCCAATGATCACCCAGCGCAGCACCTACTCACGCAAGGCCGGCACCAGTGCGCCGGTGGCCCAGCAGGACGTGTTCGTGCTCGCCCCACCCGCCCCCGGCACCGCGGTCATCACCAGCAGCACGCCGCTGATCAACATGACCGAAGCCAATTCGACCGGTGCCTGGTACGCACAATCGTCGGCCAACCCGACCTTGCCGACCACTCTGCAAGTGACCGCCGATAACCACCTGGCGATCGCTACCAGCACGCCGACCACGCTGCCAATGACGCTGACCGACCTGGTGGTGATCCAGCGCGCCGAGTACAGCCTCAGCTCCGGGCAACTGACCCTGGTGGCCTCGACCAGCGACGAAACCTCGCCGCCGGTGCTCACCGCCAGTTCGGTCAGCGGCGCCGCCATCGGTGCTCTGGGCGGTGACGGCGCGGTGAAAACCCTGGCCACCGGGATCTCGCCGATACCACCGGCCAAAGTTCGGGTGACGTCGTCCAACGGCGGCAGCGATACCGAAGAAGTGGTCATCGTGCAATGAACGCTCACATGCCCAGATCCGCATCAGGAGGCATCATGAACAAGTGGCCACGCTTTGCGCTCAACGCGCTCGGGCTCGCTCTCTCGCTGACCGGCAGTGCCTATGCGCAACTCGCCGCCGTCGACCCCGGCCCCTACACCTTCGCCACCGGGAAATTCCCGATGTGGTATCAGGACAACAATCTGCTGTCGATGGAACTGTGCCAGTCGCGCGCCGCCAGCTCGCGCGTCGCGGCCACCACACCGCCGGCGTACATGTGCATTCTGCTTGCCGAGCCGGGCATCTACGACGATGCACAGCCGATGATCTTCCCCGATAACTGGCCGCCGGAAGCCTTCTGGTTCCTTGCCGAAACCGCCATTGCGCAGGTCGGCAACAGCGGTTACGAAATGGAAGCGTACGTGGCCGGTATCGAAGCGGCGTTCGCCTCGGAAAATCCGGTCGATGGCGACCAGGCAAGCTTTGCGCGCATTCGCATCCGCGTCTCGGTGCCTACCGCTGGCACCTACACCATCACTCACCCGTACGGCGTCGAAACGGTCAATGTCACCACGCCCGGTCGGCGCGCGATCAATATCACCCGCGACATCGGCATCGGCGCGCCGGGCAACTTCACGGGCGCGGTCAACGGCGACATCGGACCGTTCCTGCGCAGCGTCAACGGCCCGTATACCGAAGTGAACCCGGACACCGGCGCCACCGAAACCTTCGTCGGCGACCCGAACCTCAACGAAGCGGTGACCGGCAGCCCGTTCAACACCAACTTCGTGCGCATTACCGGCCCCGCCGGGACCATCCAGTCGAACCTGTTCAGCTTGTCCGGCAAAGTGCTCGACAACCGCCAGCAGACCCACGTTGAAATCGATCGCGCGACCTATCGCAGGACAGCCGCCGGTACCCGCGCGGAGGTGTTTGCCAAGGCAGACAGCAGCTCGACTCTGTGTTTCCGGGAATCCATTGCGTTGCTTCCCGGTCCACCGGCAACGCCGTGCCAGACCAGCCTGCTGGGCGACAACGACGGTTCGTTCTTCGGCCAGCGTCTGGGCGTAGGCGCGGTGCCGGCGGTGATCGTCGTGACCGCGACCAATCCGACCGGCACCACGCGCCCGACAGCCGTGTCGAGCAAACTCACCGACGTGGTCAAAGTGCAGACCGCACGCTACAGCTGGGCCACCCACAGCCTGCTGATCGAAGCGACGTCGACCGATGAAGTGGCGATCCCCGACATGGTCGCCGAAGGCTATGGCCGCCTGTCGAAATCCGGCACCCTGCAACGCATTACCGTTGCCGACCTGACGCAACCACCGCCCAGCGTCACGGTGAAATCCGCCGCCGGCGGCACTGACACCGAAGCCGTGGTAGTGGTCGGCACAGCGCCGGACACCGGGGAAAATCAGGCGCCACTGAGTAATGCCGATACCGGCAGCACCAGCTTCGGCGTGCCGGTCACCCTCAGCCTGCTGACCAATGACAGCGACCCCGACGGCAACACGCCGCTGACCATCACGGCGTTGACCCAACCGGCCGCCAACCAGGGCACCGTCGCGCTCAGCGGCACCACCGCCGTGGTCTACACCCCGCCGGCCGTAGTGAACGCGCCGCTGACCACCACCTTCACCTACAAGGCGCAGGATGCCAAAGGCCTGGCCTCGGCCAACCCGGCCACCGTGACGATCACCGTCGCGCCGAACCGGCCACCGACCGCCGTCGCCGACAGCGTCGCCACCCTCGGTGTGGCGATCCCGATCAACGTGCTGGCCAACGACACCGATCCGGAAGGCAACGTGCCGCTGGGCGTCGCCAGCCTGACCCAACCGGCCGCCGGCCGGGGCACGGTCAGCACTGACGGCACGGTGGTCAATTACACCCCGCCGGCCAGCGTGACCACGGCATTCACCACGACCTTCACCTACATCGCCCGGGACAGCTTCGGCGCCCTGTCGACGCCCGCGACGGTCACCGTGCAAGTGTCGCCACGACCCGCGGCGGAAACCTTCACCGTCACCGCTTCAACGGTCCAGGCCCGCACGGGTGGACGCTTCAACTGGGACTTCACCGGCACGTCGTCAGTGACCACCGGCAACACCATCACCGTGCAGGTCACCACGCCGACCGGGCTGGTAACGCTGGGCAGCACAACGGTGCCGGTGACCGGCCGCTGGCGGCTGACGCTGAACAACACGCTGGTGGTGCCGTCGGCCAACCCGACCGCGACGATCCGCTCGTCCCAAGGCACCGTGCGCACCGTGCCAGTGAACACCCTCTGAGCCTGCCGCCCAGTCACCTGCGGGTGGCTGGGTCAAGGCTTGCAACCGCATCACGCGACCCAGGATTTCGCCATGAACACGCCGACCGCCGCCCTGCTTTGCCTGCTCCTGCTGTGCAGCAGTGCAGGTGCGCGCGCCGACGACCTGATGGACAACGACGACCTCGTCGCGACCAGCAGCGACCTCGGCGAACTGCCCCCACCGGTGGGTCAGCAAGCCCTGATCGAACAGCTCGGCCAGGCCAACGTCGCCCTGCTGCAACAGAACGGTCAGTCGCTGCTCGGGCAGATCGTGCAGTCGGGCAGCAATCAGGAGGCGTACATCCTGCAGCAAGGCAGCGACCTGATGGCGCTGATCAACCAGAACGGCTACGGCAACGCCGCCTCGATTACCCAGACCGGCAGCCACAACCGCGCGCAGATTGCGCAAAACGGCAACAACAACGACGCCAGCATCGAGCAGGCCGGCGCGGGGCTGCAAAGCGCCGTGACCCAGTCGGGCAACGGCATGAGCGTTTCGGTCAAGCAATATCGCTAAGCACTGCAATCATCGGAGAGTTCATCATGTTCAAACTGACGCCCCTCACCGCCGCCATCCTGGTCATGATCAGTGCCCAGGCCATGGCGGACGACAGCCTGTCCAGCCAGAGCCAGGCCGGTACCGCCAACATCGCCAACGTGAAACAGACTCAGGCACCGTTCAGCACCGCCACCCAGACCCAGTTCGGCCAGGGCAACGACGCCGCCGCCGTGCAGGACCACGCCACCAGCGTGATCATCCAGGACGCCGTCGGCGACTACAACGCCGGTTATGCCGAGCAGCTTTACGAAGACAACGGCACCATTACTCAACAACAGGTCGGCGCCTTCAACACCGCCCACGCCAGCCAGTCGCTGGGCTTCGGTGCACCCAACAATGCCCTGCAACAACAGCAAGGCAGCGGCAACTTCTCGTTCGTCTACCAGGACTCGCAGAACGGCAGCGAAGGCAAGACCTTCCAGTACGGCGACAACAACGAAGCCAACATCGAACAACTCTATGAAGGCAGCGGCAACAGCTCGGTGATCACCCAGTTCGGCACCGCCAACTACGGCACCGCCGAACAGGTCACGCACAACGGCGGGCAGATCGGCATCAACCAGGCCGGCGACAGCAACTACGCCTACAGCGACCAGCGCAACGGCCTTGGCGGCAACATCACCATCAACCAGTTCGGCAACCTCAACGGCACCGAAATCTGGCAAGACGCGCAGACCGCCAGCCAGGCCACGATCAACCAGTACGGCGACAGCAACGAAACCGTGGTCGATCAAAGCTTCGGCGCCAACAACAACGCCGCCGTCACCCAGCTTGGCAACAGCAACGCGATCTACGCCGACCAGTTCGAGTCGGTCAACTCGACACTGGCGTTGTACCAGGTGGGCAACGGCAACGTGCACTACACCTACCAGAGCGGCGACGGCCATGTGCTCAGCGCCACTTCGGTGGGCAACGACAACAAGGTCTACGCCAGCAACTGGAAAGGCCCGCAATCGGGCGGCCAGTTCGGCAGCAACCAACGCGCCACCGTCACCCAGGCCGGCAATGGCAACATCGCCAGCTTCACCCAGGACGGCGTCGGCCACGTGATGACCACCAGCCAGACCGGGACCGGCAACAAGACCACGGTCAGCCAGGCCGAGTCGTATAACGAGCTGTACTTTGATCAGAACGGCAGCGACAACATTCTGATCTCCGATCAGCGCGGCACGGGCAACCTGGTGCAAGGTTCAACGAATGGCACCGGCAACAGTGCATCGTTCGACCAGTCGGGCTCGGGTAACCAGGCCTATACCGCGCAGCTGTATGGCAGCGATAACATGATCACGGTTAAACAGGCGGATACGATGAACGTGGCGTACGTGACCCAGGGCGGGACGGGGAACATCGCCAATGTCGACCAGAGCGGCATGACCCAGACCGCGAATATTCAGCAGTTTGGGTCGGCTAACCAGGCGACGGTGTTGCAGCAGTAGGGGTTGGGTGTTGAAGGGCCGCGATTCTCTGGTGAGGGGGGTCGCGGTTTTTTTGTGTCCGTAGGACCGATCAACGACACGCTTTGTTTAAAGCCCAGACGCGCCACGTCCTACAGAAAAATGAATGATTTATGGAAAAGCTGCACGTTTTCCTACCACGTCTGGCGGTTGGCCGTCGGAAGCGCAAGGACTAGGATTTTTCGGGACAACCTGAACCCTACGGAGCTCGACCGACGTGCAAATCATCCAGGCAACCACGACAACACTCCCCTTACCGAATAGACTTCCAGGCATTGATCCCGGAGGTGCCATGATCGACCCAAAGATGATTGACCCACTGTGCCCGGTTGTTTCGGATCTTGATCCAGAGGAGCAGGCTGCAAGTTATGACCGTTGGTTTCGGGCCGAAGTGCAGGCCTCTCTGGATGATCCGCGTCCGAGTATTCCCCATGAGCAAGTGATGGAGGAAATCAATGCCCTGATGGAATCAATGCGCAAAAGCGCTGATGCAGATTAAGTGGCGACCCAAGGCTCGGGTCGAACTCTCAAAAATCCTGAAGTACATTGGCGAGCGAAATTTTGTAGCGGCGACTGCACTTCACAAGTCCGTCGTAAAAACTACATCTGCGCTTTGTTGGCATCCACACCTGTATCGCAAAGGCCGCTCTCCCGGCACTCGAGAGGTTGTGGTAAGCCCGAACTATCTCGTCGTTTATCAAGTGGCGGACCACATTGAGATTGTGAGCATCTTGCATGCGCGTCAGGAGTACCCCCGGCGCGACCCCGGTTAAGATCGCTTCCTCGTCTCAACACAACAAACCGTACTTCCCGTGGAGGTACGGTTTTTTTGTATCTTGATCGTTCCCACACTCTGCGTGGGAATGCATCCCCTGACGCTCCGCGTCAAATTCGCGAGCTGGAACGCGGAGCGTCCCGAGAGGCATTCCCACGCAGAGCGTGGGAACGATCAATTGGTGTGTTTAGTTCTTGAGTTCGACGTGATCCAGCGCTTGATTCACCGCCAGCTCGCCCAGCATCACGACTTGTGCGATGCCCAGCGCGGTCTTGCGGTGCGAGGGATCCAGCGAGGCCGCGAAGTTGTTGAGCATTTCACTGGCCGAGCCGAGGGTTTCGCTGGCGTTGGCGAGCAGGGATTCGGTGTTGTAGCTGGGGTTGGCGAGGTACATCGCCTCCGGCTCGTTGGCGCTGGACATGATGCGGGCGCTGGGATTGAGGTAGTAATCGAGGGCGCGGTCGGCGGCTTTGTGGAGTTTTTTGCTGTCGACGCAGGCGTAGGGGGATGTGGTGTTGGTGTCTGGTTCTGGGGGGTTGGGGGTTGGTTTTTTCATGATTATTTACCCTGTATGACGGTTATAGCTGGCCCCCATTCGGTTTCCAAGCGAATAGGTGGCAGCTGTACGCAGGTTGGAAACCCGGGACAGAGGCAACCCGGCAGACACGAGGTCTCCCACGCACAGCCGCCATAACAAAGTGCACACAGTGAGGTGCGCAAGGATACGTTATGAATGGCGCTTGTGCGCTCTGTAGTTAATCGGGTTTCCACGCCCGGTCGCTGAATTGGCAGCGACGAACACAGGCTAGAGACCGGACGTCCGACGGACAACCTGAAAACCTTGTGGGAAGGTTCCGCCGATTCAGACACTTCTTTAAACACACTTCAGATCGCTGCCCTCACCCTAGCCCTCTCCCGGAGGGAGAGGGGACTGACCGAGTGGTTTGGGCGAGGTACGCCACCTGAGATACCGAGTCGAATGTGAGTTTTGAATGGCACGCAGATCGGCTCCCTCTCCTCGGGGAGAGGGCTGGGGTGAGGGGCGAATCCACCGAAAATTTCAAGCCATGCGCCGCTTCTCACCACTCAATAGGCCGAGTGTCAGCTCGCCTGCTTTTGATCTTGACTCACCGGCGACGTCGGAAGGCTGAGTGGAGGGATTGATCCGGGCGTGGGAGCGCAGCGACCGTACGACGAAGTCGTACACAGCGGAAGGAGGTGCAGCGCAGCAAACCGTAGCCGCTGCGCCCGGATCGGTCCCGGAGCGAAGGAACCCGAGCCTGCGAGGGCCGAACGTAGGAGCAAGCGTTTTGGGTTACCTTTTTGGCGTTTGAAAAAGGTGACCCGCCGTAAGGGCGGAACCCTAAGCGGCCGTGACCGCAGCAACGGATATGTACACAACAATCAGAGAACCAGCGCCCGAAAAAAAGCCTTTGCGAGCAAGCTCCCACATTGGAACTGAGTACACCAGCCAGAGATTGGTCGGCTGTGAGGCCGCCATCGCTGGCAAGTCGAATCGTCGCACCGCAGCTCCCACAAGGTCTGAGTGCATTCGCGATATCGTCGATGCCCAATAGATAGCTATCGCGAGCGGGCTCACTCCTACAGGTTTGAACCGGTTTCGACCGAGAGAGCCTGGTCGGCTAGCAGGCCGCCAAGCTCAAACGCAAAACCCAAGCCCTCACTCGGCCTCAGGATCAATCTTGTTCTGAGTCAGATACCGATTCAAAACATCCTCCTGCCCAGGCGAAGAAACATCCCCCGCCACCTGCCACAACCGCCGCTCGATCCCCTGCGCCACCATATGCCCCACCGCCGCCTCGATCGCCGACAACACACAAAGCTGCGCCGGTTCGTTGGTCGTGTACCCTACCTCAGCCTCCAGCAACTTCTTGAACTCGATGAACTTGAAAATCCCCGCACTGCGCGCCACCGAATAAATCGTCTTGCTGGTCATCACATTCGCCAGCACCTGCCCACTGCGCACATCCACCGCACGCAAATTGACCGTCACCTGATCGACCCGATACTCGCGCTGCAAATCGATCCCCAGATACCGCGCCCCTTCCCCGCCGCTACGCACATTGGTGTCATACGCGATGATCCCGCCCTCGAGCATCATGTTCGCCGCCTGCAACGGTGGCAGCTCACCCTGGATATTCACCGGCGTATTTGGCTTCTTCTGCGAAGCGCGAATGATCTTGCGCTCGGTCAACAGGTTCTGCAGCCCTTCACGTTCAAGCACGACAAACCAGCCGCTGGCCTGCATCGCGTCCATCAACATCGACGCCGCGCCCTGGGTCACACTGGTGGAAAACGAACTCGCCGGGGTCGGTTTGTACTGCCCGGTCTGATCACGGAAGCCGTACACCACCGCCATCAGCCGCCCCTTGGGCCGGGGCATCTTCAGCAAGTCGTAGTAGGTCGAGGCCCTGGGGGTCAGGGTCGGGGTTTCGGTGTCCTGCTCGGCCGGCATCGGCTCGCGCAGACTGCACCCTTGCAATGTTGCCAACAGCAGCCCTAGCGCAATTATTTTTTTCATGTCCATCACTCCCCGGAACCGTCAGCCCGTCATGGGTTGAGGCCGTTCACCTGAATTTCCGAAACTTCACCGGTCGCTCGATCGGTCACTTCAATGCTCAGTGCCCCGGAGTCGTCGATGACGTTGACGATGAAAGAGTCGGTGGACAGGCTCCCCGTGTTGCCAGTGGAGATGTTGTCCAGCAACTGCCCTAACAGCCGCGATTGCAATTGACTGGTGAAGCGCTCCAGCGCCGAGGTACCGGCCACCGCCGACCGACTCTTGATGTCGGGGTCGTCGTGATCGTTTTGCGCCTGGGCGTTGTTGAGCAGCCAGGTGCCGTTCAGCGGGTTGCCGCCGAACGACGGGTTGACCGGCGTGTAGACCAGTTCGGTAGCCTGGACCGTGGCAGCGCTGGCGAGGCCGATCAACAACCCCGAGATCCACAATCCGCTGCGCCGTGAGAACGTTGTCGTGTTCATAGTTCGTCCTTCTCAAGGTCGGTGGTGTCCTGCAACAGAGCCTCCAGCTTGCGCTGGACAACCTGGCGTCGAACCCAGTCGGCGGCCGCGTAGGCCTCGTCCTTCAGTTCCACGGTGTTCGGCGGCAGGAAGCGCCGATAGACCAGGCGTTGCTGATATTCCACGGTCACCAGGCTGCCCCAGCGCGCGTCGGGGCGCTCGCGCACCACCAGGTTGAAATTCATCGGGCTGGTGTCGCGCAGGCGTTCGGTGAACGAGTAGTAAAAGTCGTGGCCGATGTGCGAGATCGTGTCGTCGACGACAAAGCCCATCAGTTCGTCTTCTTCACCGGCATGGGCGCCGCACGCCACTGCGGCGAGGACCAGCGCGCACCACCAGTGGCGAGTCATGGCTGCAGCGCCTGGGGCAGATTCGACTGGCCCTTGGCCGGGCCGTTGCTGCCCTCAAGGAAGGCTTTTTCGGCGACGAACTGCCAGTCCGAATAGCGCTGCATGCCCTGGAAATCCGCCCACTGCGACGGGAAGTCCGTCTGCTTCAACGGCAGCTCGGCCGACGGGCTGTTGAGGCCGGTGATGCGCCCGTCGAAACCGCGTTGCAGCGCCCACTCGCCCTGCCCGATCGGGTCGGGATAGAGCTGCCGCAAATGGTGTTTCGCCTCCGGGAAACGCTGATCATCGAGCAGGTCCGCGAGCTCTTTCGGGTACTGCGCCACCCCCGGCGAACTGCGGTAATAGCTGCGCAGTGCCTGGGCGTATTGAGTGCCGACCCAGAGCAACTGGCGTTCGCGGTCACGGCGCGAGGCGGTCGACCACAGTTCGCCGGCACTGGCCAGGCCCATGCCCATGACCACGATCAGGAACAGCACACCCAGGTAGGTGAAGCCGCCCTGCTGCGCGCGATTACCACTCGGCATACTGGCTGCCATCACGCGCCCTCCCCGTAGCACCGCTCTTGATGTCGGCCACGCCACCGGCGACGCCGTCCGGTGGCGCGATCAGCACCCACTGGTCTTTGCGCTCGGTGATCGGGTCCAGCGGCGCGTTGCGCAGGTAACGCTGTTCGATCAGTTGCTCAATGGAATCCGGGTAGCGCCCGGTATCGCCGTAGAAGTGATCGAGCGCCTCGCGCATCGCCGACAGGCTCTGGCGCAACGTAGTTTCCTTGGACGCTTCGAGGCTGTTGAAGTAGCGCGGTAAGGCAATGGTCATCAGCGTGGCGATGATCGCCATCACCACCATCAGCTCCAGCAAGGTAAAACCTTTTTCCCGGCGCATGAGCTTCACCACTCGCGGTAGGCAATGCCGTTGAGACCCTTGCCGCGGGCGTGGGAGTAGACGTCGAAAACGTCCTCGCCATCGCGCGGGTTCTGAGCCGAACTGTCGTAGGCGCGCACGCCCCAACCCCCTTCGTCATCACGTTTGGCCGGCACCAGCGGATCGCGCGGGATGCGGCGTAAAAAGTAGAACTTGGCGCCTTTGGCACTGCGCACATCGCGCACGCCTTCGACCAGCACTTTCAGGTTCGGCGGGTAGCCGCTGCTGTTCAGCGACTTCTCGATGTAACCGGCATCAAAGGCGCGCTTGTAGGCGTCGATGCCATCGCGAATCTGGTACAGCGCATTGCGCAATTCTTGCTCCTTGCCACGCCGCACCAGGGTCTCGGTCAGCGGCGCGGCCATGCTCGCCAACAGGCCGATCAGGGCCAGCGTCACCACGACTTCAATCAAGGTAAAACCGCGTTGGGAGGCGTTCATGATCAAGGCTTCTCGACAGTGACGCGGGTGGTGGCCACGGCCGATTCACCGATTGCACGCGGCTGCGCGGCAGGCGACGGCATCACGTAGCTCTGCGAACGGTCCGGCGCCTGGATGTGCATGCTGGTTTCGGTGCCGGTGGAGAATTCCATGTCCGACGGGCTCTGGTACGGCAGGTTGCGCACGATCCGCGGAGTGATCGACAGCACCAGTTCCGATTTGCCGACGGTGTCCTTGTTGCTGCCGAACAGCCGGCCCAGCCCGGGAATGTCGCCAAGGCCGGGAATCTTGTTACCGGTGGCGCCGTGGTCGTTGCGCACCAACCCGGCGAGGATCTGCGTTTCGCCGTCATGCAGGCGCAACGAGGTCTGCGCGTTGCGGGTGTCGACCTGCACCGGAATCGTGCCCTGGCGCGTCGGTTCGAGCGGCGTGGCGTTGCTGACTTCGAGGGCGATCTTGATCGCCACTTCGTTGTTCAGGTGCACGGTCGGTTGCACTTCGAGTTTCAGACCAACATCCAGGTAGGTGACGCTTTCGGTGATCACCGGGCCCTGGGTCGAAGGCACCGACGTGGCGCTGATGATCGGCACGCGCTGACCGATGTGAATGCGCGCCTGCTCACGGTTGCTGACGCGGATCACGGGACTTGCGAGGGTGTTGATGTCATTGTCCTGCGCGTTGATCTTGGCTTGCGGCGATGGCGAGATCGAAATCCGGCTGGAGTTGATGCCCTTGAGTTGATCAAGAAGGGTCACCGCCGAACCGTCGCTGTTGACCACACCGAACGTGTTCGGCCATTGCAGACCGAGGTCGAGAATGCGCTGGGTAGCGACTTCCATCACTTCCACCTCAAGCACCACTTCGGGGTTGGACTGATCCTGCGATTGCAGAAGCTTCTCGGCCATGCGCACGGCGTCTTCGGTGTCGCGCATGGTCAGGGTATTGAGGCGTTCGTCGACGAACACGTCGCGGGTCTTGAGCATGGTCTTGACCATGTTCAGTGCGGTGTTGGCGTCGATGCTGGTCAGGTAGAACGTGCGCATCACCAGTTCCTGGTAATCCTTCACCTTTTGCGGCGAATCCGGGTAGATCAGCAAGGTGTTTTCGTTCACCACTTTCTGGTGCAGCTGGTTCTGTTGCAGCAGCAGGGTCACGGCGTCTTCGATGCGCACGTCACGTACGAAAATCGTCGCCTTCATGTCCGGGCGCAAGTCTTTGTCGAAGATGAAATTCAGCCCCGCAACCTGCGACAGCACTTCGAAAATGGTCTTGAGGTTGGCGTCGCGAAACTCCAAGGTCACCGGGCGATCGAGCTTGGTGCGCAGCTGCGGATAAGTAATCACGTTGCGGCTCTGTACCAGGCGGATGTTGCCCTGCAGCTCGAGCGCGCCTTCGTTGTTGGGGTCAAGTTCGAGGATCTGTTTGACTTGGCGATCGGCGCCGTAGATGTCGCCACGCCGCAGGTCGCCACGGGCGAGTTCGAGCTTTTCTTCCATGCTGCGCAGGTAGTCGAGCTGACGCAGGGCGTCCTGCGCACGGCGGTTGTTTGGTTCGATGGTCAGCACGCGGTTGTAGGCCACACGAGCCGAGGCGAAATCGCGGCGGGCACGGTCGGTGTCGCCCGAGGTCAACAACGCGGTGATCGCTTTCGCCCGACCGCTGTTGAGCAGCAAGTGCAGTTCGGTGTCGCGTGGGTCCTCGCGCAGGCCTTCTTCGATACGCGCCAGCCCCGCCTCGTACTGACCCTGTTCAATCAGGTCAGCGGCTTCCTTGTTGGCCACCTGCGCAGTGCTACAGGCGGCCAGCCCGGCGCACAGGCCCAGGCTCATCAGCAAACGGGAACGGTTCATTGCGTACTCCCCACAGACAAGGTCTGCGACAAATGCAAAGGCAGGTAGACCAGGCTCAGTTCCAGATCGGAAATGCCGGTGATCTTCCAGGTGTCGTCGATCACATCCCCGTTGCGCACGACGTAGATCTTTTCGCCGTTCTGCAAAAACACTTGCAGGTCGCTGCGGTCGTGCAGCCTGCCGACGAACTGAAACGGCACCGGTGGCAGGCTCGGGGCTTGCACCACTGTGGCCGGGTTGATCGCTTGTTCGGTGACCGTGGCGAGCACCGGCGCGGCCTTCCAGGATTTGGCGGCGAACAGGTCACCGGCCGGGCTCAGGTCCTTGATCGGGGTGTCCTTGGCCTTGGTGTCGCTCGCCGGTAGCGCGCCACGGCTGGCGGTTTTTGCCGGGGCAGCCAGCGCTGCTTCGTTGGAATCGGCGTCTTCGCTGGGCGAGATATATTCCGGCAACCACGCCAGCGCGGCCGCCACGCCGAAGAACGCTACCCACCCGGTCACGCGCTTGGTATTCATCACGACCTCGACAGGAAAAGGGTCATACGGATCCGGCCATTGAGGTCGGTGTCGCCAATCTTCTTGCGTTGCAACTCGAGGTCTTCCACCACCACTGCCGGCAACTGGCCGAGCAAGGCGTGCACAAAGCGCCGCAGTTGCGGGTAGCTGCCGCGCACAGGCAACAGGATCTGGTAACGCGCCAGATGGGTTTTCGGGTCGACGCCGAGCGCGTATTCGCCACGCGCCAGGGTGATGTGTTCTTGCGCGGCGAGGGCGTAGATGCGGTCGATGGCGACGGTGGCTTGCGGTTGCGCCGGCAGTTTGTTGCGAAAATCATCGAGCTGACGTTGCGGCACCACCGGCGGCGCGATGCTGCCGTCTTCAACCTTGGCCAGGTACTCGGTGGCTGCCTGAGTCTGCTCGCTCAAGTACTGCAACGATTGCCAGCCCGGCAGCAAACCGCCGAGTGCCCAGGCCACGGCCACCAGCAACAGCGCCAGCCCGGCCAGGCCCGGAACGCCGAGGCCTTGCAGGTATTCGTGGACGATCAGTCTAGGGATTCGCATCGCCCATCTCCCAGGTCGCCGACAAGTTGAATTGCACCGGTTGTTCCGGCGATTTGACGACGATTTCGTGGCTGAGCAGCGACACGTCGGACAGCTCGTCGCTGGCTTCCAGACGCTTGTGGAAATCAAGCATCGCTTGCAGATCCCGCGCTTCGGCACTGATGCGCACCTGGCCCTTGCGCGCATCCGGGGTCAGGCTGAGCAGCGCAACGTCATCGCGCGGCATCGCTTCGAGCATGGCAAACAGGCGTTCCCACGGCCGGCGCAGTTGCTGCGAAACCTTGCGCATCTCGGCGAGGTTCTGCGCCTGCTCGCGGGTTTGCGCCGGGCTCAGGGTGGACTTGGCCCCGCTGTCACCGTTGAGCTGACGCTGGGTGGCTTGCAGATGGCCCTGCTGCTGTTCGGTGTGCGCGTCGAGGTGCTGCTGCACGCCGAAGCACAGCAGCGCCAGCAGCACACCGGTGCCGAGCAGGCTCCAGCCCAGCGGACCGGAGCGCGGGCGCGGTTGAAAATCCAGATTGAGCGCGCGCATGTCAGGCCACCGCCCGGGACATGACGTACAAGCCGTCACGTACGGTCATCGAGTCGTCTTCGAGCGTGCGCAAGTGCGCTCCCGCCACATCCGGTTGCGCATCGAGGCGTGCCGGCGCGTGCAGGTAAACGTTGAAGGCGCGTTCGCTGGTCGAGGCCTGCAACTGGCGTTCGCGACCGATCAGAGCATTCAATGCGGCATCGCTGTCGCTGCCGCCGACCGAGCGCACGCCGGCCCAGCGCCCTTCCCTTGCCAGCAACAGCACGCTGCGTTGCGGCTCGGCAACCACGAACAGAAAGTCGCCGGCATCCAGGCTTTGGTCGAAGCGGTTGAACGCCGCCATCAGATACGGCTGCACCGAGCGCAGACGCAGACCGCGACCGCTGACCAGGCTGCGCAGGCGCTCGAGCAAGTCCTGCGGCAAGGCACTGGCGATACGGTCGTAACCGGCCGGCTCAGCCGACAGCACCAGACTCCAGGCTTGGGTCGGCGCGCCGAACAGGTCTTCGAAACACAGCTGGGCGAAGCCGCGCAGCTCTTCCGGACTGCTGATCTGCGCGCTCCACGGCACCAGGCAGAAACGGCTGAAGTGCCCGGAGACGACCACGCTCAATTCGGCACCGGTGCCGGCGTGTTCACCGAGCAGGCGATCGAGGGTGTCCAGCGCCACCGCGTAGCTCTGGAAGCCTTCGTCGATGTAACCGACGCTGCCCAGCCACAGGATGTCGCTGCCACGCCGCTGACCGAGGCCAACGCCGCTGGCGCCGAGCACGGCGATAAAACGCTCACGCGATAAAAGTGACACGATTGATCTCCTCCAGCGTGGTGCGCCCCTGCTCAACCAATTCCAGCGCCGACTCACGCAACAGGCGCAAACCACGGGCGCAGGCCAGGGCTTTGATTTGTTTGATCGGTTGGCGCTCGACGATCATCTGCCGCAGTTCGTCATCGAGGTGCAGCAACTCGGCAATCGCCGTGCGCCCGCGATAGCCGCTGCCCCGGCAGTGGCCGCAGCCTTTGCCGTGGACGAAGTGGTAGTGGGCGACTTTCTGCGGGTCGAGGCCCGAGGCACGCAGCTCTTCCTCGCTTGGCTCGACCGGTGCGCTGCAACTGCTGCACACCAAGCGGATCAGGCGCTGGGCGAGAATCGCGTTGAGCGCCGAAACCAGGCTGTAGGGGTCGATTTCCATTTGCGTGAAGCGGCCGATCACGTCGAAGACGTTGTTGGCGTGGATGGTGGTGAACACCAAGTGACCGGTGAGCGCCGATTGCACGGCGATCTGTGCGGTGTCCGGGTCGCGGATCTCGCCGACCATGATCTTGTCCGGGTCGTGGCGCAGGATCGAGCGCAGGCCGCGGGCAAAGGTCAGGCCTTTTTTCTCGTTGACCGGAATCTGCAGCACGCCCGGCAGTTGATATTCGACCGGGTCTTCGATGGTGATGATCTTGTCCACGCCGTGGTTGATCTCGGTGATCATCGCGTACAGGGTGGTGGTCTTGCCGCTGCCGGTCGGGCCGGTGACCAGCACCATGCCGTAGGGCTCGGCAGCGAGGCGGCGCAATTGGCGCAGGGTCTCGTCTTCAAAGCCCAGCGCCTGCAATTGCACGCCGCAGACCTTGTCGGCCAGATCCTGTTTGTCGAGCACCCGCAGCACCGCGTCTTCACCGAAGATGCTCGGCATGATCGACACGCGAAAGTCGATCTGACGGCCACTGATGCCGATCTTGAAACGGCCGTCCTGCGGCACACGTTTTTCGCCAATGTCCAGTTCGGCCATGACCTTGACCCGCGAGATCACCTGCTCGGCGAACTCGTTGCCCTGGACTTTGCTGATGTTGTTGAGCACGCCGTCGATGCGGTACTTGATCACCAGACCGTTGCCGGTGGTGCCAAGGTGAATGTCACTGGCGTGCATTTTCAGCGCGTCGTACAGCGTCGAGTTGACCAGTTTCACCACGCTGCTGGCGTCTTCGCTGATGCTGGTCAGCGACAGGCTTTGCAGGGTGTCGGTTTCGCAGTGGGTGTCGCCCTGGGCGTTCAGCGACTCGACGGCATGGAAGCTTTCTTCGTGGCGGGCCAGATAGGCCTTGAGGTCGTCGGCGTGCACCAGGTACAGCGGCGCGCCGTGTAGACAGTCGTCGATCCAGGCCAGCCGCGCCGGGTCGAAGGGGTCGGCAAACACGCCGATGACGGCATCGTGGTGGCGCAGCAGGATGAATTCACGTTTGAGGCATTGCGCGAGGGTGACGCGATCGAACACCGGCGTCGCTTGAAACAGGCTGTCGGTGTCGAGCACCGGATAATGCAGGGTGGCGCCGAGGGTGTGAATGAACGGCATTGGCGCCAGTTCGCAGAGCACGCCGAGGGCTTCAAGCACGCGTTCGCCGGAGGTGGCGGCCCGCGCCCGGGCCTGGGCAAGCTGTTCACTGGAAAAGCGCTCGGGGGCGCTTTCGGCCAACAGTGGTTCGACGACAACGGACAGACGTTCCATGGCTTGCTCTCCAACCGGGGCGTAAAGCCCTGTCGGCGCGGCAAACCTTGTCGGCAAATGCCGGAACGTCTGATCGCGCCACTACTCCCCGGTGAGCATTTGATCGTCGTCCGGTGCCATGGCCGTCGACAGGCTTCGTCGACGATCCGCCAGCACCCAACTGCCATCGTACAACTGCAACGGGAAGCTCTCGGTCCTGCTCTGGCGTCGTTCGACAAAGCCCTCGGAAGGGCTCGCACCGGGTTTCGCTTCGCGCTTGATGCCAAGAAGGTCGCAGACCGCTCGGGCCAGTTCCGCCAATGGAAACGGTTTGAACAGGATGTGGCTGACTTGCAGTTGCCGCGCCCGCTCACAGACTTCAGCGGTCGGGTGCCCGGTGATCAGCACAAAATGGCACGTCCTGTTCTGGCGGACCGCGTCGAGCACCTCAAAGCCTTCCATATCCGGCAAGCGGTAATCGAACACCAGCACGTCGGGGGCAAACGTTTCGGCCAGGCCGATACCCGTCGCTCCGTCATGTGCAATCCGGACGTCCAGCCCCTGCGCCGACAGATAATCCTGAAGGTTCTGTGCAAGCAGCTGTTCGTCTTCGACAACCAGTACTTTGTTAACCAAGGTCGACTCCTTGAATCCCGCCAGTCCGAAATCTGAACCTGCTGGAGTGCGCCTCACAAGGGGTAACGCACACTTCATGCCAGGCTGAGCGCCGGTAATTTTAAGTCTTCATGTCCTTGAAATTGATGACAATGCCCGCTCGTCCCGGTACCCCGTTCCCCAGAAACGGGGAAGCACCTGAATGGGCATCGAAGGCATTCCCCACTATTGGGGGGGAACCTTCAGTCGTCGTCAATACGTTCGATTCTGCTTTGTGCCCGCAATTGCGCGAGCACCTGACGACGAGCCTGAGTCTGTCGCTGTCGGGCAAGCTCTGCCCTGACTGAGTCCAGCCCCTGCGAATCTGGGACATCGACGACCTCCAAGTGGTTCGGTAAATAAATCACATGCCAGCCAAAAGGTGTCCGCACCGGTTCGCTGGCAAACGTCGCTTCGCCGACAATCGCGGCGCGCATCTGCATCAAGCGTAGACGTGCCGCAGCGACCATGGCTGCATCCGCCTGCCGTGGCAACCTGACCAGCAGTTGTTGCGGTTGCAGGGTGTGCGCACGGATCAGCGCGCCGAACATCTGTTGCGCGGCCAGCTCGCGGCGGGTGTATTCAGTGAACGAGGCCTGATCGAAACCGGCGTCCTGCAACCGCCGCTGGAAAGCTTCGCTACCGCCGAGGGCGTTGCGGGTTTGCTCGACCTGCTGGCGCACGGTTTGTTCGTCGACCTGCACGCCGCGCTTTTGCGCTTGCTGCCACAACAGTTCCCGGTCGATCAGCGCTTGCAGCGCGGCCTGGCGCAGTTGTCGGTAAGCCTTGGGGCTGCGAATGCTGGTCACTGCGCGGCCCTGGTCCTGCAGGTATTCGACGAAGTAGCGTTCGAGGCGAAACGCGGAAATCTCCTCGCCATTGACCCGCGCCGCAGCCGGACCGTCGCTGGCCCACGCCGTCGGCAGGCAGCAGGTCCACATCAACAGCAACGCTGTGAGTCTCATGTTCGAGGCCTCCGTTCAGGGGCTGGCAACCAACGGTTTGTAGGGTGCAACCAGATAAAAACGCTGATCCGACAAGTCCACCGTGACCACGTGCGCGCCGCTCAACCCCAGGCGCCGCCCCGGACCGAAACTCAGGCGTGGAGTCAGGCCGGTGTCGAAGTCATGCAAGCCCTCCAGCGCCGCCACCAGTTTTTCGCGACTGGCATCGCGCCCGACCTGTTTAAGGCCTTCACCGAGCAGCAGCATCGAGGCGTAAGCGCCGACTTGCAGCACCGCATGCTGCGCGCCGAGGCCCTGGCTTTCGCGCAGCACCGTCAACGCCGTGCGCCCCGCCTGCGTCCAGTCGCTGGGCACAAACGGATAGGCGAGAAATACCCGGCGGGTAAAACCGTCAGGCACTTGCAGCAGATCGCCGGCGACCTGGCTGGAAGCGGCAAACAGATACGGCACTTGCCCGGCCCCCTGCAGGCGGGTCGCCAGCCGACTGAAGCCGCCGCCATCGCCCAGGTAGAAGACCGAACGCGAGCCCAACGGCAGCGCATCCGCCGCCGGGTCATAGGCCTGCACATGAACGTTCTGCCAGCCGTGATCTTGCAGATACCGGCCAAGGTTTTGCGCGGTCTGCACTTGCGCCGGGTCATCCGCACAGGCGATCAGCGTCGGCCCTTGCAGCACCCGCAAGCTGGCCGTGGCGTAATCGGCCAGCGCCATCATTTGCTCGCGCAGACCGGGCAACGGTTCGAAGATCTGCCGACTGGTCTGCAACGGCCCGAGGATCGACATCGGCCCGATCAGCGGCACGCCGGCCTGTTCCAGACGTGCGCCCAGTTCGCTGTCGAGCGCCGGCGCCAGCGGTGCGATCAGGGCGAATACTTGTTCGTCTTCGATCAAGCGTTGCAAGGCCTGCTCGGCGCTGGCGCGATCCGGGCCGGGGTCAAGCACGGTCAGGCGCAGTTGCCGGCCATGAATGCCGCCGGCCTGATTGATCCGCGCCACGCTGCCGTTGAGCACCGCTGCCACCGTGGCGCCCTCCTCGGCCAGCGGCCCCTGGCTGGGCAGCAAGGTGCCCAAGTGCAAAGTCTCGGCTTCAAGGCCAGGATCACGCTCATCGGCCAGCCGTTTGAGGTAAGCCGTCAGGTTGCGCTGGTCCTTCATCGACAGGACAAAGCGCGGCATGCTCGGGTCGAGCCGGTTGTGGGCGGGATCGCGGCCCTGTTGGATCACCGTGGCCAGACTGCTTTCGGTGTAGGCCGGATAATTGCGCCCGTTGACCTGCTGCTGGCCATAGAGGCTGGTCAACCGCGCCCAGTCGAGCGACGGCGGACGCACGCCACCCTCCGGCCGACCGAGGCCATCGTTGCCGTGGCAATTGGCGCACGGCAGGCTGGTCGCCGGCAGTGCTACATCCGCCGCGCCGACCCGCGCCATGATCGCCTCGCCACTGGCGGACAACCCTTGCCGATACAGGCGCTTGCCCGCCGCCTCATCGGCGTCCAGCGACATGGCGTCGGCGCCGAGGCTGATGCCGGCGAGCAGGATCAGGGCGAGTCCGCAACGCAGGTTCATGACGCGGGCTCAGCGGCCAGCCACAGGCATTGTCAGCAACTGCAAGCGCTGAGCAATGGCGGCGGCCGGGGCATCGGGGCGGATCTTGCTCCAGCGCTTGTTGGCGACATCGCCAACGATCAATTGCGTGGAGTGTTGCTCGGGGGTCGGCACGATCTGGCCGATGCGACTGAGCACCAGGTCCATCTGCGCCTTGTCGCCGGTGAGAAAAAGCCAATGAGGGTCATCGGAACCCTGCTTCAAGGTGTAAGCCTTGAGCACCGCCGGCGTATCGCGCAACGGGTCACTGGTAAGGGAAATGAAGGTGATGCCGTCGGCCTTGTCACCGAGCAGCTCGCGCACTTCCTTGAGCTTGCGGGTGATCAGCGGGCAGGCGTCGTTGCAGCTGGTGAAAATCACGTTGAGCAGCACCACACGGTTTTGCAGGGCATCGCTGTAGAAGCGCAGCGTCTGACCGTTCTGGTCCTGCAGCGGCGTGTCGGTGAACCAGGTTTGCGCATCGTGGGTGCCTTTGGCCGGCGCGGCAGCCACTGTGGCTGGCGGCTCTGATACGTGGTCCTCATGGGCGAAGGCCACGTGACTGAAAATCCAGAAACACACGCTCAGCGAGATCCAGTCGAGCAGTCTCATGGCTGTTGCTCCATTGCGATCGCGGTGTGTTTGGCGTGGGTGCGCAGGCCGCTGAGTTTTTCCACCTCCTTGGCCAGCAGCGCCGGATCGGTGAAACCGTAGTAGCGCATCCAGTGCCGATTGTTGCCGTCGCCCACGAGGATCAGCGGCTGATGATTCTTGAAATCGCCGCTGAAATTGCCCAGGCCCTTGAGAGTTTCGCTGATCGACTGCGGCGAGCCGGTCAGCCAGCTCCAGCCCGGCCCGTGTTGAAACGTGCGGGCGTAATCCTGCAGGCGTTGCGGATCGTCGCGTTGCGGGTCGATGCTGATCGACACCAGTTGCACCTCATCGCCGACCCGCGCCCCGAGCTGCGTCTGCACTTTGCCCATGATCGACGACACCACCGGGCACACCGTGGTGCAACTGGTGTAGATGAAGCTCATGACGACGATCTTGCCCTGCACCAGATCCTGCTCCAGGTGCACGCTTTTACCGTTCTGATCGAGCAGCGGCACGTTGGCGAACTTTACTTGCGCGTGTTCCTGGCTGCTGCCGGGCGCAGTTTTGTGGCCGGCGTGTTCGTCGGCGGAATGCGCCCGGGCATAGGGGCTGCCCAAGGTCAGCAGGCACAGGGTCAGCAGGCTGGTGGAGGCAAATCGGTGCATGGCGAATTCCTCTTCAATCATTCTGGCCGGGGGTTACCCGAACACTGGCGAAGGTCTTGTCATCGAAACCGGCACCCAGCGATGCCGCACGTACATGCAGGTACCAGGCACCGCTGCGGTCGAGGGTGATCGGCGCTTCGTACACGCCGTCGGCGACTTCCAGCGCCGCGACTTCGCGCGGGTGCGAGGTCGGCGCCAGGTAGTAGCGCAATTGCACGTCCTCAACGCCGCGGCGCGGGTGTTTTTGCTTGCCTTGCACGATGCGAAAGCGCACGACGTAAGGGTCGTTGAGCGCGACCAGGGTCTTGTCGAGCAGGAACTCGACTTTCGCCTGGCCGAGGGGTTTTGTGGCGTTGCCATCGGCTTCGATCTGCGCGGTGAAGCAGTGAATGATGTTCGGTTGATTGAGCAGGAACGCCACGTCGAAACGCCCGGCTGGCGGCAGTTTCACCCGCGCGCTGTAAAGCCCCGGCGAGACTTCGCGCAGGCTGCGATCGATGACCATGGCCGCGCGTGCAATCTGCCCGCGGTTGGGGTAACCGGACATTGGCGCATTCATGCCTTCGGCATAGAAATACGTGGTGTTGTCGACCGGGTTGACCACGAATACCGCGTTGTCATCGCGCGACACCGCAAGGCTTGAAGCCAGCGGTAGATCGCCGGCCATGCGCGGCGCTTGCGGCCCGGCCTCGAAGCCCTGGCTGATCGGCTGACGGCCTTCGCCCAGCGACGACAGGTTGATCATGGTGACTTTCGGCGAGGCCAGTCCGCGGATGTAGGCGTAAGCCTGGGTGAACACCACCTGATAGGGTTCGGCACTGACCTGCAGCTCATGAATCACGCTGTCGGTGGCGGCGTCGATGACGCTGGCGCGGTTTTCCACGGTGTTGAGTGCAATGGCGAAGCGGCCGTCGGCGCTGAAGGCCATCGGGCCGAGGCCTTGCTGTAACGGGATGACCCGGCGAATGGCGTGGCTACTGGCGTCGATCACCGTCACGCTGCCGTCCTTGCCGTCGGCCACGTAAACCGCGCCGGACAGCGGCGAATAGGCGACCGACAAGGGGTGCGAGCCGGTTTTGACTTGCTTGACGATGTTCAGACTGGCGATATCGACCACGCTGACGTTGCCGTCGTCGCGGTTGCTGACGAAGGCAAACCGGCTGTCCTTGCTGAAGGCGATTTCGTGGTGGCCGCGCCCGGTGATCAGCTGCTTCAGTGGTTTGAGGCTTTGTGTGTCGATCACCGTGACCCCGGAGGCTGCGGCTTTGCTCGCGTTGTTGCCGACCCACAGCAGGCGTTCGTCCGGTTGCAGGGCAACCCGCACCGGCTGCTGGCCGGCGGCGATCGAATCGACCACCTTGAACTGCTCGCTGTCGATCACCGCGACTTCGCCGGCGGTTGGCATCGAGACGAACACGCGTTTGTTGTCCTTGGGCGTGACCCAATCCATCGGCGGTTGTTTGAGTTCAATCCGCGCCAGGGTGCTGGTGATGCCGCCTACTGATACCGACGGATCGACCACGGCGATGCTGGCGTCGCGGTTCATCACCAGCAGGAAATAGCTGTTGAGGTCGAGCAAGGGCCGCGCGCCAATATTGGATTTGAGGAACACCCCAACCCGCGCCTTGCAGCTTTGCTCGCGGCCCTGGGCCTGATCGGCCGCAGGGGTTTGCGGATCGACCCAGGCGCCCGGTGCCACGCCGGACAATGGCTGGCCGGACGCACTGTCAGTGACGCGGAACTGCACATCGGCGAATTCGCCTTCACGCAGCTTGCCGTCAGCGGCCAGCGGCTTGAGGTCGAAATCCACCGCCACGCCATCACGCGCCAACGTCTGCCCGCCCACGGATTGCGCCAAGGCAATCTCACTCAGCGTCAACAGCGCCCCGGCCATGGCCAGCGTGCAAATACCGATGATGTTGATGATCCTGTTCATACCGCACTCCCCAACTTCTCTACCTGGCAAAAACACCGACCCTGTGGGAGCGAGCCTGCTCGCGAAGGCGTCTTCAGCGTCACCCTTGAAAACCGGGTTGCTCCCCTTCGCGAGCAGGCTCGCTCCCACAAGGGATTTGCCTTCATCCCGCCAACCTCACTGCCAACCGCCGTTCCCACAGGGGATTTGCATTCATCCCACCAACCTCACTGCTCACCGCCGTTCCCTGTGGGAGCGAGCCTGCTCGCGAAGGCGTCTTCAGCGTCACCCTTGAAAACCGAGTGGCCCCCTTCGCGAGCAGGCTCGCTCCCACAAGGGATTTGCATTCATCCCGCAACCTCACTGCCCACCGCAGACCCTGTGGGAGCTGGCTTGCCAGCGATGGCGTCCTTTGCGTCACATCAATGGCGCCTGTGCCGCCGTCATCGCTGGCAAGTCGAATCGTCGAACCGCAGCTCCCACAAGGATTTGCATCCCAGGCATGTTGTCGTTGCACCTGCTTCTACTGCCCCTGCGGTGCCGGCTCCGGTTCGTTGGTTACCCGTAACAATCCCCACAATCCGGAGGTGTTGCCGTAGGCGGCGTAGTCGCGGAACAGGTAGTCGCCCGGGATCGCGTTGCTGCCGCCGGCGCTGGGGATCATGAAGCTGAAGTGCGCGGCCGGCAGGATGCTTTCGTGGGCGCCGATGTACATCGACATCGGGTTGTAGCCGAAGCGCACCGAACCCACGCCCGGAGCCCCCATCGGATAACCACCGGTATCACTCTTCTCGGCGAGGAACGGATTGACCGACCACACATGCCCGTCGAGCTGGAACGTGGTGCCACGACTGCCGCCGCTCGGCATCAGGATGTGCGTGCGCAATGGTTGCCCGGGTTTGGCGTACAGCACCGGCGTCTGCGGATCGCCACCGACCAGCGCGTTGCTGTAAGCCATGTGCGCGTTGGTCATGTCGCCATAACCCGCACCGTCGGCATGCCCGAACGGTGCATCCGGCGCGAGGCCGAAGCGATACCACAGCGGCTCGGTCTTGTAGTTGATCGCCATGCTCGAGTTGTCCTGCGGATCGGTCGGCACGCCCAGACCTTCGGCGGCAATGCCCTCCACCGGCCGGCCGTTGGCCCAACGGGTGTTCAGCGCCTTGTGCCAGACCATCGCGAAGTCGCGATAACTGGTCTGCCCCGGCGCGGTGACCGTGGCGTTTACCTTGCGCGCATCGTCCACCCAGGTCGCGCCGATCGGCAGAATGCTCATCGCCCCGCCAAGCCCTTTTTGCGGCTGCTTGATGACGTCCGCCGGGGTGATGTTCAAGCCGCCGAACTCCACCGCCGTGGCGTTGATGTTGTCGACGCTGCGGCCCAGTTGCGTCACCGGTTTGCCTTCACGCTCCAGGTGCCCGGCGTAGTACTGATAGGTCCGCGTCGGGTACGCGCCACTGTTGCCGACCCGTGGTGGCACGGTCTGGATCGGGTTGGCGCCGACGTTGGCGCCGTCGGATTTGGTGATGTCGTAGGCCAGCAATTGCGCGTGCAGGCCGACGTGACTGGACGGGCGCATCAGGTTGTTGCTGAACGTGGTCGACCCCAGACCGCTGTTGCGATCACGCTTGACCATGCCTTGCATCACGGCGGTCTGGGTCAGATCGGGCATCACGCTCGGCAGACGGTTTTCCAGAGTGATGTTGAGGCAATCGCCCGCCGCTGCACGCAGCACCAGCGGCTCGACCGGGATGCCGGGCTTGAGCTTGCCGCTGACCGGGTCGAGGTCGGATTTGCGCACATACAGGATGGCGGTCGGGTCATGCAGCGGCCCGCTCTGCCCGCCAATGGTGATGGTCTCGCCGTCCTCCGGATCGGTCACCGTGACTTGTGGAATGCTCACGGTGCGCGAGTTCAGCACCAGGGTGCCGCCCGCCGGATTCAGCGGCCCGCCGACATGCTGGCCGAGCCCTTCAGGATCGCCGAGAGTCAGGCCCAGCGTATTGCCGAGAATGTCATTGGCCAGTGCCGCGACCACCTCATAGTTGCGCTGCACGGTCGGACGCGTGCCGATGCCGTTGGGGTTGGCGCCGATCCGCGGGCAGGTGCCCTCGAACGCCACGGTATTGCGCATGCCCGTCGGTTTGGCGTTGTTGGGCAAGGCAAACAGGTCGTTGCGCTGCGCGGTGTAGTTGCGCATCACGCCCCAGATGCCGCTCCAGTAGCCTTCGATCGAGGCGTCCATCGAGTACAGATAATCGCCGGTGGTCGCCGCCGAGCTGGAGAGCATCGACACCGGCGCAATGAAGCCCATCTGCTCGGAAATGCCGATCATCTGCGAAGCGCGCCAGCCGGAGTTGGAGCTGTTGCCGAAGCCCGAACCGCTCTGCAACCATTTGACCCCGTGCAGGGTGACGTTGTGTTCTTCTTCATGGCCGCCGGCATGCACGCGCAGCCGCACGTTGTCGCCGGTGTAGGTGCGCAGCATTGGCGTGAACGGATCGCCCGGTTCGGCGCCGCCCTTGTTGATGTGCGGCGGGAACAGCGTGGTGCCACCGGTAGGGCCGGTGGCCGAGGTGAGCAGATTCGGCGCCAGGTTCATCGCCGGGATCGCCCGGTCGGTACGGCTGTGCATGGCGAACGACAGATCGCCGCCGAGGCCGTCGGCCTGCATGCCACGCTTGCCGTCCGGGCCGACCTTGTTCGGATCGTAGACGCGCAGGGCCAACGGCTCGTTGCGATAGTTGACGACGAACATGCCCGGATCATCCACCGAAATCGCCTGCGGACATGGCCGGCTCGGACAGCCCGGCACCTGACCGCCCTGCACTTCCAGCACGCCTTCGAGCAAGTTGCTGGCGTTGTTGCGCACCGGCGGATTGATCGCGTAGCGGAAGCTGTCGGCGGTCGCCGGGAATGCTTGCGCATTCGGTACGCCATTGGGCCCGGCGCCGACGTACACGCCGGCTTCATAGGCGTGCTGGAAGTCGCTGTATTCGAGGAAGAACTCGCGGAAGCTGTCGTTCTTGCCGTCGCCGTCGAGGTCACCGGTGTTGATCACCGCTTGCCATGAGGTCGGCCCGCCGTCCTGGCGCGCGCCGCTGTACAGCGGCTCGCCGGTTTCGGCGTGGAACCAGGTGGAACCGGCCGGTTCCGCCAGCACCGTGGCGTACAAGCCGATCTGCTGGTGCGTCGATGGGCCCAAGTGGTCGTGCGTGAAGATTGTGCCGAGGCCGCGATCGACGCCTTTGGCATTGACCACCGGGTCGACGAACCAGCGCTGCATCGCCGTGCGCGCACCGACCCAGTCGGCGCGGCCGTACTGGCCGAAGAACGGATGGTTCTTCGCGATCGGGCAGGCCTGGGTGCCGTCGCGCGGGTCAGTGCCGGCGCACTGGTTGAACTCGCGGATCGCATGAATGCGCTCCTGCACGGCACCGGGGGAAAGCACGCCGTCTTCGTAGTTCCAGCCGTTGGAGGAACCGTCCGCCGAGGTCAGGTCCCACTTCGGCAGGTGAATGTGCTGGCCGATCACATCGGTCGGCGTGCGCACCTGATAGTCGTCCATCTCGTACGTGGCTGGCACCAGATTGGTCTGCTGGTATTGCACACAATCGAAAGTGTTCATGCGCATCACCAGCGGTTCTGGCGGACGCTGCTTGGTGATCACCGGCCAGGCGTCTTCCCACAGCGCCAGAATGCGCGCCTGCGGAAAGTGGTAACCGACTTTGTTATACACCGCGTCGAACTGGATGTTCGCCGCTTTGTAGATCCGTGGCCGATCAGCGGTGAAGGTCGAGGCGCCAATGAACGACATGCCATCGAGGCGCTCACCGCTGGCGAACTCGCCACTGCCGGCGCTGTTGGTCAGGCGTTTCTGCCGGTCGTCCATGCACGGTTCGTAGTACGGCGCACCGGCCATCGGCAAGGCGCCGTTGGTGCGAAAGGCCTTGGCCACCACCTGATTGCCGGGCAGCAAGGCATAGCTTGGGTGGTCCTTTTTCGCGTGGAAGGCCATGGCTGCCTGTTCGACTTCGGTGCCCTCCTCCGGCAGATAGATCGGTTTGGCCCGCAGCACTTCCTTGGAGAAATCCAGCGACGTGGTCACTGTGTGCGCCTCACCGCCGGCCGAGACGCCATCGAGGGCGTGGCGCTGCAAACCGCCGTTCCAGCCACCCGACTGTGCCGGATCGAGGTTGGCCCACAGCGCTTTGCCGCTGGCCTTGAGCGCTTGCGCGGTGGCGGCGTCGAGCATGTCCAGTGGTGGGGTTGGCGGACGTTGCCCGACCGAGCTTTCCATGCCGCCGATCCAGAACGGATAGCCGGGATTTTTCAGCGTGCCGTCGGCGTTGCGATTGGCTTCGCTGCGATCGACCAGCGCCAGTGAACCGATGGCCTGACCACCCGCGTTACCGCCCTGGTGTTCGCCGTCGTCATCACTTTCTTCGTCGTCATCGTTGCCGGCGACCAGGGTCTCGCCAATTTTCGGCACCACCACGACTTTGCCGGGCATCGGCGCCATGGCTTTGCCGGGCAGCGGCACGATGGCGGGAATCGGTGTGCCGGCGACGATCTCGCCGTCGGGCAAGGCCCGCGCGCCTGCCGCCGGTTTGCCGCTGCGCAGGGCAAACGGCTCGCTATGGAAACCGTCAGCGCCTTGCTGGGAGACATCGAGCCGCGTGCCTTCTTCAAACACATCGTGAACCCGCCACATGGCCCACATGCCTTGAGCGAAGTGCGGGTAGAAGTGGCAGTGATAGATCGCATCGCCGGCCACCCGGTTGCGGTTGCCCGAACCGCCATTGGCGATTTCATAGGTGTAACCGGCACCGGGGCCGATGCCTTGGGCATCGACGTAATCGGAGTTGTCGTCGTTGGGATTGAACAGCCACTGATGGCCGTGCAGGTGGAAGATGTGCTGCTCATGGCCGTTGTGGGTGTTGCGGAATTTGACGAAGTCACCGATGTAGCTGTGGTTGACGTTGGACGGCTCAGCGGGATAGAGCGCCATGGTCGCCTTGACGCCGATCTGATCGGCGCTTGGAGTCTGGCCCGGGGCGATGTTTTCCAGCCCGGCGTTGGCCGGCACGTCGACCAGCATCGCCACGTCGCCGACGGTGTGGGAGCTGAGGAAGAACTCTTCGTAAGCGCAGGACAGGCAATCGTGCATCGGCCCTACGCCCAGGCGGTTGGCCACGACCTCGGCGCCCATGCCACCGGAGCCGTAATTGATCATGAAAGAATCGCGAGTCGGCTCCAGCACATGGGCCATCACCGGGTCTGCCCAATACGCGGGAAATGCTTGGGTGGCGGCAGTTTCGTCCTGGAACTGCGAGGCAAAATCGCGGAACGGCTCCAGCCGGTTGGGAATCGCCGGGTTGCGTTTGCCCACCGACTCCAACGGGTAGGTGCTGGACGGGAAACTGCCGTCGGCATTGCTGCCCATGACGATCGCGTCGCTTTCACTGGAAATGATTTCGCTGCCGTCGACCATGTTGATGATCGGCGTGGCAGCCTTGCCCTCGCGCAGCCAGGGTTCGCGCTGCGGGTAGCGCGCCTGATAATCGACGATCGGATGACCGGCCGGGGTCCGCCCGGTGGTGGCCAGGCGCATTTCTTCCTCGGTCAGCGTGTTGCGGTAGCTGCGGCCGCCCTTGGGCAAAACCACGACCTGGCCGAACAGGCCGTTGGCAACGTTGCCGGCCGCCCCTTCGCCACCGAATGTCGCGCCACGGCTGCTGACGGCAAACGCACCCTCGCGTTCGGCGTACAGGGTGTAGGAACGGCTCGCCCCCGGCGGCACCAGCGAATTGGCGTTACGCCCGGTGAAGGACGAGATGTCATCGATGCTGTTGACCGCTTGCAGGCCATTGACCTGGAAGCCGACGTGACGGTCGGCGACTTGCTCATCGACCTTGAAGGCTTCGGCAGCGCTGACATTCTCGGTGCCCTCTTCGCCCTCGTTTTCAAAGTGCTTGTTGGGGTTGGCCTGATAGTCGAGCAGGTTCTGCAGATTGATCGTCAGGCAATCACCGGCCGCCACCCGCAGCACCAGCGGCCGCGGACGCTTGTCGGGACGCAGCGACACCTTGCCCGGCACCGCGGCGCCGCCGTAGGCCAGCGACACGTCATGCTCGTCGACCACGTCGCGGCGCAAGGCGTACATCATGCCGTTGACGTTCTGCGCGCCGAGACGGTTGAACATCAGCGGCTGATCGAAAGCGACCACGTTGGCCACCAGATTGCGCTCGCAGCGTACTGCGGCGCCGGCCAGCTCGACGCTGAGCATCGAGGCGAGTATCACCAGCCAGTTCAGCAGAGACGGTGCGTGATGAATGCCAGCCATGATCGGTAACCTCGTAGTGGGTGCGCCTGGGAACACTTCTCGACAAATGCCTCGGAGCAATCCGCATGCCATAAAAAAACGCCTTGCTGCTCAGTCAGTTACCATCGCGACTTGAGAAAACCGGGGGATTTGCCCCACTGCTTTCCCCACTTTTCGCCCCGCCCGGTTTGCCCCGAAAGTGGGGAAAACCGCGCCGGGGATCACAGCGGCGCATCCATCGCCAGGCCCTGCAGGCGCCGATACTGACGCAGCACATTCGGCACATACCGCTGGGTCTCGGCGAACGGCGGCACCACCCGGCCACGGCTGAGCACCGCGTCCGGCCCGGCGTTGTAGGCCGCCACGGCGAGGGTGATGTCGTTGTCAAAAAGGGTCATCAGGCGCTTGAGGTATCTGGCCCCGCCCTGGATGTTGGCCTTGGGGTCGTAGACGTCGGTCACGCCCAGTTCACGCGCGGTGTCGGGCATCAATTGCATCAGCCCGCCTGCGCCTTTGGCCGAGGTCGCGCCGGGGTTGTAGTGGGACTCGGCGTTGATCACCGCATGCAGCAGCGCTTCGGGTAACTGGTTGACTTTGGCCGCCGCCGAGACCAGCTCCGCATAGGGCTGGTTGGCGATCATCTGCGGCTGCTGGTCGAGGCTGGCCACAGGCATTTCAGCCTCGTGGATCACCCGTTCGTAAGTGCGTCCGGGCCGGTGAACGTTGGACAGCACGTAGCTGCCCCTGGCGTCCACCGAGATGAACACATCGGCCTGCGCGGCGCCGCTGAGCAGCACACATCCGAGCAATCCGCTGGTTAGAATTTTCATGTCGGGCCTCCCCGGATCGACCCCGATAAAATTGGGGGAAATGCCCCAATGGCCGATCACGATTGAGCCGTACGCAAGCACTGTGCCGACTCTTGCAAGGCCCGTATTACAAGGGTTCCAGCCTCACCGGTGATTTCGCGCGGGGGCTGAGCATGGCAATTGCATAAGCCCTTGTGGCGACACGACTGCCACTCACCGGAGGTCATCATGAAGCTGTCATTTCATCCGCGTAGCCAACGCGGTTTCACCTTGCTCGAACTGCTGGTGGTGCTGGTGGTGCTCGGCCTGTTGGCCGGGATCGTCGCGCCGAAGTACTTCGCGCAACTCGGGCGCTCGGAAGTCAAAGTGGCCAAGGCGCAGATCGAAGGCCTGAGCAAGGCGCTGGATCTGTACCGCCTGGAGGTCGGCCACTACCCGTCCACCGAACAGGGT
Organism: Pseudomonas retamae; assembly: GCF_043496865.1. Lineage (NCBI taxonomy): Bacteria > Pseudomonadati > Pseudomonadota > Gammaproteobacteria > Pseudomonadales > Pseudomonadaceae > Pseudomonas > Pseudomonas retamae. The sequence goes on from NZ_JBIEIL010000002.1 coordinate 434,725, forward strand.
TTGCAGGCCTTGGTGCTCGCGCCGAGTGACGAGGCGAAATGGACCGGCCCCTATTTGCAGAAAAAGCTGCCGCAGGATCCGTGGGGACGCAATTACGCCTACCGCTATCCCGGCGAAAACAGCGAGTACGACTTGCTGTCGATGGGCAAGGACGGCCAGCCCGGTGGCGAAGGTGAAAACGCCGAAGTGACCAACTGGCAGTAAGGGAGCGCAGCCCATGCGATTTCATCTCAAAGCCGTCGGCAAGGCGGGCGTGGTGTCGTTGAGTGTTGAAGCGCCGGGCGACAACGAGGCACGGCGGATGGCCGAGGACCAGGGTTTGCGGGTGCTCAGCCTGCACGCTGACAAGCACTGGCGGTCGCTGCGACTGCGTCAGCGCGAGACGTTCAATCTGGTTTTGTTCAGCCAGGAATTGACCACCTTGCTCAACGCCGGCCTGCCGTTGATCGATGCGCTGGAAAGTCTCGCCGAAAAGGAAACCGCCCCCGCTGCCCGCAAAACCTTGTCGGAGCTGGTGCGCTTGCTGTACGAGGGCAAATCCTTCTCGCAGGCGCTGGCCCAGTTGTCGGCAGTGTTCCCGCCGTTGTACGTGGCGCTGGTACAGTCCAGCGAGAAGACCGGCGCAGTCGGCGATGCGCTGGGTCGCTACGTCAGTTATCGCCAGCGCATGGACGAGGTGCGGCAAAAGATCATCAGTGCCTCGATCTACCCGATGCTGTTGCTGGTGGTCGGCGGTGGCGTGGTGCTGTTCCTGATGGGTTATGTGGTGCCGCGCTTCAGCCTGGTGTTCGAAGGGCTGGGCAACAATCTGCCGTGGTTGTCGCAGGTCCTGATGAGCAGCGGCATGTTTCTGCATGCGCACCAGACGGAATTTTTCGCTGCACTGGGCGCATTGATTACCGCCCTCGCCGTACTGCAGAAACAGCCGGCGTTTCGCCGGGGCCTGGATCGGCTGGTGGAGAAACTGCCGGCCGTGCATCAACGGATTTTCATGTATGAACTGGCACGCTTCTACCGCTCGCTGGGGATTCTGCTGCAAGGCGGGATTCCGCTGGTGACCGCCATGGCGATGGTCCGCGGCCTGCTCACCGTGGCGTCACGGGTGCGCCTGGACCAGGCCTGCGAGCGGGTCCGCGAAGGGCAATCGCTGTCCACGGCGCTGGAGCTCAATCATCTGGTCACACCGGTATCGCTGCGCCTGCTGCGTGCAGGCGAGCAGTCAGGCAACCTCGGGCAGATGATGGAGCGCAGCGCCGACTTCTACGACGAGGAAATCAGCCGCTGGCTGGAATGGTTCGTGAAACTCTTCGAACCGCTGCTGATGACCTTCATCGGGTTGTTGATCGGGGTCATCGTGATCCTGATGTACATCCCGATCTTCGAACTGGCTTCGAGTATCCACTGACCTCGGGAACGGGTCGGATCAGCAACATCGCTTGGTTGACGTTCCCAACAAAAACACAAAGACGGAGAACGATATGCACATTCAAAAGCTCGTGCTCGCAATGGCCATCGGCGCAGTTCTGTCGGCGTCTGTGGTGTTGATTCCCGATAATTTGTCCGGAGTCTCCAGCGCTCAGGCGAAAGAAGGAGGCAGTGGTGGCGGAAGTGGCGGAGGAAGTGGGGGCGGCGGTGGTAGCGGCGGTAGCGGTGGCGGTGGCGGTGGCGGTGGAAATGGTGGCGGCGGCAGCGGCGGTGGAAATGGTGGCGGCGGCAGCGGCGGTGGAAATGGTGGCGGCGGCAGCGGCGGTGGAAATGGTGGCGGCGGCAGCGGCGGTGGAAATGGTGGCGGCGGCAGCGGCGGTGGAAACGGGGGGGGTGGCGGTGGCAGCCATGGCGGCGGCAACAGCGGCAGCGGTGGTGGCGGAAACAGTGGCCACAGCGGCAGCGACCATGGCTCGGGGCACACCGGCGACAGCGCCTCCTCCGGCCGCAACGGCACCCATGCCGAACCGGGGGATGACAACGGTGTTCATCGCGCGGGCGAACCCGGTGATGATCGCGGCGTACACGCAGCAGGCGAAATCGGTGACGATCGCGGTGTGCATGTCGGCGGCGAACCGGGCGATGACAAGCGCGCCAACTGATCATTAGACACACCGCCAAACCTGTGGGAGCGAGCTTGCTCGCGATTGCGGTGTTTCAGTCAAAACATCATTGGCTGACCCACCGCATTCGCTGGCAAGCCAGCTCCCACAGGGTTATTTGGCGTACAAAAAGCTCGCAGGCAACCCCAACCCCCTGTGGGAGCGAGCCTGCTCGCGATGGCGTCGGGTCAGTTGGCAGAGATGTTGGCTGAACCACCGCATTCGCGAGCAGGCTCGCTCCCACAGAGGGTTATGCGATTACAAAAAACCAGCTCAGCAGGACAGTCAGAGATTGACGTGGCTCTGGTTCAACCGCTCACGTAAAAACTCCACCAGCGCCTGCACCGGCCTTGAAGCCTGGCGATGCTGCGGATACACCGCCGACAAGGTCAGCGGCTCGGGGCGCAGATCGTCCAGCACCGGTACCAGTCGCCCATCCTTCAACGCCGCGCCGACGATGAATGTCGGCAGATAAGTAATACCCATCCCCTGCACCGCCGCATCGCGCAGCAATTCACCATTATTCACGCGCATGCGCCCGGCGACGTTAATCAATACCGGTTTGCCCTGCCCTTCGTTGAATCGCCATTGCACCGAGCGCCCGTGACCATACGGCAAGCAATCATGGCCGTGCAGGTCTTCAGGCTTGAGCGGCGTACCGCGTTCTGCAAGGTACGCGGGACTGGCGCAATACACCCGTTCGATGGACGCGATGCGCCGGGCGATCAGCGTCGAGTCCTCCAGCGTGCCAATGCGCAGTGCCAGGTCGTAGCCCTCGCCCAGCAAGTCCACCGGGCGATCGCTCAGGTCCACTTCCACCGTCACTTCGCGATAGCGCTGCAGAAACATCGGCAGCAGACAGCCCAGATGCGCCACGGCAAACGATAGCGGCGCGCTCAGGCGGATCGTCCCGCGCGGCTCCGCCGTCTCCCCGGCGATGCCCTGCTCCACCTGCTCGACCTCGCCCAGCAAGCGCAACGCTGCTTCGTAATAACTCTGCCCCAGCGGGGTCACGTCGAGGCGCCGGGTCGAGCGGTTCAATAAGCGCACGCCCAGCCGCTCTTCCAACTGCATCAAACGTCGGCTGACGAACTGCTTGGACAGGCCCAACTGATCGGCCGCTGAGGTGAAGCTGCCGGAGTCCATGACCTGGCAAAAAATACGCATGTCTTCGAACGGGTTCATTGTCACTCTCTGGTGGACAGTTAAACGCTTTATAGCTGCTTTTTCACATTTCAGCAGCCCATTAATCTGTGCTCACGGTGTTGCTGAGGCCAGAAACCCAGCGCAACAGCAGCCCGCAACTCAGGCAAAAAAATCAACATCATTCAAAAGGATTTCTACCCATGAGCATCGTCAAGAAAACCCTCGCGGCCTCCCTCCTCGCCCTGTCCATCGGCAACGCGTTCGCTGCTGAAAGTACCGGCGTCGAACACACTACTCAGGCCTTCCTTGATGCCCTCGCCGCTGGCGGTGGCAAACCGCTGGAGCAACTGAGCCCGAAGGACGCCCGTGCGGTGCTGACCGGTGCCCAGGCGTCGGTGAAAGTGGATCTGTCGGGGATTGAAGTCAGCGACAAGGCAATCAAGGTCGATGGCCAGACGATCAACCTGAAAGTGGTGCGCCCGGCCAAGGTCAAGGGCGAGTTGCCGGTGTTCATGTTTTTCCACGGTGGCGGCTGGGTGCTCGGCGATTTCCCGACGCACCAACGGCTGATTCGTGATCTGGTGGTGGGTTCTGGGGCGGTTGCGGTGTACGTCGATTACACGCCGTCGCCGGAAGCGCAGTACCCGACCGCGATCAACCAGGCCTACGCCGCGACGAAATGGGTCGCCGAGCACGGCAAGCAAATCGGCGTCGACGGCAAGCGCCTCGCGGTGGCTGGCAACAGCGTCGGCGGCAACATGGCTGCAGTGGTGGCGTTGATGGCCAAGGAGCAGAAAGCCCCGGCGCTGCGCTTCCAGTTGCTGATGTGGCCGGTAACCAACGCGCAGTTCGACGACGGTTCGTACCAGCAATTCGCCGAGGGGCATTTTCTCACCAAAGGCATGATGCAGTGGTTCTGGGACAACTACACCACCAACCCGGCCGAGCGCGCGCAGATCCACGCCTCGCCGCTCAACGCCAGCGCCGAACAGCTCAAGGGCTTGCCGGCAGCGCTGGTGCAGACCGCCGAATTCGACGTGCTGCGTGATGAAGGCGAAGGCTATGCGCGGCACCTCGATGCGGCCGGCGTCGCGGTGACCTCGGTGCGCTACAACGGGATGATTCATGACTTCGGCCTGCTCAATCCGCTGAGCCAGATCCCCGAAGTGCAAGCGGCGGTACGGCAAGCCGCCGCCGAGCTGAAAACCCACCTCAACTGAGCCCAGGCCCGGCGCCCGAAAAGCGCCGGGCTTTTTGTGTGAGTAACGCCCATGACTTTCCTTCTCGCTCACCTGCTCTCCTGGAGCGCCGTGCTGTTGTTGCTCGACGCCGCGCTGTGGCACTTCGCGCCGTACAAGCATCGCGCCCCAAAGGTCGGTGTGCGGCTGGTGCTGTTTCTGGCCTTTAGTGCATTGGTGATCAACGCCGGCGTCAGCCCATTGCAAGCGCCGCAATTTGCCGATGACCCGGTGGCGCAACTGGGCGCGACGGCACTGGGCATTCTCTGGTGGCTGTACGCCGCGCGGGTGCTGACCGAAGTCATCGGCCTGGCCCTGATGCGCCGCATCGGTCACAGCGGCCGTCTGCTGCAGGACGTGATCGGCGCGCTGGTATTTCTTGTCGCCATCGTCGCCGCCGCCGGTTATGTGCTGGAGCTGCCGGTCAAAGGTCTGCTGGCGACGTCGGGCGTGGTCGCCATCGTTGTCGGTCTGGCGCTGCAAAGCACCCTGGCCGATGTGTTTTCCGGGATCGTGCTGAACACCACCAAACCGTATCAGGTGGACGATTTCGTGATGATCGACGGCGTCGAAGGCAAGGTGTTTGACATCGACTGGCGCGCTACCCATTTGCTGACCAGCGCCGGGACCATGGCGGTGGTGCCGAACTCGGTGGCGGCCAAGGCGAAGATCGTCAACCTCAGCCGCCCGAACAACATGCATGGCGTGTCGATCAGCATCAAGGTCCCCAACCATATTCGCCCACGCCGGGTGCTGGATGCGCTCGATCGCACGCTGCAAGGCAGCAGTTCGCTGTTGCTCAGTCCGGCACCGAAAGCCGTGCTCAAAGAGGCCGGCGAAACCATGTCGGAATACGTTGCCAGCGGTTTCATTGCCGAGCTGGGCAAGAAAAGCGAAGTGCGCAATCAACTGTTCGACCTCGCCCACCGGCATCTCGAAGCGGCTGGCATCTCGCGGCATCCCGACGGCGTGATCGAACCCTCGAGCCGCGCCCGCGCGTTGCTCGATGAAGTGAAGATCTTCCGCTCGCTGAGCAGTGAGGAGCGCGATCGCCTCGCCGAATCGATGGTCGCCCAGCAATACACGGCGGGTCAGGTGGTGCTGGATCTGGATGAAGTGCCGGACAGCCTGTTCGTGATTGCCACCGGCGTGGTCAGCGCGACCGTGCCGGATGGTGACAACAAAATCGAAGCCGGGCGCATGGGACCGAGTGAAGTAATGGGGGAACAGAGCATTCTTGCCGATACGCCGTCGCAGGCTACGTTTACGGCGCTGACGTCGAGCATCGTTTATCGACTCGACAAGCAGTTGACCCGTGAGTGCATGAGCAAACGCAGTGAAGTGGGTCGGGCCTTGAACAAATTGCAGGCGGTGCGTCAGCAGAACAGTCGCCTCGCGTTGATGGCCAAACCGGTGGCGGTGAAGAAGGGAGGTTTTTTGGGTTGGTTGCAGAAGCGCTGAAGATCAAGAGCCCCCCTCACCCCAGCCCTCTCCCCCAAGGGGGGCGAGGGGAAAGGGAGCCGATCTTCAAGCTTTTCAAGACCGGAGATCGACGTGATTATGCCGCGTTGATCTTCAAGCTTTTCAAGACCGGAGATCGACTCGGTATTGCAGGTCTGGGTATCTCAAAAGAGCCCCTCGGTCAGTCCCCTCTCCCTCCGGGAGAGGGCTAGGGTGAGGGGCTTTTGACCTTCGAACCAATTACTGAGCAGTAAACTTGGTATAGCTGTTGATCAGGTTGCGATAGTTAGGCAGACGCTCCGACAGCAGATGCGCCAGGCCTTCCATATCGTTGCGCCAGTCACCCTGCAGCTCGCACGCCACCGAGAACCAGTTCAACAGGTGTGCACCGGCCGCCGACATGCGCGCCCACGCCGCTTGTTGCACGGTGGTGTTGAAGGTACCCGACGAGTCGGTCACCACGAACACTTCAAAACCCTCAGCGATAGCCGACAGCGTCGGGAACGCTACGCAGACGTCGGTCACCACACCAGCAATGATCAGTTGCTTACGGCCGGTAGCCTTGATCGCCTTGACGAAGTCTTCGTTGTCCCAAGCGTTGATCTGGCCTGGACGCTGAATGAACGGTGCGTCCGGAAACTGCTCGCGCAGTTCAGGCACGATCGGGCCGTTGGGACCTGCATCGAAGCTGGTGGTGAGGATGGTTGGCAGCTTGAAGAACTTGGCGATGTCGCCCAGTGCCAGGACGTTGTTCTTGAACTCGTTCGGGGTGAAGTCCTGGACCAGCGAGATCAGACCGGTCTGGTGATCGACCAGCAGAACGACAGCATCATCTTTGTTCAAACGCTTGTAGGGAACGCTCATGGCAAAACTCCTCGGTGGTTGGATGGTGCTTGCAGCACCGGCCCGGATGGCCGGCGCTGTTTTCGAAATCAGAAGGCGAAGCAGGAACAGCCGAACGCGCCCCAGAAACCGGCGAAGTCGCTGACCGGCGCGTTCGACATCCGCGCCTTTTCGTGGCTGTGGGTGTGTACCGCGCACGGCCCGCTGCACTGGTGAACCTGCGCTTGCAACGGCGAGTTCGGGCGCCAGTGGCCCGGCACCTTGACCACCGGCGACCAGTCCGGCAGTACTGGAATCGAGCGCGGGCCGAGGTCTTCGAAGTCGCCGGCGGCGTAGACGATCTTGCCGCCGACCACGGTCATCACCGACTCGATCCACTTGATCGCTTCTTCTTCAACGCTGAAAAAGTCCGCGCTCAGTGCTGCCAGGTCAGCCAGTTGGCCGACGCGAATCTGGCCCTTCTTGCCCTGCTCCGAGGAGAACCAGGCGCTGCCGTGGGTGAACAGCTCCAGCGCGGTGCTGCGTGGCAGACCTTCTTCGTACAGAGCCAGACCGCCGACGGTGCGACCACTGACCATCCAGTACAGCGAGGTCCACGGGTTGTAGCTCGACACCCGCGTGGCGTCGGTGCCGGCGCCTACCGGCACGCCTTCGGCGAGCATGCGCTTGATCGGCGGCGTGGCTTCGGCGGCTTGTTTGCCGTAGCGATCGACAAAGTATTCACCCTGGAACGCCATGCGATCCTGAATCGCGATGCCGCCGCCCAGCGCTTTGACTCGCTCGATGTTCTGCGGGGTGATGGTTTCGGCGTGGTCGAAGAACCACGGCAGACCGTTGAACGGAATGTCGCGATTGACCTTCTCGAACACGTCAAGCATGCGGCTGATCGATTCGTTGTAGGTGGCGTGCAGACGGAACGGCCAGCGCTGTTCGACCAGATGACGCACCACCGGCTCCAGCTCTTGTTCCATGGTCTGCGGCAGGTCCGGACGGGGTTCGAGGAAGTCCTCGAAGTCGGCCGCCGAGAACACCAGCATTTCGCCGGCGCCGTTGTGGCGCAGGAAGTCGTCGCCCTGATGCAACTTGACGCTACCGGTCCAGTTCTGGAAATCGGTCAGTTCTTCTTTCGGCTTCTGGGTGAACAGGTTGTAGGCGATGCGCACGGTCAACTGGTCTTCTTTGGCCAGTTGCTCGATCACCTGATAATCGTCCGGGTAGTTCTGGAAACCACCGCCGGCGTCGATCGCGCTGGTCAGGCCAAGGCGATTGAGTTCGCGCATGAACTGCCGGGTCGAGTTGACCTGATATTCCAGCGGCAGCTTCGGCCCCTTGGCCAGCGTCGAGTAGAGAATCATCGCGTTCGGCCGCGCAACCAGCATGCCGGTCGGGTTGCCGTTGCTGTCGCGCACGATCTCGCCACCCGGCGGGTTCGGCGTGTCGCGGGTGTAACCGGCGACGCGCAACGCCGCGCGGTTGAGCAAGGCACGGTCGTACAGGTGCAGGATGAACACCGGGGTGTCCGGCGCGGCCTGGTTGATTTCTTCCAGGGTCGGCATGCGCTTTTCGGCGAACTGGAATTCGTTCCAGCCCCCGACCACGCGCACCCATTGCGGGGTCGGCGTGCGATCGGCCTGATCCTTGAGCATGCGCAGCGCGTCGGCGAGCGACGGCACACCTTCCCAGCGCAGTTCGAGGTTGTAATTCAAACCGCCACGGATCAAGTGCAAGTGCGAGTCGTTGAGGCCAGGAATGACGCAGCGGCCCTTCATGTCGACCACTTGCGTGGCGCTGCCCTTGAGGGCCATGGCTTCGGCGTCGTTACCGACGGCGACGAAGCGGCCGTCCTTGATCGCCACGGCGCTGGCGAGCGGTTTTTCGCGGTCAACCGTATGAAATTGGCCATTGAACAGAATCAGATCGGCGTTCATCGCAGTTCCTCAAGCAAAAGTGAAAAGAAGCAAACCCCGCTCAACGCGGCGAGGTTTCTTGGGAATCGAGGTGTTCATGAGCCTGGCTGGCTTCCAGCCACGGCGTGAACAAACGGGTCACGGGCGGCATTACCACGTACACCACCGACAGGACGATGGTCAGGGTGATCAGGAACGTGGCAACCACGTAGTTGGAAAGAATCGGATGCAGCGCCAGCAACGGCCCCCAGATCAGCGGCACCAGCAAGGTGTGCGGCAGAATCACCAACAGGGTGACGACAGCCTGCTTCCAGCGCGGCGGTGGCGAGCCGGCCTCGGCCAGCGGTGTGAACCAGAATTCGTTGACCGGCGCGACTTCCGTCTGATCGCCGTCAGCCAGCATCGGCGCCGCCTCGGCGACCAGCGCCTGACGCTCGGACGATTCCAGCCAGCCCTGCATCGCTTCAGTGGTGCTGAAGCGCAGCACGCAGGTATAGAAGTCGAGACGTCCGCGCTTGCCGCGCACCACATCGACCCCCAGATGCCCTTCGCGCTGCCCCGCCACACGGACGATATTGCGCAGCCAGGCTTCATACGCCGACTCGAAACCGGCCTTGACCCGGTGCTTGATGATCAACGTGACGGTCTCATCGGCCCCCGGTGTGAGTGAATTCAGGGCTTCAGGCATAACGCAGTACTCCGGGCAAACGAACATTGATCGCCAGCCGACCCGGCCCGGCGATGAACACAGTGGTAAACAGGATCAACAGCAACCAGCCGAACTGCCCTTCAGCCACACTCCATTGCGGATGCACGACCAGCAGCGCAACGAGCAGCACAAAGAGAATAGGCAAGCAGGCCAACCGCGCCAGAACACCGGCGACGATCAACAGCGGACAGAGGACTTCAGCGAAAATCGCCAGGCTCAGCGTGAGGTGGGCACCGAGGTGGAACGGGTCTTCGATCAGTTGCAACTGCGCCGTGAAGTCGAGCAGCTTGGGCAAGCCGTGCACCCACAGCAGAAACAACCCGCCACTGACCCGCAGAAACAGCAAACCGAAGTCCTGCGCCCGTTCATCCCTCGAATTAATCATGACCCGACCCTTTGAATGTCATTGACGAGAATCATGCCAAGGCAAGGGCGGAAGAAATTGGATGGGTGTGCTTAGTTGATTTTCAGGGCATGGAGGGTGTGTAGACAGCGATGAAAAATGCGGGTGAAGGTCTACAGGGAACCATGCAGTGGTCTAATTTCCCCGGACACCCCGATAGGTGGAAAATACATCTATCGAGGAGTTATCCATGACCAAAAAACGCAGAGCATTCGACGACAGTTTTAAGCTGCAAGTCGTGAAGATGATCAAGGATCAGGGGCTGACCGTTGTGCAGGTTTGCCAGGATTTGAACATTGGTGAGACAGCCGTTCGA
>NZ_JBIEIL010000021.1:0-54632 GCF_043496865.1 Pseudomonas retamae
CTTCAACAACTTCAACCACTTGCGCTTCCGATCTCTCGTCAGCGGGAGGCGAATTCTACAGCGTTACACGCTGCTGTCAACACCTCTTTTTCAACTTCCTTTCGGGCTTCGATGAACTGAAGCCGCCTACTGCCGAAACCTACATAACTCGTTGAATCTCAAGGAGTTTCCGTTTCGGCTGCGCCGGAAGTGGGGCGAATTATAGACACCTGAGATCTGCCGTCAACCGTTAATTTCGCTTTTAGCGAATTCTCGCTTCACTACCCGCCTTATATAGAAGCGATCCTAGAGGTCAGCCCGCTGATGCCTGAAAACGGGCAGCCAAAAGCCACCCCATTCGGGATGAGCAGCTATCTAAAGGAGGGAACTCGGTATAAATGGTGTCCCAGGGCAGGTTCGAACTGCCAACCTTCCCCTTAGGAGGGGGATGCTCTATCCAATTGAGCTACTGAGACACAGGTAAGCCGCAGCAGGCGCTGCGTAACGGACGGCGTGCATGTTAACGGCCGAACCCTGATTTGTCATGTCATCCCCGCGGCTTTTTAAGTGTAGGCCCCTGCCCACCCACTTGCGGGAAGAGTTACCTGCATTTTGCACGACCTTAAAAACGCCGCCATTGCAGATTGCAATCAGCATCCTCGTTCAAAATCGCACAAATGGTTGTTTTTAAAGGATTTAACAGCCGATAGACTGTTGGCACGGCGAGTGCTTTGCCTGTTCTATAAAAGAACATTCGGAGCCCAGCCCCATGAACAGCACCCTTTTGCTTGCAAATGCAATTGCTTTGGCGGTTTTGGTCGGTTCGCAGTTTATCCCCGAGCGCAAAGCATCCGAATCAGTGGCTCAACGCGTACCGCATTACTTGCAGGTACAAAAGGCGCCTCAACTCGCGGTGTTAAGCAATCAGGGCGCGCCAAGAGCCGTGAGCGATTCCGAGCGGTCACTTCCGGCGACAGCCTCCGAACGACTGGTTTTTTGAATATCTTCAGGAGTACAAAATGATGTCCAAGTCAGCTGCGGGATTGCTGATCCTCGCCCTGTTGAGCGGCGCCGTGCATTTTTCGCTGTTCGAGGACACCGATCTCAGCCTGCCGCTGGTTGGCTGCGGCATTTTTGCGGTGTTGTTTGTATTGGCATTGGCTGCCGGGCGCAAAATCAAATTTGATCCGGTTTTGCGCTGAGCGCAACCAAAGCCAAAAGTTGATTCACGGCATCCGCCAGACTGCCGGAGTTGTCGATGAGGTGCAGCGGCCCATCACTCGACCTTCTGTCCTTGAACTGCGCATTACGACCCAACCTCTGATCGATCTGCTCAAGTGTTTCACGACCACGCTTGAGCAGGCGCTCGCGCAACATCTCATCTTCGACCGTCAACATAACCGCTACAAGCTTCGGGTAGCGCGCCATCGCCTGGCGCAGGTTGGCTCGCGAACCATTAACCAAGACCTGTTGACCGGCGCTCAAGCGTTGGTCCATTTCCACAGGAATGCCATAGGACAAACCATTGGCGCGCCAAGCCAACGCAAAATCGCCGGCGCGCTCGCGCTGGTCGAACTCATCGGGTGTCACTCCAACGGCCTCCTCCCCCACCGACTCGGCGGACCGGGTAATCACTCGGCGCATGACTTCGCAATTCAACGCACGCAATGGTTGGCGAGCAGCCTCAATCAGACTGTCTTTGCCTGAGCCGGACGGGCCCATCAAATAAATAAGCTTGCCATCCATCCCTTAAACGCCCTCTGCGGATGCCCGCCACTAGTAAATCGGCAATTTGCCACTATCCTGTAAAGGTAGGTAACAAGGATGCGCAGATGCTTAGCATGCACCTTCTGGCGCCCTTGAGCATCCATGGAAGTCGATGACACCCAGGCAGAGCATGGGACATAGGCAAAGATTTCCGACCAGTCCGCATTTCTGATGATTGGTGCTGGCATTACGCCTTTACCCGGCTCAATATTTGTCACAGAATTGGCGCCAATGATCTGGCAATTTTGAGGCATGATGCCGGCCTCTTAACAATTCAGGTTGAACCATTTGGCGCGGATGCTTGTCCTACCACACATCCTGCGGCCAATCCCGAGAACCGCTCCCCTGAACTAACCGGTTAAATATATGCGCCCATTGAAACAGGCAATTTATTCCAGCCGTACGGCTGACAAATTCGTCGTACGTCTGCCAGACGGAATGCGTGAACGCATTGCCGAGGTGGCTCGCAATCATCATCGCAGCATGAACTCCGAGATCATTGCGCGTCTTGAGCAGAGTCTTATTCAGGAAGGCGCACTGGGCGAAGAGCTGAGCATGCGCCTGGACAGCCCGGAGCTGTCGTTGCACGAGCGCGAGCTGTTGCAACGCTTCCGTCAGTTGTCACACCGTCAGCAGAACGCACTGGTTTCGTTGATTGCACACGATGCAGAAATGGCCGCAGACGCGTCCTGAGCAACACGAACATCTCAAGCCAGCTTTGATAGCTGGCTTTTTTTTGCCCGAAATTTGCGTTTTACAGGCAAAAAAAACCCGCCAGACTGGCGGGTAGTTTCAGTGCAATCACTTAAAGCAGGAAGATTGTCGCTAAACCCAGGAAGATGAAGAAACCACCGCTGTCGGTCATGGCAGTGATCATCACACTGGCCCCCATCGCCGGATCCCGGCCCATCTTCGCCAGCGTCATCGGAATCAATACACCCATCAGCGCTGCCAACAGCAGGTTGAGTGTCATTGCGGCGGTCATTACCACGCCCAGAGACCAACTGCCGTAAAGCAGATAAGCCACCACACCGATCACCCCGCCCCAGACCAGGCCATTGATCAGTCCTACCGCAAGCTCTTTGCGCATCAACCGCGACGTATTGCCGGTGCTGACCTGATCGAGCGCCATTGCGCGCACGATCATGGTAATCGTCTGATTACCGGAGTTGCCCCCGATGCCGGCGACGATCGGCATCAACGCGGCGAGCGCTACCAACTTCTCGATCGAACCTTCGAAAAGACCGATCACCCGCGATGCGACAAACGCGGTGATCAGATTGACGGCCAACCAGGCCCAGCGGTTGCGCAGCGACTTCCAGACGGAAGCGAAGATATCTTCCTCTTCGCGCAGACCCGCCATATTAAGAACTTCGCTTTCGCTCTCCTCACGAATCAGGTCGACCATCTCGTCGATGGTCAGACGACCAATCAACTTGCCGTTCTTGTCGACCACCGGCGCCGAGATCAAGTCGTAACGCTCGAACGCTTGCGCCGCATCATAGGCGTCTTCATCCGGGTGAAAGCTCACCGGATCACTGGCCATGACTTCGGCGACCTGTTTTTCCGGATCGTTGACCAGCAGACGCTTGATCGGCAGCACGCCTTTGAGCACGCCGTCGTAATCGACCACGAACAGCTTGTCGGTATGCCCAGGCAGTTCTTTCAGGCGACGCAGATAGCGCAGTACCACTTCGAGACTGACATCCTCACGGATGGTCACCATTTCGAAGTCCATCAATGCACCGACCTGGTCCTCGTCGTAGGACAGGGCTGAACGCACGCGCTCACGCTGCTGATTATCGAGGCTCTCCATCAGCTCATGAACGACGTCTCGCGGCAGCTCGGAAGCCAGGTCAGCGAGTTCGTCGGCGTCCATGTCCTTGGCAGCCGCGAGCAACTCGTGATCGTCCATGTCGGCGATCAGCGTTTCACGAACGGAATCTGATACTTCAAGCAGAATGTCGCCGTCGCGGTCAGCCTTGACCAATTGCCAGAGCGTCAGACGATCGTCCAGCGGCAGGGCTTCGAGAATATAGGCGACGTCGGCGGAGTGCAGATCATCGAGCTTGCGTTGCAACTCGACGAGGTTCTGCCGGTGAACCAGGTTTTCGACGCGGTCGTGATGCGGACCTTCCTGACGATGGGTCAGGTCTTCGACGACACGCTGGCGCTGCAGCAGCTCGACCACCTGAGCCAGGCGATCCTGCAGGCTTTCTTGAGTTTTCTTTACTTCGATTTCAGACATAGGCGAACTCCACTCCCAGCAGCGGGGCACGCCGGAAGGATCAATCAGTCAATTCATGATTGGTGAAACGGGGTACTGAGTAACTACTGGGTAAGTCCATGGAAGTTTTCCATAAGCCCCGGCGGGGCTGACGGGCGCAATGATACACCGCTTGACGGTTTAAAACGTTAAAAAATCACGGCCGAAACAAGCGCTTGCGAAACAATTCTGAGCGCTGTCCTGAACCCTGCAACTGCGACGACTTATTCTGAAAAGAAAACACACCGGCAGCCGAAAATGTAGCGACTACCCTTGAAGGAAGATCGTCATGGAGGACATCAAATGCAGTTCAAACCCTACGCTTTTCTACTGCCCGCCTGCCTGCTTTGTCTGCCATCCAGCGCAGCGCCTATCTCGCTTCATCGTTGTGAGGCCAGCGATGGCAGCGTCACGTTCACTTCAATGAGTTGTGCGCAGGGTGAGCAGCGCTCAATGCAGAAAGTACACCCCTACTCGCCCGGATCGGTTGTATTGCTGCCGGAACACAACCACGAACGCATGACCGAACTGAAGGCCATGAGGCGAGAGCCGGGCGTGATTGGTCATGCTGAAGACGCCTGCGGAAATCTGATCAATAACAGGCAACGACGCGAAGCGATCATTAACCGGCGCGTCACCGCCGGCATGAACCAGCAGGACGTGGAAAGCGCATTGGGCAAGCCGGACAAGGTGAGCATCAGAACATCGAGCACCCAGTATCGTTACGACCTCAAGCGAGGCCGCAGTGCTCAGATCGATTTTGACGAGAGAGGATGCGTGAAGGCAAAAGCCAAATCGCGGACAGCAAAAAGCCCGCGTTAAACGCGGGCTTTTTGGTATATGGTGCACTCGACAGGATTCGAACCTGTGACCGCTCGGTTCGTAGCCGAGTACTCTATCCAGCTGAGCTACGAGTGCAATTTGTGTTTTTAGCCCAGACCACAACTGGATGAAGCCAAGTTACCCGCATTTCTGCAACTAACTCTTAAATGGTGCACTCGACAGGATTCGAACCTGTGACCGCTCGGTTCGTAGCCGAGTACTCTATCCAGCTGAGCTACGAGTGCATTTGTGTTTTTAGACCAGCTCACATCTGGTTGAATCCAAGTTACCTGCATCGCTGCAACTAACTCTTAAATGGTGCACTCGACAGGATTCGAACCTGTGACCGCTCGGTTCGTAGCCGAGTACTCTATCCAGCTGAGCTACGAGTGCATTTGTTGCGCCGCATTATAGCCCGTCTAATCTCTATTCCAACCACTTTTTCTAGTAAATTCAATCACTTACCGAAAAAGCCAGATTACAACGTACTAAGCAAATAATGGCGGAGAACGGGGGATTCGAACCCCCGACACCCTTTTGAGGTGTACTCCCTTAGCAGGGGAGCGCCTTCGGCCACTCGGCCAGCTCTCCGCAACACGGGGCGTATCTTAACCAACCTTTTCCCCGTTTGCAAACATAAAAATCGATAAAAATTAATGGCTTGGTTCTTCGTCCTTCTCTTTCTTTATACGCAGGTAAATTTCCTCACGGTGCACTGCAACCTCTTTCGGCGCGTTGACGCCGATGCGCACCTGGTTTCCTTTAACGCCGAGCACGGTCACGGTGATTTCGCCATCACCGATAATCAGGCTTTCTGCGCACCGACGAGTCAGAATCAGCATACCTTTCTCCTCACGCAATTCTTTCAGGGACAACAGTCTGCAAAAAAAAGGCACCCGACCTACAACCGGAGCGATCGTAGCCCTACATGCCTGAGTATTGACCAGCGCGAGCAAAAGAACAGTTCAGGGCTCACGCCATTCAAAAATAAAGGGCGCGGTCAGACCGCGCCCCTCAAGAAACGGAATTACTCGCCCTGACGGGCCGGAGCATCCAGTTCGAAAGCCGTGTGCAGGGCGCGCACAGCCAGTTCCAGGTACTTCTCTTCGATCACCACGGAAACCTTGATTTCCGACGTCGAGATCATCTGGATGTTGATGCTTTCCTTGGCCAGCGATTCGAACATGCGGCTGGCAACGCCTGCGTGAGAACGCATGCCCACGCCAACGATCGAGACCTTGGCAATCTTCGTGTCGCCAACCACTTCACGGGCACCGATCTCGCGAGCGGTGTTTTCCAGCACGGTCTGTGCGGCCTGGTAGTCGTTGCGGTGTACGGTGAAGGTAAAGTCGGTGGTGTTATCGTGCGCAACGTTCTGCACGATCATGTCGACTTCGATGTTCGCGGCACTGATCGGGCCGAGAATCTTGAACGCCACACCCGGGGTGTCTGGCACGCCACGGATGGTCAGCTTGGCTTCATCGCGGTTGAAAGCGATGCCGGAAATGATCGGCTGTTCCATGGTTTCCTCTTCATCGATAGTAATGAGGGTGCCCGGACCCTCTTTGAAGCTGTGCAGTACGCGCAGCGGAACGTTGTACTTGCCGGCGAATTCCACCGCACGGATCTGCAACACCTTGGAACCGAGGCTGGCCATTTCCAGCATCTCTTCGAACGTGATCTTGTCCAGACGCTGAGCGACCGGCACCACACGCGGATCGGTGGTGTAGACACCATCGACGTCGGTGTAGATCTGGCATTCGTCAGCCTTCAGCGCAGCCGCCAGGGCCACGCCAGTGGTGTCGGAACCGCCACGACCGAGGGTGGTGATGTTGCCGTGCTCGTCGACGCCCTGGAAACCCGCGACCACAACCACGCGACCGGCTTTCAGATCGCCACGAATCTTCTGGTCATCAATCTGCAAGATACGCGCTTTATTGTGCGCACTGTCTGTCAGGATCCGCACCTGATTACCGGTGTACGACACCGCTGGCACACCGCGCTTGATCAGCGCCATGGCCAACAGGGCAATCGTCACCTGCTCACCGGTAGAAACGATTACGTCCAGCTCACGCGGAACCGGTTGCGTCTCGCCACTGATTTGCTTGGCCAGATCGATCAGACGGTTGGTTTCGCCGCTCATTGCCGACAGCACGACCACCAGGTCATCGCCGGCATCACGGAATTTCTTAACCTTGTCGGCGACCTGCTCGATTCTCTCGACAGTGCCGACCGAGGTGCCTCCAAATTTCTGTACGATCAAAGCCATTTCAAAGCCGCCTCTGCCCATGAAGGGCGCCCAATAATCAATCGAACAGCCGCCCTGCGCGCCACTAGACTGCGCGCCGGGCGAACCGTCTTATAAACCCTGCTCGACGAATGGAACGGTCAGCGCCAGTGCGCCATCCAGCGCGCCGGCGTCGACACCGCCGCCCTGCGCCATGTCCGGACGACCACCGCCCTTCCCGCCCACTGCCGCAGCAGCCTGCTTCATCAAATCACCGGCTTTGAGTTGGCCAGTCAGGTCCTTGGTTACGCCTGCAACCAGTACGACCTTTTCCTCATGGACACCGCCGAGCAGGATCACTGCGCGACCGAGTTTGTTTTTCAGCTGATCGACCAGCGCCAGCAGCGCCTTGCCGTCCTGACCGTCGAGACGTGCGGCCAGAACCTTCACGTCCTTGACGTCCACTGCCGAGGCCGACAGATCGTCGCCCGCGGCACTGGCTGCCTTGGCCTGCAACTGCTCGAGTTGTTTCTCCAGCAGACGGTTGCGTTCGAGCACAGCCGACAACTTGTCGATCAGATTGTCACGGCTGCCCTTGACCAGGCTGGCCGCTTCCTTGAGTTGTTCTTCCGCGGCATTGAGGTACGCCAGCGCCGCGGCACCGGTGACCGCTTCGATACGACGCACGCCCGAAGCCACACCGCCTTCGCTGATGATTTTCAGCAGGCCGATGTCGCCGGTACGGTTGGCGTGGATACCGCCGCACAGTTCGACGGAAAAATCACCGCCCATGCTCAGCACGCGCACACTGTCACCGTATTTCTCGCCAAACAGCGCCATGGCGCCTTTGTTCTTCGCGGTCTCGATGTCGGTTTCTTCGGTCTCAACCGCAGAGTTCTTGCGGATCTCGGCGTTGACGATGTCTTCCAGCTGCTTGATCTGTTCCGGCTTGATCGCTTCGAAGTGGCTGAAGTCGAAACGCAGGCGCTGGCTATCGACCAACGAACCTTTCTGCTGCACGTGCTCACCCAACACCTGACGCAATGCCGCATGCAGCAAGTGGGTGGCCGAGTGGTTCAACGCAGTGGCGTGACGCACTTCGGCGTCGACGTGAGTTTCCACCGGTGCACCAATGGTCAGGCTGCCGGACGCCAGCACACCGTGATGCAGAAACGCACCGCCGGTCTTGGTGGTGTCGCGCACGTCGAAACGGCTGCTGCCGGCCTGAATGAAACCGCAGTCACCGATCTGGCCACCGGATTCAGCGTAGAACGGCGTCTGGTTGAGAACGATCACCGCCTCTTCGCCTTCGCTCAGCACGTCGACCGACTGGCCGTCCTTATAGATAGCAACGATCTTGGCCGAACCGCTGGTGGCGGCGTAACCGGTAAATTCTGTGGCGACGTCAACCTTGACCAGCGTGTTGTAGTCCAGACCGAACGAGCTGGCGGAACGCGCGCGCACGCGCTGGGCTTCCATTTCACGCTCGAACCCGACTTCATCGACAGTCAGGCCGCGTTCGCGGGCGATGTCAGCGGTCAGGTCCATCGGGAAGCCGTAGGTGTCGTAGAGCTTGAACACCACGTCGCCCGGCACCACGGTGCCTTTGAGCTCGGCCAGATCCTGCTCGAGAATCTTCAGGCCGTGCTCCAGCGTCTTGGAGAACTGCTCTTCTTCAGCCTTGAGCACGCGCTCGATGTTGCTCTGCTGTTTCTTCAGCTCCGGGAATGCTTCACCCATCTCGGCAACCAGCGCCGCGACGATCTTGTAGAAGAAGCTGCCGGTGGCGCCGAGCTTGTTGCCGTGACGGCAGGCGCGACGGATGATCCGGCGCAGCACGTAACCACGGCCTTCGTTGGACGGCAGCACGCCGTCGGCAATCAGGAAGCCGCAGGAACGGATGTGGTCAGACACCACTTTGAGCGAAGACTGATCACCGTTTTCGCAACCGATCGCTTCAGCCGAAGCCTTCAGCAGGTTCTTGAACAGGTCGATGTCGTAGTTGGAGTTGACGTGCTGCATCACCGCACTGATCCGCTCCAGGCCCATGCCGGTGTCGACCGACGGCGCTGGCAACGGATGCAACACGCCATCGGCGGTGCGGTTGAATTGCATGAACACGTTGTTCCAGATTTCGATGTAACGGTCGCCATCTTCTTCCGGCGAGCCCGGCGGGCCACCCCAGATGTGCTCGCCGTGATCGTAGAAAATCTCGGTGCACGGGCCGCACGGGCCGGTGTCACCCATGGTCCAGAAGTTGTCGGACGCGTACGGCGCGCCTTTGTTGTCGCCAATGCGGATCATGCGCTCGGCCGGCACGCCGATTTTTTGCGTCCAGATGTCATACGCTTCGTCGTCGGTGGCGTAGACGGTGACCCAGAGTTTTTCCTTCGGCAGCTTCAGCACGCCGGTCAGGAAGGTCCAGGCAAAGGTGATCGCGTCGTGCTTGAAGTAATCGCCGAAGCTGAAGTTACCGAGCATTTCGAAGAATGTGTGGTGACGGGCGGTATAACCGACGTTTTCCAGGTCACTGTTCTTGCCCCCGGCGCGCACGCACTTCTGGCTGCTGGTCGCACGGGTGTAGGCACGTTTTTCCTGGCCCAGGAAGCAATCCTTGAACTGGTTCATCCCCGCGTTGGTGAACAGCAGGGTTGGGTCGTTGCCCGGAATCAAAGAGCTGGAGGCTACACGGGTGTGGCCTTGCTCTTCGAAGAAGCGAAGGAAGGCTTCACGGATTTCTGCGCTTTTCATTAGGTTCTTCCACGGAGGCTGCGGCCAAAGGCCTGTTCGAAACGTCTAGAGACGAAGCGACGGCAAAGGGCCGCATTATATCGGCACTGCGCGCGGGGTACAGCGTGTTTATACGATAGAAACGGTCAATTGGACGGCTAACGCTGTCACTTGCGTGAAAACTCGACGAATGTCGCGATCACTTGCTCGATTTGCGCACGGCTGACGTCCATGTGCGTGACCATGCGCAAACGCGCCGCGGCGCTGAGCTTGATTCCGCGCTCGGCCGCGAAGGCCTTGAGCGCCTCGGCCCTGTCGCCCATTTGCACATAAACCATATTGGTTTGCACGGGTTCGACGACGAAACCGGCCTCACGCAGACCCTCGGCCAGCTGTTGCGCGTTGGCGTGATCATCGGCCAGCCGCCCGACGTGGTGATCCAGCGCGTACAGCCCCGCCGCTGCCAGCACGCCGGCCTGGCGCATGCCGCCGCCGACCATTTTGCGCAAGCGCCGGGCCTTGTCGATCAGTTGTTCGGTACCGCACAGCACCGAGCCGACCGGAGCACCGAGGCCTTTGGACAGGCACACCGAGACCGAATCGAAGTACTGAGTGATTTCCCGCGCATCGACACCCAATTTGACCGCCGCGTTGTAAAGGCGCGCGCCGTCCAGGTGCAATTGCAGGCCATGCTGCTGAGTGAAGCGTCGCGCCCGGGCCAGATACTCCAACGGCAGCACTTTGCCTTGCATGGTGTTTTCCAGCGCCAGCAAGCGCGTGCGGGCAAAGTGGAAGTCGTCCGGTTTGATCGCCGCCGCGACCTGCTCCAGATCGAGCGAACCATCAGCCTGCACTTCCAGCGGCTGCGGCTGGATCGAACCGAGCACCGCCGCGCCACCGCCCTCGTACTTATAGGTGTGCGCCTGCTGGCCGACGACGTATTCGTCGCCGCGCTCGCAGTGCGCCATCAACCCGAGCAGGTTGCTCATGGTCCCGGTCGGCACGAACAGCGCGGCTGCAAAACCGAGGCGGCTGGCCAGTTCGGCTTCCAGACGGTTGACCGTCGGGTCTTCGCCGTACACGTCGTCACCGGTGTCCGCCGCCAGCATGGCGTCGAGCATGGCGGGAGTCGGTTGGGTGACGGTGTCGCTGCGAAGATCGATAACGCTCATGAACCTGGCCTCTGGTCAGCAGGGAGAATCCCTTTGTGAAGTGGGATTACTGCGGTCATGGCGCCGATTAATCAAGCCTTGCGCCAAGAAAATGCAGTTTTTCGTTGAGTAGGCATAACCCATGTGGGAGCGAGCCTGCTCGCGAGAGCGGTGTAACAGTCAGCATCTCTGTTGGATGTGAAACCGCTTTCGCGAGCAGGCTCGCTCCCACAGGGGTCTGTGCAGGAGCGAAAAATATGTGTTACAAACTGCGCGCTGCCCGACATTGGGCGGCACAAACGTTCTCAGGGCGGGGTGCAATTCCCCACCGGCGGTAATTGCGCGCAATGCGCATAGCCCGCGAGCGCTTGGCGGCGAACACGGCAATGGCGGTGGTCGGCGGCAAGGTCAGCAGACCCGGTGTGATTCCGGGGCCGACGGTCATAGTCCGGATGAAGAGAGAACGGGATCAAAAGCCAAAGGCCGTCCGCGCGTCGTTGTGCGTGTGCGCACCCAGGCATCCCTTTCGATTCATAACGCCCTGTTTTTCACACAAACAGGAGTCAGAACATGCAACCCACTGCTATCGACAGCAAAAGCAAACACCCGCACGGCGAGCGCGTCGCGTTTATCCAGGCCTGCTGGCACAAGGAAATCGTCGACCAGAGCCGAAAAGGCTTCGTCTCTGAAATGCTTGCCCAGGGTTATCAGGAATCCGACATCGATTTCTTCGAAGTCGGCGGCGCTTTTGAAATGCCTCTGCACGCCAAACTGCTGGCCAGGACCGGTCGTTATGCCGGCATCGTCGCAGCAGCCCTGGTGGTGGACGGCGGCATCTACCGCCACGAGTTCGTTGCTCAATCAGTGGTCAGCGGCCTGATGCAGGTGCAGCTGGAAACCGAAGTGCCGGTGTTCTCGGTGTCACTGACGCCGCATCACTTCCATTCGGGCGAAGAGCATCAGAAATTCTTCTTTGAGCATTTTGTGCACAAGGGGCAGGAAGCGGCGCGGACATGTGCGGATACGCTGCGCAAGGTTCGCGCATTGCGCCGTACCGAGCCGCATGCGGTAGCGGTTTGATTCCACCAGGCTGAGTGGGGAATTCAAACCCCACTCAGATTCATTTGTGGGAGCGAGCCTGCTCGCGAAAGCGGGGTGTCAGCCCCCCGCCTGTTGGGGGGCAGGGAGCCTTCGCCAGCCGGGGCGCTCCCACAGTAGTGTGTGTTGGCCGGAAAATCAGGCGAGGTTTTCGTCAGTGGTCGGGACGATCAGGATGCCGGCACGCAGGCCGTTCTTGACCTTCGGGTTGGGGAAGATGATCCGCGCGCCTGGCTCCTCGATGACCCAGCGGGTATCGGCCAGATCCTCGGCCAGCACATAACCCGGTTCCAACTCGGAAAAGTTTTCGATGTCCGCCGGTAGATTCAGGCGGAACGCGTCGCTGTGCTTGATGATTTCCCGGGCGACGCTGAACAACTGCAAGCCGTCGAGCCCCGCTTGCGCCGTCTCCGGCTCGGTTCCTTCAATGATCTGCTTCAGGCGAGTTTCCAGCAGTGACACGTTGACGCCTTCGTTGTGTCCGAACGGCCGCGCCTTGCCCAGCTCGAGGGTGAAAGCCTCGGCATCAAGCTTGTCGTAGGTATAGGAACTGAACACGATCGAAGGCTTGTTCTGCAGCAGCACGGCTTCCATCCCGGCTGCGCGCAGGCGCGCCAGTTCAAGGCGTGAATGCTGGCGCCCTTCCTTCCACGGATACAGCGCAAATTGTTCGATCTTCGAACCGCGAATCGCCGTGTGCAGGTCGTAGTGCAAACGCTGGCGCTCGGGTTTGCTGAAAAAACTCGCCGCCAGGCGTTCCAGCTCGCAGGCACGCAACGCTTCGCTGCCACTGCTTTGTTCATGCCGGCCGTTGAACAGCCGATTGACGTCCTGCTCGATGAAGCGCTCGCCTTTGCGCATCGCCTCGGGATTACCGAACAGGAAAAGAATGCGTGCGCGCGGCTTCAGATCGCCGCGAGCGATGTCGTGCAGCAACCGGTCGAGCAACTCGATCGGTGCGGTTTCGTTGCCGTGGATGCCTGCCGACAGCAGCAGGTCCAGGCCATTGTCGCGCGCTTCCGGGGGCCGGACTTCCAGCGCCCCTTCGCTCAACCAGCGCATGCGCACGCCTTCGACAGTCAGTTGAGTCTTCTCCGCCGGTTCGCGGCCGGCGAGGGTCAGTTCAAGCAGTTTGCCGAGGGCGAGCATAGAGCGGTTTCCTTAGTGGTCGTGGTTGCAATCCGGGCCGTGTACGTGATCCTCGTCAGCGCCGAGGTCAGCCGGTTCCATTTCCAGCTGCAGACTTACCAGATTAGTCGCCAATGGGCGCAACAGCAGGTTGGCGTACTCTTCGTCACCTTCTTCGACGTCAACGCCGATCAGCAACTGGCCGCGGCCGTCCTGCTGGATCCACAGCTCTTTGCCTTGCCACATGACCGCGACGCGGGTGCACGAGGTTTGCAGTTGCGTGCCGTCGGTGTCTTCAAGGATCAGCTGCAGGGAATCGCTCATGTTTTTACTCTCTTGGGTGACCTGCCGCGCGCCGCGTTCAAGCGGCACGCCAGCGATCAATTGATCTGGAAGGGATAAACCGCGCCCAGTTTAAGGATTTGCGTCAGTTCATCCAGTGCCGTCCGGCATTCAAGCAACAACTGCGGGTCCGCCAGATCGCTTTCGCTGAGGCGGTCGCGATAGTGCTTTTCAACCCATGCGGTCAACGAACCGTACAACGGTGGCGTCATGATAACCCCTGAGTTGACCGCCGCCAGTTCCGTTTCGTTGAGTGCCACGCGCAAGCGCAGGCACGCTGGGCCGCCGCCGTTCTGCATGCTCTGCTTGAGGTCGAAGACTTTCACTTCGCGAATCAGACCGCCGGAGCTGGTCAGGCTTTGCAGATACGCCCAGACGCGCTCGTTGGCCTGGCACTCTTGCGGCACGATCAGCAGCATCGAACCGTCAGGGCGCGACAGCAACTGGCTGTTGAACAGGTACGAGCGCACCGCGTCATCGACGGTGACCGCCGAACGCGGCACACACACCGACTGGAACTTGCCACCGACCTTGGCCAGTTTGCTTTCCAGCTCGGCGAGCATCTGTTCGGTCTCGAGGAACGCGTCCTCGTGATAGAACAGCACTTCGCCGTTGCCCACGGCGATCACGTCGTTATGGAACACGCCCTGATCGATCACATTGGGATTCTGCTGGGCGTAGACCACGCCGTCTTCGCGCAGACCGTGCAGACGCGCCACGGCTTGCGAAGCTTCGAGGGTCTGCCGCGCCGGGTACTTTTGCGGCGCCGGGTAACGGTTGTCGAACGCGCTGCGGCCGAACACGAAGAACTCGACGCCCGCCTCACCATATTCACAACAGAAACGCGTGTGGTTGGCCGCGCCTTCGTCGCCGAACTGCGCGACCGCCGGCAAAGCGGCGTGATGGGCGAAGTGCTGCTGATTGGCGAACATGGCCCCGAGCACGCGACTGGTAGTCGGGTGTTCGATGCTGCGGTGGTATTTGCAGTTGAGGTTGGCGGCAGTGAAATGCACGCGACCGTCAGCGGTGTCGGCGCTCGGGCTGACCGTGGCGGCGTTGGCCACCCACATGCTCGACGCCGAGCAACTGGCGACCAGCAACGGCATGGCTTCTTTGGCGGCGCGCTCGATCACTTGCGCGTCAGTGCCGCTGAAACCCAGACGGCGCAGTGCGGCCACGTCCGGACGTTCCTGCGGTGCCAGTACGCCTTGCTGGAAGCCCATTTCCATCAGCGCTTTCATTTTTGCCAGGCCTTGCAGCGCCGCTTCTTTCGGGCTGGAGGATTGCTGGCTGTTGCTTTGGGAGGCAACGTTGCCGTAGGACAGACCACCGTAGTTATGGGTCGGCCCCACTAGACCGTCAAAATTGACTTCGTAGGATTTCATCAGCGAGGCTCCACGTGAATCTGTTGTTATAGGCTTCAGTAACTGTTCAGTGCGACCGATGCGCGGCCTTTGCGAGCAGGCTCGCTCCCACAGGGAAATGCATTCCAGTGTGGGAGCGAGCCTGCTCGCGAATGGGCATCACGCCATTTTCACGCCGGGTGTCAGGGAAGCAGGCATCACCAGGCTCGGGGTTTCCAGCGACGCCACCGGGTACGCGCAGTAATCCGCGGCGTAGTAGGCGCTGGCGCGATGGTTGCCCGAGGCACCGACGCCGCCGAACGGCGCGCTGCTCGCAGCGCCGGTCAGTTGTTTGTTCCAGTTGACGATGCCGGCGCGGCTTTCCAGCCAGAACTGCTGGTAACGCGCTTCGGAATCCGACAGCAGGCCCGCGGCCAGACCGTAGGCGGTGTTGTTGGCTTCGACGATGGCGGCTTCGAAATCGACATAGCGGATCACTTGCAGCAACGGCCCGAACAGCTCTTCATCCGGGCGCTCGGAGACTGCAGTGACGTCGACAATGCCCGGCGTCAGCAATGCCGACTGCGCTTGCGGCTGAGTCATTTCCAGCAGCGCCACCGCGCCGTTGGCCAGCAATTGTTCCTGTGCATCCATCAGCGCTTTTGCCGCGCCGAGGGAAACCACCGAGCCCATGAACGGCGCCGGCTGCTGATCGAACGCACCGACTTCGATGGTCGCGCTGACTTCCACCAGACGCTTGAGCAGGCTGTCGCCCCACGCGCCTTGCGGCACCAGCAAACGGCGCGCGCAGGTGCAACGCTGGCCGGCAGAGATGAACGCCGACTGAATGATTGTGTAAACCGCAGCATCGAGATCGGCAACTTCGTCGACCACCAGCGGATTGTTGCCGCCCATTTCCAGCGCCAGGATCTTGTCCGGGCGACCGGCAAACTGCTGATGCAGATGGTTGCCGGTGCGGCTCGAACCGGTGAAGAACAGACCATCGATGCCCGGATTCGCCGCCAGCGCAATGCCGGTTTCCCGCGCGCCTTGCAGCAGGTTCAACACACCGGCCGGCAGACCGGCTTCGATCCAGCACTTGACCGTCAGCTCGGCGACTTTCGGCGTCAGTTCGCTCGGCTTGAACAGCACGCTGTTACCCGCCAGCAGCGCCGGTACGATATGGCCGTTGGGCAGGTGGCCGGGGAAGTTGTATGGGCCGAACACCGCGACCACGCCGTGCGGCTTGTGGCGCAACACAGCGGTGGCGTCGCCCAGCGGGCCGCTCTTCTCGCCGGTGCGCTCACGGTAGCTCTGCACCGAGATGGCAATCTTGTTGACCATGCTGGTGACTTCGGTCGCGGCTTCCCACAACGGTTTGCCGGTTTCTTCACCGATGGTACGGGCCAGTTCGTCAGAATGGTTTTTCAGCGCGGCGGCAAACGCCTCAAGCACGCTGATGCGCTCGTCCAGCGAACGCCGCGCCCAGCCCGGAAAGGCCTGACGTGCGGCCTGCACGGCGGATTCGACCTGAGCCGTCGTGGCGCCCTCGCCCGACCACAGCACTTGCTGGGTCACCGGGTTCAGCGATTGAAAGGCCTCGCCCTGACCGGCCAGCCACTCACCTGCGATGTATAGCGAATTCATTGTTTCGACTCCCGTGCAGCGGACAACGCCACGGCGCGAACCTGATCGCCGGCGCTGAGTTGAAGACGTTTGGCGGTCCGCGGATCGACCACCAGCGTGCCGGCGGCCAGACGCGCTGGCGCCGCGGTGATGCGGCAGTCTTCGCGTTTGCGGTTATGGATGATGAACGGCGTGGCGTCGTCGCCCGGCGTGCCGACGGCCAGCACCAGCGCTTCGCTGTCACGCACCGCGCGGATCTTGCCGGTTTCGCATTCGATCGCCGGGCCGGCGTCGAAGATGTCGACGTAACCTTGATAGCTGAAACCTTCCCCCTTGAGCATCGCCAGCGCCGGCTCGGTGTCCGGGTGGACCTGGCCGATCACGTTGCGCGCATCCGGCGAGAGGAAGCAGGTGTACAGCGGGAATTTCGGCATCAATTCGGCAATGAACGCCTTGTTACCGACGCCGGTCAGGTAATCAGCCTGGCTGAATTCCATCTTGAAGAAGTGCCGGCCCAGGCTTTCCCAGAACGGCGAGCGCCCGGCGTCATCGGATACACCGCGCATCTCGGCGATGATCTTGTTGCCGAACAGCTCCGGGAATTCGGCGATGAACAGCATGCGCGCCTTGGACAGCATGCGGCCATTGAGACCGCTGCGGTAATCGGCGTGCAGGAACAGCGAGCACAGCTCGGAGTTGCCAGTCAGGTCGTTGGCCAGGAACAGCGTCGGAATCTCGCGATAAATGTTCAGTTCCTGCGAGGCGCTGACGGTCAGGCCGACGCGGAAGTTGTACCAAGGCTCACGCAGACCGACCGCGCCAGCGATGGCGGAAATCCCCACCACACGACCGTTGTCGTCTTCGAGCACGAACAGGTAGTCCGCATCGCCACGGCCGGCTTCGCCGCGAAAGGTCTTCTCTGCCCAGCCGACCCGGTGGGCCAGACGTTCTTCGTTGGCCGGCAAGGTGGTGAGGCCGGTACCGGTGCTGCGGGCCAGATCGATCAGCGCGGATAAATCGCTGCTGCGTACGGGACGAACAATCATGCTATCTCCTCAAACGGGCCGCTTGCGCCACCCGTGAAACTCGCTAAGGCGTTAAACCGCCACCAGGCGCACGCTGGCACCTTCACCGACGCCTAGGGCTTCGGCCGCTTCCAGATCCAGAGTCACCGGTTTGCCCGGCGCGTAATCCAGCTCGAGCAACACTGCGCGGTAATCCTGCAACTGCGCGTTGGCCACCAGATACTGGCGCCCGGCGCCTTTGACCGGCTCACCGATCTTTACCGGCACCACACGGCTCTGGGCGATCGAGCGGATCCCGGAAACCCGCGCATGCAGGGTCGGGCCACCGTCGAAAATGTCGATGTAGTGATCGGTCTCGAAGCCTTCGCGCATCAGGATGTCGAAAGTGATCTGCGCCCGCGGGTGCACCTGGCCCATCGCTTCTTGCGCGGAGTCCGGCAGCAACGGCACGTAGATCGGGTAATGCGGCATCAGCTCGGCGAGGAACGTGCGGCTTTTCAGCCCGCACAGGCGTTCGGCTTCGGCGTAGTTGAGGTCGAAGAAGTTGCGCCCGATGGCATCCCAAAATGGCGAGTCGCCATTCTCGTCGCTGTAACCGACGATCTCGGTCACCACCGAATCGGCAAAACGCTCCGGGTGGCTGGCGACGAACAATAGACGACCACGGGAATTGAGCTCGGCCCACGGCGACCCGACCAGCTCGCGCTGCACGTAGAAACTGGTCAGCAAGCTGTTGCCGGTCAGGTCGTGGCACTGCGAGAGCACGTGGATCTTGTTGTGGATCTTCAGCTCGCGCGAGGCGTGCACGAAGGTCTCGTTGCGGAAGCTGTAGAACGGCTCCGAATAACCGGCCGAGGCGACGATGGCGGAGCAACCGACCAGCTTGCCGGTGGCGGAATCTTCGAGGACGAAGAAATAGCTTTCCTCACCGTTGAAGCTCACTTCGGCGGCAAACGACGCTTCGCTCGCGGCGATCTTGTCGCTCAGACGTTCCACGTCATCCGGCAAGGAAGTGACACCAATCGGGCTGTCCGCAGCCAGACGCTGTACCTCGCCCAGATCAGCCATTTGCGCGGGGCGCATCACCAGCATGGTGTCACTCCTTTTCTCTTATCAATTCACAGAAAAAAACACCGGACACTGTGGGAGCGAGCCTGCTCGCGAAAGCGATATATCAGTCAGCATAGTTGGCGACTGACACTCCCTCTTCGCGAGCAGGCTCGCTCCCACATTGGAAACTCGCCCGGTATCGAAAATTGGTTCGACGCTTGAACGATGCTCAGGCGTCGATGGGTCCATCAGGCTTGCGTCAGTGCAGCAGCAGCGCGTTCGAAGCGGTCCAGACCGGCATCGATATCGGCGTCTTCGACCACCAGGCTCGGGGCGAAACGGATCACGTCCGGGCCGGCCTGCAGGATCATCAGACCTTCTTTTTCAGCGGCGTTGAAGATGTCCTTGGCCTTGCCTTTCCAGGCATCGTTGAGCACGCAGCCGATCAGCAGACCGAGGCCACGCACCTGGGTGAACAGGCCGTATTTCGCACCGATCTGCTCCAGGCGCGACTTGAACTTGTCGTGCTTGGCGTTCACACCGCTCAACACTTCTGGCGTGTTGACTACATCGATTACCGCTTCCGCCACTGCACAGGCCAGCGGGTTGCCGCCGTATGTAGTGCCGTGAGTGCCGACCACCAGATGCTTGGCCAGCGCTTCAGTGGTGAGCATCGCCGCGATCGGGAAACCGCCGCCCAGGCTCTTGGCGCTGGTGAGGATGTCCGGGGTCACGCCGTAATGCTGGTAGGCAAACAGCTTGCCGCTGCGGCCCATGCCGGTCTGCACTTCGTCGAACACCAGCAGCGCGTTGTGCGCGTCGCACAATTCACGGGCGCCTTGCAGGTAAGCCAGTTCGGCCGGCAGCACGCCGCCCTCGCCCTGGATCGGTTCGAGCACGACCGCACAGGTCTTGTCGGACACCGCAGCTTTCAGCGCTTCGAGGTCATTGTAGGGAACGTGGGTGATGCCGGTGATTTTCGGACCGAAACCGTCGGAGTACTTCGACTGGCCACCGACGTTGACGGTGAACAGGGTACGGCCGTGGAAACTGTTCAGCGCGGCGATGATTTCGTACTTCTCGCTGCCGAAACGGTCGAACGCGACGCGACGGGCCAGCTTGAATGCGGCCTCGTTGGCTTCGGCGCCGGAATTGCAGAAGAACGCACGCTCGGCGAATGTCGCGTCGATCAGCTTGTGCGCCAGGCGCAGGGCCGGTTCGTTGGTAAAAACGTTGGACACGTGCCAGAGCTTGTTGGCCTGCTCGGTCAAGGCACCGACCAGCGCCGGGTGCGCGTGGCCCAATACGTTGACGGCAATCCCGCCGGCGAAGTCGATCAGCTCGCGACCGGCCTGATCCCAGACCCGGGAACCGGCGCCACGCACCGGAATGAAAGCGGCAGGCGCGTAGTTGGGAACCATTACCTGGTCGAAATCGGCGCGTTGTACCGCAGCGTGCTCAACGGACATCGGAGTCTCCTGAAAAGGAACACTCGCCTGAAACTGGCGAGCGATTGGGGGGATTGTAAGGACAGTTCTCAGCCCGGCCTTGCCGCCAAGCGACAACTTCTTATAGCGCAAACCCCGGATTTTCCCGGGTTTACGGCAATGCGACATATAGCGTCGCAAAGGCGCAGTTTACCGGGCGCGGCCGATTTGCGGCAGGCCGCGCAGAATACCAAGTCGGCCTCACAGTGCAGATATAAATATGTACCGCACGCCAAGCGCTGTTTGTTGATTTGCTGGGGGTTCTTACCGACGCCAAGGAATGGCCATGCATTTGTCGCAAGCACACCCATCCGTAACCCCCGATACCATTCAGGAAGCACATCATGCGGACGCACATTATCAACCGCTCAAGGAGGCGATTGCCCCGTGGCTGGGCAACACTTCGACCACACGGCGAGAGACGCTGAAGAACAGCGCGCCGCAGCTGCCCGAAGTGCTCAAGTCCGCACCCGCCGACCAGCATGCGCTGATGAAAACCCTCGGGGCGGCGCATATCGAGGCGCAGAGCCAGGTCGATAAAAGCCTGGAACATCTGCAGGACGCCGCCGCCTTCGCCGAGCCCTTGCTCAAGACCGAACTCAAAAGCTGTTTCGACCTGGACCTGGATGTCAGAAACACTTTCGTGCGCCTGTACATCCCTGCGACTACCCCGCTGTTTCCGATCAAGACCGGTGCACGCGTCTGGAGCGTTTCTCTGCTCGATGCGGCGCTGCATAACTTCGAAGACCGGGAAACTCACGACACCGCCTTCGAAGCTGAATCGACATTCACCACCGCGCCGACGCCGACCGGGCAGTTCGACACCTTGCCTGCCGTCCAGTCCCGAATGAGCATCCCCGCTTTCGCCCAACTGTGCCGGCGGCTGGACATTGGCGCGAAATACAAAGCCAGCCTCGAAGAACACCTCGGTTATTCCGATCCGATGGTCGCGACGGTGTTGCGCAACAAGCTGGACGCCAGCCAGAAAACTGCGATGAAAGCCGCGCTGCAATGGGCACGAATGAACCGCGATGTGTCGGAGAGTGCCGTGCGCCTGATCGAGGCCTTCCTCGATGGCATGAAAGGTCTCTATGTCAATGGCGCGCCTTTGCTCTGTCATGACGTGAGCATGCTTTGCGCGCCGCTGACCGGCATCGTCGTGTTCGCCCCGGACCTGTACCTTTCACAAAACAATGCGCGGGTTGTAGCGTATGTGCCGGATGACCCCGAACATCCGTTCAAGGAGTACACCTCGCCGCTGCAGATGATCGTTGAACTGACACGCCAGCTGCGTTCGCAGGATTACCAGCGCTTCTTCAGCCGTTTCGTCAATCACGAGCAACGCGGGTTCTTCTTCAGCACCCTCAACAGCCGCCTCAGCGAAATCAAGTGGCATCCGCACGAGCCCGGCAGCCCACTGCCGGCCTGGCGCGAAGCGCCGGTGGAGCGGCCCGATCTGCAGACAGCGCTGGTGCCGTTCCATGACGACCTGTGGCAGCACCTCCATCAGGCGAAACTGAACAAGGTTTTCAATGATGCTCGAGTCATTGCCGTGCCCACCGCAGTCGTCGATCAGAAGGCGCGCTGGGCATTCTGGGACTCGGTGGTCGAGATCATTTCCACGATCGCCCAGACCGCCGCGCTGATCGTCGCACCGTTCGTGCCGGTGCTGGGCGAAGCAATGATGGCGTACATGGCTTACCAGATGCTCGACGAAGCCTTCGAGGGCATCGTCGAATGGGGCCAGGGCCGCACCACCGAAGCTTTCCAGCATTTGATGGGCACCGTTGAATCGATGATCCAGCTGGGCATGTTTGCCGTGGGCGGCGCGATTGCATCGACCGAGTTTCGCAAGGTCTTGCCCAAGGAAGTGGTGGCGTTTATCGACCGCTTCAAACCGGTGAAGCTGGCCAATGGCGAAACCCGCTACTGGGAGCCGGATCTCGAGCGCTACAAACATCCGACACCGCCACCAGCGGATTCGCAGCCGAATCAACAGGGCCTGCATTCGCATCAGGGCAAGCAACTGCTGCCTCTCGAAGAGGCGCATTTTTCGGTAAAAGAACATGAGGTGCCCGGGCAGTACCGTATTGAACATCCGACCCGCCCCGATGCGTACCAGCCGGTGCTGCGGCACAACGGCGACGGTGCCTGGCATACCGAACTCGAACAACCCATGCAATGGGACGGCGAAACCGCTCTGCGACGCATCGGCCCTGCGGTTGAAGGTTTTACCCCGGCCGAGCGCGAAACCATTCTTCAGGTCAGCGGCAGCAGCGAAGAGGCGTTGCGCAAGATGCACGTCAATCAGGAAAAAACCCCACCGCTGCTGGCCGACAGCATCCAGCGCTTCAAGATCGATCAACAGTTGCAGCGTTTCATCGATCAGCTCGACAGCGATATCGCTGAAGATTTCATGCGCGCCGATCAGGTCACGCAATTGCAATTGCTCAGCGAGCAAGGTCGCTGGCCGAGCAACCAGCGCCTGCGCCTGATCGATCGCAACGGTGAGCTGCTCTGGCAGTCCAGCGCAGACGCAAGCCTGCCCTTGACCGAGCTGCGCCAGGACCAGTTGATCGGCGGCGACCTGCTCAAGACGCTGCTTTCCATTCTCGACGACACGCTAATCAAGGCGCTGCTTGCCGAGCCTTTTACCGCGATGCCAGCGCTGGACGTCCGCAGCCAGACCCTGCGCAAGCAATTGGTCGGCCTCGCCAAAACCAACCGAAGCGCACTGTTCGAATCCCGCTATCAACTGTCGCAGCAGATCGACGACCCGCTGGCGCAACAGCTTCAGACTCACACCCCTCAATTACCTGCGAGCATCACCCGCGAGCTGCTCGACACGGCCACCGGCAGCGAATTGCTGCAGATCAACGATGGGCAACTGCCGCCACGCCAACAGGAACTGGCACAACTGGCCAGCCAGGAAGTGCGCGTGTCCCGCGCCTATGAAGGGCTCGAACTCGGCTCCGTAAATAATCCCGATTCCGACTCGCTCGCGCTGCACAGCCTCAAATTGCTGCCGGGCTGGAGCGGCGATGTGCGCATCGAAATTCGCACCGGTCGCTACGAAGGGGCGATTGTCGACAGCATCGGTCGCGAGGATGCCGCCGAAAAAAAGGTTCTGGTGAGGAGCGATGACAATCGCTATCAAGCCTTCGATGACCGTGGCCAGGAGCTGCACTCACTCAGCGATTTCTACTCCAGTTTGCTGTACGCATTGCCCGACAGTGAGCGCTCCAGCCTCAACATCGCAATTGGCCAGGGCCAGACGCTGAAGGCCGCCATTCGCCAACGCATGCTGGGCCGTGACGAACTGCGAGTCGTGCTGCACGAAACGCCCATCAAGCCACCAGACGTGGACACGTTACGAATCCTGGGCAGCGACGGTTTTCCGCGCATTGATCATGCCGAAAGCCTGAACAACACGGCGCGCTCCCACGAGCAAGACATCCGGGCGCTTTATCCGAGGATGAGCGAACAGCAAGTCCGCGCGCTGGCGGAAAACCTGCGTGCCAGTCCTTCCGGCCCGCGCGTGGAAATCCAGCGACTGCAAAATGATTACCTGCAGTTGCAAAACGATCTGCACCTCTGGGCCAACGATCCGCCCGCCAGGCATCCCGATACCGGCGCGGCGCTGACATCGCTGCAAAAGCGCGCCGAAATCCAGAACCGCCGTTTGCTCAGGGAAGAAATCCTCAGTGGCTGGCGCCGCGAATACCCTACCGCGATCAATCAACACGGCATGGCGACAGGTTATGCGCTACGACTTGTACATCCGATCATCGGCGACTTGCCGACCCTGTCGGCCGACCTCAGCCATATCACTGCGCTGACCCTCGATGGCAGCGCTACGGCGGATTCTCTGGAAGGCTTTCTGCAGCACTTTCCACAATTGCAACTACTTGATGCACGCAACCTCAAATTGCCGGCTCTGCCACAGGTCCTGACTTCAATGGCATCGCTGCGCGAATTGCGAATGCGCAATTGTCGACTCAGCCTGACGATCACCACGCAATCGGTGTTGGCCTCGATGCCGCAGCTGACCATTCTCGATCTGCAGGGCAACGCCCTCGGTTTACCGCCCGATCTGCTCACGATGCCTTCGCTGCGTTACGTCAACTTGTCCAACACCGGCATTCACGGCCTGCCCGACGACCTGCTGCACCATCCCCGACTGATCTCCGGCCAGTTCGACGGCAATCGCATGACCGCTGTGCCCGAAGCGTTCTTCAGGTTGCCGCCCTCCCTGTGTGATGGTTTCACCTTCGCCGACAACCCGCTGACACCCGTTGCACGCGAACGCGTGAAACGCTTCCATGACGCCACCGGCAGGCATTTCGGCATCCGCCCGGAGCGTGCGGACCTGCAGCGCACAAGCACGTTGTTCCCGGCCCTGGACGAGGAGCAGGCCACCGCCATGCTGTACCGCTTGCCCGGAACACTGGCTGAAGGTCGCGCGCAATTGACTCGCTGGGAAATCGAGGTCAAACAGTTGAACCTGGAGCTCAGCCAATGGATCAACCAGGCGGCGACCTCCCACCCCGAGACGGGTGAACGCCTGCCCCAAGTCGAGCAGTCGCGTGAACTCGATGCCCGACGCTCCTTCGCGCAACAACTCGAGCGTTTCTGGCGCAGCCGGGATCAATTCACCCGCAGTGGAGAATTAGAAGCGACGGCTGAGTTCAGCGGTGACATGCCCGTTCTCAGCGCCAACTTCGAACATGTCCTGCGACTCAAACTGACCGGCAATGCCAATATTTCGGCCAGTTTGCCCTTTGTGGATTCCTTCCCGAATCTGGTCTCACTGAGCCTCAATGGCTTCGATCTGGCGACCGGTTCCCTGTCCGGGAACAATCTGCCCCAGCTGACCGATCTGAAGCTGAAAAACTGTGGCGTGGTCATGACCCCCGAACATCAGGCCGCGCTGGTTTCCATGAACGCTTTGCAGACGCTGAACCTGAGCAACAATCCATTGGGGACGTTCCCCGACTTGAACATGCTTCCTGCGCTCACATTCATCGACTTGTCCAACAGCGGTCTTACCGCGGCTCCAGAAGGTCTGGCCGGCCATCCCCAACTGCGCACTGCGGTGTTGACCGGCAATCACATCACGGACATACCCGACGCAGTATTCGGCCTGCCCGCAGAACGCAGCGATGGTCTGTATTTTTCCGACAATCCGCTATCGACCGCGACACGCGAAAAAATCAAAACCTACTATCGCACTCATCATCAGGACTTCGACGTCAGAGCCCCTGACCAGGACGTCAGCCTGGCGCAGCAATTGTTCCCGGAGCTGGATCAGCAAGAGGCCAGCGACATGCTCTACGATCTGCCGGGCGAGCTGGCCGACGGTCGTGCGCAACTGCTGCGCTGGCAAGCGGAGCTGGCGCAGATGCAGCGCGATCTCGACCTTTGGGTATCGCAAGTCCCGTCGACACACCCGACCACCGGGCGCGCGCTGTCCGAGAACGAGCGCACGCAACAGCGCTCGGCACGCACCGCGTTCAAGCAAGACCTGGAATCTTTCTGGCGGCGCCTATCGAGCGAGACCGGCCAGCGCAGCGCATCGTTTGTAGCAGAGCTGAATTTCATGGGCCAATTGCCTCGCCTGAACGTCGACTTCAGTCATGTCTCGAGCCTGAAGCTGACTGGCAACGCAGCCATCAATGCCATTGACCCGTTCGTGGCGTTGTTTCCCAAGCTCGAAGGCTTGCAGATGAAGGATTTTGCGCTGAATGAAGTTCCTGCCTTTATCGGTAGCCTGCGCAACCTCAAGAAACTGCGCCTGGACAGCTGCGCGATAACCAGCACCTCAGCGGGAACCCATGTGCTCAAGTCTCTGCGCACACTCACGCGTCTGGATCTGAGCAACAACCCGTTGACCGTGGCCCCGGATCTACAGACGTTGCCAGCATTGCAGGATGTCTTCCTGCTCAATAGCGGGCTGACAGCCGTGCCTGACGGCATGGTTGAACATCCGGCCCTGCAGACGGTGCATCTCAATGACAACCTCATCACCCAGTTGCCGGATGCGTTCTTCAGCCTTAACCGCAATCGTGCAGACGGTGTGCGTCTGGCCGGCAATCCGCTGTCTGTGGCGGCTCGCGAGCGCATCAAGATTTACTATGCCCAACATCAACGCCACTTCGGAATCATGCCCGCCGCCAACGATGTCGCGGTGGCACGCAGAGTGTTCCCGCACCTGACCGACTACATGGCGAGCGACATGATCTATCGTCTGCCCGGCACGTTGCAGGCAAGTACGGCGCAACTGATGAGTTGGGAAGCCGAAATGACTCGACTGCTCAGCGACCTCGCTGCGTGGCAAGAGCAGGTACCGAGTCACGATCCGACGTCAGGTCAACTGTGGAGTGCCGAGCAGCGAGCCACACAGCTTGATGCGCGGTCACAATTCAAGGAAAAACTGGAGGGACTCTGGCGCGGCAGTCGCATCGATGTGCCGGATCTACGCGTGGAATTTTTCAAAGCCAAAGCCGCGTTTGCCGGTGAGCTGCCCGAGCTGAGCGCAGACTTCAGCCAGATAACGCACCTGGAAATTCAAGGCAATCCACACTTGACGGTTCCCGATGGCTTTCTCGATCGCTTCACTGGACTGGAAGGTCTTGAGTTGCCCGGGTTCGCCCTGGGCCGAATCCCGCGAGCCCTGGAACGCATGCCATCGCTTGAAACACTGATGATGAGCCGTTGCAATATCACCCTCGATGCGGCCGGGCAATCCACCTTGTCGACACTGAGCCGCCTGACGTCGCTGGACCTTTTCAATAATCCACTGGGCCAGACGCCCGATACCTCAAGGCTGTTGAATCTGACGTTCATCGACCTGATCCGCACCGGGATAGATCGTGTACCTGCCGGGCTGGACCAACTCCCCCACCTGCAAACCGCGCTGCTGAGCGACAACAGCATCATCGAATTGCCCGACCCACTGGCGGCGTACGCCAACCGAGGTGTCGATGTGGGCTCCAATCCGTTGTCGGCGACCTCGCGCGAACAGATCAAGGCATGCTACCTGCTCAAAGGCGACAATTTCGGCGTCTGGGTCGAACAGGCCGACATTGATCTGGCCCAGACGCTGTATCCCCGACTGAGCGGTTTCGACGCCAATAACCTGATCTATCGTTTGCCCGGGACATTGACGGACGGGCGCACCGAGCTGCTGCGTCGGCACACCGAGCTCAGCACGATGCTTAACAAACTTGAGACTTGGGTGAATGCGGCGCCCGAAGGTCCGATTATCCACGGTGTGCCGGAAAATGAGCCACCGCGCGGGCAAGTCACGCAGCGCCGGCGCTTCAAGGACAATCTGGAAAAACGCCTGCGCCACTACCCGGTCAATGCCCTGGACGGCGACTTCACCTGCGACCTGTCCTTCACCGGCGAGCTGCCGCAAATGGCGGGTCGCTTTGACTACATCGACCAGTTGCGTCTGACCTCAACGGCAAGCACGCCCCCGCCAGTCGATGCCTTGCTGGAGTTATTTCCCCGGCTCAGAGTGCTGGATATGCGTGATTACCCGTTAGGCCGCATTCCGCCGGCGATCTTTCGCCTCGAAACACTGAGCAGCCTGAATCTGTCGGGGTGCGAGCTCATGATCACGCCGCTGACCGCCGAAGGGTTCGCAGCCCTGAAAAACCTTGGCTCTTTGGATCTGAATCATAACAACCGACTCGGGACAGTCCCCGACATGATTCATTTTCCCGACCTTCAGGTGCTGAACCTGCGCAGCACCGGCCTGACCAGGCCGCCCGCGGGCTTGTTCAGGCTCACTCGGTTAAGAAAGGCGGACCTGTCGAATAACAGAATCAAGCGGTTGCCTCTGGAATTCCCTTCGCGTCCCGACACCATGCTGACCGAGTACGATTTCAGCGCAAATCCATTGACTGTGGAAAGCCAGCAACGCCTGGACAGCTACAACACGGCGCTCGCCAATATCGGGGTGAGGACGCCGAATTTTCAAGACGATTTTGACAACTTTGACGATTCGGATTTTTCCATTGGCGAAGAGCTGCCGTCGACTGACGACAGCTGATCGGCCGTCAGCCGCGCTCGGGCGGCACCGACGATAATTCGAACGGGCTGCTGCTGCGCCGCTGGTTGCGATCTTCCCGCGGCGTGGCACCGAAGAAGTTGCGGTAGGCGCTGGAGAAATGCGGCCCTGAAGAGAAGCCACACGAGAGGCCGATCTGGATGATCGACTTGCTGGTCTGCATCAACATCTGCCGGGCCTTGTTCAGGCGCAGTTCCAAGTAGTACTGGCTTGGCACGCGGTTGAGGTATTGCTTGAAGATCCGCTCCAGTTGCCGACGAGATACGCACACGTGCTGGGCGATTTCGTCGGTGGTCAGCGGCTCTTCGATGTTGGCTTCCATCAGCAACACCGCCTGGGTGAGCTTCGGATGACTTGAGCCAAGACGGTTCTGCAACGGAATACGCTGGCGCTCGCCGCCTTCGCGGATGCGCTCGACCACCAGTTCTTCGGACACCGCACCGGCCAGTTCTGCGCCGTGATCGCGCGCCAGTACCGCCAGCAGCAGGTCGAGCACCGACATGCCACCGCAGGCGGTCAGGCGATCGCGGTCCCAATCAAACAGATGACTGGTGGCAATGACTTTCGGGAAGCGTTCGGCGAAATCGTCCTGCCAGCGCCAGTGCACCGCAGCGCGATAACCGTCGAGCAGACCGAGCTGGGCCAACGGGTAGACACCCGCCGACAGACCGCCGATCACGCAACCGGCACGCACCAGTTGCTTGAGCGCACTGCTCAGTGCCGGGGCCAGTGTGGTCGGCGGCTCATCGGCGAGCAGGAACAGTTTCTGGAAATTTTCGAGCTTGCCGGCCCACGCTTCACCGGGCAACTGCCAGGCACCTTCGGCCGGCGGTTCGGCCTGCAGGAATGACAATTCGTAAACCACGTCCGGGTGCACACGCTGAGCGACACGCAAAGCTTCCTCCGCCAGCGCCAGCGTCAACGCTTTAGTGCTGGGCCAAATCAGGAAACCAATTCGATGGGCAGTCATGGGCGGGCAATCCGAAACGAACAACGGTGATGAAGGCATGGGCCAATGCTAGCCCGTAAATGAACACACATCCTGAAACCGGTGAAGATCAAATGTGGGAGCGAGCCTGTAAATCGCGAAGCATGCACTATTGAAGTGCACAACGGCAGCCCTGTTTTATTTCAGGCTACCGGACAGGAACTGCTGCAAACGCTCCGACTGCGGATTGACCAGCACTTCGCGCGGGTTGCCGCTTTCTTCGACGACGCCTTTGTGCAGGAACACCAACTGGTTCGACACTTCGCGGGCAAAACCCATTTCGTGGGTGACCACGACCATGGTCCGGCCTTCCTGCGCCAGCGCCTGCATGACTTTCAGCACGTCGCCGACCAGTTCCGGGTCGAGGGCCGAGGTCGGCTCGTCGAACAACATCACTTCCGGTTCCATCGCCAGCGCACGGGCGATCGCCACACGCTGCTGCTCGCCCCCGGACATGTGCCCAGGGAACGCATCCTTACGATGGGCCACGCCGACCTTGTTCAGGTAGTACTCGGCTTTCTCGCGGGCTTCGTACTTGGGCACGCCAAGGACGTGCACCGGCGCTTCCATGATGTTTTCAATCGCAGTCATGTGCGACCACAGGTTGAAATGCTGGAACACCATCGACAGGCGCGAACGCATGCGTTGCAGCTGCTTCGGATCAGCGGCTTTGAGCGCGCCGTCCTTGTTGGCGACCAGTTTCAGCTCTTCGTTGTTGAGCAGGATCTTGCCCGCGTGCGGCTGCTCGAGCAGGTTGATGCAACGCAGAAAAGTACTTTTGCCGGAGCCACTGGAGCCGATGATGCTGATCACATCGCCGGCCGCCGCTTTCAGGGACACGCCCTTGAGCACTTCGTGACTGCCATAGCGTTTATGCAGGTCTTGGACTTCAAGTTTGTACATGCGGTCGGTTCTCACAAAAACAGTCAGTCA
Organism: Pseudomonas retamae; assembly: GCF_043496865.1. Classification (NCBI taxonomy): domain Bacteria; kingdom Pseudomonadati; phylum Pseudomonadota; class Gammaproteobacteria; order Pseudomonadales; family Pseudomonadaceae; genus Pseudomonas; species Pseudomonas retamae. The sequence goes on from NZ_JBIEIL010000021.1 coordinate 30,040, forward strand.
GTCGTTGAGCAAGCGCCCGTGACGCAGCGCTTCGCGCCCCGCCACCTTGGCCAGCCAGAAACCGGGTTGGGCATAACGCAGCCGTTCAATGGCAAACAGCACCCCGGAGGTACCAGCACATACCGTGCTGACCCGATCGGCCACAGGGTCGATCACTTCAAAAATCTCCTCGCCCGCCTCGACCCATTCGCCGGGCTTGCGGGAAAAACTCACCACACCAGGGTGCGGCGCGAACAACAATTCGGTGCCTTCGAACGGCATGCCTTCGCACGGATCAAACGCCGGATTCGGCCACTCGCCGGTGATCAGGCCTTGCTCGGCAAGGAACGCCAGAATGCCTTCAGCGTAAGCCTTTGCTTCAGCGCGACCGGTATCGGCCTGGCCGCCCAGTTCGATGGTGGTGGCCAGGCACGCCAGCGGGATCTGCGCATCGGGGAACTGCCGCGACAGGCGCAGCCATGGCAGCGAACAGGCTTCGTCGAACGAGCTGCCGCCGGAATCTTCCGCGAGCAAGCCGACCTTCACGTTCAGGTGCGCGGCGAGCGAGCGCCATTGCGGCCAATGCTGCGGCAGCGCATACATGTGCAGCGCGGCTTCGGCGTCGCAATGCAGATCGAGCACCACATCGGCAGTGCAGGCATGGCTGAGCAACACGCGCTGCATGCCTTGCAACTGGCTGCTTGCTTCAGGCAATGCGGCCAAGTGATCGGCCATCGCCTGACGGATCAGCCGAACATTGGCATGCGGATCATCGCCGAGCTTGTCGCCCAGCGCGGCGGCGACCGGCGCGCTCAGCTCGACGAAATCGCGGTTGAAATTCTTGCCGCTGCCCGCCTCGAAACGGCCCTGGTGATTGCCTTGCAGCAACTGCCCGAGCCCCAACGGGTTGGCCACCGGCACCAGCTCGATCACGCCGTTGAGCAAGCCTTGGGCTTCGAGCTCGCCGAGGCGCTTCTTCAGCTCCCAGGCGGTGCGCATGCCCGGCAGTTCGTCGGCGTGCAGGCTGGCCTGGATGTAAGCCTTGCGCTCGCCGCGGCCAAAGCGGAACACCGAAACCTTGCGCTCGCTGCCCAAGTGGCTCCACGGCAACACGTGGTCGATGCGTTCCATATCAGTGCTTCCGTGGCGCGAGGTAGCTCAACCAGCGACGCTCGGCCAGCTTGAACAGCTTGACCAGAATGAAGGTCAGGCACAGGTAGAACACACCAGCGGTGATGTACGCCTCGAACGGCAGATAGAACTGCGCGTTGACGGTACGCGCCGCGCCAGTTATGTCGATGAGGGTCACGATGGACGCCAGACTGGTGGTCTGCAGCATCATGATCACTTCGTTGCTGTATTGCGGCAGTGCCCGGCGCAGGGCCGATGGCAGCAGGATGCGCTTGTACAGTTTGAAGCGCGACATGCCCATGGCCTTGGCCGCTTCTATCTCACCGTTCGGCGTGGCCTTGAGGCTGCCGGCGATGATCTCGGCAGTGTAGGCGCTGGTGTTGACCGCAAATGCCAGGCACGCACAGAACGTTGCGCTGGACAGCCATGGCCACAGGAAGCTTTCGCGTACCGCTTCGAACTGCGCCAGACCGTAATAGATCAGGAACAGCTGCACCAGCATCGGCGTGCCACGGATCACGTAGGTGTAGAGCCACGCGGCGCCGTTGACGACCGGGTTCTTCGAGACGCGCATCAGCCCCAGCGGCAGGGCCGCCAGCAAGCCGAAAAACAGCGACAGCGCGAGCAGTTTGAGGGTGGTCAGCAGGCCGCCGAAGTACAGCGGCAGCGCCTCCCAAATGACGTTGTAGTCGAAGATCATAGATCAGCCGCCCTTACGCCTACCGAGTAGCGCTTCTCAAGGTGACGCAATGCCAGCAACGAGACGCTGGTGATCACCAGGTACATCGCCGCCACTGCGAGGAAGAAGGTGAAAGGCTCACGCGTGGCATCCGCCGCCTGCTTGGCCTTGAACATCATGTCTTGCAGACCGACCACGGAAATCAGCGCGGTGGCCTTGGTCAGAACCAGCCAATTGTTGGTGAAGCCAGGAATCGCCAGACGGATCATCTGCGGCACCATCACCCGGAAGAACACCTGAAAACTGCTCATGCCGTACGCCATGCCGGCTTCGGCCTGGCCTTTGGGGATTGCCATGAACGCACCGCGGAAGGTTTCCGACAGATACGCACCGAAGATGAAACCGAGGGTGCCGATACCGGCCGCCAGCGGGTTCAGGTCGATGTAATCGTCATAGCCAAGCATCGGCGCGACGCGGTTGAGCAAGTCCTGACCGCCGTAGAAGATCAGCAGAATCAGCACCAGATCGGGAATCCCGCGGATCACCGTGGAGTACAGATCGCCCAGCCAGGCCAGCCAGCGCACCGGCGACAGGCGCAACGCGACACCGATCAGCCCGAGAACGATGGCCAGAGCCATGGACGACAAGGCGAGCTGAAGCGTCAGCCATGCGCCATCGAGGATGACAGCCCCGTAGCCTTTCAACATGATTCAGGTCCTCGAAAGTTGGGATGAAAAAATGGCGCAAACCGCAGAGATTCTGTTGCTTGCGCCATTTCGGACTTGTCGCAGAGACGTGTTACTTGCCGTAGATATCGAAGGCGAAGTACTTGTCCTGGATTTGCTTGTATTTGCCGTTCTCGCGGATGGCCGCGATGGCGCTGTTGATCTTGTCTTTCAGGGCATCGCCCTTGCGTACTGCGATGCCTACGCCGTCGCCGAAGTATTTGACGTCGGTGAACGCCGGGCCAACGAACGCGAAGCCTTTGCCGGCGTCGGTTTTCAGGAAGCCGTCATCGAGCAGAGTCGCGTCAGCCACGGTACCGTCGAGACGACCGGCAGCCACGTCGAGGTAGATCTCGTTCTGCGAACCGTACGGCTTGATCTCGGCACCCAGCGGGGCCAGCACTTCGCGGGCGAAACGCTCGTGGATCGAACCGCGCTGTACACCGATGTTCTTGCCCTTGAGCTCAGCCAGACCTTCGCTGACCTGAGTACCGGCCTTCATCACCAGACGCGCCGGGGTGTTGTAGTACTTGTTGGTGAAGTCGACCGACTTCTTGCGGTCTTCAGTGATCGACATGGACGACAGGATCGCGTCGATCTTGCGCACTTTCAGCGCCGGGATCAGACCGTCGAACTCTTGCTCGACCCATACACACTTGACCTTCATTTCTTCGCACAGCGCGTTGCCGATGTCGTAGTCGAAACCGACGATGCTGCCGTCCGGTGCTTTCGAAGCGAATGGCGGGTAAGCCGCTTCGATGCCGATCTTCACAGGCTTTTCGTCAGCGACGGCATTCAGCGACAGCACGGACAGTGCCAGGGCGCCAATCAGCACAAGTTTCTTCATCTTGGGACTCCATCGGTAAAGGGCAAAAACGGCAGAGTGAGCAACAGCCCAATATGCGAATGGGTGAATCAGGAAATCGGTTGCTGCATCGGTGGGAAATTTCCTATTGAAACCGGCGAAGATTTCAACGTCAGCCACGATGAGCGAGTGATCGGCATTCTAACGACAGGCCCGAAGTCGATATTTCTTCAATGCGACAACTAATTACAGATGCACAGAGAAAGCGACTTGAGCGCATTGACAGCCTTGCAATTTCATGCAAGAGCGAAAGACAGTGAACCGATCCATGCTGCAAATTGCGGGCCTATTATTCGCAAACCCTTCTAATCCGGCAAGCGCAGCGTTGTGTCTTATTTTTCAGCGGGGGTTTTGAGGCTCTAATACGGGGCGTAGCGTTTCCCTTCGCCCCGGTTTGGCGCGGGCGGTTACACATTGGGTTGTGGTGGGTAACAGAGGGAAAGGTCCTGCGGCGCAGGTCGATAATTATTGGTTGGCCGGTTTCGGTTTCCTACGGATGACTACAGCGGCGTTTGACAGATTGCCTTCGCGAGCAGGCTCGCTCCCACATTTGAAATGCATTCCCCTGTGGGAGCGAGCCTGCTCGCGAAGGCGCCAGCCATCACACCACAAACCCCCAGCCATAAAAAAGCCCCATCCGGCATCACCGGACAGGGCTTTTCACATCGCTAGGGCTTACGCCACATTCATGGTCTTGTGCGTATCAATCAAATGCTGCACCACACCCGGATCGGCCAGGGTCGAAATATCGCCCAGCCCGTCATATTCCGCCGTGGCAATCTTGCGCAGAATCCGCCGCATGATCTTGCCCGAACGAGTCTTCGGCAGCCCGGGCGCCCACTGGATCACATCCGGCGAAGCGATCGGCCCGATCTCCTTGCGCACCCAGTTCTTCAGTTCCAGACGCAGTTGCTCGGTCGGCTCTTCGCCATTCTTCAAGGTCACATAGACATAAATGCCCTGGCCCTTGATGTCATGCGGCACACCGACCACCGCCGCCTCGGCGACTTTCGGGTGCGCCACCATCGCGCTCTCGATCTCGGCCGTGCCCATGCGATGGCCGGAGACGTTGAGCACGTCATCCACGCGCCCGGTGATCCAGTAGTAGCCGTCGGCATCGCGACGTGCGCCGTCACCGGTGAAGTACATGCCACGGAAGGTCTTGAAGTAGGTATCGACGAAGCGATCATGGTCGCCGTACAACGTACGCGCCTGACCCGGCCACGAATCGAGAATCACCAGATTGCCCTCGGCCTCGCCCTCGATGATGTTGCCGAGGTTGTCGACCAGCGCCGGCACCACACCGAAGAACGGCCGTGCCGCCGAACCCGGCTTCAGCGCATGCGCACCCGGCAATGGGCTCATCATGTTGCCGCCGGTTTCGGTCTGCCACCAGGTATCGACGATCGGGCAACGCGACTTGCCGACATTCTTGTAGTACCAGTCCCATGCTTCCGGGTTGATCGGCTCACCGACCGAACCGAGCAGACGCAGACTGCTGCCATCGGCGCCTTCAACGGCAGCCTGACCCGAAGCCATCATCGCGCGGATCGCGGTCGGCGCGGTGTAGAGGATATTGACCTTGTGCTTGTCGACGATCTTCGCCACCCGAGTGATGTCCGGATAGTTCGGCACGCCTTCGAACAGCAGCGTGGTCGCGCCATTGGCCAGCGGGCCGTAGACGATGTAGCTGTGGCCAGTGACCCAGCCGACGTCGGCGGTGCACCAATAGATTTCGCCCGGGCGGTAGTCGAACACGCGCTCGTGAGTCATCGCCGCATACAGCAGATAACCGCCAGTGGTGTGCTGCACGCCTTTCGGCTTGCCGGTCGAGCCGGAGGTATAAAGGATGAACAGCGCTTCTTCGGCGCCCATCTCTTTCGGCGCGCAAACGGTACCGGCCACTTTCATCAGGTCTTCGTACCAGATGTCGCGATGCTGGTTCCACTTGATGTCGCCACCGGTGCGCTTGCAGACGATGACTTTCTGGATGCTGCTGGTTTCCGGGTTGGTCAGCGCGTCATCGACGTTAGCCTTGAGGGAAATCTTCTTGCCGGCACGAATACCTTCGTCAGCAGTGATCACCACTTTCGAACGGCAGTCGATGATGCGACCGGCCAAAGCTTCCGGCGAGAAGCCACCGAATACCACCGAGTGAATCGCGCCGATCCGGGTGCAGGCCAGCATAGCGACCACGGCTTCGGGAATCATCGGCATGTAAATGGTCACCACGTCGCCGCGGTGCACGTCCTGACCGCGCAGGGCGTTGGCCAGTTTGCACACTTGTTCGTGCAGTTCGCGATAGGTGATGTTGCGGCTTTCGGAAGGATCGTCGCCTTCCCAGATGATTGCCACCTGATCACCGCGCTCGGCCAGATGACGGTCGAGGCAGTTGTAGGAAACGTTGAGGGTGCCGTCGGCAAACCACTTGATGTCGACGTGGTGATCGTCGAACGACGTCTGTTTCACCGTGGTGAAAGGCTTGATCCAGTCCAGACGCTGGGCTTGCTCGCGCCAGAAGCCGTCAGGGTTGACGACCGACTGTTGGTACATGGCTTTGTAGGTCGCCTCGTCAGTCAGCGTATTGGCCAGAACCTCGGGACGAACGGGATACAGAGAAGCCGCACTCATCTTTCCTACCTCGGTGTAATAGTTGTTTTTGTATGACCCCGTTGTAGCCGGGTGGGCCCCATAGAACCATTCGACGATGGTAGTAACAAGCCCCTACAAAACATCCAGACATCCACCGTTGCTGACTGGAAATAACCTTTCGAGCCACACGCAATCCCTGTGGGAGCTTGCCTGCAAGCGATGCAAACGCCACGGTGTGTCAGACAAACCCACCCCGCCGATTGTTACCAAATCTGCCAAAAGTGTTTATCAAAACCCGCTCTGTTTACCCTCGCCCCATCTCCTTAAAATTCACCTCGCCAACACGGCAAACGCGATTAACAACGTTACAGCCCCCACGAAGGCCGTTAATCCAGCTCTCGCAGTAACGATCAAAAACTGAAGTTACACACGCAACCCCAAAAAGGTTGCGTGACCCCTTTCGACCTCAAAAAAGGTAAACAGCAGATGAAAGCTTTAATGTTCCTGGTCCTCAGTAGCCTGTGCGCAACCGCCATGGCCGACCAGACCCCGACTGATGTTGCACAGCAACAACCGGTGGTCGAGGAATACACTTACTCCACTCACCTGGACATCGCCAAAGTTGTCTCGATGAGCGAAGTCCCGAATGTCTGTGAAGTGGTCCCGGCAAAAATGGAATACGACGATTCCAAAGGCCAACGCCACATCCTGCGTTACAGCATCATGGGCAACGGCTGCACGAACTGAATCAGACTGCACCGAATTGGATCGCTCAGCACAGATCTGAGACCCGATTCCAGCCCGACTTCGGTCGGGCTCAGTTGTGTCTGAGGTCGGCAAAAAGGCTTGCAAAACACTAGATGTAGTGAATCGAGCGATTTTTTGGTCACTTTTCAACCAAAAACACCGCTGCCAAAAAATTAACGAAAAAAAATCTGCACACCGCGATCCGACGCAAAGCCCTGTAAACCCTCGGTCGGACCTAAATCAATGCCCTCCTCGGCCTCTTCATGAGCCGATTCGCCGCACCACGCCGGTAAAAATTTCCCTATAATGCCGCCCCATACGGGTCAGCAATATTCCCTTACAGGGAACATGCGCCATTCTGAAGCCCCGCAACCGTGCTCGACACTGGCTGCGCCCATCAGAGGCTCTCGGAACCCGTCAAAATTTCTGTTTATTTGCCTGCGTGCATCGCTGCAAAAAACGACATCCAACGCGGCTTGTTTGGCCGTGTGAAAAACCAACCCATCAGGTTTCACACGGGCACAAGCCCTCACGCAGGAGACGACACGTCATGCTGAGCTGGGACGAATTCGACAAAGAAGACAGTGAAGTAGCGGTAAAAGGCGCCAACGCCGGCCACGCTTCCGAAGCCAACATGGACCGCCTCGACAACGCCGGCGGTGCCGCCGCCCTCGAAGCGCGCGCCGTGACCGCCGACGACTCGGCCGCCGTGGCCCGCGCCAAGGCTGCACTGAACTCCCTCGACGTCGCCGAAGGCCTCGCCGAACTCGAAGGCGCCGCCGCCCGTGTCGCCGTCGACGAAAAGCGCATGATCAACTGCCGCGCCGACCTCAACCAGCTCGTGCCATTCAAGTACGACTGGGCCTGGCAGAAGTATCTGGACGGTTGCGCAAACCACTGGATGCCGCAAGAAGTCAACATGACCGCCGACATCGCCCTCTGGAAAAACCCGGAAGGCCTGACCGACGACGAGCGCCGCATCGTCATGCGCAACCTCGGCTTCTTCTCCACCGCCGACTCCCTGGTTGCCAACAACCTGGTGCTGGCCGTGTACCGCCTGATCACCAACCCGGAATGCCGCCAGTACATCCTGCGCCAGGCGTTCGAAGAAGCGATCCACACCCACGCCTACCAGTACTGCATCGAATCGCTGGCCATGGATGAAGGCGAAATCTTCAACATGTACCACGAGATCCCATCGGTCGCGAAAAAAGCCGCCTGGGGCCTGAAATACACCCGCTCGATCTCCGATCCGAAGTTCGAAACCGGCACCCCGGACACCGACAAAGAGTTGCTGCGCAACCTGATCGCCTACTACTGCGTTCTGGAAGGCATCTTCTTCTACTGCGGCTTCACCCAAATCCTCTCCATGGGCCGCCGCAACAAAATGACCGGCGTCGCCGAGCAGTTCCAATACATCCTGCGCGACGAATCCATGCACCTGAACTTCGGCATCGACGTGATCAACCAGATCAAAATCGAAAACCCACATTTGTGGGATGCTGAAATGAAGGAAGAAGCGACCCAGATGATTCTGCAGGGTACGCAGCTGGAGATCGAATACGCCCGTGACACCATGCCTCGCGGCGTGTTGGGTATGAACGCGGCGATGATGGAGGACTACCTGAAGTTCATCGCTAACCGTCGTTTGTCGCAGATTGGTTTGAAAGAGGAATATCCAGGGACGACCAACCCGTTCCCTTGGATGAGCGAGATTATGGACTTGAAGAAAGAGAAGAATTTCTTTGAGACGCGGGTTATTGAGTATCAGACTGGTGGTGCTCTGAGCTGGGATTGATAGTCTCGCTTGGCACGATTCGACGATTGCAGTTTGAGTCGGCGAGTCGAGAAAGCAGAAAGCAGAAAGCAGAAAGCCCCGATCTAATCGGGGTTTTTTTATGGGTGATAGGTAAACCTTTTTACGCACGCCACACCGTTCAATTTCCTACAGCACTTACAGTCACTTCCCATTGAAGCCTGGTGCGAGCACTACTAAGCTCTATCGCAGGTGCCTAAGAAACGCCCAACGTAGAAAGCTTGGTTAGTGACACAGACGTGTAATTCGTCGGTGGCAACGGCTCTGCTCGTTGGGATTTCTTAAGTCCACTCTACGTTGGGGTCAGGCCTTCCCAAATCTAAAACGTAGAGGTCATAAATATGTCTGTTCCATTCTCGGTAACCATCTTCTCTCGCCACAATCTTTCGCTACATGCCCTTCTATTCGAAAACCAGCCTTGGTTCGCCGCCCGCGATGTCGGCCGATTGATGGGTTTCCATCTGAATGATCGTGTGGTCAACAAACTGGATATCGATCAACGCCGCGTCATGTGGATTGAGTATTTTCGAGAACCCGAACAGCATTTAATGCTCAGTGAATCTGGGGTGTACGCGCTGTTGGTCTATCACTACGTTCCGGGGAATCGGTTGTTGCGTGAGTGGTTGACCAACGAGGTCGTGCCAACCTTGCGCGATGCGCAGGATTCAGGAGATTCAAATCGGCCAATGTTGAGTTTGTTGGATTGGCCGGAGATGTCTTTGAGTTTGCTGCATTGGCAGGATGAGGGCTGGATTCGGCTAAGGGATATGCCTTACCTGTTGAACGATCAGAAGCCACGACGAGTTTCCCTAGAGAAACCCTGGTGGCGACGGGTTGCGCAGGTGTTTTAGTCCTCGAAGCACTCGATGGGCTAGGGATGGGTTTGTAGGATCGCGCAGGATCTGTCGCTTTTTTCTGTAGGATTTTTCGTAGACAGATGTGATGGCCACTCAGTATCGTCCGAGGGTTCTCAACCCTCGGCGATTGTATGGACACGGAAAAAAGTAATAGCGATTGGAGTGACGTAGAGATTCAGGCGGCGGTCGACGCCTATCTCAAAATGCTGGCACGCGAGCAGAGCGGCCAGAAATTCGTCAAGACTGAGGAAAATCGAATCTTGCGTGAAGGCCCCTTAGCCGGTCGGACTAAAGGCTCGGTCGAGTTTCGGATGCAGAACATCTCTACCGTTCTGGTAGAAATGGGTCGAACGCGTATTAAAGGCTACAAACCTGCCAAGAATGTTGGCGCGAATATAGCGCGCAACATTCGAGAAGCGCTCAATGCTTCCCACGTTTTGACGCCTGAGGACTTTGTTCCTACATTAGACGAAGCAACACTGAACCTCAGAGCAGCAAAATTTGAGCGGCAACCATTTTTGTACGTCCCAAAAGGAATAAAAAATCCGGTGCATGCCGAGTCCACTCGGAAGACTTACTATCGGGACCCGGAGTTAACAGGCTGGGTTCGCCAGCAAGCTGAAGGGATATGTGAAGGGTGTGGTAACGCAGCACCTTTCGAGAAAGCTGGACAACCTTTTCTTGAGGTGCATCATGTAAAGCACTTAGCACAAGGTGGCTCGGATCTTCCGTCCAACGTTGTGGCACTGTGTCCAAACTGCCATCAACGCTGCCATCACTCTTGCGATAGAGAAGAGTTCACCTTGTCACTTTACAAAAAAATAAATCGATTAATTTCTGAAAGCTAGCAGGATGAAATCGGGTCAGACTATTATAAAACGAACGTTAGGACACCAAACCCAGAGTTGCATGTCATGAATTCGCTCCGAAGCAGCTCTGCGAAGGCAAATTTACAATTATAGACAAATAATGAAAAAAGGACTTTAAAATGCACCAGCCGAACGACCTACCAGAATTTTTATCAGACTACGGATCTTTGTATAGCCATTTACAAGGCCAAATGGAGGGATTAAATACTGTTCAAATAGGAGACAAGTTCGCCACATTAGCAGAGCATTTGATTCCACACACGGAATCCGGACAGGACTTTGAACGCTCCACGAAATCAAAGCGAAGTTGGGACAAAGGTGTAGATATCAGTTTCAAGCACAGAACAGAAGCAGATATAGAGCTTCGAGCCCAGGTCAAATACACAATATCCAGCGTTGACGACATCGATCTAATAATTAGCAAATTTCGAGATTATGAAAACACAACAAAAAACAGCAGCCAGGGCGAACTAAACTTTAACTCAGAAATACATAACCAAGAAATCCAAAACAACTATTTAATAATCACCGCTTCAAAAATAGCAAACATTATATCAAGATACGAAAAAACCCAAAGACCATCTGTAGAATTCTACAAGCAACTAGTCGCAGACAATCGCTTTCAACACATTGACGGAGAAGAAATACTCAAAGTCTTTCAATCCGTTTACAGAAGCGCTTACATACGCCCCCATACAATTCAAGTAAAATTAGAAAAACCATTCATACGATTCGAAAATGTATATATTGGTATAATCCCTTGCCATGAATTAAGAAGAGTTTATCAGGAGACTGGCGATTCAATCTTTTTTGAGAATATCCGTGAGTGGTTGGGATTTCAAGGAAACAAGGTAAAGTCTGGAGGCCGAAGAGAAACCGTAAACGAAGCAATCGCCACAACACTGGAAGACTGTCCCGAGAAAATGCTTGAACGTAACAACGGTATAGCGTTAAGAGCTTCAAAGATCACCGCAGCTTCCGAAACTACACTCTTACTAAAAGATGCAAGTATTGTGAATGGCTGTCAAACAACCATGAGCATCTTTTTTTCCAACCCGAAATCCGGCCACGTTTTAGCAAAATTTGTTGAAACCGATGACTCCTGGGAAATTGCAAAATCTGCAAACTTCCAGACCCCAATTGAACGAGTTGAATTAGAGCTTGCCAGATACCTCAGGCCTCAGCTAGTCCGCGTCGTTGGAGCAGAAACCAGCTATAAAGTCGGAAACACCAAAGAAGCTCATAACAAGTCAGCCTTTTCCATACTAGATCAAATATACAAAGATGAAGTTTGTTATGACGAGTTAAAGTCCATATTTATAGGCTTATTCTCCAGAAGCGCCAACAACGCCATTTCTGCAAACTACACAGAACTCAGAATAGATCTTTTAAAAAGCTTTGAGGACGACCCAGACAAAAACATGTTACTTGAATCACTATTCCTTCTTCACAGCAGATCCGCAGCTGCCATGGAAACTCTGAAAGAGGGAATATTAAAAGCCGAAATAATGGATCTCTTCAAGCGTTTCTGGAAAGAAGACAAACCGTCTTATCGCGGCTTCGTGTCTCTCCTTGCTATCTTCAGCTCAATTAGCGTCCAAGATAATAAATTCGACAACTACCAGACCCTAAAATCTTCAGTTATACACTTATCCAACCAAATTGAATCAACTCCAGAAATCTTCTTAGAAACCTATATAAAAGCGTTTAAATGCATAGCCATTGACGTCTTAAAGTCAGGCGAAGACAAAGACAAAATGCTACAAAGCATGTATAGACATATCGGGGCAATAAACTTCGACAATGCCCTCATGACAATTTCGTTAATCTAATGGAAATCACATACAGAGCATTGAATGACCAATAAAGGAGACAAATGAAATTCGATCTCGCCTACTGCCTCAGCCTCGACGACAAGTTGTCGATCTATGACGTTCGCGATCTCAATTTCGATGAGACGGTGGCGTTCGATTCTGCGAAGGAACACTTCCAGTGCCCCAACGATGCCTGTCGTTCGGCGTTCGCGGCCACCAACGAGTTGGGCACGTTCAACGCCAAGAACGTGAATTACGTGCGTACGCCGCACTTCAAGAATCTGCCGACTTCGCAGCATGTGGCGGGTTGTCCGTATGTGAGTTTGAAGGCGTCGGCGTCTGGGGTTGAGGCGTTGGATGGTGAGGCGGATGAAGGGCGTGAGGAACACTTTCCGTCGGAGTTGTTACTGACGCGGCGTGAGTATGTGCGCAAGCCTGTCGCGCCTGCGGGGGCGGCGGATGTGTTGCGGGATGATCCGGTGCGGGCGGCGGCGGACAGTGGCAAGGAGTCAGCGGGGCGTGAGTCGGCGCCGGACAAGACCAGTGTGTTTGCGCATCCGGTGGAGTGCTTTGTTTCGAACTTCGCGGACAAGGAGTTGCTCAAGCGCATGCCGTTGAAGATTGGTGAGCATACGGCGCCGTACAGTTCGTTCTTCAAGAAGATTGAGTATCTGACGGACAACAAGGGACTGATTTACTGGGGGCGGATCAAGAAGATTGAGGACTTCCACAGCGGCGCCAGTTTTCGTATCGACTTCGAAGACAAGGTCTGGTTCAAGAAGCCCGAGGACAATAAGAAGAAGCCGTACCCGGTCAGCGTTTATCTGAACAAGAAGTTGATCGACAACTACCGCAAGCGGGAGGCGTTTCTGGAAGAGATCAAGCACGCGGTGGACAGCGACAAGGCGTTGTTCTGTTTCTTCTATGGGGTGACGCCGGAGTTGAAGCAGGTGCCTGGCAAGAAGAACCCCGAAAAGCCTTTCGAGGTCTTCAATGCCAATATCGAGAACCTGGATCACTTCATCATTCGTGAAGCGCCGGGCCTGGAGTGACGGTTAGCCTTTGGGCAATTGCAGCTTAACGGCGCCGGGATGTTGTTTGACGATGGAGTACGGTAGCACGGACCACTCGGGCGCATCGCAAGCGCGGGCTATGCGCGCGAAATAAGGGCCGAGGTAAAGGCCTTTCGCGGTGAAGTACCAAGGGGAATAGCCCCAAATGCTTTCATCGCTGTAGTTGCAGGCATCGTCGTCGTCCTCGGCAGGCTTCTTCATTTCATCGGGATGAAGCGTGGTGAACTGTTTGATCACCCAGGGCGCCAGCACTTCGCGCTGGTAGTTTGAGTACGCATCGCTGTCCGTTGCACTCAGCGGTTGATCACCTGCGCTGTCGCGTTCGGCATGCAGTATCGGCTGGCCCTCACCCACCCATAACACGTCAGCCAGAGACAATGGATGGCCGGTGCGCACATCAATGTTAAGCGGTGAGTCGCCGAAATCCGGATGTGCGCCACCGCAGTAATAGCTGGTGGCGATGTTGAGGCTGACTACCGAAGGCGAAATCAGCTTGGGTTCGGCTTGTTGCATGAAGTCGGTGTTCACACCACCTTGCAACAGGCAACCGTGATAACTGATCACCTCGCGCCACAACCTGCCAAGCAACTGCTGATTGACTCGTTGCTGCCCATCTTTCGGCAAACCGGATTCGACGCTGAACAGGGAAATTTTCGATTCGGGTTCCGTCCACCATTGCAGCTCGTAGCCCATGAAGCTTTCTTTCTTCTCGGCTTTGAGCTTGAGGCCTTGCAGGCGCAGATATTCATACGGCGCACTTTGCGGCAGCGCGGCAATGAACGGCAGCGTCGTCAAGGGCGAGGCTGGAAGTTTGGCATCAGCCAACTTGACCGGCAGTTTTTTCCCCTGGGGACTTTGCCATTCACCCTGCAAGCCACCACCGGTTTCTTTCAATTTCAAAGTGGGTAATGGTTCTTCCTCGCCGTAGCGGTTTTCTCCTTCAACCAAGGCCAGCGTGCCGTCGCTCGACGAACCAGTGAGGAGCAAGTCACGATGGTATTTCTCGTAGAAATAACGGCCGATGACTTCGCCGTCCTTTGATGTGTTGAGCTCAACCACGATCGGTGATTTGCCCAACGTACCGGTGAAGACACGCGGGCCTTCTTCGGCATGCGCGACGGAAACCAATGAGAACAGCGCAGCAGCGCATGGCGCCAGGCGCTTCAGTCCTTTGAACATGGATCAATCCTTGAAGAAGTCGAAGATAGCGTCGACATGGCCGACGCTGAAAAATACGCTGCGGATTATGGCGAGAATCGATCAACTATTCGAGTTTTCTCGTTCGTACTCTTTAAGCCAGGCTTCGTGCTCAAGGGCTGTGAGTTCTCGAGCCACTTGTTGGCGACGTTCCTTGGCCGCATGAAGCTGGACATCATCAAGAAAGCAGTAATGACGCAGCCAGTGGAGTGTCATTTCTTCATCCGGGAAGAAGTAAGACTTGGCGCCCTTGCTATTCCTCGGTGTGTCATTCATTTGCGCGTCAAACACCATCGCTGCGGTTTCATCCGGTGGCAAAGACCCGGTATGGGCGACCTTTTCCTGGAACATCCATGCAATTTCATCAATGTGTTTTTGCGCGCTGCGATGGCTGCGTCGATAAAAACGTTGGTGTTCACAGGTCTGTAGCAGACGCGCCGCCATCAATTCAGGGTTAAGCCAAGGCCCAAGTTTATGAAGGTGTGCGTTGATCATCAATCCATGGACCCAGCGATCAATAAACCGCGCAACGAAGTCTTCGGTATCGGCCTTTTTCAAATCGGCCAAAATCAGGCAATAACGGGTTTTGACGTGAATGACCAGCAGCACGTGCTTGCGTTGCACCGTTATGGCGTGAACCAGCCACTGCTCGTCAGCACCGCTCAACTCATGATCTTCAATGATTGAGGACGGCGGATTAGCGTCCACCGGCGTGACCTTTTTGCCTTTATGAACACGGCTGAAAAACTTGCTGGCGGCTTCGGTGCAATTAAAGATCAACATCCTGGTTCTCTGGTCGTTGCTGGAGACAGCGTTCAGTTATCGATTTTGGTTTCTTGCGCTGTAGTCTGGCAATGGTTCATTTCACCGAGATAAACAGCAGCACGATAATCAGCAATCCAATATAGACCCATGCATGCACCCGATCTGGTATCCGCCCAATCCATGGCGCGGCCAATCGAATCCCGATGAGCGAGCCAACCGTCAGCACCGCAAACGCCAGCAAATCCACATACCCGACAAACCACACCCCCAACTCAGCCTGACTGAACCCGGCCAGCGCCATGTACGTCAACGTCCCGGCCAATGCCACCGGCACGCTCAGCGGATTGGCCATGGACGTCGCTTGCGACATGCTCAATCCGCAACGGCGCAACAGCGGCACGGTCATGACGCTTCCTCCTACACCGAGAAAGGTCGCGATGGCGCCGATGCCTACGCCGCCGGTGGAGTTTTCTGTAAGGCCGAGTCGGCGTGGGATGACACCTTCGGTGCGGCGAAGAAATCCGCGTCTGAGCAGGCAATCGATGATGGTCACGCCGAGGTAGGCGATGAAGGCGTAGCGAATGATGTCGCCGCTGACCCACACTGCCGCTATTGCACCTACGACCGCACCCACTGCGATAAACCCACCCAACGGCCACAGGTAATGGCGGATGAGATGGCCGGCGCGGCGATGTTGGTTGGTGGCGATCAGGGCGTTGACGATCATTACGCAGGTCGAGGTGGCGACGGCGATGTGCATGGCCGATTGGCTGATCGGGTCGTCGGCGCCGTGGCTGGCGGTGAGCAGGCGATACAGCAGCGGCACAATGACGAAGCCGCCGCCGAAGCCGAATAGCACGGCGGAGATGCCGGTCAGGCAACCGAAGCAGGTCAACAGTAGGTAGAACATGTCGAGGCGTCCGTGGTGGGAAAGCGCTCGACGATAGAGTTTCGCCGCTTGGCCCGCTTCAGCATGTCGGACAATAATGTTTGCGTTTACGCCAACCACCGGAAGTCGCACATGCGCAATGTTTCGATCAGCCAACTGGATGACACACCGCGCAAAGTGGTGGCGCTCGGTACGGATTATTCCCACGGTCACCTACTGCCTTTTCATACACATCGGCGCGCGCAGTTGTTGTACGGCGCGACTGGCGTGATGCAGGTCCGTACCCATGACGGCAATTGGGTGGTGCCGCCGCAGCGGGCAGTCTGGGTTCCCCCGGGGGTAGCGCATGAAGTGTTGATGCTCGGGGTCAGCACGCGCAGTTTATATATCGAGCCCGGTACGGTGGACCTGGGCTCGCGCTGCCAAGTGATCAGTGTGTCGCCGTTGATGCGTCATCTGTTGATGGAGGCGGTGGCAGCGCCGCTGATTTACGACCAGGCAGGACGTGACGGTGCACTGTTTGACTTGTTGTTGCATGAGCTGACACGCAGCGAGGTGCTGCCCCTACATATCCCTATGCCAGCCGAAGGAAAGCTCCTCAGTCTGTGTCAGACCTTTCTGAACAAGCCCAACGCACACCTATCCCCGCAGTATTGGGCCGAGCAGATACACATAAGCTTACGCACCTTTAACAGATTGTTTCGGCAGCAGACCGGGCTCAGCTTTCGCCAGTGGCGGCAGCAGGCCTGCGTAGTGCTGGCGCTGGCGCGGCTGGCCGAGGGCGAGGCGGTCACACGCATTGCGCTGGACTTCGGTTACGAAAGCCCGGCAGCGTTCTCGACGATGTTCCGGCGCGTGCTCGGTCAGGCACCGTCCGTCTGGTTGGAGGCGGCGAAGTAGGGCAAATCTAAAAATGCGTTTGATCCCGGCCAAAAACAACTGTACAAAAACACAGTACATTTTCAATCAGCACTTTTGAGCCCGGAGCACACCATGGCCTCTCTTGCGATGAACCACATTCTCGAACGCATTGCCCTTTTCCAGTTCACCCCGACGCACTGCGTCCAGGCCCGAGCGATGCTGGGCTGGAGCGTGGAACAACTATCGCGCGAGGCGCAGGTGCCGGTTGAAGACATTCAACGGTTCGAGTCGCAGCAAGAGGTTGCGGATGCGACGCGTTTGGCGCTGGCTTATCGATTTGAAGCGCTGGGGTTGGTGTTTTTTCCGGGATTCAGGCCGGGGCGTAGTGCGAGTGTTCGAGCGGCGGCATCGGAAAGCCTGGAGCGTGGGGAATATGCAATGGCTGAATAGTCGGTTCGCCACAGGTGCGAACCGACTTCAACCCATCATGCATTCTGCGCCACCACCTCACCCTCCCCTTCAACCGCCAGCCACCACGCACTGCCGCGTTGCGGTTGAGCGATGTTGAACGCTTCGCCCATCTGCGGGGTGGTGATGGCGACGCTGCGTTCCCAGGCCAGGGCGAGGATGCGGTCGAAAGGTTCGTGCCAGGCGTGCATCGCCAGGTCGAAGGTGCCGTTGTGGATCGGGAAGAGCCAGCGGCCCTTTAGGTCGATGTGCGCTTGCAGGGTTTCTTCTGGCTGCATGTGCACGTGTGGCCATTCGACGTTGTAGGCGCCGGTTTCCATCAGGGTCAGGTCGAACGGCCCGTACTGTTCGCCGATGCGTTTGAAGCCGTCGAAGTAACCGCTGTCACCGCTGAAGAAGATGCGGGTGTCGCCGTCGATCATTACCCAGGACGCCCATAGCGTGCTGTTACCGTCGAACAGGCCGCGACCGGAAAAGTGCTGTGACGGCGTGGCGATGAAGCGAATGCCGGCGATTTCCGCGCCCTGCCACCAGTCGTACTGGCGGACTTTGCTGGCCTCGATGCCCCATTTGATCAGGGTATCGCCAACACCCAGCGGCGTGAGGAACAGGTTGGTTTTCGCGGCCAGTCTGAGCACGGCAGCGTAATCGAGGTGATCGTAGTGGTTGTGGGAAAGGATCACCGCTTCGATCGGCGGCAACTGGTCGATGCTGATCGGTGGCTGGTGAAAGCGTTTCGGGCCGGCCCACTGCACCGGTGAGGCGCGCTCGGCGAACACCGGGTCGGTGATCCAGAACTTGTCGCGCATTTTCAGCAGCAAGGTCGAATGGCCGAGGCGATAAACGCTGTGGTTCGGTGCGGCCAGCAGATCTTCGCGGGTCAGTGCTTGCACCGGGATCGCGGCGCTAGGCCGGGTAGTGCGCGGTTTGTGGAAGATCATGTTCCACATGATTCGCAGCATTTTGCGCAGGCCTTCGCGCTGCACGGGTGCGTGATTGCGGAACAGGCCTTGATCCTGGCGCGAGGCTTCAGGCTTGGAAGTGTTATCCGTGAGCGAAACTGGATTGGCCATGACTGAATGACTCCGGAACGCCGCGTATTACACGGTTTTCCAACGGTGGGACGGTTGATGGCCAAGCTGCACGCAAAGGCCGAACTGTCGGTTTTGTAAGCGGCGAGGATTAACGCAACATTACACTGACGGGTGTAGTTTCTAGGTTGCATCAAAGCTGCCGCCAAGTAAACTGCCAAGTGTAATTTCCTCTTTTTTGCCTAAGCGACCTTATGACAGCTCCCCAGCGCCTCACCGAGCGTAAACGCGCAGCCATTATTCAGGCGGCGATTGCCGAATTCCGTGCCAACGGGTTCGAGATCACCAGCATGGACAAGATCGCCGCGAGCGCTGGCGTTTCGAAGCGCACGGTGTACAACCACTTCCCCAGCAAGGAAGAATTGTTCGCGGAAATCCTCAATCAGTTGTGGGCGCGCATCAGTGCCGAGCAGTCAGTCGCCTACCGCCGCGATGTACCACTGCGCGAGCAGCTGTGGCCGCTGCTCCAGGCCAAAGTGCAAATGATGGCCGATGAAAACTTTCTGACGCTGGCGCGTGTGGCGATCGCGGCGACCATCCACTCGCCCGAGCGCGCGCAGAACATGATCGAGCGCATGGGCGAGCGCGAAGAAGCATTGACCGTATGGATTCGCGCGGCGCAGGCCGATGGTCGTGTAAAAGCGGTCGACCCGGAATTTGCTGCGCATCAGGTCCAGGGACTGCTGAAGGCCTTTGGTTTCTGGCCGCAGATATCGATGGGCCGCGCCGCGCTGGATGCCGCGACGCAGCAGACCGTGGCCGAATCGGCGCTGGAGATGTTTCTGGCGCGCTATCAGGTCTGAACCTCCTGCCGAACCAGCGCGACCGACGAACGGTTGGCCGCCTGAATAATCCTGCAACGTATTTCAGGAACAATCTTGCGCAGATTGTTCCGGTTCCAGTGCGCCTGAGTATCGGTGCAAACCGCTTCGCATGTTGTACAAGAATGCCAGTAAAGCTCCGGATCATGCCGACAACATGCTTATAATCCCGCCATGCAAGGCTTGCAGCCATTCAAGACGCCATCCGGCAAATTGCTGACCGATCGGTCTACCCTCCCTAAAACTTATACAAATTTATAAAAACGCACCTTCTTGTACAAGTTTACGATTTTTTGTATAAGTAGCACTCTGCCAGCTAAGGAACGCTGGCATTGAGCAGTCACCACCGAATGCCGCCCCGCGCATTCGGTCTGCCGGCGCGGTAATAGGGACTGAATCCTTGATCTTCCCAATTTCCAGAGTACTGCGAGCATGTTCTTCAATCGCCAAAAATCCATCATCGACGACCTTCAGCGCACCCTCACTGAACAATCCGGCCTGCTCGACGCGATCAATCGCTCGATGGCGGTGATCGAATTCGATCTGGAGGGCGTGGTGATGCGCGCCAACGACAACTTTTTAAAGACCATGGACTACACGGCTGAACAAGCCATCGGCCAGCCGCATCGGCGTTTCTGCACATCGGAATTCGGCCGCAGCGCGCAATACACCGAACTGTGGTCGCGCCTGAAGAATGGCCAGTTTCAGTCCGGCACGTTTGAGCGGATCAACAGCCAGGGTCAGCCGATCTGGCTCGAAGCCAGTTACAACCCGATCAAGGATGCTTCGGGACGCGTGGTGAAAGTGGTCAAGTACGCCATGGACGTGACCGCCAAGGTGCAACAGGAAAGCGAAGCCAACGCCAAGTTGCAGGCGATTGACCGGGCGATGGCCGTGATCGAGTTCGACCTGGAGGGCAATGTCCTCACCGCCAACCAGAATTTTCTGACGCGCATGGGTTACACGCTCGCCGAGTTGAAAGGTAAACATCACCGGTTGTTCTGCACTTCGGAGTTGGTCAACAGCGGTGCGTATCAGGATTTCTGGCGCCGCTTGAATCAGGGTGAGCTTTTTCACGGATTGTTTGAACGCGTCGATAAACGCGGGCAAATAGTTTGGCTCGAAGCCAACTACAACCCGGTCTACGACGCCGCCGGGCGCTTGTGCAAAGTGGTCAAGTTCGCCTCCGACGTTACCGCCCGTGTCGTCCAGCATGAGCAGGATGCACGCAGCGCCAGCGCGGCTTATCACATCTCGGTGGCGACCCGTAAAGTCGCCGAGCAAGGCACACAGGTGATCCAGCAAGCCGCCAGCGAAATGCGCGAGATCGCCGAAGACATCGCCCAGTCTTCAACCTTGATTGCGCAACTGGGCGAACGCTCCGAACAGATCACCGCCATCGTCAACACCATCCGCGCGATTGCCGACCAGACCAATCTGCTCGCGCTCAACGCCGCCATCGAAGCCGCTCGCGCCGGGGAACAGGGCCGCGGTTTTGCCGTAGTCGCCGATGAGGTGCGACTGTTGGCCGGCCGTACCAGCGGTTCGACCGCAGAAATTTCCAACATGATCGGCCTGATCCAGAGCGAAACCCGCCAGGCCATCAAGAGCATGGAAGGCACCCGTGGCCGCGCGGCGGAAGGGGTCGAACTGGCCAATCAGGCGGGCACGGTGATATTGCAGATCCGCGATGGCGCGAGTGAAGCGGTGGAGGCGGTGAGCATGTTTGCCAATGAACGGGCGCCGGGGTAAGGCGGCTTGGCTCGGGAGCGCGGTGGAATTGAGGTCTCGGCCTGGCAGTGAAGCGGCTTGCCGCGATCGCCAGCGGGCTGGCTCCCACAGGGACTTCGGTATAGCGAAGCGTGTTTTTTGACAGGGAGAAATGCGCTATCCAGTGCGCGAGCGCCCGATTATATTGTCCGCCAACAGTCAACAGCGCAGGGACACGCACATGGAACGCAGCGCCATCCGCATCGCCCTGATCGGCGATCACGACCCACAAGTCACCGCCCATCAGGCGATTCCCGTCGCCCTCGGGCTGGTTGCCGAACAGCTCGAGCGCGCGGTGCAATTCGAATGGTTGCCCACCGAGCAGATCCACGCCGATACGCCGCTGCACGCCTTCGACGGTTTCTGGTGCGTGCCGGCCAGTCCCTACAAAAGCGAAGCCGGCGCCTTGCGCGCGATCCGGTTTGCGCGCGAACAGCAGCGCCCGTTCCTCGGCACTTGCGGCGGTTTTCAGCATGCCGTGCTGGAATATTCGCGCAATGTGCTGGGCTGGGCCGATGCAGCACATGGTGAAACCTCGCCGGAGTCCGAGCGCGCATTGCTTACGCCACTGACGTGTTCGCTGGTCGAGGCAGTGGACCGCATTCATCTCGTGCCTGGCTCGTTGATCGCCAAGGCGTACGAAACGGCTGAAATCAGTGAAGGTTATCGCTGCCGTTATGGTGTAAACCCGCAGTTCGAACACGAATTGCTCAGCGATCGGCTACACGCAGTGGGGCACGATTCTGCGGGGGACTTGCGTGCCGTTGAGCTCAAGGATCACCCGTTCTTTGTCGCTACGCTGTTCCAGCCGGAACGCGCGGCGCTCAAGGGGCAGACGCCGCCGCTGGTGCTTGCGTTTGTTGAAGCTTGTGCCGGGAAGCCGTGCTGAGTTCGGCTCTGTTTAAGGCAAATGACTGGCGGCGCATTCACCGGCCTCATCGCCAGCAGGCTGGCTCCCACAGGGATCGGTGAATACTCAATTCCCTGCGGGTTCCTAAAGGATGCAGGCACGCCGCGAGCCAATGTGGGAGCCAGCCTGCTGGCGATGACGGCAACCCGGTCAGCGCAAGGCTTCAGCCCCGAACCAGACTGCGCACCGCCACGATCTCCGGCACTTGCACCTTGCTCATGTAAACGCGCAGCGGTTCGGTGATGTTGATCCGGTCGTCGATGTGTTGATCCAGCAGCAACTGGATCAACTCGCGTTTAAGGGTCATGGTCTGTTCGGTCGTGGCGGCCCAGACAAACTCGCTGGCGGGGATGATGCCGTCATCGGCGACGTCCATGCCGAAGGAGTCTTCGCTGAATCGGACGATGTATTGACCGGTCTTGCGGTTGAGGCCGACGAAGCCCTTGAGGTCGTCGGCGGCCTGGCAGATGAGTTGGGAGGTGATGCGCATGGTAAACCTCGCGAATGATGATCGATGGTTTACACGCAGGGCCATTGAGTGGCGCACCCTCTGCCGGGGTGTCTGCCGCGAGCAAGCGTACTGCAAACGGCGCCACAAACGTGCAGGAAAATTCGCTTTTGATACGTTTATGTCGGTCTTGCGCTGGCACCCGAGCGCTTCAGTTGTTAAAACAGTGCTCTTTGAAATTGCCCTGCGAAAGGAACTCGAACATGCCTGCCACTTTTAGCAAAAGCGCTTTGGTCCTGAGTCTGCTGCTCGGCCTCGGTCAGGCGCAGGCCGCCAGCCACAGCGCCCCTGAGGCCATCGCCGCGGCCCACGGCATCCCGCACCCGGCGGTGATCGCTCACCGTGGCGCGTCGTTCGATGCGCCGGAATCCACCGCCGCCGCTTATCGACTGGCCCGCGACCTGGGCGCCGACTACCTGGAGCTGGATTTGCAGCGCAGCAAGGACGGCGTGCTGTTCGCCCTGCACGATGACAATCTGCAGCGCACCACCGACGTTGCGAGCAAATTCCCGGAGCGCAAGGACAGCCCCGCCACCGCGTTTACCATGGCCGAACTGAAAACCCTCGACGCCGGTAGCTGGTTCAACGCCAAGTACCCGGATCGCGCGCGTCCGTCCTACGCCGGGCTGAAAATTCTGACCCTCGATGAAATCATCGACATCGCCCGCGCCAATCCGCAGCACAAGCCGGGTCTGTACATCGAAACCAAAGAACCGCAGCTGTTTCCGGGCATCGAACATGATCTCAAGGAAAAACTGCAGGACCGCGGCTGGCTGAGCCCGGCCGGTTCGAAACTGGCGAAAAGCGCGCTCGGTGTCGGCCAGGGCAAAGGCAAGGTAATCCTGCAGACGTTTGACAAGAACAGTCTGCAATTGCTGGAAAAGGAAATGCCGCAAGTGCCGAAGATCTTGCTGTTGTGGGTCGGCGAAGGCAGCATCGAGCCGAAATCGAACGTGACCTTTGCCGCCTCCGGCGAGAAGGACAAGAACGTTTTCTACGGTAAACAGGAACCGAAGTCCGAAGCTGAATTCAAGCAGTGGGTCGACTACGCCAAGGCCCAGGGCGCTATCGGCACCGGTCCGTCGGCCAAACTGACCCATGGCGGTGACCAGAGCTATTCGGATCTGGTGCAGCCGTGGATGAATCAGTACACCCATGATCAGGGCATGCTGGTGCATGTCTACACCGTCGATGAGCCAGTGGATTACGAGAAAGTCATGGCGGCCGGTGTCGATGGGATCTTTACCAACCGTGCCAGTGAACTGCTGAAGTTTTATAAGCGTCCGGCCACTGGCAGCGTTGAAGAAGTTTTGAAGAAGAACGGTTTCTGAGCCGTCATCGAGTTGCCTGCTTCGCGAGCAGGCTCGCTCCCACAAAGAGCAGTTTTATCGCGAGGCAGAGATTTAAGGGTGAATTAAGTTGCGCTGGTTAATCTGAACTCACTTACACAGATCAACCACTTCAACGCACCACCAAGGAATGAACCGATGAAAACTTTGACTGCCCTGTTTACCGCCGCTGCCCTGACTCTTACCGCTGGCCTGGCTCAGGCTGACGTGCGCATCGACCAGATCCCGCAACTGGTGAAAGACGGCAAGATCAAGTCGCTGGAGTCGATGAACGCCGAAGCGCTGAAACTGCATCCGGGTGCGACCATTACTGACACCGACCTGGATAACCACTTCAACGGTTATGAGTATGAAGTTGAACTGAAGGCCGCTGATGGCAAAGAGTTCGACGTGGACTTTGATGCAACTACCGGCAAGGTGTTGAGCAACAAGCAAGATACTTGATAGAGCGCTGATAGAGAGCCGCACGATTTAACGATCGTGCGGCTTTTTTGTGGCTGGGGTTTGGCGTGATGTTTGGGGTGACTGGGAAATCGATTCCCCCTCACCCCAGCCCTCTCCCCCAAGGGGGCGAGGGGGAAAGGGAGCAGATCGGGGGCCATTCAAAGCCTGAGTTCGCCTCGAGATCTCTGATAACTCTTGATCAGTTCAGAGCCTGTGTTCGCCTCGAGATCTCAGGTCGACATATCTCTGCAGTGGTCAACTAATTCCGGACACCTCGATAGGTGGTTTTGACGCCATCGCCCGCTCATAAACGGTCGGTGGCAGATACCCCAGTTTTGAGTGCAGCCGTTCGTTGTTGTAAAACCCAACAATG
>NZ_JBIEIL010000022.1:0-50724 GCF_043496865.1 Pseudomonas retamae
CTTCAACAACTTCAACCACTTGCGCTTCCGATCTCTCGTCAGCGGGAGGCGAATTCTACAGCGTTACACGCTGCTGTCAACACCTCTTTTTCAACTTCCTTTCGGGCTTCGATGAACTGAAGCCGCCCGCTGCCGAAACCTACATAACTCGTTGAATCTCAAGGAGTTTTCCGTTTAGGCTGCGCCGGAAGTGGGGCGAATTATAGACACCTGAGATCTGCCGTCAACCGTTAATTTCGCTTTTCTTGCAAATCGCCTTCCCGGCTTTTAAACGCGGGATTCTGCGCACCACCAGAGGAATACGCAGAACCATCAGCACGCCACCTATAAAGGCATAGATAGCCCATTCCTCGAGATCAGCACGAACGATCCACAACATATGCAGCAACCCCAGACCCAGAATCACGTAAACCAAGCGATGCAACTTCTTCCAGCGCACGCCCAGCCGACGCTGACTGGAGCGATTAGACGTCACCGCCAGTGCCAACAAGCCAAGAAAACCCAATGCCCCGACAATGATGTACGGCCGCTTGCGTAACTCGATCGCCAGCTGCGACCAATCGAAACCGAGGATAAACGCCAAGTAGCTGCCCAGATGCAAAGCCACATAGGCAAAACACCAAAGCCCCAACTGCCGACGAACCGCAATCCACCCCGCCCACCCCGTCAGCTTCTGCAGAGGCGTCATGCTTAAGGTGATCAGCAGCAAGATCAACGTGCCCAGCCCTAGTCGGTCAACCAGGACTTTGCCGGGGTCAGGCCCCAGCGAATCCTCCAAAGCCTGATACAACCACAGCAACGGCCAGATGGCCGCCGCAATGAACACGCCTATACGCCAGTACGGGAATCGCATCAGTAATTCTTCCGCAGATCGAGCCCTGTATATAAAGAAGCGACTTCATCTGCGTAGCCGTTGAACATCTGCGTATCACGCACGTTCGGTTTGAACAGGCTGTTTGGCAAACGTCGCTCGCGAGCTTGCGTCCAGCGCGGGTGATCGACGGTCGGGTTCACGTTGGCATAGAAGCCGTACTCATCCGCGGCGATGCTTTGCCAGGTGGTCTTCGGCTGCTCGCTGACCAGACTGATGCGCACGATGGACTTCACGCTCTTGAAGCCATATTTCCACGGCACCACCAAACGCAGAGGGGCACCGTTCTGATTTGGCAACTCGCGCCCATACATGCCCACCGCCAGAATCGCCAAAGGATTCATTGCCTCATCCAGTCGCAAGCCTTCTACATAAGGCCAGTCGATCAAAGCAAAACCCGAGCGCTGCCCAGGCATGCTTTTGGGATCCTGCAGGGTTTCGAAGCGGATGTATTTGGCCTTGGAGGTCGGCTCGACCTGCTTGAGCAATGCCGAGATCGGAAAGCCGATCCACGGAATGACCATCGACCACGCCTCGACACAGCGCAGACGGTAGATACGCTCCTCGAGTTGATACGGCTTCATGAAATCTTCCAGCGCATATCGCCCCGGCTTGCCCACTTCCCCGTCTATCACCACGCTCCACGGTTCGGTTTTCAGCGATCCGGCATTGGACGCCGGATCGCCTTTGCCGGTGCCGAACTCATAGAAGTTGTTGTAGTGAGTGGCATCTTTATAAGGCGTGATCGCCTCATCCTTGACGTTGACCGCGCCCCACTGGGTCGAAGGAAGTTTTTCAGCAAACCAGGCCGGCGCGTTGCCGGGCTCGACATCGGAATAACGAGAGGCATCTGCCGCGCTCGCCCAGCGCGGCAGTGTGCTGACGGCGATACCGGTGGCCGTAGCCCCGAGTAATTGGCGACGCGAAAGATAAATGGATTCAGGCGTGACATCCGACTCATGGCAGTCGGACGCTTTAGGGACTTTGATCAACATGGCAACTCCGCAGCTTTGGAGGACTGATGCACCCATTGACTGCGGAGTATGCGGGAAATTACATCACTCGGCGTTTTTGTGACGACGAAGACGCAACAGGTACTGCACCGGCCCGGAAGCGGCATAGGCGAGGAACACCAGCAGCAGGATTCGCGGCGGATCGCTGAACACAACGGCGAACACCAATACCACCGCCAGGATCGCCACGAACGGCACGCGCCCTTTCAGATCCAGTTCCTTGAAGCTGTTGTACTTGATGTTGCTGACCATCAGCATGCCGGCCGCTGCAACCATCAGTGCAACGAGGAACGACATCTTCGAACCCTGGATGCCGTAATCACTGAACGCCCAGACGATACCGGCCACGACGCCGGCAGCCGCCGGACTTGCCAGACCGATGAAATAGCGTTTGTCAGCGGTGCCGACCTGAGTGTTGAAACGCGCCAGACGCAACGCTGCGCCTGCCACATAGATGAAGGCGACCATCCAGCCGACCTTGCCCATATCACCCAGCGCCCAGCCGAACGCCAGCAATGCCGGGGCGACACCGAACGCGACCATGTCCGACAGCGAGTCGTACTCAGCGCCGAAGGCGCTTTGCGTGTTGGTCATGCGCGCAACACGACCATCGAGGCCATCGAGCACCATGGCGACAAAAATCGCGATCGCGGCGAAAGCGAAATACTTGCTCGCGTTCGCTGAATCACCGGCGCTCAACGCAGCCTGGGCGCTCATCGAATTGATGATGGAATAGAAACCTGCAAACAGGTTCGCAGTGGTGAACAGGTTCGGCAGCAGATAGATACCACGATGCCGGACTTTACGACCTTCCGCGTCGTGCCCTTCTTCGATGTGTTCATCGACGGGCAGCAGGCTTTCGGCGTCAGAAGCCTTGTTCGGCTCTTCGGGACGTTCGCTCATGGACATTACCTTGCAACGGTTTGGAGAAAAATTCGACAGAGGCTTGAGGACGACAGTTCGGCCACAAACGATGCAGCTTTATACCAGAACCACCGCCTCAAACGAAAAAACGCGGCCGAGGCCGCGTTTTTCATACAAGCAACGACGACTTAGTTTTTGGCTTTGTCGACGATCTTGTTGGCACCGATCCACGGCATCATGGAGCGCAGTTGCTCGCCGATGATTTCGATACCGTGAGCGGCGTTGTTACGACGCTTGGCGGTCATCGAAGGGTAGCCGGTTGCGCCTTCGCTGATGAACATTTTGGCGTATTCGCCGTCCTGAATACGTTTCAGGGCGTTGCGCATGGCCTGACGGGATTCGGCGTTGATCACTTCAGGACCCGTCACGTACTCGCCGTATTCAGCGTTGTTGGAGATCGAGTAGTTCATGTTGGCGATACCGCCTTCGTACATGAGGTCAACGATCAGTTTCAGTTCGTGCAGGCACTCGAAGTAGGCCATTTCCGGCGCGTAGCCAGCTTCAACCAGGGTTTCGAAACCGGCTTTGACCAGCTCAACGGTACCGCCGCACAGAACGGCTTGTTCGCCGAACAGGTCGGTTTCGGTCTCGTCCTTGAACGTGGTTTCGATGATGCCGGTACGACCGCCACCGACGCCAGCGGCGTAGGACAGTGCAACGTTTTTGGCGTTGCCCGAGGCGTCCTGGTAGATCGCGATCAGGTCAGGGATACCACCGCCTTTGACGAACTCGGAACGCACGGTGTGGCCCGGAGCCTTCGGCGCGATCATGATCACGTCGAGGTCGGCACGCGGAACAACCTGGTTGTAGTGAATCGCGAAACCGTGGGAGAAGGCCAAAGTGGCGCCTTTCTTGATGTTCGGCTCGATTTCGTTCTTGTACAGCGAGGACTGGAACTCGTCCGGGGTCAGGATCATGACCAGGTCGGCCGCTGCGACAGCGGAGGCCACGTCGGTCACTTTCAGGCCGTGGGCTTCAGCTTTGGCAACGGTAGCCGAACCTTTACGCAGACCAACGGTAACGTCGACACCGGAGTCTTTCAGGTTGCACGCCTGGGCGTGGCCCTGGGAACCGTAACCGATGATGGCAACTTTCTTGCCCTGGATGATCGACAGGTCGCAGTCTTTATCGTAGAAAACTTTCATGAATTTCCCCTTATATCCGGCCATTCAGGCCATGCGCTAATTTGGTTTAGATGCTGAGTACTTTGTCGCCGCGGGCGATACCGGTCACGCCGCTGCGGACGGTTTCCAGAATCGATGCGGTGCCGATGGACTGAATGAAGCTGTCGAGCTTGTCGCTGGTACCGGTCAATTGAACGGTATACACGCTGGCGCTGACATCGACGATCTGTCCACGGTAAATATCGGTGGTGCGTTTGATCTCGGCGCGCTGGGCGCCAGTGGCCTTGACCTTGACCAGCATCAGCTCGCGCTCGATGTGAGCACTTTCCGACAGGTCCACCAGCTTGACCACTTCGATCAGCTTGTTCAGGTTTTTGGTGATCTGCTCGATCACTTCATCGTGGCCCACGGTGGTCAGCGTCAGACGCGACAAGGTCGGGTCTTCGGTCGGCGCCACGGTCAGGCTTTCGATGTTGTAGTTGCGCTGCGAGAACAGGCCGACTACGCGAGACAGAGCGCCAGGTTCGTTTTCCAGAAGCAAGGAAATAATGTGCCGCATGATTAAGTACGCTCCGTCTTGCTCAACCACATATCGCGCATCGAGCCGTCTTTGATCTGCATCGGATAGACGTGCTCGCTGGTGTCGACCGCAACGTCGATGATCACCAGGCGATCCTTCATGGCGAACGCTTCGGCCATCTTCGACTTCAGGTCTTTCGATTCGGTGATGCGTACGCCAACGTGGCCGTAGGCTTCAGCCAGTTTGATGAAGTCCGGCAGCGATTCCATGTAGGAGTGCGAGTGACGGCTGCCGTAGCTCATGTCCTGCCACTGGCGAACCATGCCCAGCACACCATTGTTGAGGATGACGATTTTCACCGGCAGGCCGTATTGCAGGCAGGTCGACAGTTCCTGGATGTTCATCTGGATGCTGCCTTCGCCGGTGACGCAGGCAACGTCGTCGTCCGGGAAGCTCAGCTTGATGCCCATCGCCGCCGGCAGACCGAAGCCCATCGTGCCCAGACCACCGGAGTTGATCCAGCGGTTCGGCTTGTTGAACGTGTAGTACTGCGCTGCGAACATCTGGTGCTGACCGACGTCGGAGGTCACAAAGGCGTCGCCCTTGGTCACTTCGCACAGGGTTTCGATCACGGTCTGCGGTTTGATCTGGCTGCCGTCGCCTTTTTCGTAAGGGAACAGGCCGCGATCGCCGCGCCACTCATCGACCTGTTTCCACCAACTGGCCACGGACTCCTTGTTCGGGGTCTCGCCGATTTCCTTGAGGATCGCGACCATTTCGGTCAGGACGCTCTCGACCGGGCCAACGATTGGCACGTCAGCCTTGATGGTCTTGGAGATCGACGCCGGGTCGATGTCGATGTGAATGATCTTGGCGTTCGGGCAGAACTTTGCCGGGCCGTTGATCACGCGGTCGTCGAAACGTGCGCCAACCGCGAGGATCACGTCGGCATGGTGCATCGCCAGGTTGGCGGTGTAGCTGCCGTGCATGCCGAGCATGCCGATGAACTGGCGATCAGTGCCGGGGAAACCGCCCAGGCCCATCAGCGTGTTGGTCACTGGCAGGTTGAGCATTTTTGCCAGTTCGGTCAGCGGTGCGGAACCGTTGCCGAGAATCACCCCGCCACCGGAGTACAGCACCGGACGCTTGGCCGCCAGGAGCATTTCGGCTGCCTTGCGGATCTGCCCGGAGTGACCGCGCACGGCCGGGCTGTAGGAACGCAGCTTGGCCTTTTTCGGGAAGATGTATTCGAACTTCTCGGCCGGGTTGGTCATGTCTTTCGGGATATCGACCACGACCGGGCCCGGACGACCGGATTGCGCCAGGTAGAAGGCTTTCTTCATGACTTCCGGGATTTCCGAAGCGTGCTTGATCATGAAGCTGTGCTTCACGATCGGCCGGGAGATACCGATCATGTCGGTTTCCTGGAACGCGTCGGTACCGACCATGGTGCTCGGCACCTGACCGGAAATGATCACCATTGGAATCGAGTCCATATAGGCGGTGGCGATACCGGTGATGGCGTTTGTGGCGCCTGGACCGGAAGTCACCAGTACCACGCCGGCTTTACCGGTGGCACGGGCGTAGCCGTCAGCCATATGGGTTGCGGCTTGCTCGTGACGAACCAGGATGTGGGTCACTTCCGGTTCTTTGAACAGGGCATCGTAAACATGCAGGAGAGCACCACCCGGGTACCCGTAGATATATTTGACGCCTTCGTCACGCAAAAAGCGGACGAGCATCTCACCGCCAGATAAAAGCTCCACGTTGTTCACCTCTAAAACGCCAGAATACCGTCCACAAAAAAGGGGCGGGTCTTAATAGGTTTACTTCTCGGCAGAGCATGAGCGACGGTGGTCGCCGACTACGTCAGCACTGACTGAGCAAGTATTGGGATCGTCCCAAGTGTTGCGGGCCTTTCCCACCCAGCGCGAGGTAACGCGTTGCGGGTGTAACAGGTCGGCGCGGATGTGCGCCTCATGATCTACCGAGTGGGTCTGCTTCTGGCAGTCCCTCTACAGCGGACTTTGGATTCTTCTGTTTCGCCCTCTGCAAGTCAAGTCGTCTGTGTGGTTAATTGTGGGTAAGCACATGAGAACGCAAGAAAAAACCTGAAAAGCGCTACTCTGTTAGCGTCAATTGCGCAATTTTGCCAAGGAATCAGCATGCGAACGCTCCTCCTCACTCTGCTGATCGGCCTCAGTCCGTGTTGCTCGGCCGCTCAAATCTACAAATGGGTCGATGCCCAGGGTGTCACCCACTTCGATGCGCAGCCGCCTGCGGGCCAGCCATCGACCACCGTGCAAACGCCCTCCGCGCCACCGGCACAACCGTCCGCCATGCCCGGCAGCGGCGTACTCGGCGATCAGAAGGCGATCGACAACAAGGTCAAAAAGCAGGTGGCCGAACAACAGGCGCAGCTCCAGGCGTTTTGCGAGCAGGCACGGACCAACCTTGCGCAGCTGCAAAACAATCCGCGTTTGCGAGAGGAGGTCGAAGGACAGTTGAAACGGCTTGACGATGCGCAGCGTCAGGAGCGCATCGCCGAAGCGCAGAAGCAGATTGAGCAGAACTGCCAGTGATTACTGGCAGCGTGCGGTTCAGCGTGAGGCAGTAATCAGCAGATCGAACTCTTTGAGCAGCACCTGCAACTGACGATCCTTGCCTCCAAGGTTGCGCTGGGCAAAAACCATCTCGGCCATTTCCTGAATACCCGAGGCGTTCGGCAGCGGCAGATCCTGCTCCAGAATCATCTTCATGCGCGGCAGGAAGATCCATTGCAGCCACTGCTCGAAGTCCAGCGTATCGACGGAAAACGGCTCTACACTGCTCAAGGCTTCGGCCGAAGGTTCAACCTCATCCCACCAGCCCTGGGTACGCAGTTCACGCTCGATCAGCAGCAACTGATCGGCGATTTTCGGGAAACGGGCATCCATCACAGCGAGACCTTGGCCTTCTGCCGGGCCAGCGTGGCGCCGGCGGAATCGCCTTGTTTCTCACGAGCCTGGGCGATCAACTCCCACAGGCTGGCTTGCAGATCCGGACGACCGTTGGCCATCGTCAGTGCACGACGGGCAAATTGCTCGGCTTGCGGCGCATCGCCCTGAGCCATGCGCACCTGCGCCAGACGATAAAGCACTTGCGGCTCACGCGGTGCAACGCGCTGGGCGCGCTCCAGACTCGACGACGCGCCGTTGAGGTCGCCACCGGCCTGCTGCTGTTGTGCAGTGGTCAGCAAGGCCAGTACCGGGCCATCCAGTTGCTCATCGGCTGACAAGCCACCGCCGCTGGTCGCGGAAGGAATACCGCTCGGCGTCGACGGCATGCTGTAGCTGCCGGAGTTGACCGGCGCCGATTCGACCGCCGACGGGTTGTACGGCCCCGACGTGATACCGCCGGATGCCGGACCCGGAACGATTGGCGAGGAGCTGATCGGTGTCGACACGGCCGCGCCGCCGCCCGGCACCATCACCACTACGCCGGTATCGCCTTGCGGAATCGCCTGAGTCTGGCCCTGCACCGGACGCTTGACGGTAGTCTGGCGGAAACCGCCATTGGCACCGATGCGCTCGCTGTTGGACACCGCTGTGCCGGAGTCGACAACGGGAATCGAACCACGCTGTACGGTAGAGCAGCCGCTGAGCAAAGCCACGGCGGTCACCGCTGGAATCAACCACTTGTTCACTTGAAACCCTCTTTGCTTAATTCATCCAGCCCTTGACCCAATCCATCACCGACTCCGGCGAGGCAGGCGTTTCGCTTGCGCACGCGGCGCCGGGTGGCGGTTCGCTGCCGCGAATATACGGCATCTGTACCGCGCCGGGGCAGTTGGCATCGGAGCCTTGCCCGGTGCGCGAATCGACCCAGGCCTGAACGACGTTGTCCGGCTGCGGCATGTCCAGCGGCAGCGGATCTGCCTTGCGCATGAAGCTGGTCCAGACCTGCAACGCACCGGTCGCCCCGGTGAACGGGGTCTTGCCGTTGTCGTCGCGGCCCAGCCAGACCACCGCCAGCAGGTCCTGACTGAACCCGGCGAACCAGCTGTCGCGCGAATCGTTACTGGTACCGGTCTTGCCGGCCAGCGTCAGGGTCTTGGGCAACACGTTATAAACCGAACTGCCGGTACCTTCACGCATCACGCGCTGCATGGCGTTCTGGATCAGATAGATGGAGGCCGGGTCAAAACGTTGTTGAATCTGGAACGGATAGCGCTTGAGCGGCTCGCCTTCGGCGGTCAGGACGCTGCGAATCCCACGCATCGGCGTGTTGAAACCACCGTTGGCCAGCGTCTGGTACATGGTCGCCACTTCGATCGGGGTCATGCCGCCGGCACCGAGAAGCATCGACGGGAACGCCGGGAACTCGCGGGTTACACCGAGGCGACCGAGAGTCTTGAGCACGTTCGGCACACCGACTTCCAGGCCCAGACGCGACGTCGACAGGTTGTAGGAATGCGCCAGCCCCTGATAGAGGAACACCGTGCCGTGAGAACGGCGGTCGTAGTTCTGCGGCTTCCACACCTGACCGTTCGCGCCTTTGACCGACAACGGTTCATCCGACAGCCAACTGGTCAGCGTGTACTGGCTCGGTTTTTCAAGTGCGGTCAGATAAACCGCCGGCTTGATCAACGAACCGATCGGCCGTACCGCATCCAGCGCGCGGTTGAAGCCGGCGTAACTGGCCTGACGGCTGCCGATCATCGCCTGGACTTCGCCGGTTTCCGGGTTGGTCACGACCATCGCCGCTTCAACGTCGTCGGAGCCTTTGCGCCCGGACAGACGTTTGAAGGTGTCGTTGACCGAGGCCTCGGCTTTCATCTGCAGAATCGGGTCGAAGCTGGTGAAAATGCGCAGGCCTTCTTCGGTCAAGTCTTCGTCGCGGTAATCTTCGCGCAACTGACGTTTGACCAGATCGATGAAGCCTGGGTACGAGCTGTCGGCCAGCTTGCCGCGGGTGGTCACGCCCAGCGGCATTTTCTTCGCCGCTTCAACCTGTTCCGGCGTGGCGACGCCCTGTTGCGCCAGTACGTCGAGCACCAGGTTACGGCGTTCCAGCGCACGTTCAGGATTGCGCCGCGGGTTGTAGTAGGACGGACCTTTGACCATCCCAACCAGCAACGCCACTTGATGCAGCTTCAGCTCGGATAATGGCTGGCCGAAGAAGAACTGACTGGCCAGACCGAAACCGTGCACCGCGCGCTGACCGTCCTGCCCGACGAAGACTTCGTTGAGGTAGGCCTCGAGGATTTCCTTCTTGTCGTAATGCAGCTCCAGCAACATCGCCATCATCGCTTCGGTGAGCTTGCGGGTCAGGCTGCGTTCGCTGGTCAGGTAGAAGTTCTTCACCAACTGCTGGGTCAGGGTACTGCCGCCCTGGGTCATCTTGCCGCCAGAGGTGTTGACCCAGACCGCACGGGCGATCGATTTCGGCGACACGCCCCAATGGCTGTAGAAATCGCGGTCTTCGACGGCGACCAGGGTTTCCAGCAGATACGGCGGCACCTGATCGAGTTTGATCAGGATGCGGTCTTCGAGATTTTTCGGATAAATGCCGCCGATCAGCAGCGGCTCCAGACGCACCACCGACAGCTTGGAACCGTTGGTCGCCGACAGCTCGGCAACGTAATCGCCCGAGAAACGCACACGCACCGGTTGCGGTTTTTCCAGGCCCTCATAGAACTGGAAGCCACGGGTGTTCAGGTCAACCGTATTACCGCTGACGGCAGCAGCGCCTGGGCCATTGCTCACGGCTTCGCGACGATAGCCGAGGGCATCGAGTTCGGTGAGGAAATCGTCCTTGCTGAGCTTCTGTCCGACGAACAGCTCGAGCGGGCGCGCGTATACCTTGGCCGGGATGGTCCAGCGCTTGCCGGAGAACTTCTCCTGCACCACGGCATCGAGGTAAACGGCGAAGCCGGCCAGCACGACAAGGCCGACCAGACTGAGTTTGATGGCCCAGCTCAGCCACGGGCTCAGGCCCTTGGACGGTGGTTTTTTCTTGGTACGGGGGGATCGGGATCGAGTCATGGCGGCGGATTATACGCACTTTATCGATCCTCAACAGGCACCCTCAGAGGTTTGCGTCCGGCGGGCAAGCGGCCATAATGGCGACCTTGATTTTCTCCGTCTCTGAAGGATCGCCCGTGAGCCAGTCCCTGATCGCTGCCCTGCAAAACCCGGCCCTCTACCCGCATCCCGTCGAAAGGTTCCAGGTCATCGAAACCCACATCTCGTGGGTGATTCTCACCGGCCCCTTTGCTTATAAAGTGAAGAAGCCGGTTAATTTCGGCTTCCTAGACTTCACCGGCCTCGACGCGCGCGCGCATTTTTGTGCCGAAGAGCTGCGTCTCAACCAGCGCCTTACCGAGGATTTGTATCTGGAAGTGTTGCCGGTCACCGGCAGCGTTGAAGCGCCACAATTGGGCGGCGACGGCGCGGCCATCGAGTACGTGCTGAAAATGCGTCAGTTCCCGCAGACCGGCCTGCTCAGCACCCTGCAAGCCAACGGTGAGCTGACCACCCAGCACATCGATGCGATGGCCGAGCAGATTGCCCGCTTCCACATCAATGCACCAAAAGTCCCGGCCGAACACGACGCCGGCACCCCGGACAGCGTGATGGCACCGGTCGCGCAAAACTTCGAGCAGATCCTGCCGTTTCTCAGCGACAAAAACGATCTGCTGCAACTCGAAGCACTTAAAGCCTGGGCCGAAAGCAGCTTCGAGCGTCTCAAGCCACTGTTCGCCGAGCGCAAGGCCGCAGGTTTTACCCGTGAATGCCACGGCGACATCCACTTGGGCAACGCCACGGTCATCGATGGCAACGTGGTGATCTTCGACTGCATCGAGTTCAACGAGCCGTTCCGTTTCACTGACGTCTGGGCTGATACCGGCTTCCTCGCGATGGACCTGGAAGACCGCGGCCTGAAATCCCTGGCGCGACGTTTCATCAGCCAATACCTGGAACTGACCGGCGATTATCAAGGCCTTGAAGTACTGAACTTCTATAAAGCCTACCGCGCGCTGGTCCGCGCGAAGGTCGCGCTGTTCAGCATGCCGGCGGACGCGACCGCCGTGCAGCGCGCCACCACCCTGCGCCAGTACCGCAACTACGCCAACCTGGCGGAAAGCTACAGCACCATTCCGTCACGCTTCATGGCGATCACTCACGGTGTTTCCGCCGTCGGTAAAAGCCACGTTGCGATGCGCCTGGTTGAAGCACTGGGCGCGATCCGCCTGCGTTCGGATGTCGAGCGCAAGCGCCTGTTTGGCGAGCAGACCGTCGCCAACGACGTACAGGCCGGGATTTACAGCGCCGATGCCAGCGCCGCGACTTATGCGCGCCTGCACGAAATCGCCGAAGTGATCCTGCACGCCGGTTTCCCGGTGGTGATCGACGCCACTTACCTGAAACGCGAACAACGCGACAATGCGGCGAAAATCGCCGAAGCCACCGGCACGCCCTTCCTGATCCTCGACTGCAACGCACCGCAAGCGGTGATCGAAAGCTGGTTGGCGGTGCGTCAGGCCGACCAGAAGGACCCGTCCGACGCCACCCTGGCGGTGATCGAAACGCAACAGGCCAATCGCGAAGCGCTGACGCCGGAAGAAATCCTGCGCAGCAAACGCGTGCAGACCAATGAATCCGGCACGCTCGACACCGTGGTCGCGCAGATTCGTCAGCGCCTGCCAGGCCTGTAAGAAACTATTTCGGCCGTGAAGCCCTCGCTCGCTTCACGGCCGCCAAATAGTGGCACTATACTGGCGTCATAAAACCAACAGGTGATCTGACATGAGCCAGCCGAAACTTCTCGATACGCCGCTATATGCCTTGCTGCACAAAGACGACATCACTGGTTTCAACAAGGAGCGTCCGCAGGACGGACCGATCGACATGGTTGGTGGCGATTTCCGCGGTCTCGATCTACGCGAGCTGAACGCCGAGGGCGTGGACTTCCGCGACGCGTATTTCCGTTCTGCCGATTTGCGTGGTATCGACTTCCGTAACGCACAACTGGAAGGCGCAAGCCTGGCCCACGCACAGATTTCCGGTGCGTACTTCCCGCCGGAGCTGAGTGCCGACGAGATTCTGATGTCGATGAATTTCGGTACGCGCTTGCGCTATCGCACGCGCTGAGATCGCTGTCAGCCCTGGCCCCCCCTTGTGGGAGCGAGCCTGCTCGCGAAGGCGTAGTGTCAGTCGATATAGGTAGCGGCTGATCCACCGTCTTCGCGAGCAGGCTCGCTCCCACATTTGTTATGCGCTATGCCCCTTCCCTTCTGCATTTCTAGATCTTTATCCCCTTTCTTAGAAGCATTTGCGTCGAATCCGACCAAACAACCACGCTTTTCCTACTGATGGCTACACTCCTGAGAAGCTCGCCCACGCACCATTCGGCCGTCGCAAGGAGGCTTGATGAATGATGAACTGCAACACCTGAAAAATCTTGGCAAGACGTCGGCGCAATGGCTGCATGCCGTGGGCATCCACAGCGCCTCGGACTTGCGTCGGCTCGGCGCAGTGGACGCCTACCGGGCCGTGCGTACCCGCGGGTTTCGTGCATCGAAGGTGTTGTTGTATGCGATCGAAGGCGCCCTGATGGATGTGCACTGGAACGACATCCCCGCCGAGCGCAAGGACGCCCTGAACAAGCAGCTCGAAGCCATTTCCGCGCGACACAAGAACTGAACGGGCGGCGATCCTCATGTATTTACTGGGAGAGCAATCGGCACATACCGATGCAATCATCAACCGTTTGCAAAGCCTGCCCGTGCAGTGGTTGCGAGATCTCGCACCTTGCGGGCCGGTTTTGCAGGTCGATGCGACGGATGACTTGCTGCCCGTTCTGCCCGCCGAACAGTTGTTTCTGCTAATCGACGGCGTGATCAACGGCTGCATCGGTGCGCGGCCGCTGTTTTACTGGCAGGAGGGTGATTTGCTTGGTTTGCAGCAGGGTGATGTCTGGGCTGATTGTCGCTGGTGCTGCGACGCGCCGCTGCGTTTGCAGCCCTACCGCCGCGAGGAGGTGTTCCGGCATCTGTTCGCTGACGCACGCCGGGCGCAGCAGTTCGTCGAGTATTTGCAGGGCCACCTGGCGATTCTCGCCCACGCCGTGGCGCAGCTGAAACCGCGCGAATTTCGCAGCAGCAACGGTTTCAAACGAGTCGCGGCGGGGGAAATCCTGATCAGGCAGGGAGACGTTGCTGATCATGTGTTTGTGATCATCGACGGGCATGCCGAAGCGTTTGTCGACGG
This sequence comes from Pseudomonas retamae, assembly GCF_043496865.1. NCBI lineage: Bacteria > Pseudomonadati > Pseudomonadota > Gammaproteobacteria > Pseudomonadales > Pseudomonadaceae > Pseudomonas > Pseudomonas retamae. Next base: position 13,707 of record NZ_JBIEIL010000022.1, read on the forward strand.
ACACAAGGTCGGCGACGTGCCCAGGGACGAGATCTTCGGCGCCATGGCGATCTTCACTGGCGAGCCGCGCAACGCAACGGTGATCGCGCGCGTACCGAGCACAGTGATGTTGATTCCTGGTGATCAGTTTTTGAGCATGACCCGCACCAATCCGAAGATCGCTCACAGCCTGATCGAAAGCATGGCGCGGCGCATCGGGCAATTGAATCGGCAGATCGCCCCCTCGACAGTGGCTGAAGGCCAACGCTGAAGCCCTGAATTCACGCGGCATTCCGGCCATTTACCCGATTAAATCGTACAAACGGCAAATCAGTGGTTGACGCGGTAATGAGAATCGCTATGATTATCACAACTGGTCGCGAGATCAGTCGATATTCTGAAAAGCCCTTGGTTCGGATTCTCAGATTATCTCCTCATCAGGCTAATCACGGTTATTTGACCCGGTTTTTACCGGGTCTTTTTTTGCCCGTAAAAAAGTCATTTGCCGAACTGTTTACGCATCTGTTCGCAGTAATCCGGTTTCGATGTGGCAGGCGTGTACCAGACATAATCGGCCATCGCGACGCTCACATTTTCCCCGTGTTCGGCCAGGATCAACACCGTGGGCACCTTCGCCGCGCCCAGATCGAGAACATGTAACGGCACGCCGGCATCCTTGCGCGCATGCCACGCCCCGGCCAGCAGCATCGAGGGCGTGGGCGCTGCGAGCAAACGTTCAGCCATGCGCCGATCACGCTGTTGCTGAACCGCCAGCATCGCCGGCATTTGCGATTCGGGCAGCAAGCCGCAGTGGGAATCGCTGATCTGCCGCAGCAGCTTGTCTTGCACCGATGCCGCGTTACTGCGCGCACCGCTGAGTGCGGGAGGCTCACGATAGACTGCGCGGATTTCACTGTTGTCGAGATTGGCTGCCAGCAGCGCATACGGTTGCGAGAGCGCGAAGCGCACGATCGGACCATAAAGCGTCCAGTCCCAGCCGTCCTGCCAGTCCAGCATCCTGGCGACATCGGCGGATGCCGGCATTCGCCGCGCGGCAGCCACTTTCGGCTGCTGATCGGGTGTTAGCATTTCCAGCAACAGACTGCCCTGCTGGCGCTGCTCGCCAAGCGCCTGCAACAGCCATAACTGCGCAGCGTGGTGATCGGCATTGTCATGTTGCTCGCCGATGATCAGTCGCTCGGGCCTCGCAAGACGCGTCAACAGTTGCTCTGCGGTCAGCACTTCACCGCTGTGCAGGTCGCGAATTTCGCCACTGACTGGAGCTGGCGCAACAGCATGCTGACACCCTGCAAGCAACATCAGCATCAATAACCACAGTCCTCGCATGCACACACCTCGACGATTCAGTCAGCGGGCGATGATCAGCGGATGCCCGCGCTCCGGGTGCGGCTGCACCAGCACTTGCAGTCCGAACACCGCTTGCAGTGTCTCCGGGCGCAGCACCCGCTCGGGCGTATCCAGCGCCACCGGTCGGCCGTTTTCCAGCAGCAGGATGCGGTCACAATAACGCGCAGCGAGGTTCAGATCATGCAGGATCACCAGCACTGCCGCGCCGCGATCGGCAAACTCGCGCACCGCTTGCAAAGTGGTGTGTTGGTGCAGCGGATCGAGCATTGAAGTCGGCTCGTCGAGCAATAGCGTTTGCCCGGCCTGCCCCGGCCACAACTGCCCCAGCACCCGCGCCAGGTGCACGCGTTGCCGCTCGCCACCGGACAACGCCAGATAACTGCGCCCGCTCAGATGCCCGGCATCGGCCGCCGCCAATGCCGCAGCGATGATTTCCTCGTCACGCACGCGACCGCTTTGATACGGCAAACGGCCCATGCCGACCACTTCTTCGACGCTAAAGGCAAAGTCCAGGGTCGACACCTGCGGCAATACCGCGAGCCGTTGCGCACGTTCGACTCGCGCCCAGTCATGCAATGGCTTGCCGTCGAGCGACACCTCGCCCGCGCTGGCGGCCAATTCCCCGCACAACGCGCCGAGCAACGTACTTTTGCCCGCACCGTTTGGCCCGAGTACGCCGAGCACTTCGCCCGCTTCGAGTTGCAGCGTGACCTCATCGAGCACGGTTTTGCGCCCGCGCTGAATCTGCAGTTTGTGCGCACGCAGCATCAGGCCCGCCCTCGCAGCAGCAGATAGAGAAAGAACGGTGCGCCGATGAACGCCGTGACGATACCGATCGGCAATTCCGCCGGCGCCAGCGCCAGCCGCGCCACCAGATCGGCAAGCAATAACAGGCTGCCACCAGCCAGCACCGAGGCTGGCAACAGCACGCGATGGTCGGGCCCGGCAAGCAGTCGCACGAGATGCGGCACCACCAGCCCGACGAAACCGATCATGCCCGCCGCCGCCACCGCCGCGCCGACACCCAGCGCGGTGCAGAACACCAGTTCACGCTTGAGCCGCTCGACGTCGATACCCAAATGCCCGGCCTCCGACTCGCCAAGCAACAACGCATTCAACGCCTTGGCCCGACGCGGCAGCCATAACGCGACACCGGCGCTGATGATCAGCAGTGGCCACAGCCGCGCGTAACTGGCGCCGTTGAGGCTGCCGAGATTCCAGAAGGTCAGCGTGCGCAGGGTCGCGTCATCCGCCAGATAGGTGAACAGGCCGACAGCCGAGCCGGCCAGCGCCGTCAGCGCGATGCCCGCCAGCAACATGGTTGCGACATGGGTCTGACCGTTACGCCGGCCGAGTCGGTAAACCAGCGCTGTTACCCCGAGCCCGCCGAGAAATGCGCACGCCGACAGCAGATACGGCGCGAAGGCTTCCGGCACTTCGCCAAACATCTCGCCGCCAACTATCGCAATCGCGGCTCCCAGCGCCGCGCCACTGGAAACCCCGACCAGCCCCGGATCGGCCAGCGGATTGCGAAACAAGCCCTGCATGGCGACGCCGGACAACGCCAGCACACCGCCCACCGCCAGACCGAGCAAAGTCCGCGGCAGACGAATCTGCCCAAGGATCAGTTCAGCCTGCTCCAGCCCGTCCGGCGGCAGCGGCACGCCCAGCAGGCGCAACGCTGCACGCAATGTGTCGAACAGCGGCAAGCTGACCGGTCCGAGGGCCAACGACAACCAGGTCGCCAGCAGACACAGCAGCGTCAGGCCGATGAACAGTCCGCGCGGTTTGACCAGTGGGGTCATTGGCCGCCCTTGGCTGGATAAAAACCATCAGTCAGGGTTTTCAGCGCGGCCGGCAAGCGCGGCCCGAGTCCGCCGACCAGCAGCGTCGGATCCAGCTCCATCACCCGCTCGGCCTTGGCCGCGCGGCTGGAACTCAAAATCGGATTTTCCTTGAATAGCGCAGTTTTCGCCGCCTCGCCGTTCAGCGCACGGTCGGCGAATACCAGTACTTCGGGATCGAGGCTGGCCAGGGATTCCACCGAAAACGGTTTGTAACCGCTATGGGTCGCGAGGTTACGCCCGCCTGCCTGTTGCAGCAGCCAATCGGCGGCGGTGTCCTTGCCGGCAATCAGCGGTTTGCCGCCGGCATGCCCGAGCAACAGCAGTACGCCTGGGGCTTTTTGTGCGGTTTGCGCCTCAGCCACCCGCGCCTGTTGCGCAACGAGTTGCTGTTGATACGTTTGCAGCAGTTGTTTCGCCTGCGCTTCTGCGCCCAGTAACTGGCCCAGACGAGTGAGGTTTTGTGTCAGCGTCGGCAGATCCGCTTGCGCCGAGAACAGCTCCACGCGGACGTTGGCTGCCTTGACCTGAGCCAGCACCGGCGGCGGGCCCATTTCTTCGGTGCCGATGAGCATGTCCGGGCGCAGGCTGAGAATGCCCTCGGCGGAAAGACTTCGCTGATAACCGATGCTTGGCAGCGCTTTGAGCGATTGCGGATGCTGGCTGGTGGTATCAACGCCGACCAGTTTCGCCTCGCCGCCCAGCGCACTGACCCACTCAGACAATGCACCGCCGGCGCTGACCCAGCGTTGCGGCAAATCAGCCGCGACCGCGTGATGATTGAACAGCCAGCCGACACACAGCGCAACAACGCGGATACTCAGGCGCATACACAGCTTCCTTGAACAAGGTTTCCCGGGCATCCGCAGAGCGAGCCAAGTATCCTCGACAAACTGCCAGACTCCCTGCGGGAGAGGGCTGCCATTTGATAATTGTTTGCATTTAAACGTCAAGCTCGGACATATCCAGACACGAGCAGACTCTTGAGGATAGCCATGAAGTTTCTCTGCGCCGGCGATGAGCTGGCCGAAGCCAGCAGTCGCGGCTTCGAAATCGACGGTGACAAACTGTTTGCCGTGCGCCGTGGCGGGCAGGTGTATGTCTATCTCAATCGCTGCCCGCACCGTGGCGTCGGGCTGGAATGGCAGCCTGACCGGTTTCTCGATCCCAGCAACAGCCTGATCCAGTGTGCCACCCATGGCGCACTGTTTTTGATCGAGGACGGAGAATGTGTCGCCGGCCCATGTGCCGGGCAATCGCTCACGGCCATTGAGTGCCGCGAAGACGCGCAAGGCGTCTGGATCGACGTTTAACCGTTAAGCCGCACCTCAAGTCGGCGATCAATGACCATTTCCTCGTGATCAAGGCGCACGCCGTAAGCCAGCACTTCCACGCCGCAGGCAACCGCTTCGCGCAACGCCTCGGCATAGGCCGCATCGATTTCCTCGGCCGGACGCACCGCTTCGATTCCGGTCAGGTTCACGCAATACAGTTGCACCGCACGAATGCCGTCACGCGCCAGATGCGCCAGCTCACGCAGGTGCTTGGCACCGCGCTGGGTCACGGCATCGGGAAACGCTGCCACCGCCGTCCCTTCGAAACCCAGCGTGACGCTTTTCACTTCGACATAAGCCGCGCCGCTCGGGTATTCGAGGCGAAAGTCGATGCGGCTTTTTTCCTGCCCGTAGGCGACTTCGCGCTTCAATGCGGTAAAGCCGTTCAGCTCGGTGATAATCCCCGCCTGCAAGGCTTCTTCGACCAGCCCGTTGGCCCGCGCGGTGTTCACGCAGAACAAGCGCCCCTGCGGGGTTTCGCCGATCTCCCAGGTTCCGGGCAGCTTGCGCTTCGGGTCGTTCGAGCGGCTGAACCAGACCTGCCCGCCCTCGACCTGACAATTAAGCATCGACCCGGTGTTCGGGCAGTGGATGGTCAGCAACTCGCCGCTAACGGTTTCGATATCAGCGAGGAAACGTTTGTACCGGCGGATCAGGCGTGCTTCTTCAAGCTGTGGATAAAAGCGCATCAGCCTTGCCAGCTCTTCAGGCCACGGGCGATACGCTCCACCGCTTCCTGTAAGCGATCAAGGTTTTGCGTGTAGGCAAAACGCACATGGTGACTGGCCTGATAGCGGCCGAAATCCAGCCCCGGGGTGAAGGCAACGTGCTCGGTTTCGAGGAAATGCTGGCAGAACGCGAAGGCATCGCCGCCGAACCGGCTGATATCGGCGTACAGATAAAACGCCCCTTCAGGCTCAACGGCAATGTTGAAGCCCAGTTCGCGCAGCGCCGGCAGAAGGAAATCGCGGCGACGGCCGAATTCGGCGCGGCGCTCCTCGAAAATCGCGATCGTCGCCGGTTCGAAACAGGCCAGGGCCGCGTGCTGCGCCATGCTCGGCGCGCTGATGTAGAGGTTTTGCGCAAGTTTCTCCAGCTCGCTCACCGCTGCGTCCGGCGCGACCAGCCAGCCGAGGCGCCAACCGGTCATGCCGAAATACTTGGAGAAGCTGTTGAGCACAAACGCACTGTCATCCACTTGCAGAACGCTGGCGGCATCAGTGCCGTACGTCAGGCCGTGATAGATCTCATCCACCACCAAATGACCGTGACGCGCCTTGATGGCGGTGGATAATCCCGCCAGTTCATCGCGAGTCAGAATCGTCCCGGTCGGGTTGGCCGGCGACGCGACCAATGCGCCCACGCTGTCACGGTCCCAGTGCCGCGCGACCAGGTCCGGGGTCAGTTGATAACGCACGTCGGGGCCGACCGGGACCAGTTGCGCCGCGCCTTCGACCAGACGCAGAAAATGCCGGTTACACGGGTAGCCAGGGTCGGCCAGCAACCAGTGCTTGCCCGGATCGACCAGCAACGCACTGGCCAGCAGCAGCGCGCCGGAGCCGCCCGGGGTGATCAGAATCCGCCGCGGATCGATGCTCAGGCCGTACCGTGATTGATAGAACCCGGCAATCGCCTCGCGCAACTCGGGGATCCCCCGCGCTGCGGTGTAGCGGGTCTTGCCCGCCGTCAGCGCCGCTTGCCCGGCGAGAATGATCGGCTCGGCAGTGGTGAAGTCCGGCTCGCCGATTTCCAGATGGATCACGTCGTGGCCGGCGGCCTGCAATTCATTGGCCCGCGCCAGCAGCGCCATCACATGGAACGGTTCGATCGCGCGACTGCGCGCACTGTAGGGGGCCATTGGAATGCCTTCGACGGGAAAAAAGAGACGATTCTACCTGTCTGCCGGAACGAGCGAGAACCCGTGAAGGTCACAGCCTCAAGAACGCTGGACTGTAACGATCTGAACGTACGCTCCAGGATTGACTAAAATCAGTGATTGAACAGGTCTCCATTCCCACAGACACGGCTTGCCAAACATCTGCAAGCGCCACCCGCCGGGGGCTCGACATCCGGGAGTAGCGCAGGCTGATTTGATCTGGTAAGTTCGCCCGCTTGCAGCCGCAGGGCCGGCAGGTGTCGGTGATGGAGCAATCCTGCGCAATGGATTACAAGAGTAGAGGCGGTCTATTTCATGTCCACCCAAGCAAAGCAACAGCAGCAAGCGACGATCAGCGGCTTCGAACCTTACGTTCCGAAGGCGGGTGAAGAGTACATGGGCGCTCCGATGCGCGCGCACTTCACCAAGATCCTGAACAAGTGGAAACTGGACTTGATGCAGGAAGTCGACCGTACGGTTGATCACATGAAAGACGAAGCGGCCAACTTCCCTGACCCGGCCGACCGTGCCAGCCAGGAAGAAGAGTTCGCCCTCGAGTTGCGCGCCCGCGACCGCGAGCGCAAGTTGATCAAGAAAATCGACAAGACTCTGCAACTGATCGAAGACGAAGAGTACGGCTGGTGCGAATCCTGCGGCATCGAGATCGGCGTCAAGCGCCTCGAAGCCCGCCCGACGGCGGATCTGTGCATCGACTGCAAGACCCTGGCGGAAATCAAGGAAAAACAGGTCGGCAAGTGATTTTGACCTGAACAAAAAACGGAGCGTGCGAACGCTCCGTTTTTGTTTCTACGATTTACCCGCCCAACCTGTGCCTGCCTTTGTGGGAGCGAGCCTGCTCGCGAAAGCGGTGTTCCAGTCAACATTCAATTGTCTGGAAGTGCGCATTCGCGAGCAGGCTCGCTCCCACAGGGATAATCTGAGTCAACTCTGAATAGCTTTATCGCCCCCATGACCGCCAAAACCTCCCCCGCCTACATCGGCCGCTTCGCCCCGACCCCCAGTGGCCACTTGCACTTCGGTTCGCTGGTCGCCGCCCTCGCCTCCTACCTCGACGCCCGTTCGGTCGGTGGGCGCTGGCTGGTGCGCATGGAAGACCTTGATCCGCCGCGCGAAGAGCCCGGTGCGCAAGCGGCGATTCTCAAGGCCCTGGAGAGTTACGGCTTCGAATGGGATGGCGAGATGGTGCGCCAGAGCGATCGCCACGACGCCTACGCCGAAGTGCTCAACAGCCTGTTCAATCACGGTCTGGCCTACGCCTGCACCTGCTCGCGCAAACAGCTCGAACCCTACAACGGTATTTATCCGGGTTTTTGTCGCAATGCCGGCCACGATCAGCAGGACGCGGCGATCCGCCTGCGCGTGCCGGAGCTGGAATATCACTTCATCGACCGCGTGCAGGGCGAATACCGTCAGCATCTGGGCCGGGATGTGGGCGACTTCGTAATCCGCCGTCGCGACGGGCTCTACGCCTATCAACTGGCGGTGGTGCTCGATGACGCCTGGCAAGGCATTACCGACATCGTGCGCGGCGCCGACCTGCTCGACTCGACGCCACGCCAGTTGTATCTGCAGGAATTGCTCGGTCTGCGTCAGCCGCGCTACCTGCACCTGCCGCTGATCACCCAGCCGGACGGCAACAAGCTCGGCAAGTCGTACCGCTCGCCGCCGCTTGCAGCCGATCAGGCCACGCCGTTACTGCTGCGAGCCCTGCGCGCACTGGGGCAGAACCCCGGCGCTGAACTCGCCCACGCTTCGCCGCGTGAACTGCTCGCCTGGGGCAGCACGCACTGGGATGCGACGAAAATCCCGCGCTCACTGACCTTGCCCGAGGCGCAACTGCAATGACGCCCCTTGCAGTCACACGCCCATCCGTTACCATCGCCGCACGTTTTCGGGCACGCGCATAAAAAAGAGAGGCCGGGATGTACATCTATCGCTTGGTCCTGCTTTTAGTCGTGGGGATCTACCTGTTTTCCCCCGCCATCATGGATTGGTGGATCGACGCGACGGGCGCTTGGTATCGCCCCTATCTGCTCTGGCTGATCCTGATTGTCGTGACCTTCATCCTGCAGAGCCAAAAAGATGCCGATGAGCTTTAGCCTGACCCAGATGATCCTGGTCAGCGCCGCGTACCTGGCGGCGCTGTTTGGCGTTGCCTGGGTCAGCGAACGGGGCATGATCCCGCGCGCGATCATTCGCCACCCGCTGACCTACACCTTGTCGCTGGGGGTCTATGCCAGTGCCTGGGCGTTCTACGGCACGGTCGGCCTTGCCTATCAATATGGCTACGGCTTTCTGTCGAGTTACCTGGGCGTGTCCGGTGCGTTTCTGCTGGCGCCAGTGCTGCTTTATCCGATCCTGAAAATCACCCGCACCTATCAACTGTCGTCGCTGGCGGACCTTTTCGCGTTTCGTTTTCGCAGCACCTGGGCCGGCGCGCTGACCACGATTTTCATGCTGATCGGCGTACTGCCGCTGCTGGCCTTGCAGATTCAGGCCGTGGCCGATTCGATCGGCATCCTCACCGGCGAGCCGATCCAGAGCCGCGTCGCCCTGGCATTTTGCGCGCTGATCATTCTGTTCACGATTTTCTTCGGCTCGCGCCACATCGCCACCCGAGAGAAACACGAAGGGCTGGTGTTTGCGATTGCCTTCGAGTCGGTGATCAAGCTGGTCGCCCTCGGCGGCGTCGGCCTGTATGCGCTGTACGGCGTGTTCGACGGTCCGCAACAACTCGAACTGTGGCTGCTGCAAAACCAGACCGCCCTCGCCGCGTTGCATACGCCGCTGCAGGAAGGGCCGTGGCGCACGCTGCTGCTGGTGTTCTTCGCCTCGGCGATCGTCATGCCGCACATGTACCACATGACCTTTACCGAAAACCTCAACCCGCGCTCGCTGGTCAGCGCCAGTTGGGGTTTGCCGCTGTTTCTGCTGCTGATGAGCCTGGCGGTGCCGCTGATTCTATGGGCCGGGTTGAAACTCGGCGCCACGACCAACCCGGAATATTTCACCCTCGGCATCGGTATCGCCGCCAACAGCAAACCGCTGGCGTTGCTCGCCTATGTCGGCGGGCTGTCGGCGGCCAGCGGGCTGATCATCGTCACCACGCTGGCGCTGTCGGGCATGGCGCTGAACCATCTGGTGCTGCCGCTCTATCAGCCACCGGCCGAAGGCAATATCTACCGCTGGCTGAAGTGGACCCGTAGAGCGCTGATCGTGGCGATCATCATGGCCGGTTTCGGCTTCTACCTGATGCTCGGTGCCGAGCAGGATCTGGCCAACCTCGGCATCGTCGCGTTCGTGGCGACCCTGCAGTTTTTGCCGGGAGTGCTGTCGGTGCTGTACTGGCCGACCGCCAATCGTCGCGGGTTTATCGCTGGTCTGCTGGCGGGGATTCTGGTCTGGGTGGTTACCATGCTGTTGCCGCTGGTCGGCAATCTGCAGGGTTTCTACATTCCGCTGCTGAACATGATTTACGTGCTCGACGACACCAGTTGGCACATGGCGGCGATCGCCTCGCTAGCGGCCAACGTGTTGATGTTCACCTTGATTTCGCTGTTCACCAACGCCAGCCCTGAAGAAGCCAGTGCCGCCGAAGCTTGCGCGGTGGATAACGTGCGCCGTCCGCAACGCCGTGAACTGCACGCCGCTTCGCCGCAGGAATTCGCCACACAACTGGCGAAACCGCTGGGAGCGAAGGCGGCGCAGAAAGAAGTCGAGCAAGCGCTGCGTGACCTGTATCTGCCATTCGACGAGCGCCGCCCGTACGCCTTGCGCCGTTTGCGCGACCGCATCGAGGCCAACCTGTCCGGCCTGATGGGCCCGAGCGTCGCCCAGGACATGGTCGAAACCTTCCTGCCGTACAAGGCCGGCGGCGAAAACTACGTCACCGAAGACATCCATTTCATCGAAAGCCGCCTCGAGGACTACCACTCGCGCCTCACAGGACTTGCCGCCGAACTTGATGCGCTGCGCCGCTACCACCGCCAGACCCTGCAGGAATTGCCAATGGGCGTCTGTTCGCTGGCCAAGGATCAGGAGATCCTGATGTGGAACAAGGCCATGGAAGAACTCACCGGGATTGCCGCGCAGCGTGTCGTCGGCTCGCGCTTGAGTACCATTGGCGAGCCGTGGAAAGATCTGTTGCAGGGCTTCATCAATCTGCCCGACGAGCATTTGCACAAACAGCACCTGGCCCTCGATGGCCAGACCCGCTGGCTGAACCTGCACAAAGCGGCGATCGACGAGCCGCTGGCCCCGGGTAACAGTGGTTTGGTGTTGCTGGTGGAAGATCTGACCGAAACGCAGATGCTAGAAGACAAACTGGTGCATTCCGAACGTCTGGCCAGCATCGGCCGCCTTGCGGCGGGCGTGGCCCACGAAATCGGCAATCCGATCACCGGCATCGCCTGTCTGGCGCAGAATCTGCGCGAAGAGCGCGAAGACGACGGCGAACTGACGGAAATCAGCGGGCAGATTCTCGAGCAGACCAAGCGCGTCTCGCGCATCGTTCAGTCGCTGATGAGTTTTGCCCATGCCGGCAGCCATCAGCACAGCGACGAGCCGGTTTGTCTGGCGGAAGTGGCGCAGGATGCGATTGGCCTGCTGGCACTGAACCGACGCAATTTCGAAGTGCAGTTCTACAACCTGTGCGATCCCGATCATTGGGTCGAAGGCGATCCGCAGCGGCTCGCCCAGGTCCTGATCAACCTGCTCTCCAACGCTCGCGACGCCTCGCCGCCGCACAGTGCGGTACGGGTCAAGAGCGAAGCCGGCGAACACACGGTCGATCTGATCGTCGAAGACGAAGGCAGCGGTATTCCGAAGAACATCATGGACCGATTGTTCGAACCTTTTTTCACTACCAAGGATCCGGGTGAAGGCACCGGTCTGGGCCTTGCACTAGTCTATTCCATCGTTGAAGAGCATTATGGACAAATCACCATCGACAGCCCGGCTGATGTCACCAGCCAGCGCGGCACCCGTATCCGGGTGACATTGCCGCGTCATGTCGAAGCGACGTCCGCTGTGAACTGAGACCGTCGAGAGTATCGAATCAATGCCGCACATTTTGATCGTCGAAGACGAAACAATTATCCGCTCCGCCTTGCGCCGCCTGCTGGAACGCAACCAGTACCAGGTCAGCGAAGCCGGTTCAGTGCAGGAAGCACAAGAACGCTTCACCATTCCTACGTTCGATCTGATCGTCAGCGATCTGCGCCTGCCGGGCGCGCCGGGCACCGAGTTGATCAAGCTCGGCCAAGGCACGCCGGTGCTGATCATGACCAGCTACGCCAGCCTGCGCTCGGCGGTCGATTCGATGAAGATGGGCGCAGTCGATTACATCGCCAAGCCTTTCGACCACGATGAAATGCTGCAAGCCGTGGCCCGCATCCTGCGTGATCGTCAGTCGGCACCTGCTGCCGCTGAAACCGCCTCGAGCAAGCCTGCCACTGGCAACGGCAAAGCTTCTGTGGATAACAGCAACAGTGAAATCGGCATCATCGGTTCCTGCCCGCCGATGCAGGATCTGTACAGCAAAATCCGCAAAGTCGCGCCGACCGATTCCAATGTGCTGATCCAGGGCGAGTCCGGTACCGGTAAAGAACTGGTGGCCCGCGCCCTGCACAACCTGTCGAAACGCGCCAAGGCACCGATGATCTCGGTGAACTGCGCGGCCATTCCGGAAAGCCTGATCGAGTCCGAGCTGTTCGGCCACGAGAAAGGCGCGTTCACCGGTGCCAGCGCCGGGCGTGCCGGCCTGGTCGAAGCGGCGGACGGCGGCACGCTGTTCCTCGACGAGATCGGCGAACTGCCGCTGGAAGCCCAGGCGCGTCTGCTGCGTGTTTTGCAGGAAGGTGAAATTCGCCGGGTCGGCTCGGTGCAGTCGCAGAAAGTCGACGTGCGCCTGATCGCCGCGACCCACCGCGATCTCAAGAGTCTGGCGAAAATCGGCCAGTTCCGTGAAGACCTTTATTACCGTCTGCACGTGATTGCGCTGAAACTCCCGGCCCTGCGTGAGCGTGGCGCCGACGTCAACGAAATCGCCAATGCCTTCCTCGCCCGCCAGAGCGCGCGCATCAACCGTACCGACCTGAAATTTGCCGCCGATGCCGAACAGGCCATCCGGCATTACTCCTGGCCGGGTAACGTGCGCGAGCTGGAGAACGCTGTCGAGCGCGCGGTGATTCTCAGTGAAAGCCCGGAAATTTCGGCCGACCTGCTGGGCATCGACATCGAGCTGAGCGATCTGGAGGACGACGAGTTCATCGGCCTGCCGCCGCAAACCGGCGGTAACGCCAGCAATAGCAGCCATGAGCCGACCGAGGATCTGTCGCTGGAAGACTACTTCCAGCACTTCGTCCTCGAGCATCAGGACCACATGACCGAGACTGAACTGGCGCGCAAACTGGGCGTGAGTCGCAAATGCCTGTGGGAACGCCGTCAGCGTCTGGGCATTCCACGGCGCAAAACCGGGGTAGCGAGCGAGAGCTGAACGTTACCTGTCGCGTGCGCGGGTAACGCATGAGATTGTGAAAAAACTGTTACCGCAGTCGATTCACGTAACAGAAGCCGGGGTTATCGGTAACGAAACCCCGGCTTTTTTTTGCCCCTGCAAAACGGTTATATCGACCTAACCGCTTGTTTCACTGGGGTTCGCAAAAGTTGGCACGCACCCTGCTATATGTTTGGTACAAGAACAATAACAAGCAATGTACAAGACAATAAAAATAAGACGAATCGACTCACGCACAATAAAAACAAGACGGCGAGAGGCGCAGCTAACTGATTCTTTTGGAGAGGCGTTGTATTTGGGGCTTGCCCCACGACCAGGCCGAGAACAACAAAAACTGTCCTAAGACAGAGCCTGTACTGGTTGGATCGACAGATCACTGCAATTCAGCGACCAAAGCAATCCGTTTGCTCTTGGCTCCCGATTGGGAGGGTCACGAAGGAAACACTTCGTGGCGAGGGCACTCAACAAAAACAAGAAGCCCGAATCAATAATAAAAAGAGCACGCAACTACTTCTTGGGGAGCTTCGGCTCCCCTTGTGGTTTCTCCCATCAGTAGAAAATCCTCCGATCACCCCCGCTCCACCCTTGTAGCTTGCGGCTTTCAGCTTGAATCTGCTGTGTCCTACACCATCCCTCGACTAAATGCTAGAATCTGCGCCCATCATGCGGTCATTCTTTGGTATGGCCGAACATTCCTTCAAACAGTGCATCCCATGCTGAAGAAGCTGTTCCAGTCATTCCGAACTCCCGTGCGTCGTACGCAACACATCCGCAGCACCCCTGAAGTGCTCAACAGCGGTCAACACTCGCTGCAGAAAACGCAATTCAGCCGCTATGCGGTGAATATCGTCGAACGCCTGCAAGGTGCCGGTTACCAGGCGTATCTGGTCGGCGGTTGCGTGCGCGACATGCTGCTGGGCATCACGCCCAAGGATTTCGACGTCGCCACCAGCGCCACGCCCGAGCAAGTGCGTGCCGAATTCCGCAATGCGCGAATCATCGGCCGCCGCTTCAAGCTGGTACATATCCATTTCGGTCGCGAAATCATTGAAGTCGCGACCTTCCGCGCCAACCACCCGATCAACGAAGACGACGAAGACAGCAACCAGTCTTCGCGCAACGAGAGCGGGCGGATTCTGCGTGACAACGTTTACGGCACGCTGGAAGAGGACGCGCAACGCCGCGACTTCACCATCAACGCCCTGTATTACGATCCGGTCAGCGAGCGCATCCTCGACTACGCCAACGGCGTACACGACATCCGCAATCACCTGATCCGACTGATCGGCGACCCGAAACAGCGTTACCAGGAAGACCCGGTGCGCATGCTGCGGGCGGTGCGTTTCGCTGCCAAGCTCAACTTCGGCATCGAGAAGCACACCGTGCAGCCGATCCGCGAGCTGGCGCCGATGTTGCGCGAGATTCCTTCGGCGCGACTGTTCGAAGAAGTGCTGAAGCTGTTCCTCTCGGGGCACGGCGCGATCACCTTCGAAATGCTCGTCGATCTGCAACTGTTCGCCCCGCTGTTCCCGGCCAGTGCCGATGCGCTGGAGTACAACCCGGAATACACCCACACGCTGATCAGCGAAGCCCTGACCAACACCGACCTGCGCATCAAGCAGAACAAACCGGTGACCCCGGCGTTCCTCTTTGCTGCGTTGTTGTGGCCTGCGCTGCCGGCGCGCGTGTTGCGCTTGCAGGAACGTGGCATGCCGCCGATTCCGGCGATGCAGGAAGCCGCCCATGAGCTGATCGCCGAGCAGTGCCAGCGCATCGCGATTCCGAAACGCTTCACCATGCCGATCCGCGAAATCTGGGACATGCAGGAGCGTCTGCCACGGCGCAGCGGCAAACGTGCCGACCTGTTGCTGGACAACCCACGCTTCCGAGCCGGGTACGATTTCCTGCTGCTGCGTGAAAGCGCTGGCGAGGAAACCGACGGCCTCGGCGAATGGTGGACCGACTACCAGGACGCCAACGACAGCGAACGTCGCGACATGATCCGTGATCTGGGCGGCAAGGGTGACGACGCCAGCGGCGCACCACGCAAGCGTCGCCGCAGCAGCGGCGCCAAGCGCAAACGCGCCGGCGCACCGAGCGCTACAGGCGAGTAAGGCAATGGAACGCGTCTACATCGGCCTGGGCAGCAATCTGGCTGAGCCGGCCGAACAGTTGCGCAGCGCCGTCGCGGCGCTGGGGCAATTGCCGCACACCCGTCTTGTCGGTGTTTCGGCCTTCTATCAAAGCGACTCGCTGCTGCCGGGCCAACCGCGTTACACCAACGCGGTCGCCGCGCTCGACACCGACCTCACGCCGCTGACGCTGCTCGATGCCCTGCAGGCAATCGAGAACGATCAGGGCCGCGAACGCCTGGAACGCTGGGGCCCGCGCACGCTGGATCTGGACATCCTATTGTTTGGCGATCGCCTGATCGACGAGCCACGATTGAAAGTCCCGCATTATCAGCTGCAGGAACGTGCGTTCGTGCTGTATCCGCTGGCCGAGCTGGCACCGCAGGATCTGCGCCTGGCCGACGGCCGCACGTTGACAGACTTGCTGGCTGCCTGCCCGTTCGTCGGTCTGGAACGTCTCCCGACAGATTGATTGCAATCCCCTGTGGGAGCGAGCCTGCTCGCGAAAGCGGTATGTCATTCAACACTAAGTTGACTGATCTGCCGCCTTCGCGAGCAGGCTCGCTCCAACATTGGTTTATTTCAAATCGAGGATTTTGTCAGACAAAAATCCCTCGAATCAGCCCCGCCGCGCCGCTGAATCGCATCAGTAACGCCGGTAACACCGCCCGCGTAACAATGCGGTAACACACGCAATTGACTTCCGCTTGGCTCCTCACGACTATAGGCGTCCCGCTGCCGCCAACCCGGCACATACGGGCGCAATCCAGGCCTTATAAGCACGACAAAAGAGCGTGCGCCTGAGTAGATGACGAATCACGCGCGTTACTCGCTGTAGTTTCCAGAGCGCCTGAACGAGGATTTTTTACATGCCAGCCATTACCCTGACCACGCTCCAGAGCCTCAAGCAGAAAGGTGAAAAGATCACCATGCTGACCTGCTATGACGCGACCTTCGCCCACGCCTGCAACCAGGCCGGTGTCGAAGTGCTGCTGGTGGGCGACTCCCTCGGCATGGTCCTGCAAGGTCACGACAGTACTTTGCCGGTGACCACCGCAGAAATGGCCTATCACACCGCTTGCGTCAAACGCGGCAACAGCGACGCACTGATCCTTGCCGACCTGCCTTTCATGGCCAACGCCACCCTCGAACAGACCCTGAGCAACAGCGCCACGCTGATGCAGGCCGGTGCGCACATGGTCAAGGTCGAAGGCGCGTTGTGGCTGGCCGAGTCGATTCGCCTGCTCGCCGAACGCGGTGTGCCGGTGTGTGCGCACATGGGGCTGACCCCGCAAGCCGTTAACATTCTCGGTGGCTATAAAGTGCAGGGCCGCAACGAGAACCAGGCACGGCAGATGCGCGCCGATGCGATCTCGCTGGAACAGGCCGGTGCGGCGATGTTGCTGCTTGAATGCGTGCCGAGTGAACTGGCCGCGGAGATCAGCCAGGCGGTGAAGATTCCGGTCATTGGTATCGGTGCCGGTAACGCCACGGATGGTCAGGTTCTGGTGCTGCACGACATGCTCGGCCTGTCGATCACCGGTCGCGTACCGAAATTCGTCAAGAACTTCATGCACGGCCAGGACAGCATCCAGTCCGCGCTGAAGGCTTACGTCAGCGAAGTCAAAGCCACCACGTTCCCTGGCATCGAACACGGATTCTCCGCATGAACACCGTCAAAACCGTACGCGAACTGCGCGCCGCCGTCGCCCGCGCGCGCAGCGAAGGCAAGCGCATCGGCTTCGTGCCGACCATGGGTAACCTGCACAGCGGCCACGTCGCGCTGGTGACCAAAGCCACGCAACGTGTGGATTTCGTCGTCGCGAGCATTTTCGTCAACCCGCTGCAATTCGGCGCCGGCGAAGACCTCGACAAATACCCGCGCACGCTGGCAGCCGATCAGGAAAAACTGCTCGAGGCTGGCTGCTCGCTGTTGTTCGCCCCGACCGTTGAAGAGATGTACCCCGACGGCATGGCCGGCCAGACCCGCGTCAGCGTGCCGCAATTGTCCGAAGGCCTGTGTGGTGCCAGCCGCCCCGGGCACTTCGAGGGCGTGGCGACCGTGGTCAGCAAACTGTTCAACATGGTCCAGCCGGACCTGGCGATTTTTGGCCAGAAGGACTATCAGCAACTGGCGGTAATCCGCGCGCTGGTGCATGACCTGAACATGCCGATCCAGATCATCGGCGAGCCGACCGTACGCGCTGCCGATGGCTTGGCGCTGTCCTCGCGCAATGGCTTTTTGACTGAAGCGCAACGTGCGGTGGCGCCGGCGGTGTATCGCTCGCTGAGCAGCATTGCCGAGTCGATCAAGCAAGGCGAACGGGATTTCCCGGCGCTGATCAGCGCGCAGTTGCAAGCGCTTGAAGCGGCGGGCCTGCGCCCGGATTACCTGGAGATCCGCCACGGTCTGACTCTGCGTCCGGCAACGGCTGAGGATCGCGACCTGGTGATTCTGGTGGCGGCGTTTCTTGGCACTACGCGGTTGATCGATAATTTGCATTTGAATCTCGATACCCCCGCTTAAAACCACCGCAATCCCCCCCTGTGGGAGCGAGCCTGCTCGCTCCCACAGGGGTTTTCAGTGTTATGAAGATCTCATTTCAGCTCGATTGCCGCTTTTATAGCCTTCGGGCACACTGCCCGCCGTTCGATTCCAACCCGGGAAGCCCCCAATGCACGCGATCATGCTCAAGGCCAAACTGCACCGCGCCGAAGTCACCCATGCGGTGCTCGATTACGAAGGTTCGTGCGCCATCGATGGCGAATGGCTGGACCTGTCCGGCATTCGTGAGTACGAGCAGATCCAGATCTACAACGTCGACAACGGCGAGCGCTTCACCACCTATGCGATTCGGGGGGAAGCAGGCTCGCGGATGATCTCGGTCAACGGCGCCGCGGCGCACAAGGCCAGCGTCGGTCATCGTGTAATCATCTGCGCTTACGCGCATTACAGCGAAGCCGAACTGGTCAACTTCAAGCCGCGCATGCTCTATATGGCGCCGGGCAACGAGCTGAGCCACACCAGCAACGCCATCCCCGTTCAGCTCGCCTGAACCGCCGCAGCGCCCGCTCCCCCTCCGTTTGTCGGCCAAATCCCTGTTCGGATGTTAAAAAAGTACAGGGATCTGGTCAGACAAAGTCAAGACAGATCGCAGCGCGAGGTTTACTGTATTCGCCCTGTGTCCGCAAATCATGTCGATGCAGTCGATCCCGCGCCTCGACAGCGGCGTGCCGGGTCCGCTCAGTGTTCAAAAGGCCGTTCAAGTAAAAAGGAAAACCGCAGCGATGGCGTACTACCGCACTCCTCATGACGTTACCGCTCTGCCTGCCTGGCAAGCGTTGAAAGATCACCGCCAAGCCATGCAGGATTTCAGCATGCGCGAAGCCTTCAACGCCGATCCGCAGCGCTTCAATCAGTTCACTCTCAGCAGCTGCGGGCTGTTTCTCGATTATTCGAAGAATTTGATCAACGCCGAGACCCGCAATCTGCTGGTGGGTCTGGCCAATGAAGTCGACCTCAAGGGCGCGATCAAGGCGCTGTTCGACGGCGAAATCGTCAACGCCTCCGAAGGCCGCCCGGCCCTGCATACCGCCCTGCGCCGTCCGGTTGGCGACAAGCTGTCGGTCAATGGCGTCAACGTGATGCCGGACGTCCACAAAGTGCTCAACCAGATCACCGATCTGGTCGGCCGCATCCATGACGGTCTGTGGCGCGGTTACACCGAGAAGCCGATCACCGATGTGGTCAACATCGGCATCGGTGGCTCGTTCCTCGGCCCGGAGCTGGTTTCCGAAGCGCTGCTGTCGTACGCGCAGAAAGGCGTGCGCTGCCACTATCTGGCGAACATCGATGGCAGTGAGTTCCACGAGCTGACGCAAAAGCTGCGCGCCGAAACCACGCTGTTCATCGTGTCGTCGAAATCCTTCAACACCCTCGAAACCCTGAAAAACGCCCAAGCCGCACGCGCCTGGTACCTGGCGCAGGGCGGCTCGGAAGCCGAGCTGTATCGTCACTTCATCGCCGTTTCGAGTAACAACGCTGCAGCGGTGGCATTTGGCATCCGCGAAGAAAACATCTTCCCGATGTGGGACTGGGTCGGCGGCCGTTACTCGCTGTGGTCGGCCATCGGTCTGCCGATCGCTCTGGCGATTGGCATGTCCAACTTCAAGGAACTGCTGTCCGGTGCCTACACCATGGACCAGCATTTCCAGACCGCGCCGTTCGAACAGAACATGCCGGTGCTGCTGGCCCTGCTTGGCGTGTGGTACGGCAATTTCTGGGGCGCGCAAAGCCACGCGATCCTGCCGTACGACCATTACCTGCGCAACATCACCAAGCACTTGCAACAGCTGGACATGGAATCCAACGGCAAGAGCGTGCGCCAGGACGGCACTTCGGTGTCGACCGATACCGGCCCGGTGATCTGGGGCGGCGTCGGCTGCAACGGTCAGCACGCCTACCATCAGTTGCTGCACCAGGGCACCCAGTTGATCCCGGCCGACTTCATCGTGCCGATCGTCAGCTTCAACCCGGTCGCTGATCACCACCAGTGGCTGTACGCCAACTGCCTGTCGCAGAGCCAGGCGCTGATGCTCGGCAAAACCCAGCCGGAAGCCGAAGCCGAGTTGCGCGACAAAGGCATGAGCGAAGAAGAGGTGCGCAAACTCGCGCCGCACAAGGTGATTCCGGGCAACCGTCCGAGCAACACCTTGGTGGTTGAACGCATCAGCCCGCGTCGCCTCGGCGCGCTGGTGGCGATGTACGAACACAAGGTGTTTGTGCAAAGCGTGGTCTGGGGCATCAACGCCTTCGACCAGTGGGGCGTGGAGCTGGGCAAGGAACTGGGCAAAGGCGTTTACAACCGCCTGGTCGGCAGCGACGAAAGCGTGGCTGACGATGCCTCGACTCAAGGCCTGATCAACTACTTCCGCGGTCGTCACCGCGGTTGACATAAGCCTTCAGGCAAGCGCTGTTCCCTGTGGGAGCGAGCCTGCTCGCGAAAGCGGTTGTTCATTCAACATCTTTGTTGACTGGCACGCCGCCTTCGCGAGCAGGCTCGCTCCCACAGTTGTTTTGTGGATGACTTGAACCTCCGGGGCTCTCGGCGCATCTTTATTCTTGTCGCACCACAAGAATAAGGAACCGTCATGTTCGATATCAGTACGTTCCCCAAAGCCGATGCCGTGCGCCGGGCTGCTCAGTTGAGTCAGGACGATTATCGGCGTCTGTACCGCGAATCCATTGAACACCCCGACACCTTCTGGGCCGAACAGGCCACGCGCTTCCTCGACTGGAGCACGCCGTGGCAGACCGTGCAGCGCGACGATCTGCAAACCGGTGAAGCCGCCTGGTTTGCCGGCGGCAAGTTGAATGTCAGCTACAACTGCATCGATCGCCACCTCGCACAACGCGCTGAACAGACCGCGCTGCTCTGGGAAGGCGACAACCCTGCCGAATCGGCGCAAATCACTTACAAAAAACTTCACCATCACGTCTGCCGACTGGCCAATGTGCTGAAAAGCCGTGGGGTGAAAAAAGGCGACCGGGTGTGCATCTACATGCCGATGATCCCGGAAGCGGCCTACGCCATGCTCGCTTGCGCGCGGATCGGAGCGATCCATTCGGTGGTGTTTGGCGGTTTCTCTCCCGACTCTTTACGCGACCGTATCCTCGATGCTGATTGCCACACGGTGATCACTGCCGATGAAGGCGTACGCGGCGGCAAGTTCGTGCCGCTGAAACAGAATGTCGACAAAGCCCTGCAGAGTTGCCCTGACGTCAGCACCGTGGTGGTTGTCGAGCGCACCCAGGGCGAGGTCGAGTGGACCGAAGGCCGCGACGTCTGGTATCACCAGGCCGTGCGCGAAGTCAGCGACGACTGCCCACCGGAACCGATGGACGCCGAAGACCCGCTGTTTATCCTCTACACCTCCGGCAGCACTGGCAAACCCAAAGGCGTACTGCACACCACCGGCGGCTATCTGCTGCAAGCGGCGATGACCTTCAAATACGTGCTCGACTACCGTGACGGCGAAGTGTTCTGGTGTACCGCCGACGTCGGCTGGGTCACCGGCCACAGTTACATCGTCTACGGCCCGCTGGCCAACGGCGCGACCACGCTGATGTTCGAAGGCGTGCCGAGCTATCCGAGCAGTTCGCGATTCTGGCAGGTCATCGATAAACACCAGGTCAACATTTTCTATACCGCACCGACCGCCCTGCGCGCGTTGATGCGCGAAGGTGCCGGACCGCTGAAGGAAACTTCGCGGCAGAGCCTCAGATTACTCGGCAGCGTCGGCGAGCCGATCAACCCGGAAGCGTGGGAATGGTATTTCAACGTGGTCGGCGAACAACGTTGCCCTATCGTCGACACCTGGTGGCAGACCGAAACCGGCGGCATCATGCTCAGCCCGCTGGTCAGTGCGCAGCGGATCAAACCGGGTTGCGCCACACAACCAATGTTCGGCGTGCAGCCGGTATTGCTCGATGAACACGGCAAGGAAATCCACGGCGCCGGCAGCGGCGTGCTGGCGATCAAGTCCAGCTGGCCAGCGCAGATCCGCAGCGTTTATGGCGACCCGCAACGGATGGTCGACACCTACTTCAAACCCTACCCCGGCTACTACTTCAGCGGCGACGGCGCGCGCCGCGATGAGGATGGCGATTACTGGATCACTGGGCGCATTGACGACGTGATCAACGTGTCCGGGCATCGCATCGGCACCGCTGAAATCGAAAGCGCACTGGTGCTGCACGACAGCATCGCGGAAGCGGCGGTGGTCGGTTACCCGCACGACGTCAAAGGCCAGGGCATCTATGCCTTTGTCACCCCCATGGACGGCACCGAAGCGAACGACGATCTGAAAAAGGATCTGCTGGCGCACGTCAGCAAGGAAATCGGCAGCTTCGCCAAACCGGACCTGATCCAGTGGGCGCCAGCCCTGCCGAAAACCCGTTCGGGCAAGATCATGCGGCGGATTTTGCGCAAGATCGCCTGCAATGAACTCGACAGCCTGGGTGACACCTCGACACTGGCTGATCCGGGTGTGGTGCAGGTGTTGGTTGATAAACGTCTGAATCAATAAGCTTTAGAAAAGCTTCGCGAGCAGGCTCGCTCCCACAGGTGATCGCATTCTTTCTGTGGGAGCGAGCCTGCTCGCGAAGGCCGTCACGCGATGACACGTCAAACTGTTAAACTCCCGCGCCCTATTCCCCCTCAGCAAGGCGCCCGCATGTCTTCCTTGAATCAGGCGCTGCGCGCCGCCCTCGATCAACGTCAGGACTTGCTGTCTGAGCTGCACAAACAGGGCACCGATTGCTATCGCCTGTTCCATGGCAGCCAGGAAGGCGCGGGCGGGCTGACCATCGACCGCTACGGCCCGCAACTGCTGGTGCAGAGTTTCCACCAGACGCTGGAGCGCGACGTCCTGCTGCAACTGCACGCCATGGTCAACCAGACCCTGGGCTTTGAATCCCTTCTGGTCTACAACGACCGTTCCCGAGGCAATTCGCGCATCGATCGCGAAGACCACGTCTATAAAGCCGACGAAGCCGCGCTGGCGGATCTGGTCGGTCATGAATGGGACCTCAACTACCGCGTGCGCGGGCGCCATGCCGGGCAGGATCCGCTGTTGTTTCTCGATCTGCGCAACACCCGCGGCTGGGTCAAGGATCACGCCAAGGGCAAATCCGTGCTTAATCTGTTCGCCTACACCTGCGGCGTGGGGCTGAGCGCTGCGGCTGGCGGCGCGCGTGAGGTGTGCAACCTGGATTTCGCCGAAGGCAATCTGGCGGTCGGTCGCGAAAACGGCCTGCTCAACCCGCAGCTGCCGGAAATGCAATTTATCCAGTCCGACTATTTCCCGGCGATTCGCCAACTCGCCGGGCTGCCAATCAGCCAGCGGCGCGGGCAAAAACTGCCGAGCTATCAGCGCCTCGAACAACGCCAATACGATCTGGTACTGCTCGACCCACCGGCGTGGGCGAAAAGCGCGTTCGGCACCGTCGACCTGCTGCGCGACTATCAAAGTCTGCTCAAACCTGCCCTGCTGACCACCGCCGACAACGGCGTGCTGATCTGCTGCAACAACCTGGCGAAGGTCAGCATGGACGACTGGCGCGGACAGGTCTTGCGCTGCGCCGAGAAGGCCGGGCGGCCGGTGCGCGAATGGAGCGTGATGACCCCGGGCGCCGATTTCCCCTCGATGGATCAGCAACCGCCGTTGAAGACGCTGATTCTGCAGCTGTAACGCCTCAGACATGAGCGAGCGCATTCCCCTGTGGGAGCGAGCCTGCTCGCGAAAGCGGTGGGTCAGTCACCAGAATAGTGACTGACAGGACGCATTCGCGAGCAGGCTCGCTCCCACAGGGGCATCCGTGTGACAGGAATTTGTTCCTACAGAAATTTCTGAACAATCCTGCCCCACATCAAGCACTTCGGAACCAGAATCGCGTGCCATACTCCAAGGCACTCCGATTCAGACAGATGAAGCCGCACATGCCCAAAGGATTGATTCGCGCGATTGGCGCCTTGCTAACCGCTCTGGCGCTCTACAGCTTGCTGGGGTTTCTGATTTTGCCGGGCATTGCGCTGCGGATAGCCAATCAGCAACTCGCCAATTACGCGACCGTACCTGCGCATATCCAGCGTATCGAGCTCAACCCGTTCAGCCTTGAAGTCACGCTATGGGGCCTGGTCATCGGCGAGCCGGGCAAGGAGCAGGTCGGCTTCGAACGCCTGTACGCCGACCTGCAGATCGACAGTCTGTGGACTAAAGCCCTGCATCTGGCGAACATCGAACTGGACAAGCCCAAGACCGAGATCCTCTTCGCCAAGGACGGCAAGCTCAATCTGCTCGGCCTGTTCAATGTGCCGGCCAGCGAACCGACGCCCGCCGACCCCGACGCCAAGCCGTTTCCACTGCGTATCGACAACATCAAACTGGCCAGCGGCGTGGTGCACTTTCAGGATGTGCGCCCGAGCGAGCCGATCGAGTTTCTTTACGACGACCTCAGTTTCGAGCTGAAAAACCTCAGCACCCTGCCCGAAGACAGTGCCGACATGACTCTGGTCGCCATCGGCCCGGCCGGCGGGCGGATCGACTGGAGCGGTAATTTCAGCCTGATTCCGTTCACGTCCGAAGGCACCCTGAAAGTCACCGACGGCCAGATGAAAGCTTTCTGGCCTTATGTGCGCGATGCGGTGCCGCTGGTTCTGGAAAACGGCGTGGTCAGCCTCAGTACCGACTACAAACTCAACCTGTCGAAACAAACCGAACTGCTGCTCAATAACGTCGCGGTGAGCATCGCGCCGTTCGCCATCAAGGCTCCGGACGGCCGCCCACTGGCCAAGCTTGAACGTCTCGATGTCAGCGAAACCAGCGTTGACCTCGCCAAACAGCAGGTCGTGGTCGGCAAGATCCGTAGCCAGAAACTCGAAACCTGGGCCGCCCTCGAAGCCGACAAGCAACTGGACTGGCAGAAACTGTTTGCCAGCCAACCGTCGAAACCGGCGGCTAAAGCCGCTGCCGAACCGGCCAGTGCACCGGCCGCTGCCGATTCACCGAAACCTGAGCCGGCCGCGCCGAGCAAACCGTGGCAAGTGCTGCTTAAAGATGTGCAGTTGCGCAACTACACCGTGCACCTCGCCGATCGCTCGGCGCAACCGCCGGTGACGCTGGACCTGACCCCGCTGAACGTCGATCTGCAGGATTTCGACAGCCTCAACGGTTCGCCCTTCAAGCTCAAGCTCGACAGCGGCGTAGGCAAGCAGGGCAAGATTTTCGCCGACGGCACGCTCAACCTCGCCCCGGTCAACGCGCAGCTCAACGTCAAGACCCAGGACATCGACCTGCGTGTCGCCCAGTCTTACATCAATCCATTCATTCGCCTGGAACTGCGCAGCGGCATGCTCGGCAGCGATCTGAAGGTCAATCTCAAGAGCACCGAACCGCTGGCGCTCAGCGTGACCGGGCGCGCGCAGATCGATCAGTTGCATACCCTCGACACCCTGAAAACTCGTGACTTCCTCAAGTGGCAGCAAGTGGTCGTCGAAGGCCTGAATTACCAGCACGGTGACAGCCTGTCGATCGACAAGGTCAATCTGTTTCAGCCCTATGCGCGGTTCATGATCAACGATGACCGCAGCACCAACGTCGACGACCTGCTGATCCCGCAACCGGCCGACAATGGCGCAAAAAGCACCGGCGCGAAACCGGCAAACAATGAAAAATCCTTGGGCATTCACATTGGCGCCATCGCAATCAACGATGGCTCGGCCAACTTCGCCGACTTTAGCCTGACGCCGAACTTCGCCACCGCCGTGCAGCAACTCAACGGGCAGATCGGCACCATCGACAGCCGTCAGGCGAAACCGGCCAGCGTCGATATCAAAGGCAAGGTCGACCGTTATGCACCGGTCACCATCAAAGGCGCAGTCAACCCGTTCGACCCGATGGCCAGCCTCGATATCGCCACCAGCTTCAAGCGCGTCGAGCTGACCACACTGACGCCGTACTCCGGCAAGTTCGCCGGTTATCGAATCCGCAAGGGCCGGCTCAATCTCGATCTGCATTACCTGATCACCAAGGGCCAGCTCAAAGCCGAGAACAAAGTGGTGGTCGAGCAATTGCAGCTCGGTGAGAAGGTCGACAGCCCGGATGCGGTCAGCCTGCCCCTGAAACTGGCGATTGCCCTGCTCAAGGACGTCGACGGCAGGATCTCCATCGAACTGCCGGTCACCGGTGACTTGAACAACCCGCAGTTCAGCGTGATGCCGATTGTCTGGCAGACCCTGCGCAACCTGATCGTCAAAGCCGCCGCGGCGCCGTTCAAGATGATTGGCGGACTGGTCAGTGGTGGCGGCTCCGAGGACCTCGGCACTGTGTCCTTCGCGCCGGGCTCTAGCGAGCTGAACAAGGACGCCGAAGCGGCACTGGTCAAGCTGTCTCAGGCGCTCAAGGAGCGCCCGGCTCTGCGTCTGGAAATCGAAGGCACCGCCGCGAAAAGCAGCGATGGTCCGCTACTCGCCGAGCAGCGTCTGGAACGTGAATACCAATACAACTACTACAAGATGCTCCAGCGCCGTGGCGATAAAGTCCCGGCCCAGGCCTCGCTGCTGCAAGTACCCGACGGCGAAAAAGGCCCGCTGCTGGAGGGCATCTATCGCACCCGTCTGAAAACCCAGCCACCGGCCGAATGGAAGGATCTGGGCAAGGAAGAACGCACCGCGAAAATGCGCGAAGGGGTGATCAAGTTCTGGAGCGGCAGCGATGTGTTGCTGCGTCAGTTGGGCCAGGACCGCGCCAGTACCATCAAGGATTACCTGGTCGACAAGGGCAAGCTTGAGGATGACCGCGTGTATTTCATCGACGCCAACCTCGGTGAAGCTGAAAGCGACGGTCGTGTGGTGACGCAAATGCACCTGGACGCCGAGTGATGAGTTGCAAATGGCTGGTCGCAGGGGTGCTGGCGTTTGCCGCCAGCCATGCCAGCGCTTCCGACACGTTGCGCTGCGGCAGCCAGTTGATCAGCCTTGGCGATCGCACCAGCGAAGTCCTGCAGAAGTGCGGTGAGCCGGCCAGTCGTGACGTGCTCGGCTACAAGCGCAGCGCCAACCGCCGCGAGGAGTTTCAGGTCGAGGAATGGACTTACGGCCCGAGCAACGGCATGTATCAATACCTGCGCTTCGAGGGCAACCGCTTGCGGCAGATCAACAGCAAGCGCGGCCCCTGATCCAATACAAAAACATTGTGGGAGCGAGCCTGCTCGCGAATGCTTACTGTCAGTCGACGAATTCGTCTGCAGACAGACCGCATTCGCGAGCTGGCTCGCTCCCACATGGGTATTTCATAAATGCCCAAATAGAACAGGCCCCGACACAAGTGCCGGGGCCTGTAATGGTCACCTCCGTGTGACCGTTCGCATGAACTCTAAAGGTGCGGCAGACGTATGGCTCGGCCCGTCTGTCGCGTCTTCTCCCGGTCCAGGCGAGAAGCCTTGCCTTACTCGGCTTTCAGGCCGTCAGCGGAGACCGCTTTAACGCCTTTGATTTTCTTGGCGATGGCCACGGCTACGTCTTTCTGCGATTCAGTCACTGCAGTAGTCGACGACAGGGATACCACGCCTTTATTGGTTTCTACTTTGATGTCGGTACCTGGAATGCCTTTTTCGGTAACCAGATCAGCTTTGACCTTGGTGGTGATCCAGGTATCGGAAGTGTCCTGCTTCATCTCGGTAACTTCACCGGCAGCCAGAACCATTGGCGACTGGGTAGCCTGAGTGGTCTGGGCGAAAGCGCCGCCAGCCATGGTCAGGGTCAGAGCGGTAGCAGCGGCAGTGATAGCGAACTTCTTCATACGAGTAACTCCTGTTTTTCTGGAAAATCTGCTGGGATATCTCTTCAGCAGGGTTACCAAGGTAGTTGCGAACGCTGTGCCAACTTTTTTGATTCAATAAAAACCTTTAAAAACAATGAGTTATCAAAATTCGAGATTTTCATTTTCATGCAATTTGCATGACTCGGACGTATTTCGCATGCAAGTTGCGGTTTTCTGGAAAGTTCATAACTCGCTGAAATTATTGAAGCTTTTTTCAAGCGCAGCGCCATGAAAAATGCCCCGCAAAAGCGGGGCATCGGATTTTGCAGAAGCGGCTTACGTACCGCTAGCAGTGCAGCCTTTTGGCGAATAGTCGGGGGCAACGGTGGTAGCACACGTCCAGACACCTGCGCCCGTCCCGGAAGATCGCGTCAGCGTAATGGTTTTATCGAGAACCGGACCCGGGGCATTTTTGATCGTGCAGACAATCGACCCTGCGCCAGAAGAAGCTGTGCCGGAGGCGGATACCGAGCAATTGGAAGTGGTGACCGTCGCACTGCCCGCGACGTTAGTCAGTGATGGATCGGTACCTTGGTTAATGACGTCCTCAAATGGCACCTTCATCGCGCTGATTTCCGCCAACCCCGCCGTCACCTTCGACCGCGCCTGATATTTCGAATACTGCGGCAGGGCGATGGTCGCCAGAATGCCGATGATCGCCACCACGATCAGCAGCTCGATCAGGGTAAAACCTTGTTGTTTTTTCATAGACACGCTCCATGCATGAGGGGAAATCTCATGATCTGAAAAAGACCCAGCATAGGCCATGCCACTGCCCCGGAGCCCTGCCTGCCGGGCGCGAACTGCGCACTGCGCCGTTTCCTACAACCTGCAACCGCACTATCTGACACTTTTTGTCACCTCCACCGGCCGTGTTTGGCGCTGTCACTTGACTAGGCTATAAGTCATGAACGGTAAGCACGCGGAATCCCCATGAATGACATCGCTCTGAGCGGTCTGGCCAAGCAATTGGTGCAGGCCGAACTGCTGACGGAACAAGGTGCCCAGCAAGCCTGGCAGCAGGCACAGCGCAATCGCGTGTCGCTGGTGAACTACCTGGTGCACAACAAACTGGTGAAGAGCCGGCAGATCGCCGAGATTGCCTCGGAACACTTCGGCATGGCCCTGCTCGATCTCAATTGCCTCGACAAGGAAACCCAGCCCAAGGGCCTGGTCAGCGAAAAACTGGTGCGCCAACACTGCGCCCTGCCGTTGTGGCGGCGCGGTAACAAACTCTTTGTCGGCCTCTCCGACCCGAGCAACCAGCAGGCGATCAGCGATATCCAGTTCAGTACGGGCCTGAGTACCGAAGCGATTCTGGTCGAGGACGACAAGCTCAGCGATGCCATCGACAAGTTCTTCGATACTCACGCGACCGGCCTCGAGGAAATGGCCGACGTCGACCTCGATGGCCTTGACGTCGAATCCGTCAGCGACAGCAAACAGGACGCCATTGGCGGGTTCGATGCCGACGATGCGCCGGTGGTGCGCTTCGTTCACAAGATGCTGCTCGACGCGATCAAAAGCGGCTCCTCCGACCTGCACTTCGAACCTTATGAAAAGAACTACCGGGTGCGGGTGCGCACCGACGGCATGCTGCGTGAAGTGGCCAAACCGCCGATTCAACTGGCCGGGCGCATCGCCGCGCGCCTGAAGGTCATGGCCAGCCTCGATATCTCGGAGCGACGCAAGCCGCAGGACGGGCGGATCAAGATGCGCCTGTCGAAAAGCAAGTCGATCGACTTCCGGGTCAATACCCTGCCGACGCTGTGGGGCGAAAAAGTGGTGATCCGGATTCTCGACCCGTCCAGCGCGCAGATGGGTATCGATGCGCTCGGTTATGAGCCGGAACAGAAAGAGTTGTACATGGCCGCGCTGAAACAGCCGCAAGGCATGATCCTGGTCACCGGCCCCACTGGTTCGGGGAAAACCGTGTCGCTGTATACCGGGCTGAATATTCTCAACACCGTCGACATCAATATCTCCACCGCCGAAGACCCGGTGGAAATCAACATGGAAGGCATCAATCAGGTCAACGTCAATCCGCGCCAGGGCCTGGATTTCGCCCAGGCTCTGCGTTCGTTTCTGCGTCAGGACCCGGACGTGATCATGGTCGGCGAGATCCGCGACCTGGAAACCGCCGAGATCGCCATCAAAGCCGCGCAGACCGGCCACCTCGTGCTCTCGACCCTACATACCAACAGCGCTGCGGAAACCCTTACGCGCCTGCACAACATGGGCATTCCCGGGTTCAACATTGCTACCTCGGTCAGCCTGATCATCGCCCAGCGCCTTGCGCGCAAACTGTGCAACCACTGCAAGAAACCTATCGAAGTGCCTCGCGAAACCTTGATCAAGGAAGGCTTCCCTGAGGAACGCATCGGCAGTTTCACGATCTACGAGCCGGTCGGTTGCGATCATTGCAACAGCGGTTACAAGGGACGCGTGGGGATTTATGAAGTGGTGAAAAACACGCCTGAGCTGCAACGCCTGATCATGGCCGAAGGCAACTCACTGGAAATCGACCTGCAGATGCGCCGCGACGGCTTTGACGATCTGCGCACCGCAGGGCTGCACAAGGCCATGCAAGGCACCACCAGCCTGGAAGAAATCAACCGGGTCACCAAGGATTGAACATGGCGGTCAAGGCAGCGAAAACCAGCACTTATGCTTGGGAAGGTACGGACCGCAAAGGCAGCAAAGTCACCGGGGAATTGAGCGGGCAGAACGCGGCGCTGATCAAGGCACAGTTGCGCAAACAGGGGATCACGCCGGGCAAGGTGCGCAAGAAATCGGCCTCGTTGCTGAGTTTCGGCAAACGCATCAAGGCCCAGGACATCGCCCTGTTCACCCGGCAAATGGCAACGATGATGAAGGCCGGCGTGCCGCTGCTGCAGTCATTCGACATCATCGGCGAAGGCTTCGAAAACCCGGCAATGCGCAAAGTCATCGACGAGGTGAAACAAGAGGTCGCCGCCGGTAACAGCTTTGCCGCGGCGCTACGCAAGAAGCCGCAATATTTCGACGAGTTGTATTGCAACCTCGTCGATGCCGGTGAGCAGTCCGGGGCACTCGACACCCTGCTCGAACGCGTCGCCACCTATAAAGAAAAAAGCGAAGCGCTCAAGGCCAAGATCAAGAAAGCCATGACCTACCCGAGCGCCGTTCTCCTCGTGGCTGCCGTCGTGACCGGCATTTTGCTGGTGAAAGTGGTGCCGCAGTTTCAGTCGGTGTTTTCCGGGTTTGGCGCCGAGTTGCCGGGGTTCACCTTGATGGTGATCAGCCTGTCTGAATTCATGCAGGAGTGGTGGTGGGCGATTCTTGGTGCATTGATCGCGGCATTTTTTGGCACCCGCCATGCACTGAAGACTTCTCAGGCGTTGCGTGATCGCCGCGACGCCTGGCTATTGAAAGTGCCTTTGGTAGGCACACTGATGTACAAGTCCGCCGTGGCGCGATTTGCCCGGACTTTGTCGACCACCTTCGCTGCCGGCGTGCCGCTGGTGGAAGCTCTCGACTCGGTAGCGGGCGCTGCGGGCAATGTCGTGTTCAAACGTGCCATCCTGCGAATCCGTCAGGACGTCTCCACCGGCATGCAGCTGAATTTTTCCATGCGCAGCACCGGGGTTTTCCCGACCATGGCCGTGCAGATGACCGCGATCGGCGAAGAGTCCGGGGCACTGGACGATATGCTCGACAAGGTCGCCGGCTTTTACGAAGAGGAAGTGGATAACATGGTCGACAACCTCACCAGCCTGATGGAGCCGTTCATCATGGTCGTGCTCGGGGTCGTCGTTGGCGGTCTGGTGGTGGCCATGTACCTTCCGATCTTCCAGCTCGGCTCAGCGGTCTGACATGCCCCTCGACGAGCTGTTCGCTCTCTATCCGCTGGCTTTTGTCGGCGCCGCGCTGTTGCTCGGGCTGGTGGTTGGCAGCTTCCTCAACGTGCTGGTCTGGCGCCTGCCGAAAATGCTCGAACGTGACTGGCGCCAGCAGGCCCACGACGTGCTCGGTCTGCCAATCGAAACGCCGCAACCCACTTACAACCTGATGCTCCCGCATTCGCAATGCCCGCACTGCGCACACCGGATTCGCGCTTGGGAAAACATTCCCGTGCTGAGTTATCTGTGCTTGCGCGGGCGTTGTTCGGCTTGCGCTGCACCGATCAGCAAGCGTTACCCGCTGACCGAACTGACCTGCGGTGTGCTGTCGGCCTTCATTGCCTGGCATTTCGGTTTCGGTTGGCAGGCGGGGCTGCTGATGTTCCTCACCTGGGGCTTGCTGGCGATGAGTCTGATCGACACCGAACATCAATTGCTGCCGGATGTGCTGGTGCTGCCGTTGTTGTGGCTGGGGCTGATCGTCAACAGCTTCGGGCTGTTCGTGCCGTTGCACGATGCATTGTGGGGAGCGGTGTCTGGTTATCTGGCGCTGTGGTCGGTGTTCTGGCTGTTCAAGCTGCTGACCGGCAAGGACGGCATCGGCCACGGTGACTTTAAATTATTGGCGCTGCTGGGCGCATGGGGCGGCTGGCAGATTCTGCCGCTGACCATCCTCCTGGCATCGCTGGTCGGCGCCGTGATTGGCGTGATTCTATTGCGCCTGCGCGAGCAGAAAACCTCGACGCCGATTCCTTTCGGTCCCTATCTGGCCATTGCCGGCTGGATTGCCTTGCTCTGGGGTGGTCAAATAACCGACTTCTATTGGCAGTTTGTCGGTTTGAAATGAATACCCCTGTGGAAAAACCCTGGATTCTCGGCCTCACCGGCGGCATCGGCAGCGGCAAAAGCGCGGCGGCGCAGCACTTCATCGACCTCGGCGTGCACGTCGTCGATGCCGACCATGCGGCGCGCTGGGTGGTCGAGCCCGGCCGGCCGGCGCTGGCGCAGATTGCCAATCACTTCGGCGCCGAGGTGTTGCAAAGCGACGGCACGCTGAACCGCGCGGCCCTGCGCAAGCTGATCTTCGAAGTGCCGGAGCAACGGCGCTGGCTGGAAGCACTGCTGCATCCGTTGATCGCCGAAGAAATCGCCCATCACCTGGCGCTGGCAAAATCCCCCTACGCGATTCTGGTTTCGCCGCTGTTGATCGAGTCCGGGCAATACAGCATGACCCAGCGCATCCTGGTCATCGACGCCCCGCAACCACTGCAGATCGAACGCACCCTGCAACGTGACCAGACCAGCGCCGAGCAGGTTCAGGCGATCCTCAAGGCGCAATTGAGCCGCGAGGACCGCGTGAGCCGCGCCGACGACGTGGTGGTCAACGACCGCGACCTCGCCTGGCTGCACAGCGAGATCGAGCGCCTGCATCACTTTTACCTGACTTTATCCGGAGGCCAAGCATGAGCCAGATCCCAACCGTTGAATGCCCGACCTGTGGCGCCCCCGTGGAATTCACCCCTGAAAACAAGTTTCGCCCGTTCTGTTCCGACCGCTGCAAGCTGATCGACCTCGGCGCCTGGGCCTCGGAAGAACACAAGATTCCGGTCGCCCCGGACGCCGAAGACGAGCTGTTTTCCGGCGACTTCGATCCGCGTCACTGAGCCCGGTCAAGGCCGCATGAAGCCGTAGTCCTGCTGGTCGTCGAGGTTTTCCGCAAGAAACCGCAACTCGTCGGCCAGATCTTCGGCGTTGCGCACAGCCTTGCTCTGTTGCACCACAGCACTGAGCAAGGCGCGCAAGCTCAACCCCGGATCAAAGCCGACCTCCTGCGCCATCTCCAGACTCTGCCGGGTTTCCTGCCTCGCCCACTCGTACACACTCATGCCGCTACTCCTGAAGGGATTTGCGTGAGCATGAAATTTTCAGCCGATGGCGGATTTGATGTGGATCAAGGCTTGCGATCGTCGTCGTTCCACGGCGCCGAAAGGTAGCGCGTGCGATTGAAGGTCTCCAGCCATTCCGGACTGAACACCACCAGCGCACTGATGATCATGCCGTTGATGAAGGCCTCGGGGAAAATGATCAGCCACACGTAACCGATGAAATCTTCCAGCCACTCCGGCATGGCGAACAGACCGTCGAACCACAGCAGCGTCAGGCTGAAGATCAGGCACAATAGCGCCGACAATGCCGCAGCAAAAAAACCGGAACAGAAGATATACACGAACGGATTGCGCGGCTGCGCGCGCTCGACAAGGATGGCCACGCACTCGGTAACCAGCACCGGCAGCAAAATGAACAAAGCGCCATTGACCCCAAGCGCTGCAAGGTCCTGGCGCCCGAGCAGGACCAGACCGGTTTGCGCCACCAGCCCGCCAATGATCGCCAGCGGCCAGTCAAGCAGCAGGGTCACCGCAGTCATGCCGAGGAAGTGATAGGACACGCCAGTATCGAAGTCCCGGCGCATCAGCCACAGCAGGAACAAGGCGAACACCGTTGCGCACAGCAAATGCTGACGCCGGTTATCACTGAACAGCTCGACCCACGGCGCGCGCACGATCGCCCACAGCAACACTGGCAGATAGATCAGCCAGCCGAGCGTCAGACTCGCCGAGGACAGCAGTTCGGCACCGATCATGATTCCCTCACCTTCGCCTTGGACATACCGCCTCGTCGCAGTCTACACCGCCACCGGATGCGCACCAGCCGATGCAAAGCTATCTGCTTGTCGCATTTGAACGCTAAGCTTGGGCTTATGGATGACTCAGATTACTTACGCCTGCTGACCATCGCGGCCGAGCAGGCCAACGCCTTTCTGTCCAATGCCCGCAAATGGGAGCGTGAGCGTTGGGTTTGCCAACGCCTGCTGCAAGGCCTCAACATCCCCTACCGCGCCGACGAATTCGCGCCGGCCGGTGAACCGCCGGATGTGCTGTTTCGGGATGCCAACTTCGAAGTGTTCTTCGTGCTCGACGAAGGGCGCCGGCTCAACGATGAATGGCGCGATGAACTGCAACGGCGCCGCAGCGCTTTCTCTCTCAGTCAACTGGTGCGCCGTGAAGCGAAGCCCAAGCGGATTCCGGCCAATGAATTTCTCCTGCGGCTAGCCCCGACCCTGCGCAAGAAAGCCCACAACTACAAGGAACGCGGCATGGATCTGGGCGAACTGGACATCATTGCTTTCGCCAGCCTCAAACGCGAAGTGCTGGACCTGAACAGTCATTTCCCGCCACCGACCGAATATTTGCGTCAGGGCTGGCGCTCGCTGTCGCTGGTCGGCCCGACGTTCGCCCGCGTATTGTTCGCACACCCGGATGCACCGGATTTTCTGCGCAGCAACCTGGGGCGCAGCATCGTGTTCGATGTCGGGATCAGCCTGTGACGCCACTTCAACAATTGATTGCCGATGTGCCGCAAACCGGACGTGTACGCTGGATCGGCGTGCGTCCCGAATCACGCGGACCGATGCTTGCGCTCGATGCCGTGGAGGCACGTCTGGAGGCCGGCTTGACCGGCGATCACGCCCGCCCCGGTGTGCGTAACGCGCGCCAGGTGACACTGATTCAGTGGGAGCATCTGGCGGTGATCAACGCTTTGATGGGTCGCGCCGACGACAACCCGATCAAGCCTGAAGACCTGCGGCGCAATATGGTCATCAGCGGTATCAATCTGTTTAGTCTGAAGGGTCGGCGTTTTCGCATCGGTCAGGCAATATTCGAAACAACCGGCTGGTGTCAGCCCTGTGCACGCCTGCAGAACAATCTTGGCCCAGGCACTTTTCAAGCGGTGCGCGGACATGGCGGAATTACCGCACGGGTGTTACAAAGCGGGATCATTCGCCTCGATGACCGGGTCAGCGTCGAACCGGTGCCGGACAGCGGCTATGCTGCGTTCTACCCCGGATAAAAAACCGCTGTAGCGTGTGCCCATCCAGCAACGTCTACCTGACGAGGCCAATATGACCAGCCGCCTGAAACCCGAAGACCAAAAGCATGTCGAAGAGTACCTGCAACTGTCCCAACACCGAGTCGAGCGCCGGCCTTTCCGGCCGTGGATGCTCCTGGTGCTGGTGCTGGCAGTGACCATTGGTCTCGGCCTCCTGAGCCGACTTATCAGTTACCTGACGCTATGAGCAGCCTCGCGCTCGCTTGGGTAACCGCACCGATTTCCTTTAAAAACCTTGCGAGTTATCCCCATGTCCCATCGTATTGTCATTGTCGGCGGCGGCGCCGGCGGTCTGGAGTTGGCTACCCGTCTGGGTAAGACCCTGGGCAAGCGCGGTACCGCCAGCGTGATGCTGGTCGACGCCAACCTCACCCACATCTGGAAACCATTGCTGCACGAAGTGGCTGCCGGGTCGCTGAACTCTTCCGAAGATGAACTCAACTATGTTGCCCAGGCGAAATGGAACCACTTCGAGTTCCAGCTCGGGCGCATGAGCGGGCTTGATCGCGCGCAGAAGAAAATCCAGCTGGCGGCCACCTACGACGAAAACGGCATCGAGCTGGTTCCGGCGCGTGAAGTTGCGTACGACTCACTGGTGATCAGCGTCGGCAGCACCACCAACGATTTCGGCACCCAGGGCGCAGCGCAGCATTGCCTGTTCCTCGACACCCGCAAACAGGCCGAGCGCTTTCATCAGCAACTGCTCAACCACTATCTGCGCGCCCACGCCGGGCAGACCGATGTGGTCGAGCAGATCAGCGTGGCCATCGTCGGTGCCGGCGCTACCGGCGTCGAACTGGCGGCCGAGCTGCACAATGCTGCGCATGAACTGGCGGCTTACGGACTGGACCGGATCAAACCGGAAAACATGCACATCACCTTGATCGAGGCCGGGCCACGAGTGTTGCCAGCGCTGCCGGAACGCATCAGCGGGCCGGTGCACAAAACCCTGGAAAAGCTCGGGGTCAATGTGCTGACCAATGCTTCGGTCAGCGAAGTGACTGCCGACAGCCTGATCACGGCCGACGGCAACCAGATCAAGGCCAGCCTGAAAGTCTGGGCGGCCGGTATTCGCGCACCGGGTTTCCTCAAGGACATCGATGGTCTGGAAACCAACCGCATCAATCAGCTGCAAGTACTGCCGACCCTGCAAACCACCCGCGACGAAAACATCTTCGCTTTCGGTGATTGCGCGGCATGCCCGCAACCGGGCAGCGATCGCAACGTACCGCCACGGGCCCAAGCGGCACACCAGCAGGCCTCGCTGCTGGCCAAGTCGCTGAAGCTGCGCATCGAAGGCAAGACCCTGCCGGAGTACAAATACACCGACTACGGCTCGCTGATCTCGCTGTCGCGCTTTTCGGCGGTGGGTAACCTGATGGGCAACCTGACGGGCAGCGTGATGCTCGAAGGCTGGCTGGCGCGGATGTTTTACGTGTCGCTGTACCGCATGCACCAGATGGCGCTGTACGGGCCGTTTCGCACGGCGATGCTGATGCTCGGCAGCAAGATCGGCCGCGGTACCGAGCCGCGTCTGAAGCTGCATTGATCAAGGCCTGGGAAGGGAAATCCTGACCCAGTACACCTCTCCTGTGGGAGCGAGCCTGCTGGCTTGTATGGTAGGACTCGAAGGGGTGGGTGGGACCTCAAGCTGGCTTCTGACTGTTAGCCGCAGTACAGACCGTGGGAGACATCGCCCCACCCCTTCCACCAAAGCGCCGATAAAGAATGCTTCGT
>NZ_JBIEIL010000023.1:0-38850 GCF_043496865.1 Pseudomonas retamae
CAGTCGATATGAATGCTGACTGATACACCGCATTCGCGAGCAGGCTCGCTCCCACAGTGGTTCTTGGTGTTTGATCGTTCCCACGCTCCGCGTGGGAATGCAGCCCGGGACGCTCTGCGTCCCAGAGCGGACGCGGAGCGTCCGTTGAGGCGTTCCCACGCAGAGCGTGGGAACGATCTTTAGAGACCGACTACGTCTTCCGCCTGCAAGCCCTTCTCGCCGCTGATCACCGCATATTCAACCTGCTGGCCTTCAGTCAGCGAGCGGTGCCCTTCGCCGCGAATCGCGCGGTAGTGCACGAACACGTCCGCCCCGTCTTCGCGCTGAATGAAGCCATAACCCTTGGCGTCGTTGAACCACTTCACATTGCCGGTTTCGCGTGTTGCCATCTGTTCATACTCCTTTTTTATTATTGAACGGGCTTTTCGCAGGAAAGCCTCAGAGGAACGTCAGCCTGCGTCCGACGTCCATCAAAGGGCACCGGCAACAGAGCGCCGAGTATATGACAGGTGGAAAAAGTCTCAACAGGAGATTAATTCGGCGCTTTTTTGCCGATTTTCACCCAATACGGCAAACTGTCGCCCACTTGAGCAACCGCTCGGTTTATCCACTCACGCAGAAGCCGTATGACCCGTTCCCCGTTCCGCCGTCTTGTGTTTGGCACCCTGCGCCGACTGTTGTACCTCTGGGTTCGCTCCGAGACGATCAATCAGTCGTCGTTCACCCTCAACCTCGACCGCAGTCGTCCGGTGTTCTACGTCCTGCAAAACCCTTCGCTGACCGATCTGGCCGTGGTCGACACCGAGTGCACCAAGGCCGGCCTGCCGCGGCCGGTGCTGGCCGTGTCGGTGGGTGCGCTGATCGAGCCGGCGGCGTTTTTCTACCTGACCCCGGACCCGGACTGGCTCGGTCGCCAAGACAAACGCGGCGCGCCGCCGACCCTGACCCGACTGGTCAGCGCCCTGTCGCAAAACGCCGCCGAAGATGCACAGATCATTCCGGTCAGCGTGTTCTGGGGCCAATCGCCGGACAGCGAAAACAGCCCGTGGAAGTTGTTGTTCGCTGACAGCTGGGCGGTGACTGGCCGTCTGCGGCGCTTGCTGAGCATCATTGTCCTGGGCCGCAAAACCCGCGTGCAATTTTCCGCGCCAATCCATTTGCGCGAGCTGATCGATCACAACAAGGGCCACGAACGCACCGTGCGCATGGCCCAGCGGATTCTGCGCGTGCACTTCCGCAACCTGAAAGCGGCGGTGATCGGCCCGGACATTTCCCACCGGCGCAATCTGGTCAAAGGCTTGCTCAATCAGCCGCTGGTCAAGCAAGCGATCCTCGACGAAGCCGAGCGCGAAAACATCTCCGCGGAAAAAGCCAAGGCCCAGGCCCTGCGTTACGGCAACGAGATCGCCTCGGATTACACCTACACGGCGATCCGCTTCCTCGAAGTGGTACTGAGCTGGTTCTGGAACAAGATCTACGACGGCATCAAGGTCAACCACATCGAAGGCGTGCAAGAGGTCGCTCAGGGTCACGAAGTGATCTACGTGCCGTGCCACCGTAGCCACATCGACTATCTGCTGCTGTCGTATTTGCTGTTCCGTAACGGCCTGACCCCGCCGCACATCGCCGCCGGGATCAACCTCAACATGCCGGTGATCGGCAGCCTGCTGCGCCGCGGTGGCGCGTTTTTCATGCGCCGCACGTTCAAGGGCAACCCGTTGTACACCTCGGTGTTCAACGAATACCTGCACACGCTGTTTACCAAAGGCTTCCCGGTCGAATACTTCGTCGAGGGCGGCCGCTCGCGCACCGGGCGCATGCTGCAGCCGAAAACCGGGATGCTCGCGATCACCCTGCGCAGCTTCCTGCGTTCGTCACGCATGCCGATCGTGTTTGTGCCGGTCTACATCGGCTACGAACGCGTACTGGAAGGTCGCACCTATCTGGGTGAGTTGCGCGGGGCGAGCAAAAAGAAAGAATCGATTTTCGATATTTTCAAAGTGATCGGTGCGCTCAAGCAGCGTTTCGGTCAGGTCGCGGTGAATTTCGGCGAGCCAATCAAACTCGCTGAATTCCTCGACGCCGAGCAACCGGACTGGCGCCAGCAGGAACTCGCTCCGCAATTCAAACCGGCGTGGCTCAACGAGACCACCAACCGACTCGGCGAGAAAGTCGCCCAGCATCTGAACGAAGCCGCAGCGATCAACCCGGTCAATCTGGTGGCGCTGGCATTGCTCTCGACGACGCGTCTGGCGCTGGACGATCGCGCCATGGCGCGGGTGCTGGATCTGTATCTGGCGCTGCTGCGTAAAGTCCCCTACTCGCCGCACACCACCCTGCCGGAAGGCGATGGCCGTGCGCTGATCGAGCACGTGAAGGACATGGACCTGCTCGCCGAGCAGAACGATGCGCTGGGCAAGATTCTCTATCTGGACGAACAGAACGCCGTCCTGATGACCTACTACCGCAACAACGTGTTGCACATCTTCGCCCTGCCGTCGCTGCTGGCGAGCTTCTTCCAGAGCACCTCGCGCATGAGCCGCGAGCAGATCCTGCGCTACACCCGCGCGCTGTATCCGTACCTGCAATCGGAGCTGTTCATCCGCTGGACACTGGATGAGCTCGACGGTGTGGTCGATCAATGGCTGGAAGCGTTTGTCGAGCAAGGCCTGCTGCGTTTCGAGAAAGACCTGTACCTGCGCCCGGCCCCGAGTTCGCGACATTTCGTGCTGCTGACGCTGCTGTCGAAAAGCATCGCGCAGACTCTGCAGCGTTTCTACATGACCGTGTCCCTGCTGCTCAACAGCGGCCAGAACAGCATCAGCGCCGAAGAACTGGAAGACCTGTGCACAGTCATGGCCCAGCGCCTGTCGATCCTTCACGGTTTGAACGCGCCAGAGTTCTTCGACAAGAGCCTGTTCCGCCACTTCATCCAGACCATGCTCGACCTCGATGTGCTGCGCCGCGACGAAGCCGGCAAGCTCAGCTACCACGAACTGCTCGGCGAACTGGCTGAAGGCGCGGCGAAACGCGTGCTGCCGGCGGAGATTCGCCTGTCGATCCGCCAGGTCGCGCTGCACCGCAGTGAAGATGCGGCTGATCAGCTCCCACCTCAACCTGAGGCCTGATGCAAATCCCCCTGCTCGCGAAGATGGTTGATCAGTCACTGGAGATATTGACTGAACCACC
Source organism: Pseudomonas retamae (assembly GCF_043496865.1). Taxonomy (NCBI): domain Bacteria; kingdom Pseudomonadati; phylum Pseudomonadota; class Gammaproteobacteria; order Pseudomonadales; family Pseudomonadaceae; genus Pseudomonas; species Pseudomonas retamae. The sequence continues at coordinate 3,190 of NZ_JBIEIL010000023.1, forward strand.
GCTTTCGCGAGCAGGCTCGCTCCCACCAACTCGACGGCAGCGACCCGCAGCCGCTGAAAATCCGCGTCGACGCCGTCCGCTAATTCATGTTCCGCCACAAGGAAGCCGCCATGCGCCGCCCTACCCTTCGCTTCGCCGCCATCTGCACCGGCCTGATGCTCTCCACCAACGCCCTGGCCCTGTCGCTCAGCGACCTGTCGCAACAAGACGCCGCCGGCGGCCTCAAGGATGCCCTGACCCAAGGCGCACAAATCGCCGTCAAACAACTGGGCACGCCCGGTGGCTTCAGCAACAACCCTGAAGTGAAGATCGAATTGCCGGGCAAACTCGGCAAAGCCGCGAGCAAGATGAAGGCATTCGGCATGGGCGCCCAGGTCGAAGAACTGGAAACCGCGATGAACAAAGCCGCGGAATCCGCCGTGACCCAGGCCCAGCCAATCCTTGTCGACGCCGTGAAGAAAATGAGCGTGGCCGACGCCAAAGGCATCCTCAGCGGCGGCAACGACTCGGCCACCCAATACCTCGACAAATCCAGCCGCGAACAGATCCGCGCAAAATTCCTGCCGATCGTCAAACAAGCCACCGACAAGGTCGGCGTCGCGCAAAAGTACAATTCGTTCGCCGGCCAGGCCGCCGCATTCGGCGTAGTCGATGCGAAAAGCGCCAACGTCGAAAACTACGTGACCGAACAGGCGCTCAATGGCCTTTTCGAAATGATCGGCAAGCAGGAAGAAACGTTGCGCCAAAACCCGGCAGCGGCGGCGACGAGTCTGGCGAAGAAGGTGTTTGGGACGTTGTGATGTACTGAACGGAAGAAGCCCGCTGAAGTTAAAAACTTCAGCGGGCTTTTTTTATTCTTTTGGTACAGAGCTTCCTCAAGCTTGGGTCTGTCAGTCATATTGATCGTGACCTAGATGGCGCTATCGCGAGCAGGCTCGCTCCCACAATGAGGAATGGGTGAATCCAAGTACCGCACGCAGGATGACCGAGCACTGGAATTCGATGAAATAGGTCAGGTCCAGCTCATCCGCCTCGGTTTGTAAATAAGATCGTCCATATTTCACCGGCGCGTTGCGCAATAGCAAACTGATCGCGATATAGCGAAAAGCTGCGAACTCGTTTTTGAACATCAACCAATAAAACAGTGCCCTGGCGACCCGCCCGTTTCCATCACGAAAGGGATGTTCATAGCCCAAGGCAAAGTGCAGCGTGATGGACTTGATCAGGGGATGCAGATAATTGTTTTCTAGGGTTGAGCCGTCGGACAAGTTGACCCAATCCGACAATTTCTCCAGACGCGCCACCAAACCAGCAGCGGGCGGCGGCCGATGCACGGTATTGCCCGCACCATCCTGCACGACGACTTCATCTTTGGCCCGGAAAACTCCGGGGCAATATTGCTCGTCATCGATCCCTTCGACACCGACCTGATGGATCGCGGCGATCAACGCCACGCTCAAGGGTTCGTGACGTTGTTCCCAGGCAAAATTCATCATCCGGTAATTACCCAGCACCATGCGCTCGTCGGGGGTGCGCGGCTGGCGCTGATGCTTGAGCATGTCCTTGGCCACCCGTGTGGTGGTGGCCGCGCCCTCCAGCTGGCTACTGGCGATGGCTTCATCTTCGATCAGATCATTGAGCAGATAAGAAAAGTGCATCCGCTCACCGATCTGACTGGTCATGTAATCCAGCGCAGCCGTACTGGTATGACGATCCACGACAGACAGTGTTTTCTGCGCCAGCGGCGTCTGCACATATTTGCCCCACTGCAACGGCTCGCCCAACGGCAACAGATTGATGTATTGCGCCGCCCGCGCCTTCTTCACCAACGCCCAACAAAGATTCGCGTCCAACCCCGCAGCCCAGCGATAGCGCAGCGCCTCGAATGGCAGGTAACGACTCTGATCATCAAATGGTTTGAGCAACGCAAGATAATCTGCCAAGCGTTCCTTATGAGGAGAACGAGCCAAGAGATCGAAAACAGGGTCGGTTCTGCCGCTTGATTTCGGTGGCTTCTTCATCGGGACAGACTCAAGGATTGCGGAAAACAGGAGCTGGAGTACAACATTCGACGCCCAGCGGCTCAAGATCGGAGGTTTCTGAAAAAGATGTAGGACGGTGGGAGCATGTCAGAGTGGTAATTGTCGGCTGCCCGGCCGCCATCGCTTGCAGGCAAGCTCCCACAAAAACCGCGCCCACCACCAGCCGAGTGCCAGCTCGCCTGCTTTTGATCTCGCTGTTGATCTTGGTCGCCGGCGCCATTGAAGGTTGAGGCTTGAAATCAGTCTGAAAATCAAAAGCCCCTCACCCTAACCCTCTCCCAAAGGGAGAGGGGACTGACCGTGGTGAATGCGAAACTTACACCGAAATGCGATACCGAGTTGAACGCAGCTTTTGAACGGCTCGCAAATCGGCTCCCTCTCCAGGGGGAGAGGGCTGGGGTGAGGGGCAGCCACACCACAAAACCAAAGCCAACCGCCACGCTTCTAACCACTCATTACAATGAGCGCCAGCTCGAGTGCCCTTGATCTTGCCTAACCAGCGACATCGGAAGGCTGAGCGCAGGGATTGATCCGGGCGTGGGAGCGCAGCGACCGTACGACGAAGTCGTACACAGCGGAAGGAGGTGCAGCGAAGCAAACCGTAGCCGCTGCGCCCGGATCGGTCCCGGAGCGAAGGGACCCGAGCCTGCGAGGGCCGAACGCAGGAGCAAAGCCTTTTGGTTCCTTTTTGGCGTTTGAAAAAGGGACTCGCCGTAAGGGCGAAACCGTCAGCCGCAACCCCCAAGAAACCGGATAAACACCCAAAACAACCAGAGCCTGGTCGGCCCGAAGGCCGCCAAGGCTCAAACCTCCCGACGAACCCTGAACCAAGCCGCATACAACGCCGGCAAAAACAGCAGCGTCAACGCCGTAGCCACGATCAACCCACCCATGATCGCTACCGCCATCGGCCCGAAAAACACACTGCGCGACAACGGAATCATCGCCAGTACCGCCGCCAGCGCTGTCAACACAATCGGCCGGAACCGCCGCACGGTTGCTTCGATAATCGCCTGCCATGGCTTGAGCCCGGAGGCGATATCCTGCTCGATCTGATCCACCAGAATCACCGAATTGCGCATGATCATCCCCGACAGCGCAATCGTCCCCAGCATCGCCACGAAGCCGAACGGCTGGCGGAACACCATCAGGAACAACGTCACCCCGATCAACCCCAGCGGCGCCGTGAGAAACACCATCGCCGTGCGCGAAAAACTGCGCAGCTGGACCATCAACAACGTCAGCACCACCACGATAAACATCGGCACCCCGGCATTCACCGAAGCCTGCCCGCGCTGGGAATCCTCCACCGTGCCGCCGACGTCCAGCAGATAGCCATTCGGCAATTCGGCGCGAATCGAATCCAGCGTCGGCATGATCTGCTTGACCAGCGTCGCCGGCTGCTCCTTGCCGTAGATATCCGCTCGCACGGTCACGTTCGGCAGGCGATTGCGATGCCAGATGATCCCTTCCTCGAAGCCATATTCCAAGGTGGCAATCTGCGACAAGGCGACACTGCGGCCGTTGTCCGTCGGCACCGCCAGACTTGGCAGCAGCGACAATTCTGTACGCTCATGCACCGTGCCGCGCAGGAGGATTTCGATCAACTCGTTGTCTTCGCGATACTGACTGACGCTCGACCCGGTCAACGAACTCTGCAGGAATTTCGCCAGATTCGCCGTGCTCACGCCAAGCGCCCGTGCGCGCTCCTGATCGATGTTCAGGTAAACGACTTTGCTCGGCTCTTCCCAATCCAGGTGCACATTGACCACATGCGGGTTTTCGCGAACCTTGGCCGCGACCTTGCGGGCCAGGGCGCGGACTTCTTCAATGTGCTCGCCGGTCACACGAAACTGCACCGGATAGCCAACCGGCGGGCCATTTTCAAGGCGCGTGACGCGCGAGCGCAGCGTCGGGAATTGCTCGTTGAGAGTGTCGATCAACCATGTGCGCAGCGTCTCGCGCTCCTCGATGGTCTTCGCCAGCACCACAAACTGCGCGAAGCTCGCTGCCGGCAGTTGCTGATCGAGCGGTAGATAGAAGCGCGGCGACCCGGTGCCGACATAGGCCACATAATTATCGATACCGGCGTGTTCTTTGAGCAGCGCTTCGAGGCGTTTAACTTCAGTGGTGGTGTTAGCCAACGACACGCCTTCGGCCAGTTTCAGATCAACCATCAGCTCCAGTCGATTGGAGGCCGGGAAGAACTGTTGCGGGACGAAGCGGAACAGCATCACCGAAGCAATAAACAGCCCGACGGTCAGCACGATCACGGTTTTGCGGTGCGCCACACACCATGCCACCAAGCGCCGGACCCGCTGGTAGAACGGCGTGCCGTACGGGTCCGGCTGACCGTCGCTGGTGCCATGCTTGGCTGCGTGAATTTTCGCCAGATCCGGCAGGAGTTTTTCTCCCAGATACGGCACGAACATCACCGCCGCCACCCACGACGCAAGCAGCGCAATGGTCACCACCTGGAAAATCGAACGGGTATATTCGCCAGTGCCGGACTGCGCCGTGGCAATCGGCAGAAACCCGGCCGCGGTGATCAAGGTGCCGGTAAGCATCGGGAACGCGGTGCTGGTCCAGGCGTAACTCGCGGCGCGGATGCGATCGAAGCCCTGCTCCATTTTGATCGCCATCATTTCCACCGCGATGATCGCATCGTCGACCAACAGCCCCAACGCCAGCACCAATGCACCGAGGGAAATCTTGTGCAGACCGATGCCCAGGTAATACATGCAGGCGAAGGTCATCGCTAACACCAGCGGAATGGTCAGCGCCACAACCATACCGGTGCGTACGCCGAGGGAGAAAAAACTCACCAGCAACACGATCGCCAAGGCTTCGACCAGCACCTGGACAAACTCGCCGACGCCGGTTTTCACCGCCGCCGGCTGGTCGGACACCTTGCGCAATTGCATGCCGGCCGGAAGATTTTTCTGCAATCGCGAGAACTCGGTTTCCAGCGCTTTGCCGAGCACCAGAATATCGCCGCCGTCCTTCATCGCCACGGCCAGACCGATCGCGTCGTCGCCCATGAAACGCATGCGCGGCGCCGGTGGATCGCTGAAACCGCGTCGCACATCAGCGATATCGGCGATGCGGAACGTACGATCCGCGACACGGATCGGAAAGTTCTTTATCTCATCGACTGTCTGAAAATTTCCCGAAACCCGTAGCTGCAAACGCTCGCTGCCGGTTTCGAAGAACCCCGCCGTGGATACCGCGTTCTGCTCTTCCAGCGCTTGCTGCACCGCAGCCAGCGGCAGGCCGAGGGTTGCCAGTTTGACGTTGGACAGCTCGACCCAGATTTTCTCGTCCTGCAGCCCGAGCAGTTCGACCTTGCCGACATCCTTGACCCGTTGCAGCTGGATCTGGATGCGATCGGCGTAATCCTTGAGCACGGCGTAATCGAAACCGTCGCCGGTCAGCGCATAGATATTGCCGAACGTGGTACCGAACTCGTCGTTGAAAAACGGCCCTTGAATGCCCGGCGGCAAGGTCTGGCGGATATCACCGACTTTCTTGCGCAACTGATACCAGAGGTCGGGAATGTCCTTGGAATGCATCGAATCGCGGGCGATGAAGGTGACTTGCGATTCGCCGGGCCGGGAGAACGACATGATGCGTTCGTATTCGCCGGTTTCCATCAGCTTCTTTTCGATGCGCTCGGTGACCTGACGCGAGACTTCCTGCGCCGTCGCGCCGGGCCAGCGGGTCTGGATGACCATGGCCTTGAAGGTGAACGGTGGATCTTCGCTCTGGCCCAGTTTGGTGTAGGACAACGCGCCAACAACGGCGAGCAAAAGCATCAGGAACAGTACGATCTGGCGATTACGCAGCGCCCATTCGGAGAGGTTGAAGCGCATCGGGGCTTACTCCTTGTTCGCCAGATTGACCACGCGGTTGGAGCGATCCACCGGCCGCACCTGCTGACCTTCGAGCAACACATGGACCCCGGCTGCAACCACCCAGTCGCTGGCGCTCAAGCCTTCGAGCACCGGTACGGTTTTTTCACCGAACGGGCCGACGCGTACCGGGGTTTTCTTCAAGGTGTTGTTGACGCTGACGACCCAGACGTAGGTCGCACCGTTTTCGGCGGTGAGGGCCGAGAGCGGCACTGACAAGGACACGCTGTCGGCGGATTGCACGAAGACCCGCGCGCTCTGCCCCAGCTCTGCCGGGACTTTGCCACTGGCAAAGGAGATTCGTGCGGCAAAGGTGCGCGAGCGCGGATCGGCCGCTGGCGACAATTCGCGGATCTGCCCGGTGAAGCGCTGGTTCTGCTGGGTCCACAATTCGACGGTGACCGGCTGGCCGACCTTGAAGCGGCCGAAGCTTTGCTCCGGCAGGCTGATCAACACTTCCCGCTCGCCATCGGTAGCAAGGGTGAACACGGTTTGCCCGGCAGCGACCACTTGCCCGACTTCCACCGAACGCTTGGCCACTACACCATCCTGCGGCGCGCGCAATACCGCGTAACTGGCCTGATTGGTCGACACGTTGAATTCAGCTTTGATTTGTTTAAGGCGTGCTTCGCCGGAGCGGTAGAGATTTTCGGCGTTGTCGTAGGCCGAGCGGCTGACCATCTGCCGCTCCATCAGGGTCTTGTAGCGATCACGCTCGGCGCGTACCAGATTCAGATTGGCTTCGGCAGCAGCGACTTGAGCACGCGTGGCTTCCAGTTGCAGGCGTACGTCCTGCGGGTCGAGCTCGGCCAAGGGCTGATCAGCCTTCACTCGCTGACCTTCATCGACCAGTCGTCGGCTGACCTTGCCGCCAATACGGAACGCCAGATCGGGCTCGTAGCGCGCGCGGACTTCACCCGGATAACTTTCCATCGCCTGCGCCGAAGGCTCTGGCTGCACCACCATGGCCGGTCGCACGGAAACTTGCGTCACCTCTTCCTGACCGCACGCCGACAACAGAAACGCCAGACTCGCTGGCAGTGCAAAGGACAACGCATGGCGGAACATGGTGACGGACCTTTCGCTAATGGTGCTTGGAATATTTATACTGGCCGGTATGGTATTAATAGCAAACTCACCAGTCCAGTATTAAAAGCGAAGAATGTCGAACAATCCTGCAGCTTCAAACGGCCCAGGCCGCCCCAAGGATCTGGCCAAGCGCCAGGCCATCCTCGACGCGGCGAAAATCCTCTTTCTTACGCACGGTTACGCCAACACCAGCATGGACGCGGTGGCCAGCGAGGCCGGCGTGTCAAAACTGACGGTCTACAGCCATTTCAACGACAAGGAGACCTTGTTCTCTGCCGCCGTAGTGGCCAAATGCGAAGAGCAATTGCCACCGCTGTTCTTCGAATTGCCGGAAGGCACCTCCGTGGAAATTGTGTTGCTGAACATTGCCCGGGGTTTTCATCAACTGATCAACAGCGTGGAATCGGTGAATCTGCACCGGCTGATCATGGCGCTGGGCAGTCAGGACCCGAATCTGTCGCTGATCTTCTTCGAAGCCGGCCCCGAGCGCATGGTGCAGGGCATGGAGCGACTGTTGACGCGTATCCACGAGACCGGCGCGCTGAACATCGATCTGCCGCGCAATGCCGCCGAGCATTTCTTTTGCCTGATCAAGGGTGCAGGGAATTTTCGGCTGTTGTATGGCTGTGGCGAGCCGTTGAGCGAAGAGGCTTCAGAGCGCCATATTCAGGAAGTAGTGGCTTTGTTTATGCGCGCTTATCGGCCGTGATTCCGGGGTGTCTGGGCGGACGCTATCGCGAGCAGGCTCGCTCCCACATTTGAAATGCATTCCAAGGTGGGAGCGAGCCTGCTCGCGAATAAGGACGACTCGGTTTTAAGCCTTCAGCGCTTTTTTCGGGTAAATGTCATATCGGCTCGACTTGCCATCCAGCGCATGGCTCGGCTTCGGCCCCTCAATGCACGGCGCCTTGCGCGGGCGCTTGACCACTACCCGGTGCGTGGCCAGCGCCAGCGCGGCTTCGAGCAAGGCTGGTGCATCCGGGTCATCGCCGACCAAGGGCCGGAACAGGCGCATTTCCTTTTTCACCAACGCGGTCTTCTCACGATGCGGAAACATCGGATCGAGATAGATCACCTGCGGCGGCTCCCCCTCCCAATTGCGCATGACCTCGATGGAGTCGCCCTTGAGCAGTTTCATCCGCGCCACGATCGGCGCTACGTCGAAATCCTCCGCCGCCCGCGCCAGGCCGTCTTCCAGCAGCGCGCCAATCAGCGGCTGGCGTTCGATCAGGCTCATCTCACAGCCGAGGCTGGCCAGCACGAACGCATCCTTGCCCAGGCCTGCCGTGGCATCCAGCACGCGCGGGCGCACGCCTTGGGCGATGCCGACCGCTTTGGCGATCATCTGCCCGCTGCCGCCACCGTACAAACGCCGATGCGCGGCGCCGCCCTCGACAAAGTCGACCCGCACCGGCCCCGGTGCGTCCGGGCCAAGCTGTTGCAGCTGCAACCCCTGCTCGCCGACCTGCAAAGCGAACTCGCCGTCAGCCTCGGCGAGCGGCAGGCCGAGACGTTCGGCCCATTGCTCGGCCTGCGCTTGAAACGTCGTGGCGAGGGCCTGGACATGGATGCGGCAGGCCGCGGGTGACTCGATCATGAAAAAACGCTCAAAAAAGTTAAGGATCGACAAAAACCGCCGATAAACCATTCAACGCGCATTTTGCCAGAGCTGAGCGTCAACCGAAAAAAATGTCAGGCATTCTTCCCACATCGATTGGCTACATTTCGCCCCATGGCGATTTCAGCCGTCACAACACTCAAGCACTGAGCGGCGTCAGTCACCTGTGGCAGGATTTCTTTGCCCTGGCGCTGGCTGAACAGTCGAGTGAAGTGGTACCCGCCTGCGGCACGTTCCCACCGGTTGACCTGAACAGCCCGCAAGAGCCAACCATCGGCAGCGAACTGCACGCGCACATCGTCAGCCAGCGCGAGTGCGATGTGGTTGAAACCCAAGTGCGTCCGCCGGAGCCGCTGTTCCTGCCGATTGCCGAGTTCGAAATGGAATTGCTCGACAAGCCGTTCCCACCGTTCCCGCCGGAAGAACTCAAAGCCCAGCAAGAGCAGCAGGATTTCGACAGCAGCTGGGTCCGCCCGATCGTGGTCAACAATGGTCAGCCAATGCCAGAACCAGGCCCGGCACCACAGAAGAAGCCGCTGTATCTGCCGATTGCCGAATTCGACCTCGATCTGCTGCAAAAACCTTATCCGCCGTTCCCGCCGGAAGAAATTGTCGAGCAGCAAAAAGCCCTCGATTTCGATAACGGCTGGGCACGCCCGATCGTTCTGCAGAACCTGCGCCTCGCCGCATAAACCTCAGCGACACACGCTCCAGCGCCCGACATCGACATGAAAGTGATTGCGATGGGCTGCGTTGTACTCCGGACTCAACACCACACTGAACGCCTCGCAGGCGCCATCGCGCACCTGACGCAGGAAGCGTGCGTCCGGATTGTCCTTCGGCCAGTCTTTCAGCACGCTGATACTGCGTCCGTCAGCCAGGCGAAAACCGGCGATATCCAGCGCATCGGCGCTGGCGTGACGGCTTAGCGCCCCACTCTCGCGGTTATACACATTGCGACAGGCGAAGCTGCCAAGGTGATCGAGGCGCGCGACCTTCTGGCCGTAAACGGCTTGCGCGGCCGGTTGCAGGGAATGATGTTCGAACATCGCGTAGGCCACCGCCAACGGGCAACTGGCGAGGAAACTGCTGCTCAGTGCGGTCTCACCACCCTGTACGCGCAATGCGCCAATCAACGGGCACTTGGCGCCGGGACTGTCGGATTGCGGTGAAACGCGCAGATCCGAACTGCTCAGGGCCTGGGCACAAAGTGCCGGGTCGCTGCGCAAACGCATCAGTTTGTAACCGGTGAGCCAATTGGGCGTGGCTTTGATGTCCAGCGGCGCCCACGGATTCCACTGCGCCGGCACGTCCAGCCAGCCGCGCCAGACGCTGACCGCAGCTGCGCCCAGTGCCAACAGAATCAACCAGAAAATCCAGCGCCCCATGCTCAGCCTTTGAACAATTGATTGGCCTTGGCGTACGGCATCGATTGCGACGTGAAGCCAAAGGTGCCCGACTGCTGGATTTCCTCAGCCGCGCGGAAAAACTCGCCAAACGCCGCCAGCGCCAACGCCGAACCAGTACTGACCCGTCGCACGCCCATGTCCTGCAACTGCTGCACCGTCAGTTTCAAGCCGCCGGACATCAACACGTTGACCGGTTTCGGTGCCACCGCCCGGACCACCGCCAGCACTTCTTCGGCATTACGCAACCCCGGCGCATACAGCACATCGGCGCCTGCTTCGGCGAATGCCTGTAAACGGCGGATGGTGTCGTTGATATCGGGATTGCCGTGCAGGTAGTTTTCCGCGCGGGCGGTCAGAACGAAGGGAAACGTTAGCGTGCGCACCGCCGCAACGGCGGCTTCGATGCGCGCCACGGCGTGTTCGAAACAATAGATCGGCGCGTCCGCGCGGCCAGTGGCGTCTTCGATCGAACCACCCACGGCGCCGGCATCGGCAGCGCGCAGCAGGCTCTTGGCACACTCGGCGGGGTCATCGGCAAAACCGTTTTCAAGATCCACCGCCACCGGCAAATCCGTTGCCGCGACGATCGCGCGAACATTGGTCAAGGTCTCGTCCAGGCTCAACGCGCCATCAGCCTTGCCTTGTGAAAACGCGTAACCGGCGCTGGTGGTCGCCAAGGCCTGATAGCCGAGGCCGGCGAGCATTTCCGCCGAGCCGGCATCCCACGGATTGGGAATGACGAAAATCCCCGATTGTTCATGCAGGGCTTTGAAGGCAAAGGCTTTACGGGCTTGTTCGTTGCGGGCTGAAGCGTCCATCGGCAGGCTCCGGGCGGAAAAATACAGACGCCTCAGAGCAGGCCAAGTTGCTCGGCGGCGGGTTCTCTGTATAGCTCAGGCAGCGCTGGCAAGCCAGGCAAACGCTGCATCAATTGCGTGTGAAAACGTTGCGCCAGCTTCGCTGCGAGCAGATTGTCGGCGGTGTGCAGAAAGATATACGGCGTACGCCCTTCTTCGATCCACTCGGCGATCTTGCTCACCCACGGCAGCAGAAACGGGTCGTTGGCTTCAAGCTCAGGGTGGCCGATGAAGCGCACCTGCGGGAACTGGGTAAACGCCGCCGGACGCGTCGGCACTCGCGGCTTTTTCGATTGTGCGTGGATGACCGAAGACTCGGTCGACAGGCAGCTGAACAGCGCACGCGGATCAAGGCAGATACGTTCGACACCACGATCCAGCAGCAGACGGTTGAGCAAGCGCTCACTCTCGCCCTTGGCGAAAAACTGCTCGTTGCGCACTTCCACCGCCAACGGGCAATCCAGTGCATCGATGAACGTCGCCAGTTCCGGCAGCCGCTGCGGGGTAAAGCTTTTCGACAGTTGCAACCACAACGGCGATACCCGTTTGCCGAGCGGCTTGAGTAACTGCAGGAAGGTTTCGGCGGCGGTCAATTGATCGCGCAAATCACCGCTGTGGCTGATGTCGCCGGGGAATTTGGCGGTGAAGCGAAAGTGTTCGGGCATGATCTCGGCCCAACGCTGCACGGTGGCGGGCGAGGGGCTGGCGTAGAAGGTGGTATTGCCTTCGACGGCGTTGAAGACTTGGGAATAGAAACCGAGAAAATCCGAGGTTTTTGCGTCTACCGGATACAGATACTCGCGCCAGGCATTTTCGCTCCAGGACGGACATCCAAGGTAGTAAGGCAGAGCCATCAGATATACAGATCGAGGCCCAGCACGTCGGCATCCCAATCGACAAAACCGGCGGTGCTCAGGTAGCTGGCCAAGGCCATCGCTACGCTTTTGCTCATCGCGCGGTGATAGATCATGTCTTGCTGACGGGCAGGCAGATTGCTCAGGCGTTGCGCGGTGGCTTTGGCAGCAGCACGGGCCGCCAGTTGCTCTTCAGTTGGAAACTCCAGCTCGCCGTCGATATCGTCGAGGGATTCGTCCACCGTCACAGGGCCTTTGCGAGGCTTGCGCTTGATGGGATAGGACTGAGAGGAAACGCCGTCTATACGCATAATTTCATGCTCGGTATCAATGATGGCAATTTAGCGGCACCTGACCGACTTAGCAAACTGCCGAGTGATAACTAGAACACATAAAGCGCAAAAGGTTTTAAACGAGGGGAAAAAACTGACGATTGGCGATATTTGCGTGTGACTTATTTCTGTGTGGGAGCGAGCCTGCTCGCGAATGGCCGTGTCAGCCAATATTTCCTTGGCTGACCCACCGCTTTCGCGAGCAGGCTCGCTCCCACAGGGGAAAGCGGTGACTTAGCGGGCTTTGGGGGTGGCGACTTTATCGCGCAGGTAGACCGGCTGCGCGTCGTCCGCCGGGATTGACTCGCCGCGCGCCCAGGCAAACCGCGCCAGGGTCAGCAGGTCTTCGGCGTGGGGCAGCATACCGGCATCGGCGCCGGTCAGCTCGACTGCAATGCGCTCGCCGTAGCCCCAACCGGTGCCGGCACCGAACCACTCGCCACTGGCGTCGGCCGGCAGCGCCGCAACTTCCGGTGGCAGCACGGCTTCGGCGCCGACCAGACGCATCTCCCCTGCCGTCTCGCGGTAGCAGCCCCAATAGACTTCGTCCATGCGCGCATCGATGGCCGCCGCGACCTGACCCACGCCATGCTCGCGCAACGCACGTTGCGCGAGCATGGCCAGATTGGATACTGGCAACACCGGGCGATCCAGCGCGAACGCCAGCCCCTGCACCACGCCGATGGCAATCCGCACACCGGTGAATGCGCCCGGCCCACGGCCGAACGCAATGGCGTCGACTGCTTGCAGCGTAGTGCCTGCATCAGCCAGCAACTGCTCGATCATCGGCAGCAACTTTTGCGCGTGCAGGCGCGGGATCACCTCGTAATGGCTCGTCACCTTGCCGTCGTGCAGCAAGGCAACGGAGCAAGCTTCAGTCGCGGTGTCCAGGGCCAGCAAGGTACTCATCGATGTTTCCAGAACAAGGGTGGGAAAAAAAGTGCGTCAGTATAAACAACTACGGCCCGCAAGCGGGCCGTGGATGATGCAGCGGTTCAGACTTTTCAGCTCAGCGCAGCGAGGACCTTGGCGGTGATCGCATCGACCGAACCGACGCCAGGAATGTGGCTGTACTTCGGCTTGCCACCATTCTTCGCGGAAAGGTTCTGATAGAACTCCACCAGCGGCTTGGTCTGCGAATGGTAGACCGACAGGCGATGACGCACGGTTTCTTCGGTGTCGTCCTTGCGCTGCACCAGCTCTTCACCGGTGATGTCGTCCTTGCCGGCCAGTTTTGGCGGGTTGTAGACGATGTGGTAAACGCGGCCGCTGGCTTCGTGGACACGACGGCCGGCGATGCGCTGGACGATCTCTTCGTCTTCAACGGCGATTTCGACCACGGCGTCCAGCTCGACACCGGCAGTCACCAGCGCTTCAGCCTGCGGAATGGTGCGCGGGAAGCCGTCGAACAGGAAACCGTTGGCGCAGTCAGGCTGGGCGATGCGGTCCTTGACCAGAGCGATGATCAGGTCATCCGACACCAGGCCGCCGGCATCCATGATGCTCTTGGCTTGAACGCCCAGTGGCGTACCGGCCTTGACCGCTGCGCGCAGCATGTCGCCGGTGGAAATTTGTGGAATGCCGAATTTCTCGGTGATGAACTTAGCCTGAGTACCTTTACCGGCCCCGGGAGCTCCCAGCAGAATGACGCGCATTAGATGTGCTCCTCAATTTTTTTATAAAAAGCTTTTACAAAACAAAGGATTCGCCGCTTGGGACGCATCCTGAAAAATACGGGTCGTGGCCGCACAAACGGCCAAAGGCTGATCAAGATACACAGCAGGCTGCGCCCACACAAGACGCCAAAAGTCGGAGAAACCGACGCCCGCCGCGACCTTGCGACGCGGTAACCCAAGTCGCAACCCCAACATGAACTGTCGCCTGGCGGCACTTTCCCCGTTCACGCACAGCGGCACCCGGCAGCGATTGCTCGATGCCGCGTACCCCGTTGCAAACGTTAGCCGGTATTTCGCAAACCGGCGGCAATCCCCGCCACAGACACCAGCAGCGCCTGCTCCACCGGGCTGCCCTGCTCGACTTCCTGCTGACGCGAGCGCGCCAACAGTTCGGCCTGCAATAGATGCAGCGGGTCAAGATAGGTGTTGCGCAGACGGATGAATTCGAGGGTTTCAGGGCTGTGCGCGAGCAGCTGCGATTGACCCGTCAGGCCGAGCACCACGGTGCACGCCTGCGACAATAGGTCGCGTAACTGCGCGCCCAATGGCAGCAGATCCGACTCGACCAGACGCTCATCGTAGGACAATGCGATATCGGCATCGGCCTTGGCCAACACCATCTCCAGCATGTCGATGCGCGTGCGGAAGAACGGCCACTGCTCGCGCATCTGCCCGAGCAACTGGCCTTCGCCGCGTTCCAGCGCCTTGCTCAGCGCCGACTCCCAGCCGAGCCACGCCGGCAGCATCAGTCGCGTTTGCGTCCAGCCGAAGATCCACGGGATCGCCCGCAGGCTCTCGATGCCGCCGGCGCGGCGCTTGGCCGGACGACTGCCGAGCGGCAGGCGCCCCAGTTCCTGCTCCGGCGTGGACTGGCGGAAGTACTCGACGAACTGCGGATTCTCGCGCACCACCTGGCGGTAAGCGCTGACACCGTCCGCCGCCAGTTCGTCCATCAGGTGCCGCCATTCGGGCGTTGGCGGCGGCGGTGGCAGCAATGTCGCTTCGAGCACCGCCGCCAGATACAGATTGAGGTTCTGCTCGGCGATGTCCGGCAGGCCGAATTTGAAACGGATCATTTCGCCCTGCTCGGTGGTGCGGAACCGCCCCGCCACCGAACCCGGTGGCTGCGACAGAATCGCCGCGTGCGCCGGGCCGCCGCCACGGCCGACGGTGCCGCCGCGACCATGGAACAACAACAATTCGACTTGCTGCTCACGGCAGATTTCCACTAGCCGTTCCTGCGCGCGGTATTGCGCCCACGCCGCCGCGGTAGTGCCGGCGTCCTTGGCCGAGTCGGAGTAACCGATCATCACTTCCTGCGGGCCTTGCAGGCGCGCGCGGTAACCCGGCAGCAGCAACAGCCGCTCCATCACTGGCCCGGCGTTGTCGAGGTCGGCGAGGGTTTCGAACAGCGGCACCACGCGCATCGGCCGCAGCACGCCGGATTCCTTCAGCAGCAATTGCACGGCAAGCACGTCGGAAGCCGCGCCGGCCATGGAAATTACGTAAGAGCCGAGCGAAGCCGCCGGGGCAGCGGCGATTTCCTTGCAGGTGTTGAGCACTTCGGCGGTATCGGCCGATGGTTTGAAGTGCGCTGGCAACAACGGGCGGCGGTTGCTCAGTTCCTCAGTGAGGAATTTGATCCGTTGTTCTTCATCCCAATCCTCGTAACGGCCGAGGCCGAGGTAGTCGGTGATTTCGGTCATCGCCGAGCTGTGCCGCGCGGAATCCTGACGCACGTCCAGACGCACCAGAAACAGACCAAAAGTCACGGCGCGGCGCAGGCAATCGAGCAATGGTCCGTCGGCGATCACGCCCATGCCGCATTCGTGCAGCGAGTTGAAACACAACTCCAGCGGCCCGAGTAGATCACGGTTGTTGTGCAGCACCTCGGCAGGTGCGGGCGTTGGCGCGGTGAGTGCGGCGTGAGCCCAATTACGCGTCGCGCGCAGGCGCTCGCGCAATTGCTTGAGCACCGCGCGGTACGGTTCGGCGCTGTCGCCGGCCTGGGCCCTGAGCGTATCACTGGCTTGTTGCATCGACAGTTCGGCGGCGAGGTGATCGACGTCGCGCAGGTACAGGTCGGCGGCCATCCAGCGCGCCAGCAATAACACTTCGCGCGTTACGGCTGCAGTGACGTTGGGGTTGCCGTCACGGTCGCCGCCCATCCACGAGGCGAAGCGAATCGGCGCGGCCTCCAGCGGCAGGCGCAGGCCCGTAGCTTCGTGCAACGCCTTGTCAGCCTTGCGCATATGGTTGGGAATCGCCTGCCACAGCGAATGTTCGATCACTGCAAAGCCCCATTTGGCTTCGTCGACCGGCGTCGGTCGCGTGCGGCGGATTTCTTCGGTGTGCCAGGCTTCGGCGATCAATCGTTGCAGGGTGGTGTGGATCTGTTCGCGTTCGGCGCTGGTCAGGTCGCGATGGTCCTGTGCGGCAAGTTGCGCGGCGATCGCGTCATACTTCTGGATCAAGGTGCGGCGGGCCACTTCGGTCGGGTGCGCGGTCAGCACCAGTTCGATTTCCAGCCGCGCCAGTTGCCGGGCCAGGGATTCGGCGCTGTGCCCTTCGCTGCGCAAACGCGCGAGCAGTTCAGGCAATACCCGGGATTCGAACGGCGCCGGCTGCGATTCTTCGCGCCGATGAATCAATTGATACTGCTCGGCGATGTTCGCCAGATTCAGAAACTGGTTGAAGGCGCGCGCCACCGGGAGCAATTCGTCTTCGCTCAGCTGATTGAGGCTGGCGCTCAGTTCAGCGTCCATCGAGCCGCGCCGGTCGGCCTTGGCGCCCTTGCGGATCTGCTCGATCTTGGCGAGGAACGGCTCGCCGTACTGATCTCGAATGGTGTTGCCCAACAGCTCTCCGAGCAGGTGAACATCTTCGCGCAAGCGTGCATCAATATCGGTCATCAGCAGTTCTCCAGCGGTAATCGGGGACGGCGCAGAAACGAATGCTTTGCTCGAGAGAGTGCCGCTCTGCGGCGCTTCTTACAAGCAGCCGACGAAGGGACTTTAAACCTTGAGCGGCAAAGCTAGTCTCAACAGTAAGCCGCACGACGGCTTGCCGCCGGCTCTGGCGGACACTCACCCAGACCTGCCATGAGCAGGTGCGAAATGAGGTCATCATGAAAATCCGTGAACTTGCCCAGCATTGGGAAGAAAACGCCAAAGGTCGCCTGACCGACACTGGCTACACGATTCATCTGGACGTGGAATCTGCCGCAAGGCTGGCCGCGATTGCCGAGATGTACCCCAAACGCCACCCTGAAGAATTGCTCGGCGAGCTGATCGGCGCGGCGCTTGAAGAATTCGAGGCGAGCCTGCCGTATGTGAAAGGCTCGACGGTGGTCGCCACCGATGAGGAAGGTGATCCGCTGTACGAAGATGTCGGGCCGACGCCACGTTTTCTGGCGTTGTCGCGGCGGCATTTGCATGATCTGGCTTCAGCCGAGAACAAACAGAATCACTGAAGCCTGACACAGAAAAACCTGTGGGAGCGGGCTTGCCCGCGATGGCGTCATTTCAGTCAAAGATGTGCTGAGCATGATGGCCTCATCGCTGGCAAGCCAGCTCCCACAGGGCCCTGCTAACCCTGATATTTACCTTAAAACTCACCCGCGCGTACCGCTTCAAACCGCCAAAGTTCCCGTTCCAGAGCCTTGTCCAAACGGTCAATTTAATTTTTGGCGATAGGCCATCTTTTCTGAACTTTTCAAAAATCCCTTCGGTCGGAACAGATAACCACGCCTGGAACGAGCGTTTCAATTCGCGTCAACAAGCGATGCTTTCGGCTCCTCTGCCAGGATGGATTCAGTTGTACTTTCAGGAGATGCCTAATGGAGTTGAAGACCATGAAAACCCAATCCACGTTTTCCCACTTGCGCGGTCTGAAACTGGCCGCTCTGGCCATCGGCACCAGCTTCGTGCTGGCCGGTTGCGCCGGTAATCCACCGACCGAGCAATACGCCGTGACCCAATCGGCCGTCAACAGCGCCGTCAGCGCCGGCGGTACCGAGTTCGCTGCGGTGGAAATGAAGCAGGCTCAGGACAAACTGAAACAAGCTGAAATCGCCATGCACGACAAGAAGTACGACGAAGCCCGTCGCCTGTCCGAACAGGCTGAGTGGGACGCTCGCGTCGCTGAACGCAAGGCTCAGGCCGCCAAGGCCGAACAGGCTGTGAAGGATTCCCAGAAAGGTGTTCAGGAACTGCGTCAGGAAAGTCAGCGCACCGTGCAGTAAGCGCGCATCCCGATTGCAAAGCTGAATCTCTTATCGATTAGAAAGGACGACAAATTATGCGTAAGCAACTGATGATTCCCGCTCTTCTGGCCGCAAGCGTTGCTCTGGCCGCCTGCTCCACCCCGCCTAACCCGAACCTGGAACAGGCACGCACCAACTACGCCGGCCTGCAGGCCAACCCGCAGGCGAGCAAAGTCGCCGCGCTGGAAACCAAAGACGCCAGCGATTACCTGGACAAGGCCGACAAAGCCTATCTGGATAAAGAGGACGCGGCCAAGGTTGACCAACTGGCTTACCTCACCAACCAGCGTGTGGAAGTGGCCAAGCAGACCATCGCCCTGCGCACCGCTGAGAACAACCTGAAGAACGCCGCTGCACAACGTGCACAGGCCCGTCTGGATGCCCGTGACCAGCAGATCAAACAGCTGCAGGACAGCCTCAACGCCAAGCAGACCGATCGCGGCACGCTGGTGACGTTCGGTGACGTGCTGTTCGCCACCAACAAGGCTGACCTGAAATCCAGCGGTCTGGTGAACATCAACAAACTGGCGCAATTCCTTCAGGAAAACCCGGATCGCAAAGTGATCGTCGAGGGTTACACCGACAGCACCGGTACCGCCAGCTACAACCAGTCGCTGTCCGAGCGCCGTGCGACTTCGGTGCAAATGGCCCTGATCAAAATGGGTGTCGATCCTTCGCGTATCGTCGCTCAGGGTTATGGCAAGGAATACCCGGTCGCCGATAACGGCAGCGTCTCGGGCCGTGCGATGAACCGTCGGGTGGAAGTGACCATTTCCAATGACAACCAGCCGGTTGCACCGCGCTCTTCGGTGAGTTCGAACTAAGGTTCGCGCTGGAACGCAAAAGCCCCGCTTGATTCGGTTCAGGCGGGGCTTTTTTGTGCGGGCTGAGATCGCGGCCCCTCACCCCAGCCCTCTCCCGGAGGGAGAGGGAGCCGATTGGGGGATGTCGTGGAGATCTGCCGGCGGGAAAATTTGCGGTGAATCCATAATCGACCTGGTCTTTCAGGTCGATCGATAGCGAAAGAACACCTCGGTCAGTCCCCTCTCCCTCTGGGAGAGGGTTAGGGTGAGGGCTGGGCCTGCAAAATCACTCTTGCAGCTTCTGCGGCGTCTCTTCACCCATGCACCGCACAGCCTTCTTCTGCGCATTGACCAGCACCCCGGTCAGGCCTTTCTGCTCGGTATCAAACAGCACCAATACCCCGTCAATGCACTGCGCCACTTGCGGCGCGGGAGTCAGCGATAGTTTGTAGTCCTCACCGGGCACGGTCTTGAGCATGGTGAACTCGTTGAGCAGCAACGCATCCTCGGGTTTTGCGAAGTGCAGGTAGCCGTAGTACCACAGCGCCCCGACGGTGCCGAGGATGCTGCAGATACCGGTGATGATCAGCGGGATGGCGTTACGTTCTTCAGTCATTGCGGGTTCTCATCTTCAGAATTCGGAGGCGACGGGTAATTGGGGATTTCGCCGAGGCGGCGCAGGCCGTTGAAATGCTCGGGGTCGTCGAAATAACGCAGCATCACCTGCTGCCACACCGGGTCGCCGAAGGTCTGCACATGACCCCCGCGGGTCAGTTGCAGCACCCGCGGTGGCGGCGCCGCTTGATACAGACGGATGCCATTGGCCATCGGCACCAGCGGATCGTCGATGCTGTGGAAAATCAGTTTCGGCACGCCGGTGAGTTGCGCCATCGACTTGATCGCGCTGTCCCCGTCCGGCACCAGCCACGACAGCGGCACCTGCAACGGCCAGGTCAGCCACGACGTGCTCAGCGCATACTGGCCGACGCTGCGATAACTGGCGGGCACACCGTCGAGCACCAGAGCCTTGAGCTGTTTCTGCCGCTCGGGATGCTGCACCAGCCAATGCACTGCCATCGCGCCACCGAGACTTTGCCCGAGCAGCACCAGCGGTTTGCCTTTGACTTCCGGGGACTGGTCCAGCCAGGCGAATGCGGCGTCGATGTCCTGGTAGATCGCTGGCAGGCTCGGCTTGCCTTCGGACAAGCCGTACCCGCGATAATCCACCAGCAGCACTTGATAGCCGTTTTTCGGCAACCACCAACTGCCGCCGAGATGCATTGGCAGGTTGCCGCCGTTGCCGTGCAGATGCAGCACCGTGCCTTTGACTTCCACGCCGGGTTTGGCCGGCAGCCACCAAGCGTTTAGTTTCAGGCCATCGGCAGTGACCAGCGTGACCGTGCGGTAGTCGAGTTTGGCTTTTTCCGGGGTGAAGACCTGGCCCGGTTCGGGGTAGAACAGCAGCGAACTGCAGCCGCCAAGGGTCAGAAGCAGGCAAAGAATGCCGAGGATTCTCATCCGGTGAAACCTCGCAAAAATAGGGGCTTAACACAAATCAAAACTGTGGGAGCGAGCCTGCTCGCGAAAGCGGTGTGTCAGTCAACATTAATGTTGAATATGAAATCGCATTCGCGAGCAGGCTCGCTCCCACAGGGGTTCGGTGTCGGGCGGTCAGAGGATATTGGAGTAGTCCGCTTCGATCCGATCCAGGCTCAAGTGGTTGAGGAAGTTGGAGAAGCACATCCACGCCGACAACGCATTCAGATCGCGGAACTGATCCGGCAGATACTTGGGCGGCACCACCAGCCCCTCGTCCACCAACTGGCGCAGGGTACGCATGTCTTCCAGCGTGGTCTTGCCGCAGAACAACAGCGGAATCTGCTCGAGCTTGCCTTTGCGCACGGCCAACTGAATGTAGTTGTAAACCATGATGAAGCCCTTGAGGTAGGACAAGTCTTTGGTGAATGGCAGACCGGTCGGCGTCGAACCGCGGAACACCCGACTGGCATTGCCATAGCTTTCCGCCATTTCGAAGCCTTGCTCGCGGAAAAACTCGAACACCTGCAAAAAGTCCGCGCCCTCCTCGACCATGTGAATCGCACGGGTCCGGTTGGTCAGTTTGCGCAGGCGACTCGGGTAGGAGGCGAACGTGATGATTTCCATCAGGATTGCCAGACCTTCCTGGGTCACCGTCGACGACGGCGGACCTTTCGACAGAAACGTGCAGATCGGCTGGTTCAAACCATTGAGCGTAGTGCCGACATGCACCAGCCCTTCATGAACTTCCAGTGCGCGAACGTCACGGTTGTTGAACATCGCGTCGGTGCGGATCTTGATGTAGTCGGCGCCCGCCGCCGCGTCGGCGACGATGCCGTCGGACTCGAACACGCGGATGGTCTCCTCCGCCTCGCCGAATACCTTGTTCAAGCGGGTTTGCAGCAGGTGTACGGCGTCCTTGGCGGTGAGGATCTTCGGCTCGTCTTTCAGATCGCCGCGACCATCGATGTTGTTCAGGTAGTCGGACATCATCAGGCCAAGGTCGGCCAGGGTCGGGTCTCCGGCATGGAAGGCATCGGACGCGGCGCCGTACAGTTCTTGCGAAATCAGGCCGAAATCCTCGGTGCCGCGCGCTTCGAGCATGCGCACGACCATGCGGTATTCCTTGCACATGCGCCGCATGATCTGCCCGACCGGGTTGAACTGGCCGAGCTGGCGGGTAATGTCGCGCTCGATGTTCTGAAACTCCAGCTTGACCTGGCTCGAATCGAAGGACAGCGGCCGATTGAGGTAGTAGTCGCGATCGATGGCGGGCATTTCCTTGCCCTTGGCCTTGAGAAAGCCCTTGCGCACGTTCTCGTCCCACTTGACCGCATCGAGCACGCGGATCGGCGTCTGCGCCAGCACAATGCGATCGGACAACATGCGTATCGTCTGCTGGTAATCGTCCACCCGAAACTCCTGTAGAAAACCTGACGTATGAATTATTGGGCGCTGGCCTGGCGCTGATAGCGCGCAGCTTCAACGAAGACATCGGAATTGGCCGGATCATCAAGGTAAGCGAAGACCTTGTCGAGGTTGCCGTCGACGTGTACGCCGTCGCCATCGTCGGTCTGGAAGGCCTTACCGTCGAAGGCGTGCTGTTTGATCGCTTGATTGATCTGCTCGAGATCGAGGTTGTAGATCACCAGTTCGCGCTTGTCGGTGATTTCGAACCCGGCAAGGGTGAAGTGGCCGCCGAAACGCGCCGGCACTTTCGCCGACAGATACCAGCGGTTGCCATGCCGTGACACGGTAAACGGATAGGCTTCGCGTTCGCGCGGTTTGGCCTTGAACCAGGTAACGGCCTGGTAGCGGTGATTGCCGACGCGGGTCAGCTCAAGATTCATCGGCTCGCCCCAGGCATTGGTGCTCGACCACTTGCCAAGAAGGCCCTTGGGCGCCGGATCGCTGGCCGCCAGCGGCTCCTTGAACGTCACCAGACAGCCACTGAGCAGCAGCAACGACAGGGCCATCAGCACGCCACGCCAGGCTTTCATTCAATACTCCTTATGAACACACGGCCCTGAACATCGCCACATTACCCTGTGGGAGCGAGCCTGCTCGCGAAAGCGGTGTGTCAGGCAAAAAAGATGTTGAATGTCAGACCGCATTCGCGAGCAGGCTCGCTCCCACAGGGTGAAGCAACAGCGGATTACACTGACGCCAGCACCAGGTGCATATACCGCGTCAGGATGCCAAGCATGTCCTCTTCGGCCAAAGGCTCGGCGTCGTTGAGCAGGCCCTGATATTCCATCCGTCCGATAATCGCCGTCAACACTTTGGCATCCTGCTGCGGTTCGCGCGAGCCCAAAACCTGAAACAACTGGCAGGTGCCCTGCAACAGAATCTGCTGATGCGAGCGCACCAGGATCGCCAGACGCGGGTTGAGCAGCGCTTCCTGGCGAAACGCCTGTTCGGCCATCAGATGTTCGCGACGGTTGATCAGTTGCCGGTGCACGTAGTCGGCCATCAGCCGCGCGATGTCGTCGGCCAGTTGCGAGCGTGACTCCGGGCTGCCGTCGCCGCTGACGACCATTTCGCGCAACAGGCCTTCGTTGTTGATCCACAGCTTGGCCATGTATGCCGCGCTGCGCTCCACGTACTGGGCGAAGGTATCGGTGAGCAGGTCGTCGATGTCCTTGAAATAATACGTGGTCGCCGACAGCGGCACACCGGCCTCGGCCGCCACTGCGCGGTGGCGCACGGCACGCACGCCGTCGCGCACGACAATGCGCATCGCCGCGTCGAGAATGTCCTGGCGACGCTGCTCACTGCCCTGTCGGCTGGCCTTGCGGCCCTGGTACTGAACACTTTCAGCGACCGCAGTGGCGATACCCGCTGCACCTTCTTGAGCTATTGCACCCATCACGACAGCACTTCCTCTACTAATTTCAAATTAACCAATTGATACATTTGTACCAGACAGGCAATAAAAAGCCGCCTGTTTTAGGCGGCTTTTTAACTGAAACG
The DNA here is from genome assembly GCF_043496865.1 of Pseudomonas retamae. Classification (NCBI taxonomy): domain Bacteria; kingdom Pseudomonadati; phylum Pseudomonadota; class Gammaproteobacteria; order Pseudomonadales; family Pseudomonadaceae; genus Pseudomonas; species Pseudomonas retamae. The sequence goes on from NZ_JBIEIL010000023.1 coordinate 26,554, forward strand.
TTTACGCTTGCGGTCGCATGTGCGGGAACAGGATCACATCGCGAATCGACGGCGAGTTGGTCAGCAACATCACCAGACGGTCGATGCCGATGCCTTCACCGGCCGTTGGCGGCATGCCGTACTCCAGCGCACGCACGAAGTCGGCGTCGTAGTGCATGGCCTCGTCGTCGCCGGCGTCCTTGTCGGCCACCTGCGCCATGAAGCGCTCGGCCTGGTCTTCGGCGTCGTTCAACTCGGAGTAGGCGTTGGCGATTTCACGGCCGCCGATGAACAGCTCGAAACGGTCGGTGACGTTCGGGTTGTCGTCGTTGCGACGGGCCAGTGGCGATACTTCGAACGGGTACTGAGTAATGAAGTGCGGCTGTTCCAGCTTGTGCTCGACCAGTTCTTCGAAAATCATCACCTGCAATTTTCCCAGACCTTCGAAGCCCAGCACCTTGGCGCCGGCCTTCTTGGCGATGGCGCGGGCCTTGTCGATGTCGTTCAGATCATCGGCGGTCAGCTCAGGGTTGTACTTGAGGATCGAGTCGAACACCGACAGACGCACGAACGGCTCGCCGAAGTGGAACACCTTGTCGCCGTACGGCACATCGGTGCTGCCCAATACCAGCTGCGCCAGCTCGCGGAACAGTTCTTCGGTCAGGTCCATGTTGTCTTCATAATCGGCGTAGGCCTGATAGAACTCCAACATGGTGAATTCAGGGTTGTGACGGGTCGAGACGCCTTCGTTACGGAAGTTGCGGTTGATCTCGAAGACTTTCTCGAAACCACCGACGACCAGACGCTTGAGGTACAGCTCCGGCGCGATACGCAGGAACATTTCCATGTCCAGCGCGTTGTGGTGGGTTTCGAACGGTTTGGCCGCGGCGCCGCCAGGAATGGTCTGCAGCATCGGCGTTTCGACTTCGAGGAAGTCGCGCTTCATCAGGAAGCTGCGGATGTGCGCGATCACTTGCGAACGTACGCGGAAGGTCTGGCGCACGTCTTCGTTGACGATCAGGTCAACGTAACGCTGACGGTAGCGCTGTTCGGTGTCGGTCAGGCCGTGGTGCTTGTCCGGCAGCGGGCGCAGCGACTTGGTCAGCAGACGCACATTGGTCATTTCAACGTACAGGTCGCCCTTGCCGGAACGCGCCAGGGTGCCTTCGGCGGCAATGATGTCGCCCATGTCCCAGGTTTTCACCGCGGCCAGGGTTTCTTCCGACAAGGTCTTGCGGTTGACGTAGACCTGGATGCGCCCGGTCATGTCCTGGATCACCATGAACGAGCCACGGTTGAGCATGATGCGACCGGCAACCTTGACCGGGATTGCAGCCTCTGCCAGCTCTTCCTTGGTCTTGTCCGCGTACTGTTTCTGCAACGCATCGCAGTAGTTGTCGCGGCGGAAGTCGTTCGGGAAGGCATTGCCCTTGGCGCGCTCGGCAGCAAGCTTTTCCTTGCGCAAGGCGATCAGGGAGTTTTCTTCCTGTTGCAGGGCTTGCGGGTCGAGTTGTTGGTCGCTCATGTCTTTAGATATTCCATCAGGTTCGTTGCCCCCGGACCTTGCGGCCCGGGGATCGCCAGCAGGGCTGGCTCCTACAGGGATCGAGCGGAAACGGTCGATCCTGTGTTGGCGTCTGTTACAGGCCCGATTTCAGGCTGGCTTCCAGATACTCGTCGATGTCGCCGTCGAGCACCTTGTCGCAATCGCTGCGTTCGATGTTGGTGCGCAGATCCTTGATCCGCGACGCATCGAGCACGTAAGAGCGGATCTGGTGACCCCAGCCGATATCGGACTTGGTGTCTTCCAGCGCTTGCGACGCGGCGTTGCGTTTCTGCATTTCCTGCTCGTACAACTTGGCCCGCAGCATTTTCATGGCGGTGTCCTTGTTGGCGTGCTGGGAACGTTCGTTCTGGCAGCTGACCACGGTGTTGGTCGGTACGTGGGTGATACGTACGGCCGAGTCGGTGGTGTTTACGTGCTGACCACCGGCACCGGAGGAACGATAGGTGTCAATGCGCAGGTCTGCCGGGTTGATTTCGATTTCGACCTTGTCGTCGATCTCTGGCGAGACGAACACCGCCGAGAACGAGGTGTGGCGACGGTTGCCGGAGTCGAACGGGCTCTTGCGCACCAGACGGTGCACGCCGATCTCGGTACGCAGCCAGCCAAAGGCGTATTCGCCCTTGATGTGCACGGTCGCGCCCTTGATACCGGCGACTTCACCGGCGGACAGTTCCATGATGGTCGCTTCGAAACCGCGTTTGTCGGCCCAGCGCAGGTACATGCGCAGCAGGATGTTGGCCCAGTCCTGCGCTTCGGTACCGCCGGAACCGGCCTGGATGTCCAGGTAGGCGTTGTTCGGGTCCATTTCATGGCTGAACATGCGGCGGAATTCCAGCTTGGCCAGACTTTCCTCGAGACGGGCCAGTTCGGCGACAACATCACCGACTGCGCCTTCGTCGTTTTCTTCGACGGCCATGTCCAGCAGGTCGCGGCAATCGGCCAGACCGGCGTTCAGTTCATCGAGCGTATCGACGATCTGCGCCAGCGCAGCGCGCTCGCGGCCCAGTTCCTGGGCGTATTCAGGTTTGTTCCAGACACTCGGATCTTCAAGCTCGCGATTGACCTCGGTCAGACGCTCATGCTTTTGATCGTAGTCAAAGATACCCCCGAATAGTTTCGGAGCGCTCGGACAGGTCCTTGATGGTGTTCAGGATCGGGTTGATTTCCATGACGGGCAGCACTCGTTGGCGAACTTTTGAAAGCCGGCGAGTATAACGTAATCAGGCTGGCGCGGCAGCCCGTCTGGCGGCTGTGGGGGTGATTGTGCTTTGTCAGCGACTTGCACAAATCCCCTGTGGGAGCGAGCGTGCTCGCGAAGGCGGTGTTTCAGTCAACATTGATGTCGACTGTACTGCCGCTTTCGCGAGCAGGCTCGCTCCCACAGGGGATAGCATTGCCAACGTGGTTTACTCGATCCCGACCTGATTACGCCCATTGTTCTTCGCCAGATACAACCCGCGGTCCGCCGCCGAAATCAGCAGGCGGCAATCAGTCCCCGCCTGCGGCACCATGGTCGCGAGACCAATACTGATGGTCAGGCTGTCGCCCGCCGCCGGGGTGTTGTGCGGAATTTTCAGCGCCGCCACGGTCTGGCGCAGCTTCTCCGCCACCAGTCGTGCGCCGCCCGGCGAGGTATTCGGCAGCACCAGCACAAACTCCTCACCACCATAACGGGCCGGCAGGTCGGATGGCCGCGCGCTGGCGTCGCGAATGGCTGCTGCGACCTTGCGCAAGGCTTCATCGCCCTCAACGTGGCCGAAGCTGTCGTTGTACGATTTGAAGTAATCCACGTCGATCATCAACAACGACAACTGGCTCTGATCGCGCAACGAGCGGCGCCACTCCAGCTCCAGATACTCGTCGAAGTGCCGGCGATTCGACAACCCGGTCAGTCCGTCGGAGTTCATCAGCCGTTGCAGCACCAGATTGGTGTCGAGCAATTGCTGCTGGCTGACCCGCAGCGCACGGTAAGCGGCATCGCGCTGCAGCAGGGTCATGTAGGAACGCGAGTGATAGCGGATGCGCGCCACCAACTCGATGGTGTCGGGCAGCTTCACCAGATAATCGTTGGCGCCGGCGGAGAACGCCGCGCTCTTGATCAGTGGATCTTCCTTGGTCGACAGGACGATGATCGGAATATCCTTGGTCGCCGGATGGTTGCGGTATTCGCGCACCAGACTCAGGCCATCGAGGCCGGGCATCACCAGGTCCTGCAAGATCACCGTCGGCTTGATGCGTACGGCCTGGGCAATGGCTTGCTGCGGATCGGAGCAGAAGTGGAAGTCGATGTTCTCTTCGCTCGACAGCCCACGGCGCACCGCTTCGCCGATCATCGCCTGATCGTCCACCAACAACACCATGGCGGCGTTTTCGTCGGTTTTGATGTCGTCGATCTGTAAATCATTCATGGGCGGTCACCTGAGTGCTGCGGGGGCCAGGATTGCGGATATACCTGTTCATTTGGGGAAAACCTCCAGCAACCGTGGCGCTATTCTTTCCAGTGGACGGATTTCCACGGCGGCATCGATGGCCGCGGCGGCCTTGGGCATGCCGTACACCGCACTGCTGTTCTGGTCCTGGGCGATGGTCAAATAACCCTGTTGGCGCATGAGCTTAAGCCCTTGCGCGCCGTCGCGCCCCATCCCGGTCAATAAAACCCCGACAGCGTCACCATTCCAGTAATTGGCGACGCTCTCGAAAAACACGTCGATCGAGGGCCGGTAGATTTCGTTGACCGGTTCGGCGGTGTAGGCCAGCGTGCCGTTCTTGAGCAGGCGAATATGGTGATTGGTCCCGGCCAGCAGCACCGCGCCGCTTTGTGGCGGCTCGCCTTCGCGGGCCAGACGCACGTCCAGGCCACTGGCGCCGGCCAGCCATTCGGCCATGCCGGCGGCGAACACCTGGTCGACATGCTGGACCAGCACGATCGCCGCCGAGAAATCCCTGGGCAGGCCTTTGAGCAAAACCTCCAATGCCGCCGGGCCGCCAGCAGACGAACCAATCGCCACCAGCCGCTGGCGTGAAGCCGAACTGCGCTGAGCCGTCGGTGCCGGCCGTGCGCGTGGCGCTTTGTCACCAATCAGCCAGCCGATATTGAGGATCTTGCGCAGCAATGGCGCCGCCGCTTCCTGCGGGTTGCCGCCGCCAACCGCCGGAGTATCGACCACATCCAGCGCGCCGTGGCCCATGGCCTCGAACACCCGGTGCACGTTCTGCTGGCGGTCGACGGTGACGATGACGATGGCACACGGGGTCTCGGCCATGATCCGCCGGGTGGCCTCGACGCCGTCCATGACCGGCATGATCAGGTCCATCAGGATCAGGTCCGGGGTGTTTTCAGCACACAGTTGCACCGCCTCGGCACCGTTGCGGGCGACCCAGACCACCTGATGCGCCGGCTCGAAGGCCAGCGCCCGGCGCAGCGCCTCCACCGCCAGCGGCATGTCATTGACGATTGCGATCCTCATGCCCGCGCTCCTCCGATGAGCTCGACCACTGCGTCGAGCAGGGCGTCGTCATGAAAACTGGCTTTAGCTAGATAATAGTCGGCGCCGGCGTCCAGTCCACGGCGCCGGTCTTCTTCGCGGTCCTTGTACGAGACGACCATCACCGGCAGCGACTGCAGGCGGTTGTCGCGGCGCAGCAGGCTGACCAGTTCAATGCCATCCATGCGCGGCATGTCGATGTCGGTGATCAGCAGATCGAAGTCCTCGGAACGCAGGGCATTCCAGCCGTCCATGCCGTCGACCGCTACCGCAACATCGTAGCCACGGTTGAGCAAGAGTTTGCGTTGCAGCTCGCGCACGGTCAGCGAATCGTCGACCACCAGCACCCGCTTGCGCGCCGCTTCCGCGGCTTGGTTACCGTGACGGGCAATACGCTCCAGGCGCCCGGTGTTAAGCAACTTGTCGACCGAACGCAGCATGTCTTCGACGTCGACAATCAGCACCACTGACCCGTCATCGAGCAAGGCGCCGGCGGAAATATCCTGAACCTTGCCCAGCCGCTCATCGAGCGGCAACACCACCAGCGTGCGTTCGCCGATAAAGCGCTCGACCGCCACGCCATAGATCGCATCGCGCTCGCGAATCACCACAACCTTAAGGGTTTCGCCGCTGTTCTGGCTGGCCGGGCGATTGAGCAACTGACTGGCCGCGACCAGCCCGACATGCCGGCCTTCGTGCCAGAAATGCTGGCGGCCTTCGACTTGAACGATGTCTTCGGGAGCCAGATCGCACATTCGTTCGATGTGCGCCAGCGGAAAGGCATAAGCCTCTTCACCGACGGTCACCACCAGACTGCGCACCACCGACAGCGTCAACGGCACTTCCAGATGAAAGCGACTACCCTCGCCCGCCGTCTGCTCCAGCACCACGGCCCCGCGCAACTGGCGGACCATGTGCTGCACCGCATCGAGGCCGACGCCGCGACCGGACACCTCGGTGACCTTGTCGCGCAGACTGAAGCCGGGCAGGAACAGGAAGGTCAGCAGTTCGTCCTCGCTCAATTGCGCAGCGGTTTCGGCTGGGGATAACTGCCGTTCGACGATGCTGCGGCGGACTTTTTCCAGGTCGACACCGTTGCCGTCGTCACTCAGTTCCAGCACCAGCAAACCGGCCTGATGCGAGGCGCGCAGGCGAATCAGGCCTTCTTCCGGCTTGCCTTGAAGCAGGCGTTGTTCGGGCGTTTCGATGCCGTGATCGACCGCGTTGCGCAACAAGTGCGTGAGCGGCGCTTCGAGCTTTTCCAGTACGTCGCGGTCGACCTGGGTTTTCTCACCCTCGATCTCCAGACGCACCTGTTTACCCAGGCTTCGCCCCAGGTCGCGGACCATGCGCACCTGGCCGCTGAGGACGTCGGCGAAAGGACGCATGCGACAGGCCAGCGCGGTATCGTAGAGCACTTGCGCGCGTTGGCTGGCCTGCCAGGCGAATTCATCCAGTTCAGCGTTTTTCTCGCTGAGCAGTTGTTGCGATTCGGCGAGCAAACGGCGCGCGTCTTCGAGGGCTTCCAGCGCCTCAAGGCTCAAGGCGTGTTCCTTGAGGTGCACGTTGAGGTTTTCCAGCGCGCGCAGGCCGTTGTTCTGCATGCGTTTGAGGCGCTGCATGGTCGCCAGATGCGGCTTGAGCCGCTGGGTTTCCACCAGCGATTTGCTCGACAGATCGAGCAGGCTGTTCAGGCGTTCGGCGGTCACCCGCAAGACGCGCTCGCCACCTTCCGTGGTGCGTTTGCTTTTGCGCGGTGCCGGTTCGGCAATTTCGACTGGCGTTTCCACGGAGGGCGCAGGTATTGGCGCTGGCTCAAGCTGCAGCTCGGCCATCGGCGGCGCGGCGACAGGCGCGGGTGCCGGAGCTGCGGACGGATCGAGCAACCGCGCCATCAACGCTACATAAGCTTCGATATCGGGCGGTTGCGGCGCGTTCGCCGGCGTGGCGATGCGCATGAGCAAATCGGTGCCCTGCAACAACGCGTCGATATGCTCGGGACGCAGCAGCAGGCGCCCTTCCTGCGCGCTGACCAGGCAATCTTCCATGACATGCGCGACGCTGACGCCGCTGTCGATGCCGACGATCCGCGCCGCGCCTTTGAGCGAGTGCGCCGCGCGCATGCACGATTCGAGGTGATCGGCCTGGGTCGGATTACGTTCCAGCGCCAGCAACCCGGCGCTGAGGACCTGGGTCTGGGCCTCGGCTTCAAGGCTGAAAAGCTCGAGCAGCGAGGCGTCGCGCATTTGCTCGGGGGTCATGTCAGGCTCCGGGTCACGGCGGACAGCAGCTGTTCTTCGTCGAGCCAGCGCAAGCTGCGACCGCGAAATTGCAGGACACCGCGAGTGTATTTGGCGCTGGCTTGTGCAGCGGATTGCGACGCCGCCGCAAGGATGCGCTCGTCAATGGCATGAATGCCGTCGACCTCGTCCACCGGCACCACCACCGGCCCGCCATGGGCGGCGATGATCAGCATGCGCGGCATGATCCGCGCTCCGGTGGCCGGCGCGGCATTGGCATCCAGATCGAGCAATTCGACCAGCGACAGGCACGCCACCAGCGCTCCGCGCACGTTGGCCACGCCCAGCAGAGCCCGCGAGCGCTGATGCGGCAGCGAGTGAATGGCCTGCATCGGCGCGACTTCCACCAGACTGCGCGTGGCCAGTCCCAGCCATTCTTCGCCGAGGCGGAACATCAGCAGCGAGCGGGTCTTTACGTCCGTCTCCACGGCGCTGGCCACCGGGTCGCGCTGGTCCTGCTGCAAGGCATACCGGTCGAGCAGGCGCGTGGCGGCGGCGGAATACACCGAGCAGTTGCGGCAATGAATGTGTTCTTCGAGCAGCGGGCAGGACTTGTCGCCATGAATGCCGATGCGATTCCAGCAATCGTCGATGGCGCGGGCGTCTTCGTGGGTGACATTGAAAGAGTCGGACGCGATCATCGTTTGCGCTCACTGTCGGCGGTGCGGCCGCTGCGGGCGGCACGCTCCTGCAATCGTCGGGCACCCGCCGTATCGCCCTGGGCCTGCAGCAACGCCGCCAGGTGCATCAACGCTTCGGGGTGTTGCGGTTCGAGATACAGCGCCTTGCGATAGAAACCCTGGGCTTCGAGGGTCAGGCCGGCGACATCGCTGAGCAGGCCGAGCCAGTAGAACACCTGCGCCACTGGCTCATGGCTGCGCAGGTACTGTTCGCAAGCAGCGCGGGCTTCGGCACTTTTGCCTTCGTTGGCCAGCGCAGCGATGTGCGCCAGCAAGGTCGCGGCGTCCTGATTCGCCGCTTTCGGAACGGTCGGCAAGGGCGTCACGGCAGCAAACGGGCGATTGCGCACAACCGGCGCAGGCGGCGGATTGCGCAGCGCTTGGCTGATTGGCACGGCGATCGGTTTCGGTGTCGGCAACGGCTCGGGGTGCGGTTCGCTGTGACGACTGAACGCGAACGACTGGGGAATGCCGATCGAGCGCATGCCCAGGCGGCCGAGCAGACTGCCCTCGGCCGGGCCGATAAACAGCACGCCGTCGAAATGCGTCAGGCGCTTGAGCACTTCAAACACCTGCTTCTGGGTTGGCTGGTCGAAGTAGATCAGCAAGTTGCGGCAGAACACAAAATCGAACGCCGGCTCACTGGCCAAAAGTGCTGGATCGAGCACATTGCCGACCTGCAAGCGCACCTGTTCACGCACGTTTTCGTTGACCCGATGGCCATCCTGCTCGGCGAAAAAATGCCGTTCGCGGAAATCCAGATCCTGGCCGCGAAACGAGTTCTTGCCATACAACGCACGCCGCGCCTTCTCTACCGAAAGCGGGCTGACGTCCATGCCATCGACCTTGAATTGATGCGGCTGCAATCCGGCATCGAGCAGGGCCATGGCAATCGAATAGGGTTCTTCGCCGGTGGAACACGGCAGGCTGAGAATGCGCAGAGCGCGCATGTTGTTCAGTTCCTTAAGGCGGGTGCGCGCCAGTTTGCCCAGCGTGGCAAAGGATTCCGGATAACGGAAAAACCACGTCTCCGGCACGATCACCGCTTCGATCAGCGCCTGCTGTTCATCTCGCGAGCCTTGCAGCAATCGCCAGTAATCATCGTTATCAGCCGCCTGCGAAAGCGTGGTGCGCTGACGCACGGCACGCTCGATGATCGCCGGGCCGACCGAGGTCACATCGAGGCCGATGCGCTCTTTGAGAAAATCGAAAAACCGCTGATCGCCGCTCATGCCTGCGCCTCAAGCTGCGCCGGGTCACGCGGCGGATCGGGGAACAGCAAGGCGCGCACCGACTCGTCGAGCAAGTCATTGACCCGCACCCACTGCACCAGCCCCTGGGCGTCTTCGCGCACCGGACCGAGGTACGGTGCCTCGCGGTTATCCAGGCCGTAAGGCTGAAAATCTTCAGGATGGCAACGCAGGGTATCGGTCGCCTGCTCGAGAATCAGCCCGAGCCACTGCGCGGACTCGGCGTCATCCGGGCGATAGTTGACCAGCACCAGCCGCGTGCTGGTGCGCGCCTCGGCAGGCTGGCCGAAGGTCAAGGCACTGAGGTCGATGACCGGCACCACCGCACCGCGATAGGCAAACACCCCGGCGACCCATTGCGGCGCCCGGGCAATCGGCTTCAACGCCACGCGCGGCAAGACTTCCGCCACTTCGGTGGCGCGCAGGGCGTAACGTTCGCTGCCGATGCGAAACAGCAGGAACAATGCCGGTTTCGTCACTGGCGCAACACCGCGCTTGGCGATGACTTCGTTCATCAGACTTTGAATCGCGAAACGCCGCTGCGCAGCCCGACGGCCACCTGGCTCAGTTCGTCGATGGCGAAACTGGCCTGGCGCAGCGACTCGACGGTCTGGCTGCTGGCGTCACCCAATTGCACCAACGCATGGTTGATCTGCTCGGCACCGGTGGCCTGGGCCTGCATGCCTTCATTGACCATCAACACCCGCGGCGCCAGCGCCTGCACCTGATGGATGATCTGCGACAACTGCTCGCCGACCTGCTGCACTTCGGACATGCCGCGACGCACTTCCTCAGAGAATTTGTCCATGCCCATCACCCCGGCCGACACCGCCGACTGGATCTCGCGGACCATTTGTTCAATGTCGTAAGTGGCGACAGCGGTCTGGTCGGCCAGACGCCGCACCTCGGTGGCGACCACGGCAAACCCACGCCCGTATTCACCCGCCTTCTCGGCTTCGATGGCAGCGTTGAGCGACAGCAGATTGGTCTGGTCGGCGACTTTGACGATGGTGACGACCACCTGATTGATGTTGCCGGCCTTCTCGTTGAGGATCGCCAGTTTGGCATTGACCAGATCGGCCGCGCCCATCACCGAGTGCATGGTGTCTTCCATGCGCGCCAGGCCTTGCTGGCCGGAGCCGGCGAGCACCGAGGCCTGATCGGCAGCCGTCGACACTTCGGTCATGGTGCGCACCAGGTCTCGCGAGGTCGCGGCAATCTCCCGCGAGGTCGCGCCGATCTCGGTGGTGGTCGCGGCGGTTTCGGTGGCGGTGGCTTGCTGTTGCTTGGAGGTGGCGGCGATTTCGGTCACCGAGGTGGTCACCTGCACCGACGAACGCTGCGCCTGGGAAACCAGCGAGGTCAACTCGGTCATCATATCGTTGAAGCCGGTTTCGACCGCGCCGAATTCGTCTTTGCGATCAAGGTTCAGGCGCGAGCTGAGGTCACCGGTACGCATGATTTCAAGGATCGTCACGATGCGGTTCATCGGCGCCATGATCGCGCGCATCAGCAACAGACCGCACAGGCCGGCGGCCAGCACGGCCACCAGCAGGGAAATGATCATGCTGACTTTGGCGGCGGCCACGGCATCATCGATATTGGCCATGGCATTGTCGGCGACGACCTTGTTCTCGCCGATGATGTCGTTGAGTTTCATGCGCCCGGTGTACCAGGCCGGGGTCAGTTTTTCGGTGAACAGCTTGATCGCCTCGGCCTCAAGATTGCGCCGGTGCAGGTCGAGCACGGCATCCTGAACCTGGATGTAGGCGTCATGATACTTCTCGAACAGGGCGAACTCGGAGCGGTCCTCTTCGGTCGCCATGGTCTTGCGATAGTTGGCCATCTGCTCTTGCAGGCGAGTTTCGAAGGCCTTGTAGTCGGCAGCGTCTTCACTGGAAATGCCCTGCCCTTCCTTCAGGCCCAGCAATTCCTGGGTCTGCAAATAACTGTCGACCCACGCGCCGCGAATCATCGAGCTGTAGTAAACACCGGGAATGGCATCGTCGCGCACGCTGTTTTCACTGGCCTCGATCTTCAACAGCCGTGAATAAGAGAGCACCACCATCATCAGCATGATCGCGATAATCACCGCAAAGCTCGCCAAAATGCGTTGGCGCAACGTCCAGTTCTTCACAGTGATTCCTCGGTGCCTGATCGAAATGCGGGGAGTATAGCCGAGCGCGCTGTTTCATTTATAAGACGCTTTTTAACCCTCCTGCGCCGCGTCCCTTTGGCTGGCTCGAACCCAAGGCCAACCACCAACCCTGTGAGCCAGCCTGCTGGCGATAGCGGTGGGTCAGTCACCAATGTTTTGCCTGAAGTGACGCCTTCGCGAGCAGGCTCGCTCCCACAGGTTTCGCGATGGACGCCAGCGCCGGAGCAACACACTAATCCATTGTAGGAGCGAGCCTGCTCGCGAAGCAGGCACCACGGTCTCGGCAAATACCCAACTGCGCAAGAAGTTGCGCAGTTGGTCGTAATATTTCACAGGGTAAATCCTCTGCAGATCATGCCGGGCAAGGCCTGCAGCCAAGTGCGCAAGAAGTTGCGCAGCACTGCGCAACTTCTTGCGCACTTTCTTCTGATTTCCACGCTGAAACCCGCCCCGACTGATCCACAACCACCACTCCGCTCCCGCCCCCCGGGCACTTCAAAAAACCTGGCACGCTCCTTGATAACACTCAGTCACCCACCGGGCGATTTCGCCTCCCGGGCACCTTAAATTTATCCGCAAGGAGAGCACCCCATGGCAACACCAGCGTACATGTCGGTTACCGGCGAAAAACAAGGCCTGATCACTGCAGGCGCATTCACCGCTGACTCCGTAGGCAACACCTACCAGGAAGGCCACGAAGACCAGGTCATGGTTCAGGCTTTCACCCACGACGTGATCATCCCGCGTGACCCGCAATCCGGTCAGCCAACCGGTCAGCGCGTTCACAAGCCAGTTGTGATCACCAAGGTCTACGACAAGGCTTCGCCACTGCTGCAAGCAGCACTGACTTCCGGCGAGCGCATGAGCGAAATCGTTAT
>NZ_JBIEIL010000024.1:0-25752 GCF_043496865.1 Pseudomonas retamae
ACTACGAAAATCTGGTTGCCGACAAAACTCCAGTCTCGACCACCGTCACCGATGTTGCCGACACCACTAACCTGTCGTTGAGTGCGACAAGTTCTGTGGCTGAAGGCGGTTCGATTGTTTACACCGCAACCCTGACCAACGCCGCTGGTTCGCCAGTGACCGTAACCCTGTCGAACGGCGCCGTGATCACCATCAAGGCTGGCGAAACCACCGGCACCGCGACCGTTGCTGCGCCGTCCGATGACGTCTACAAAGACGCCGGCAGCGTGCAGGCGACCATCACCAGCGCCACCGGTGGCAACTTCGAAAACCTGGTGCCGAGCACGACGCCAGCGGTCACCCAAGTCACCGATACCATCGACACTTCGACGGTCAAATTGACCGCTGATACTTCGGTCGCTGAAGGCGGCACCGTGACTTACACCGCCACGGTTGGCGCTCCGGTAACCGGTTCGCCTGTTGTGGTAACTCTGGCCAACGGCCAGACCATTACCATCGGCGTCGGCCAGACTTCCGGCACTGCAACCGCTGTTGCCGCGAACGATGCGCTGACAGGCAATGCGCCGATCACCAACTCGATCACCAACGTGACTGGCGGCAACTACGAAAACCTCGTGGCTGACAAAACTCCAGTCTCGACATCCGTCACCGATGTTGCCGACACCACGAACCTGTCGCTGAGCGCAACCGGTTCGGTAGCCGAAGGTGGCCAGATCACTTACACCGCAACTCTGACCAACGCCGCTGGCTCGCCAGTGACCGTGACCCTGTCGAACGGCGCCGTGATCACCATCAAGGCTGGCGAAACCACCGGCACCGCAACCGTTGCTGCACCGTCCGATGACGTCTACAAAGATGCCGGTTCCGTGCAGGCAACCATCACCAGCGCCACTGGTGGCAACTTCGAAAATCTGGTGCCGAGCACAACCCCGGCAGTGACCAGCGTCACCGACACCATCGACACCACCTCGGTCAAACTGACCGCGTCCGCCACTGCGGCTGAAGGCGGCAACGTCGTCTACACCGCAACCGTCGGTGCGCCCGTGACTGGTTCGCCGGTTGTCGTAACCTTGGCCAACGGTCAAACCATCACCATCGGCGTCGGCCAGACCACCGGCACCGCGACCACCATTGCGCCGAACGATGCGTTGACCGGCCATGCGCCGATCACCAACTCGATCACCAATGTGACTGGCGGCAATTTCGAAAACCTGGTTGCCGACAAGACTCCGGTCTCAACCAACGTCACCGACACCGCCGACACTACGAACCTGACGCTGTCCGCGACCGGTTCTGTGGCCGAGGGTGGTCAGATTACGTACACCGCAACCCTGACCAACGCTGCGGGCTCGCCAGTCACCGTGACCCTGTCCAACGGCGCCGTGATCACCATCAAGGCTGGCGAAACCACCGGCACCGCGACCGTTGCTGCGCCGTCCGATGACGTCTACAAAGACGCCGGCAGCGTGCAGGCGACCATCACCAGCGCCACCGGTGGCAACTTCGAAAACCTGGTGCCGAGCACAACCCCGGCAGTGACCAGCGTCACCGACACCATCGACACCACCTCGGTCAAACTGACCGCGACCGCCACTGCGGCTGAAGGCGGCAACGTCGTCTACACCGCAACTGTCGGTGCGCCAGTGACTGGTTCGCCGGTTGTCGTAACCCTGGCCAACGGTCAAACCATCACCATCGGCGTCGGCCAGACTACCGGCACCGCGACCACCATTGCGCCGAACGATGCGTTGACCGGCCATGCGCCGATCACCAACTCGATCACCAATGTGACTGGCGGCAATTTCGAAAACCTGGTGGCGGACAAAGCACCTGTCAGCACCACCGTGACCGACACCGTCGACGCTACGAACCTGTCGCTCAGCGCTACCAATTCGGTCGCTGAGGGCGGTTCGATTGTTTACACCGCGACATTGACCAACGCCGCTGGCTCGCCAGTGACCGTGACTTTGTCGAATGGCGCCGTCATCACCATCAAGGCTGGCGAAACCACCGGCACCGCAACCGTTGCTGCACCGTCCGATGACGTCTACAAAGATGCCGGTTCCGTGCAGGCAACCATCACCAGCGCCACTGGTGGCAACTTCGAAAATCTGGTGCCGAGCACGACTCCTGCCGTTACCAGCGTGACCGACACCATCGACACCACGACGGTGAAACTCACCGCAACCGCCACTGCGGCCGAAGGCGGCAACGTCGTCTACACCGCAACTGTCGGCGCACCAGTCACCGGCTCGCCAGTTGTGGTAACCCTGGCCAACGGCCAGACCATTACCATCGGCGTCGGCCAGACTACCGGCACCGCGACCACCATTGCGCCGAACGATGCGTTGACCGGCCATGCGCCGATCATCAACTCGATCACCAATGTGACTGGCGGCAATTTCGAAAACCTGGTGGCGGACAAAGCTCCTGTCAGCACCACCGTGACCGACACCGTCGACGCTACGAACCTGTCGCTCAGCGCTACCAATTCGGTCGCTGAAGGCGGTTCGATTGTTTACACCGCAACACTGAGCAACGCCGCCGGCTCGCCAGTCACCGTGACCCTGTCCAACGGCGCCGTGATCACCATCAAGGCTGGCGAAACCACCGGCACCGCGACCGTTGCTGCGCCGTCCGATGACGTCTACAAAGACGCCGGCAGCGTGCAGGCGACCATCACCAGCGCCACCGGTGGCAACTTCGAAAACCTGGTGCCGAGCACAACCCCGGCAGTGACCAGCGTCACCGACACCATCGACACCACCTCGGTCAAACTGACCGCGACCGCCACTGCGGCTGAAGGCGGCAACGTCGTCTACACCGCAACCGTCGGTGCGCCAGTGACTGGTTCGCCGGTTGTCGTAACCTTGGCCAACGGTCAAACCATCACCATCGGCGTCGGCCAGACTACCGGCACCGCGACCACCATTGCGCCGAACGATGCGTTGACCGGCCATGCGCCGATCACCAACTCGATCACCAATGTGACTGGGGGCAATTTCGAAAACCTGGTGGCGGACAAAGCTCCTGTCAGCACCACCGTGACCGACAACGTCGACGCTACGAACCTGTCGCTCAGCGCTACCAATTCGGTCGCTGAGGGCGGTTCGATTGTTTACACCGCGACATTGACCAACGCCGCTGGCTCGCCAGTGACCGTGACTTTGTCGAACGGCGCGGTAATCACCATCAAGGCTGGCGAAACCACCGGCACCGCGACCGTTGCTGCGCCGTCCGATGACGTCTACAAAGATGCCGGCAGCGTGCAGGCGACCATCACCAGCGCCACCGGTGGCAATTTCGAAAACCTGGTATCGAGCACAACCCCGGCCATCACCAGTGTCACCGACACCGTCGACACCACCACCGTCAGCATCAGCGGCAGCACCTCGGTAACCGAAGGTCAGACCGCGACCTACACGGTCAGCCTGAATCACCCGGCGCAAACCGAAGTGACTCTGAAAATCGTCTACAGCGGTACCGCCGCCGACGGTTCGGACTTTACCGGCGTGTACACCGTGAAGATCCCGGCAGGCGCGAGCAGCGCGCAGTTCAATGTCGCCACCCTCGATGACAAGATCACCGAAGGCACCGAGAACTTCGTGGTCAAGATTGATTCGGCCACCGGCGGCAACTTCGAGAACCTCGCGGTCAGCGCCACCAACGGCAGTGTCAGTACCTCGATCATCGACAACGATGCACCACCAGTGCTCGATCTGGATGCCAATAACTCCAGCGGCGCCACGGGTGCCGATTAC
Source organism: Pseudomonas retamae (assembly GCF_043496865.1). Lineage (NCBI taxonomy): Bacteria > Pseudomonadati > Pseudomonadota > Gammaproteobacteria > Pseudomonadales > Pseudomonadaceae > Pseudomonas > Pseudomonas retamae. The sequence continues at coordinate 3,762 of NZ_JBIEIL010000024.1, forward strand.
AAAGTCACGTTCACCGAAAATACTCCGGGCGCGGGCGTGTCGATTGCCGACACCGACCTCAGTATCACCGACCCGGACAGCACAATGCTGACCGGCGCCACCGTGGTGCTGACCAACCGTCAGGACGGCGATGCGCTGAACCTGGGCAACAGCGTCAACGGCATCACCATCAATGCCAACAGCACCAACGGCACGGTGACCCTGACACTGTCGGGTAACGCGACGCTGGCTGACTACATGCAGGCCATCAAGAACATCAACTTCACCAACAGCAGTGAGAATCCGAGCACCGTGCCGCGGATCATCACCGTGACCGTGACTGATGGCAGCAACTACTCCAATACCGCGACCACCACGGTCAACGTGGTGGCGGTCAATGATGCACCGGTTGCCGCGCCGAGCAATGTCACCGGCACCGAAGACACGCCGCTGGTACTCGGCTGGTCGACCTTCGGTGTAACCGACGTCGACAGTCCGGCCAGCAGCCTCGGGATCAAAATCACCCAACTGCCGGGCGAAGGCAAACTGCAGTATCTGGACGGCTCGACCTGGAAGGACGTGGCCAATAACCAGACCTTCACCAAGGCCGACATCGACGCGGGCAAGCTGCGCTTCCTGCCGGATGCCAACGAGTCGGGCAGCAATGGTTACGGCGGCACCGGGCTGGGCAACAATCAGGCGGATTACGCTCAGATCAAATTCCAGCCTACCGATGGCCAGGCGCTGGGCAATACCGGCACTGTGAAGATCGACATCACGCCAGTGGCGGATGCGCCGACCGTGGCCGTCGCCGACAACAGCGTTAAATCCACTGGCCTGATCAAGGAAGTCTGGACCGGTCTGTCGGGCCTGGGCACTGACGGCAGCGGCGCGAACTCGACCACGTTGAAAAGCGTCATCGATGGTGCCGGCACGCCGAACTCCAGCGGCAACGTGACCAACGTGCAATCCGACGGCAGCGTCGCCGCTGGTACAGCGTCGAAGACCTCGGGCCTGATCTACCTGGAAGCCGGCAAGACCTACACCTTCAGCGGTGTCGCCGATGACAGCTTGCTGATCACCATCGGCGGCAAGAATGTGGCGTCGGGCACCTGGGGTGCGGGCGGGGCGATCAATGGTTCGTTCACCCCGACCACCAGCGGCTATTACACACTCGACATCTACCACCACAACCAGAGCGGCCCGGGCAGCTACGACGTCAACCTGTCGGTCAATGGCAGCACGCCGATCGACCTGAGCAACGCTGGCGTGCCGATCTACACCGGCGTACAGGACCTGGTGAACTCGGGTGTCACCGTCTCCGATCTGCATGGCAGCAACGGCGAAGGCTATTACGACGGCTACAAGCTCAACACCGGCGCCGAAGGCACCACGGTGAAACTGTCGGCGATCAGCACCGCGCTGACCGATACCGACGGCTCGGAAACCCTGAGCGTGAAAATCAGCGGCGCACCAGTCGGTTCGGTACTCAGCGATGGCGCCGGGCATACCTTCACCGTCACCGCGAGCAACGGCGAAGCCAACGTCACTGGCTGGAATCTCGGCAGCCTGACCGTGACCCCGCCGACCTATTACAACGGCCAGTTCAACCTGACCGTGACCTCGACCTCCACCGAAATGGTCGGCGGTTCGGCGAGCAGCACCGCGACCATTCCGGTCACCGTGGTGCCGGCGGTGTACAACGCGGTCGTGGCGACCTCGGGCGACGACACAGTTACCGGTACCGATGGCAACGACATCATCGTCGCCGACATCGGCGGTCTGACCGTGGTGCCGGGCACCAACTACAACATTGCCTTCATGGTCGACAGCTCCGGCAGCATGAGCACCTCGTCGCTCAACGCGGCCAAGGACTCGCTGACCTCGGTGTTCAACAGCCTCAAGCAAAGCCTGGGCGGCAGCAACTCGGGCACGGTGAACATCTTCCTGGTGGACTTCGATACCCAAGTCAACAAGTCGGTGTCGGTGAACCTCAACGACCCGAACGCGCTGACGTTGCTCAAAGCCGTGCTCAATTCGATGGGTTCTGGCGGCGGCACCAACTACGAGGACGTGTTCAAGACCACGGCCAACTGGTTCCAGAGCGCTGACGCGGTGGCCAACACCGGGGCGAAAAACCTGACGTACTTCATCACCGACGGCCAGCCAACTTATTACCAAAGCGGCGAGCAAACCAACCCGACGCTGTATGGCAACGTGAAACTCGACAGCGTGGTGAACACCAGCAACTACAAGCAGGGCGACACGTTCAGCACCTATATCGACAATTCGCACTACCTGACCATCAGCAGCGCCGGCAGCGTTGTGCTGCAAACCTACAGCTCGTGGTGGGGCTGGAGCAGCGAAACCCTGGGCACGATTCATGCGCAGGGCGACGGTACTTATGAATTGTCGAACCTTGCGGGTACCGGCAACAGCACCAACTCGTCGACGACCAGCAATTCAACCAGCGGCTTCGCTTTGTTGAGCGGATTGTCGAGCGTCGAAGCCATTGGTCTGAACAACGACGTCAGCCTCAACGACCTCAAGCCGTACGACTCGGACAAAACGCCGCAAACCAACATCGATCCGAAGGATCTGGCCAATTCGATCATCGGCCATACCGAAGCGACGATGCCGGGTAACGACACCGTCAATGGTGGCGAAGGCAACGACATCCTGTTCGGCGATCTGGTCAGCTTCAACGGCATTGCCGGTGAGGGTTATCAGGCAATGCAGGCGTTCGTCGCCAAGGAAACCGGCGTTGACGTCAGCAAAGTCAGCACCAGCAACGTGCACCAGTACATCACTGAGCACTATCAGGCGTTCGATGTTTCCGGTGCGCATGACGGCAACGACACCCTGCTGGGCGGCGCGGGCAATGACATCCTGTTCGGCTCGGGCGGCAACGACCTGCTCGATGGCGGCAAAGGCAATGACATCCTGCTCGGCGGCAGCGGCAACGACACGCTGATCGGTGGCAAGGGCAACGACATCCTCATCGGTGGTTCCGGTGCCGATACCTTTGTCTGGAAGGCTGGCGACACCGGCAGCGACGTGATCAAGGATTTCAAGGCCGCCGACGGCGATCGCATCGACCTGCGCGACCTGCTGCAGGGCGAAACCGGCAGCACCATCGACAACTTCCTGAAGATCACCACGGTCGACGGCACGTCCTCGCTGCAAGTCAGCTCGGCGGGCAAGTTCAACTCCGGTGATGCCGCTGCGGCAACGCCGGACGTGACGATCAAACTGGAAGGCAACAACTGGTCGAGCGCCAACCTGCACAACCTGATTGCCGGCAGCGACCCGACCATCAAGGTCGACCACAACAACAGCTGATCCATAAACAAAACGGCCGCCCTCAGGGGCGGCCGTTGCGTTGTGTCAGTCACCCCGGTGACGATTTCATCGTTGCACCGCATACTTGCGCACAGTTGGCTATGCTGCTGACAGCACGACGCTGGTTCTTTTCCGAGGGATGCTCAATGTTTTACGTGCAACGCGATGCGCAAGGCCAGTTGATTCGCGTGGAAGCCGCGGCATACGCCGAAGCCACGGAAACCCTGCCGGCCGACAACCATGAAATCCAGGCGTGGTACGCCAACGAAGCCGTGGAGAACAGCCTCAAGCAGCTCAAGCAGAGCGACTTCGAGATGATTCGGGTACTCGACGACCTGATTCAGGTGCTGACCCAGAAAGGCGTGATCCGCGTCACCGACCTGCCACCCGCAGCCCAGGCCAAACTGATGGACCGCAACCAGGCGCGTGAGGCGCTGGGCGGGTTGAGCCAGTTGATCGATGAGGATGAGGGCGGGTTGATCTGATCCCTCTGTAGTGATCGTTCCCACGCTCCGCGTGGGAATGCATCAAGGGACGCTCTGCGTTCCAGCCACACAGCTCAACGATCAGGTCAGGCCCAAGGCTTCGGCTCACCCAGCAACTGCCCCTGCACCCCATACAAGCCCATCTCGCGAATCACTGACAGCTCCCCTTCGGTCTCGACCCGCTCGGCAATCAGCGGCAGATCGATGCTGTGCGCCGCGCGCTGGATCGCTTCGATGAACAGGCGCTTGTCGCTTTCCTGATCAATTGCCCGAATGTAGCTGCCATCGATCTTCAAGTACGCCAGGCCCAGACGCGCCAGGTTGCCGATCATGCTGAAGCGGCCGCCAAAGCGCTGCAGACTCAAAGAGAAGCCCAGTTCACGCAGGCGTCGGGTCAGTTGCTCCAGCAGCGCTTGTTCGGGCAACTGCTCTTCGCCGATTTCCAGGGTCAGACGCGAACCGAGGTTGGAGTGTGCGCGCAAAATCTCGAAGACCTTGTTCAACGCCTGGGCATCGGCGAGGGTCGCCGAAGACAGGTTCAGCGCCAGCGAATCTTCGTGCTCTTGCATTTGCTCCAGCACGCGCTCGAGCATCAGACGATCAAGCCGCGCCGTCCAGCCGAAGCGCTCCAGCCACGGCAGAAAGCGCCCGGCCGGAATGGTCTTGCCCTGCTCATCGAGCAGGCGCGAAAGCACCTTGTAATGCAGCACCAATTGCGTGTCCTGCGCCGCCACCACCGGTTGAAAATACAGCTCGAAACGCTGCTGATTCAACGCCTGATCGAGCAAGCGATGCCAGGCGTGGTGATCATCGCCAACCTCGGCGGTCAGGCTTTGTTCGATGCACGCCCAGTTCTGCTCGCCCTGCCCTTCGGCCTGCGCCAGCGCCTGATCGCCCAAGGTCAGGACCTGCTGCGGCGAATCTCCAAATGCGAATGGCGCCAGACCAATCGAAGCCACTGCGGCAACGTCGGTTGCGCCCGTCGCGTGCAGACTGCTCAGCGCGCTGTCGAGGTTCTGCGCCAGTTGCAGCGCTTCTTCGCGGACCAGCCCCGGCGCGAGCACGGCAAATTCACCGCCACGAATCCGCGTGACGAGGTTCTGGGTTTCCGGGTATTTGGCGCATTCACGCGACAGTTGCTCGCCCACCGCTTTCAGCAATTCATCGGTGCGCTGGCCGCCGAGGCGCTGGTTGAGGCCGGCCAGATCCTTGACCCGCAACAGCAGCAGATAACCGGAACTGGCCTGCTCCGGATTGCTCACTCGGTCATTCAACTGCATCTCGAAATAACGCCGGTTGGCCAGCCCGGTGAGGTTGTCCTGATAGGACTCGGCGCGCAGTTTTTCACTGCGCTCGGCCTGCTCCTGGAACAGCGCCTTGAGCTTCTCGACCATCTGATTCATCGCCTGCACCACCCGGCGCAATTCCGGCGTGCGCGGCAACTGCGGCAAGCTGAGGAATTCGCGCCGGGCGATGGCGTGGGACTGCTGGACCATGTAGTCCAGCGGCTTCAACTGCCGACGCAACAGCAACGCACCGAGTACCGCGCTCAGCGCACCGCAGAGCAACAGCCAGCCGAGGCTGCCCAACGCGCTTTGCCACAGCTTGGCCACGGCGAACATCGGATGGCTGACCACCTCGACCCGCGCTGCCTGTTCCCAGCCGCGACTGACCAAAGCATCGCCACCGGCCGGTTCCAGGCCGATGAGCTTGACGAACCAGTCCGGCACATTGCTCACGGCCGGAATGCCGCTACGCTCGACGATGGTCTGATCGGTCTTCACGTCGACCACGCGAATGCTCGCGTAATAGCCACTGTCGAAAATCGAACTGACCAACAGCTCGACCATCGCCGGGTCATCGATATTCGGTGTCAGCGACAAGGCCAGCGCCGTGGCGGCGTCCTGCGCATGGGAACGCAACTGGTTGACGTACTGGGTGCGCGAGCTTTCCAGACTGACCATGAAGCTGCCGGTGAAGGCGACCACCAGGAACAGACAGATAGCGATCAACAGCTGTTTGAACAAAGACATCTGAGCGCGTGCTCCTAGTTAGTCGTCTCGACCGGGAAACCTTCGGCCTGCATTTTCTTCAAGACATCCTGCCAGCGCGACAGGCGTTTGGTGTCGCCGACCTTTTTATTGCCCTTGGCCCCCGGCAAGTACAGACCCTCGGCATTGAAAGAGTAGACCGGCAGCAAATCGGTTCGCTGCGAGGCCGGCTGAATCGGATCGATCAGGCTGTCGAGCACCAGCGGCATGGCATCGGGGGTCGCGTAGTAAGTCAGGACCATGTGCGCGCGGTTCTGGCGCAGTGCCTTGACGTAGGTGATGCGCAGCTTGTCACTCGACACTCCGAGATGGCGCAGGCTGAAATACTTGGCGATCGCATAGTCTTCGCAGTCGCCAGCGCCCTTCCACAAGGCTTCGATGGGGGTTTCCCAATAGTCGACCTGCCGCCACAGATCGATGTCTTCGACGTAGCGCACCTGTTTGTTGAAAAACAGGTTCACCACTTTCAGCTTGTCCATTTCGTTGGCCTGCTGCTGCGTCGCCAGCAGATTCTGCCAGGCATCGATGCGTTGCTGACCGGCACCCAGCGGTCCGTAAAGTGCCGTGGCCTTGCGGCTGATCGCGGAAAAATCCCAATCGGCATGCAGACCGCCCAGCATGACGCCGGCCAGCAGCAGTGCGCAGCATAGCCAGCGCAACGTCCGAGGGATCGCGAATCGTACCGCCACAGCAGGGTTCCAGAGGGCAGGAAGGGGAAGCGTTCGATGTTGAAGCTTAGCCGGCTAAAAAACAATGGCACCATGAGATCATTGGCGCACGCTAAACTGTAAATGTAACCGCGTTCCTCTACACGGTTTGACAAGCTGTAGAGCAATCACTAGTGTCATTTGGATCCAAATCACCGACCTACAGGGTGCGTAGTCGTGACACAGAAGCCCAAACCGCTGCACAGCATTAAAGTCGACGGACCGATTCCTGCGCATCTGGCCCGTTCGGTCATTGAAGAGACCCTGCGCTCGGCGATTCTTGATGGACGTCTGCCCTGCGGTACGGCGCTGCGCCAGCAGGATCTGGCGGATCTGTTCGGCGTCAGCCGCATGCCGGTGCGTGAAGCCTTGCGCCAGCTCGAAGCGCAGGAATTGCTGAGTGTGACCACGCATAAAGGCGCAGTGGTCGCGCCGTTGATTCAGGGCGACGCCACCGAAACCTATGAGTTGCGCATCCTGCTCGAATCCGAAGCCATGCGTCAGTCGATCCCACTGCTGACCGAAGCCGATCACGCCCTGGCAGCCGCCTACATCGAAGAGCTGGAAGCGCAGCACGATTACACCGAAATCGGCCGGCTTAACCGTTTGTTCCACATGGCCGTGTACAGCAAGGCGCCAAACAAACGCTTGCTGCGTCTGGTCGAGGACGGGCTCAACGAAGAAGAGCGCTTCCTGCGTTTCAATCTTGAGTCGATGGGCCTGGGCAAACTGTCTCAGGACGATCACCGGGCGATGCTGCAAGCCGTGCGCGACCGCGACATCAAGCTGTCGATCGAACTGCTGGAGCAGCACCTCAACCGCGGTGTCGAGGTCATCACCCGCTACCTCGCCACGCCCGCGGCGCAAAGCCGCAAAGTCGCCCGCTGACTTCGCGTTCACTCCAGGAATCAAGCGCTTACAAATCCCCCTGCAATCAGCCCACTCTACGGTGGGCGGATTCGCGTCCCGGTTTTAATCCTTCCCGTGCCATTCGCTCCCAGCGTTGCCGTTTGCTCGTGACGAATAGGGCATAGCGGTGACAACGAATTACCCGCACTCTTGAACGGCCACCCCCATACAGAACGGGGACGCGCCGCCCTGACGGTGCAGTCCCCGCAACAGGAACCTACGGAAGGAGCCTTGTCACGGGAAAAAGGAAGTTCTGGCGCCGGTCCCGGCCAACTTTCATCCCCTATCAATCAATCAATTCTTTTCAATAGAAAGTTGCTTCGAGTGAGGCATTCACTCTTGTCATTCAATTTTGGCCGTTATTGGCCGAAAGGAGCAACTACGTCCAAATAAAACTTTTCCGAAAAGTCTTATTGCAACTTCTCGTGCTTTAAAAACAGCAAACTTAAAATATTCAAAATTGCACTTGTTAAATGTTTGCTTCCTGTATTAGTTTTTTCTTCGCCGAAGTTGAGCCAGATGTTCACTTCGGCACGCGGCGCACTGACGTAGCGCACCGCACAGGCTACGGGCTTGCACAGCGGGGCTTTGCGTAGAAATACGCCGGGCAATTGGTTTTCCGGCATCAAACTTCAACCCATGCGGACAGACAACTAACTCGGCGCAGCATTCACTGCGTAATTGCACAAGCAGTTCCATTTCACCCCTATGATTAAGGACGTCATCATGCCTTCCAAGCACCAACTCGCCTTGAAGAAAGTCGAACTCAGCAATCACCCGATCTTTGCCGAGATCACTTCGTTATCAATATTGCGTCGTTTCATGGAAACCCATGTATTCGCCGTGTGGGACTTCATGTCGCTGACCAAACGTCTGCAACAGGAACTGACCTGCACCCGATTGCCCTGGTTGCCACCGCGCGATCCGCAGGCCGCCCGGCTGATCAACGAAATCGTGCTCGGCGAAGAGTCCGATGATCGTCCGGCCGACGGTCACTACAGCCATTTCGAGCTGTACCTGGACGCGATGCGCGAAATCGGCGCCAGCACCACAGCGGTCGAACGTTTCGTCGCGCTGCAACTGGAAGGCGTGAGCTATGACGTCGCGCTGCAAAGCGTCGAGGTTGACCCGGCCGCCGCGCAGTTTGTCCGCGACACCTTGCACACCGCGCTGCATGCACCGGGGCACAGCGTCGCTGCGGCGTTTCTGCACGGTCGCGAGAGCGTGATCCCGAGCATGTTCCAGCGCATCCTCGATGACTGGGGCATCGGCATCGAGCAGGCGCCGACCTTTCGCTATTACCTGCAACGGCATATTGAGGTCGACTCCGAAGATCACGGCCCGGCGGCCGAGCACCTGCTTCAGCGCCTGGTCGACGGCGACCCGCAACGCGAAGCCGAGGTCTATGCCAGCGCCGTCGCGGCCGTGGAAAGCCGAATTGCGCTGTGGGACGGCCTGCGCCTGAGCATGCGCGAACCGTTGGCGGAGGTGGCCCAATGAACGCCGCCGACTATCAATCCTTCGCCGACGCCTGGGAACAGCGCGCAACCATTCGCACCCGCCCGCGCCGGGTGCTGGAAGACGACGAGCGCCTGATCTATCCGCTCAGCCGCCAACCCTTGGTGCTCAGCGATACCTTCCTGCGCGAATGCCCGGAGCAACGGGATTTCGCCCTCGTGCAGACGCTGTACAAGTTCATCAACGACGTGGTGATTTTCGAGACGGAGATCGTCGACAAGACCGCGCGCAGCATCGCCAAGAATCGCTTCGCCGTGGCATTCCCCTTCGCCTGTCGTTATGACGCGATGACCGTGGTGGTCGATGAGGATTACCACGCGTTGGTGGCGATGGATTTCATGCAGCAGACGGTGGCCATGACCGGCATCGAACCGATCCAGCTACCCGACCAGATCGAGCTGAGCCGGGCGATTCCCGCCGCCGTGGCGCTGGCGCCGGAGCATTTGCGCAGCGCCGTAGAACTGATTTGCGTGGCCATCGCGGAAAACACCGTGACCGGCGATGTTGCCGCGTTCGCCCGTGACGACTCGGTCAAGCCGTCGATCAAGGGGCTGATGGCCGATCACCTGCTCGACGAGGGTCGCCATTCAAGTTTCTGGGCACGCATGGTGCGCATCTACTGGCACACCGCGAGCGACGCCGACCGCGAAACCATCGCGCAGATTCTGCCGGTATTCATCGGCCACTACCTGACCAACGACATCCAGAAGTCTTTTGACTTGCGCCTGATCGATGCGCTGCCGGTCAGCGAGGCCACGCGCTGTTCACTGACGGAGGAGATGGCCGGCCTGGCCTTCCCGATCAATCGCCATCACCCGCTGGTGGGCAACATCGTCAGGTTCTTCCACAACAGCTCGCTGCTCGACGCGTCCTGCGTGCAGCACGCCCTGCGTGACTATCTGGTGTGACAAGGAGGTCTTCATGAAACGTCTCGACATTTTGCTGATTGGCGCCAGCCAGGCCATGACTGATCTGGCGCTGGAACTTGAACAACACGGTCACTCGGTGCAACGCAATGCTGCCGCGCAAGCGGCGGTGGATCTGATCATCGACGATGGCTTTATTGGTGCCGGCGATCGCTGCGCCATCCCGCACCTGCATTTGCGTTTGGGCGTCGGTGCGAGTCGCGCCGGTTTGCCGGTCCTCGACCTGCTGTGCTTTCGCGGCTCGTCCCTGATCAGCCGCGTGCCGATCGGCGATGAGCCGTCAGGCAACGGTCAGGCGCTTCGTCAGCGAGTCCTGGCGCATGTGGTCGACGAAGTGGCGCTGCTGGTCAGTCGCCTGTCCCGCGACGGCGACTATCTGCAACAACTCGCCCCGCTGGGCGCGCCGGATTTCGAACGCCTGGAAAACCTGCGCTTTCTCGACAGCCTGGCCTACGTCCATCGGCGCAACGACACGGCGAATACTGCGCTGCTGGAACAGGCACAGGTCAGCGTCATCGAGCGCCTGCAACAGAGCTTGATTCAGCATGCCGAACGGCCGGCGCTGCACCTCGGCGAGCGCTCCCTCAGCTATCGCCAGTTGCATGCCCACAGCCGAGCGATTCAGCAGCGCCTGCAAGCGTTGCTGGAGCCGCATCCGCAGCCGTGGATCGTCGCGGTCTGCCTGCCGAAAAGCCCAGAGCTGTTCGCATCGATCCTGGCGATTCTGGGCAGCGGCGCCGTGTATTTGCCGCTGGAGCCGAGCCATCCGTTGCCGCGCCAGCAGTACATTGCGCAAAACGCCGGTGCGCTGCTGTTGCTGCATGACGGCGAGCATCCGCTCAGCGACACCATGCCGGGGCTGGACGTCAGCCTCATCGACAGCGCCGCAGCGAATCCAGACCTGCCGTTGATGCGCCAGCGCCCCGAGCCCGACGCGCCGTGCATGGCGCTGTACACCTCCGGCACCACCGGGCATCCGAAGGGTGTATTGCTCAGCCAGGCCAACCTCGCGCATTTCACGGCGTGGTACGCCGATTACGCGCAGCTGCAGGCCGAGAGTCGCGTGCTGCAGTTCTCCTCGCTGAGCTTCGATTCGTCGCTGATCGACATCTTCGCGACCCTGCTCAGCGGTGCCGAACTGGTGGTGCCCGACGACACGCAACGGCGCGATCCGCTGCAACTGGTGGCGCTGATCCGGCGCCGGCAACTAACCCACGCCTTCCTGCCGCCAGCGCTGTTGAGCATCCTGCCACTGGAGCAGCTCGAAGGCGTGCAGGTGATGACCGGCGGCGATGTCTGCGAGCCGTTCGTGATCGAGCAACTGACTCGTCAGGGCACCCTGCACAACCTTTACGGCCCGACCGAAGCCACCGTGCTGATCACCGCGCGGCAACTGCAACCGGGCGACAGCAACCGCTGCCTTGGCGCGCCGATCGCCAACAGCCAGGTGCTGATTCTCGATGACGATCTGCAACCGGTGGTGGAGAACACCGTTGGCGAATTGTTCATCATCGGGCCCGGTGTCTGTCTCGGCTATCTGAACAATCCGCAGCAGACAGCCGAGCGCTACCTGACCCTGCATCTACCGGACGGCCAAACGCTGCGCGCCTACCGCACTGGCGACATGGCGCGGTGGGGCGAGCAGAGCATCGAGCTGTGCGGGCGGCGCGACAATCAGGTGAAAATCCGCGGTTTCCGCGTCGAGCCAGAGGAGATCGAACGCTGCCTGCGCGAGAGCCAGTTGTACCGCCAGGTCGCGGTGGTGATCGACAGTCAACGCAGGATTCTGGCTTTTCTCGCTCAGCCGCAATCAGCGACTGCCCGCGACGAACTGAAGGCTCACGCCCGGCAGTTTCTACCGGACTACATGCAACCGGTGGCGTGGACTGAACTCCCCGGCATGCCCTCCGCCAGCAACGGCAAGGTCGACCGTAAAGCGTTGCTGGAAGTGCCCGTGAGTGTAAAGGACGATGGGCCGAAATGCCTGCCGGCCAATGCCGACGAGGCACTGCTGCTGCAGATCTGGGCCGAGTTGCTGGAGCTGCCGGACAGCGATATTTCCACCGACGAAAGCTTCTTCAATCTGGGCGGCCATTCGATCCTGTTGTCGCGAATGTTGCTGCGTTTGCGTGAAGAATTCGGCCGTAGCATTTCGATCAATCGCTTCATCGAACAGCCGACCATCGCCAAGCTCGCAACCTTGGTGCGCGGCACCGATGACAGCGCCGTGCTCAGCGCCCAGGCCATGGCCGATGCCGAGCGCATGCTGGATATCCAGACGTTGCCGATCAGCCGCATGGGCGACGTGCACAAGGTCATCGTCACCGGCGCCAACAGTTTTGTCGGCGTGCATATTGTCGAGGCGCTGCTCGGTTGGGGCGCCAGCGAAGTCGCCTGTCTGGTGCGTGACGGTGGCGGGCAAACGGCCGCGCAGCGCTTTGCCGAGTCACTGCGGGAAAACCGCCTGGAGCATCTGGATCTGAGTCGCGTGCGGGTCTATGCGGCGGACATCACCCGGCCGCAATTGGGCCTGAGCGAAGAAGATTATCAGCGCCTCGATCGCGAGTTCGGCGCGCTGGTGCACAACGCTGCCAACGTCAACCATGTGCTCGATTACGAGTCGCTGGCCGCGGACAACGTCGAGCCGATCTTCGCCCTGCTGCGCCTGTGCGAAGGGCAGAGCAAAAAGGTCTTCAACTTCGTCTCGACATTGTCGGCATCCAGCAACGTCGATGACGCAGGCCGCGTGCTGGAATTGCCGGCCGCGACGACGCCACCGATCTACATCCGCAACGGCTACAACCTGTCGAAGTGGGTTGGCGAGCGCATTCTCGAACGGGCTCGCGAGCGTGGCGTGCGGGTCAATGTGTATCGCCCCGGCAACATCAGTTTCAACAGCCTGAGCGGCGTCTGCCAGCCGCACAAGAACCGTTTGATGCTGATGCTCAAAGGCTCGATCCAGCTCGGTCAGGTGCCGGCCTTCGCGCTGAACTTCGATCTGATGCCGGTGGACTTCCTCGCTCGCTTCATCGCCTTCCATGCCAGCCGTTATTCGCCTGACCGTGCGGTGTTCAACCTGCACAACCCCGAGCCGCTGAGCTGGGACGCCTACGTCGCTTCATTCCGCGAGACCGGCAGCGAGTTTTCGCTAGTCAGCGTCGCCGACTGGCAACAGCAATTGAGCCGGGTCGACGCCGACAACGCGCTGTTCGGCGTGCTCGGTTTTTACCTCAACGGCTTTGAAGAAGACATCGGCGACATCTCCCTGATCGGTCACGCCAACGCTGAAGCCGGCGTGCAGCAGATGGGCGCGCATTACCCGCAAAAATCCCCGGCGCTGCTGCGTCGCGGCTGCGATTACCTGAAACAGATCAACTTCATCTGACGCCACAAAAAAGGAGCAACACCATGAGCAATCTGCAACCGGACACCCTGATCAAAAACCCGCATGGCTGCCACGTCATGTCTTCGGTACACGTGCCGGCGGACGCCGCGCAGGTCTGGGCGATAGTCGGCAATTTTGGCGCTTTCGAGCGTTTCATTCCGGCGCTGTCGCACATCGAAATGACCGGCGAGGGCGTGTCCTCGCTGCGCAAGAAAATCTTCAAGGACGGCAATGTGGTAGTCGAGCAGCTCAACTCCCGCGATGAGCAGGCGCGGAGCATGACCTGGACGACGATTTACAACACCTTGGGCGTGGCTAACCTGTGGGCGGCGATGAATGTCGAGGCGCTGGGCGAAGGGCAATCCCGCGCAACCTGGACGATCATTGCCGAACCGGCCTCGGGCGGGGAGGAAGCGTTGCCGGGGTTCAGGGATTTTGTGCAGGGGTTTGCCGATGATGCGATGGGGAATGTGCTGAAGCTGTTTGTTTAAGGCTTTGGATTTGCGGCGATTGTCAGACCGCTTTCGCGAGCAGGCTCGCTCCCACAGGGAAATGCATTCCAATGTGGGAGCGAGCCTGCTCGCGATGAACGATAACGCGGTCTGATTTGAGGTCAGATCTTGAAGCTATCGACCAGTTGCTTCAGGCGGTTGGCCTGCTGCGACAACGCATCACAATCCTTCAACGTCTCGTTGAGGTTGGCCACGCTCTGCTGGTTCAACAGGTTGATCTGGTTGACGTCGACGTTGAGGGTTTCCACCACGGCCGTCTGCTCCTCCGTGGCCGCGGCCACCGACTGGTTCATGCCGTCGATTTCGCCGATGCGCTGGGTCACGCTGACCAGACGCAGACCGGCCTGATTGGCCACCTCGACGCTTTGCTCGCTGGACGCCTGACTAGCGTTCATCGTGGTCACCGCTTCACGCGAGCCGACCTGCAGCGAGGTGATCATCTTGTGGATTTCTTCCGCCGACTCCTGAGTGCGATGGGCAAGGTTACGCACCTCGTCCGCCACGACCGCAAAACCACGCCCGGCCTCACCGGCACGCGCCGCTTCGATCGCCGCGTTGAGCGCCAGCAGGTTGGTCTGCTGCGAGATGCCTTTGATCACATCGAGAATGTGGCCGATGTTATCGGTGCTCGCGTTGAGGGTTTCGATCTGCGTGCACGACAGACTGATCTTCTGCGACAGCTCGGTCATCGCCTGAATCGTCTGCTCGACTACCTGACGCCCGTCGTCGGCCTGCTCGCTGGCGCCACTGGCGTGTTGCGAAGCATCGGCAGCGTTGCGGGCGATCTCCTGGGTCGCGGCACCCAGTTGGTTGATCGCCGCCGCGACGCTGTTGGTGCGCGCGCTTTGTTCGTCAGAGCCTACGATCGATGCGTTCGACGACGCCATGACCCGTTGCGACAGGTCGTGCACGTGGCGGGTCGCCGAAGACACTTCGGATATCGACGCGTGAATCCGTTCAACGAACTGGTTGAAGGCACTGCCCAGTTCGCCGAACTCGTCTTTGCTTTCTACCGACAGACGACGAGTCAGATCGCCTTCACCCTGAGCGATGTCCTGCATCGCGCGGCCCATGGTGGTCAGCGGTCGCATCAAGACGTTGATCAACAGGCTCAACAGCAAAGCAATGGCAGCCACGGCGACAAACATCGCGATCAGCGCCGAGGTGCGGAATTGGCTGAGCGCCGCGTAGGCTTTGTCGTGATCGATCGACAGACCGATGTACCACTGCGCGTTCGGCAGGTCGTTGACCGGGGTGAACGACAGAATCCGCTCCTCGCCGTTGAGCACGACGTTCTGGTTGCCCTTCTCGATGCGCACGCTGGTGTTCGGGTAAATGTCTTTCAGGTTTTTCATGACCTGATCCTTGTCCGGACTGACGATCACCTGACCGTCAGCACTGACCAGGAACGCATGGCCGAGGCCACCGAAGTCCACCGAGTTGATGATTTTCACCAGGGTTTCCAGGCTCAGGTCGCCACCGACCACGCCGAGCAATTCACCGTTCTTTTTCACTGGCATGGCAATGGTCACTACCAGCCCGCCAACCGCGGCCATGTACGGCGGGGTCAGCATGGTCTTGTCTGCGACCACCGCTTGCTTGTACCAAGGGCGCTGACGCGGATCGTAGCCGTCCGGCATCTTCGCGTCCGGGCGTTGGGTGAACACACCGTTGGCCTGGCCAACATAGGTGAACTGGAAATTCGAAGTGAACGCCGGTTGATCGACCAGCCCCGGCAGATCGGCGTCCTTACCCTGATGCGCGACGTTCTGCGCGAGGTTTTCCAGCACCAGAATCCGCCCGCTCATCCAGTTCTGCACGCTGCTGGCGGTCAGGTCACCGGCCTGCTGAACGGAAGACTGAAGGTTCTGGCGAATGGTGCTTCGCTGCAGATAGTCGTTGTAGAGCGTGAACAGCGCGAACGCCAGGACCACGACGCCCGAGGCGGCCAGCAGAATTTTGTGGCTGAACTTTAGATTCATTTCATGGGACTTCTTATGCCAAAAGTGGGGATGCGTTCCGGATGCAACATTCCATGTACAGCGCAGGCAGCGTTCTTCCGGCCGCTCTACTTTGGTGCACGCATGTCTCACCAGTCTGTCGGCACGCGAGGGAGAAATCTTAGGGTTGCGTTGGAAATGGATCGCGTTTCTGTCGGATTCCCGCCGAACGGCGGGCCAGAGCGGCTGAGGGAAGATTTTTCCGCGCGTTGCGTGAGCAGCGGTTGCAAATTCTGCGACCCTTGAAGACAATGCGACTAATTATCATTTGTGACGTCCAGGCTGTCGCGTTCATGTCCTCCCCCGAGTTTGCGGTACAGACGCTTTATCGTTGTCACCACGGCTGGCTCAACACCTGGTTGCGCATGCGGCTGGGCAACGCAGCGGATGCGGCGGATCTGGCACAGGACACTTTCGTTCGTCTGCTGCAGCGCAGCGAACGCCTGGAGCTCAAAGCCCCTCGCGCATTCCTGCGCACCATCGCCCGTGGCTTGGTGATCGATCATTGGCGCCGCGAAGAAATCGAGCGGGCTTACCTGGAAACCATTGCCCATTTGCCCGAAGCTGAAACGCCAGGCAGCGAAGCCCGCGCCCTGATCGTCGAACTGCTCGAAAGCATCGCGCGCATGCTTGAAGGATTGAAACCGAAGGTGCGCCAGGCCTTTCTGCTGGCGCAGTGCGAAGGTCTGACCCACAAGCAGATCGCCGAGCAGCTGGGGCTGTCGTTGCGCTCGGTGGAACGCTACGTCGCCGAGGCGCTATATCACTGTTACGTCTTGCGGTACGCGCACTGATGTCGCTGGACAACGCTGCACTTGGCCGCCGCGCCGAGCCGCCACCGCAAGTGGTCAAACAAGCCATTCACTGGCTGCTGCGCCTGCGCAACAACCACGGCAATTCGCGCCTGAACCGCCAGTGCGAACAATGGCGGGCCGAACATCATCAACACGAACTGGCCTGGCAGCGTGTGCAGTCGTTGCACGCCGAACTGAGCAGCAACCTGCGTGCGGTGCCCGGCGCACAAGTGGCATTCAACACCCTGGAAAACAGTGCGCAAGGTCTCGGCCGGCGGCAGGCCTTGAAGTTGCTCTCAGGCGCATTGCTGATGGGTTCCGCCGCGTGGCTGGCCAAGGACAGCGGCGCCTGGCAGCAGTGGAGCGCCGATTACGCCACCGCAACGGGTGAGCAGCGCGGTTTTCAATTACCCGATGGCACGCGCATCGAACTCAACACCGCCAGCGCGGTGGATCTGCGTTACACGGCGCAGCAGCGGCTGATCAAACTCACTCGCGGCGAGATCATCGTCAGTTGTGGCGGCTCCGACGAAGGCGCGCCGTTCGATCGCCCGCTGCGCGTGCAAAGTCGTCACGGCATGTACGCGCCCATTGGCGCCCGCTTCATCCTGCGTGAGGACGACGATTGCAGCCGGCTTACTGTCACCAGCGGCCGCGTTGCCATTGTTTCCGGTGGCCATTCGATCGAAGCCTTCGCCGGCCAGAGCTACCGCATCGACCACCTGCAGATCCGTCCGGTGACGGCACCGGATATGGACGCCGGCGCGTGGGTCGATGGTTTGATCGTCACGCGCAATATGCGCCTCGGTGATTTTCTCAATGAAGTCGGGCGCTACCGTCATGGCGTGCTCAATTGTGCAGCGCAGATTGCCGATCTACGCCTGTCCGGGGTGTTCCGGCTGGAGGACACGGACAAGCTGTTGGCGGTGCTGCCGCAGACGCTGCCGGTGCAATTGCGTTACCGGACACGCTGGTGGGTGAGCGTGGAACGTGCGGTGTGAAATTTTTTGGCGGGTTTTCGCAAGGGCTTCGGCTTAGTCAGTAAGCACTTCAATCCAAGCGTTTGCGACTTCCTACGGAAACCTACAATGACTGTCCGCGCCCACTGTAAGAACTCTCTGAATTTCACCGTTGAATCGAGTCTGCTGCGGCACGCTGTTCGCGCCGCGCTGTTTTCTACTGCGCTGAGTATCGGTGTATTGCCCGGCCTGAGCCTCGCCGCTGACGTCACTGCCGGCGCGGTCAGCCCACGCTATGACATCGCTGCGGGGCCGCTGGACGAGGCATTGAATCAGTTTGCCCGTCAGGCGGGCATCACCCTGTCCATGACCCCGCAGCAGACTCAGGGGCGGCAGTCACCGGGGGTACGGGGCGAATATTCCACTGATCAGGCGCTGAGCCATTTGCTCGGCGGCTCGGGTCTGGAAGCGGTCAGCCAGGATGGCAGCCGCTACATTCTTCGCCCGCTCGCCGAGAGCGAAGCGCTGGCCCTGCCGACCACCGACATCAAAGGCTTCGCCCTTGGCAACGCATTGGGCAGCACGGCGGGCTACAACGCCACGCACAGCCAGATCGCCACCAAAACCAGTACCGCGTTGCTCGAGACTTCGCAAAGCGTGTCTGTGGTCACGCGCGAGCAAATGGATGACCAGGGCTCGCAGACCGTCTCTCAGGCCATGCGCTACGCCCCGGGCGTGCTGACCAATCCGTATGGAGCGACCCATCGTTACGACTATGTGGCGATGCGCGGTTTCAACGATGGCTCGGTGGACAACATTTATCTCGACGGCCTCAAGTCAATGGGTGATAGCGGTACTTACAGCACCCTGCAAGTCGATCCATATTTCCTCGAGCGAGTGGATATTCTCAAGGGCCCGTCTTCAGTGCTGTATGGCCGCAGTTCACCCGGCGGGCTGGTGGCGCTGACCAGCAAGAAACCGCTGTACGAGGCCTACCATCAGGTACAGGCGACGGTGGGTAATCAGGGGCAGCGCGGGTTCGGTTTTGACTTCAGCGGCCCGGTCGATGACGACAAGCGCATTGCCTATCGTCTGACCGGTTTAACGGATCGCTCTGACACGCAATTCGACCACAACAAGGAAAAGCGCTACGCCTTGGCGCCAACCCTCAGCATCGACTTCAGCGAAGACACCTCGCTGACACTGCAGGCTTATCTGCAACACGATCCGGATGGCGGCTACCACGGCGGCGTGCCAGCCAGTGGCACGATCCATCAGCGCAACGGCCAGCGTATCTCGACGGGTTTCTTTGAAGGTGAGCCGGGCATCGATGGTTACTCGCGTGACCAGCAATCCTTCGGATATCAGTTCGAGCATCGCTTCAACGATGTTTTCACCGCACGGCAGAACTTCCGCTACCTCGATTCCAAAGTAAACATGGATCAGGTCTACGCCTATGGCTGGACCTCGCCGACCAGTAACGAGCTGAACCGCTATTACACCGGTGGCGATGAGCGCCTGCATGCGTTCATCGTCGACAATATGCTTCAGGCCGAGTTTTTCACCGGTGCGACGAAACATACGGTGCTTCTGGGCACTGACTATCAGCGGCGCAAAACCGTGGTCGACTGGACCAGCGGCGGTCTTGCTCCGATCAACGCTTTCAACCCGGTGTACGGCAACTCGGCCATCGATATGTACGGTGAGACCAGTTATCTGCGGCGCCTGGAGCAGACCGGGGTGTACCTGCAAGACCTGATCGAGATGGACCAGTGGCGTTTCTCACTGGGCCTGCGTCAGGACTGGGTCGAGACATCTGACGAAAACCGCATCGCCGAAGCAGGACGCCCTGCCGGCACCGAGATCAACGATCGACGCACCAAACTGACCGGTCGCGCCGGTGCGCTGTATCTGTTCGAAAACGGCCTGGCGCCGTATATCAGCTATTCGGAATCGTTTAACCCGAACTCCTACGCCGACAGCGCCGGCAACCCGCTGGCACCGACCGACGGCACGCAATGGGAAGTCGGCTTGAAGTATCAGCCGCCGGGCACCGACAACCTGTTCACTGCATCGCTGTTTCGCATCGATCAGGAGAACCTGGCGACCAAGCTGCCGCAGGAAAACTTCTATCGCGCAGTAGGTGCTGTCCGCTCCCAGGGGCTGGAACTGGAAGCGCACACGCAACTGACCGACAACCTCAAACTCCTCGGCAGCTACACCTTTACCGACATCGAGTACTCGAAGTCGATGGTCAGCACTTTGAGCACGCCAACTAACCTCATCGAAAACAAAGGTAACTCACCGACGCAGGCACCGCGGCACATGGCCTCGTTATGGGCAGACTATAAGTTTGACAGTGCCGCGCTCGATGGCCTGCGCCTGGGTGGTGGGGTTCGTTATGTCGGCTACAGCTGGGCCGATGCGGAAAACACCCTGAAGGTACCTTCCTATACGTTGTTCGATGCCTCGATTGGTTATGACTTGGGCAAGGTCGGTTTGAAAGGCGTCGACGTACGCCTGAATGCAAACAACCTGACCAACGAATCCTATGTGGCTTCCTGTGCCAGCCTGAACTTCTGCTACATGGGCGAAGAGCGCAATGTCGCGGCGACGGTCAGCTACCAGTTCTAACCATTTGTTTCGTGCATGAAAAAGCCAGCGCCTGAGCTATCAGGCGCTGGCTTCGTCGTTTCTGTAGGGGAGTTTCGCATGCGTGCTGTTTTAGTGTTGTTGCACCGCTATATCGGTTTGGCGACGGCAGTCTTTTTGTTGCTGGCCGGACTGACGGGCAGCATTCTGGCGTTCAATCATGAGCTGGATGAATGGTTGAATCCGCAGTTTTATGCAGCGTCTGCGGTGGGCGAGCGATTGCCTCCCGGTGATCTGGTTGACGCTGTGCAGAAGGCACATCCGAAGCTGCAAGTCTGGTACATGGAATATCCAGACGAGGTCGGCCATACGGCGTTGCTGGCCGCAGTTGCGCGCCATAACCCAGCGACAGGCAAGCCGTACGATGAGCGCAATCAAGTGTTCTATCTGGATCCAGTAAACGCCGAGCAGAAGGGTCAGCGCTATTGGGGCGAATGCTGTTTCCAACGGAAGAATCTCATCCCGTTCATACTCGAGTTCCACTACAACCTGACGTTGCCGGGCAATTGGGGGTTGTGGTTGATAGGTCTGGTGGCGATTGCCTGGGTGATGGATTGTTTCGTTGCGCTCTGGCTGACGCTGCCGCGTGGAAAGCCATTCTGGAAGAAGTGGTCGACCGCCTGGAAGGTAAAGGGCGGACACGCCTATCGGCTCAACTACGACCTGCACCGCGCCGGGGGACTGTGGCTGTGGTTGTTGCTGCTGCCGATCGCTGTCAGCAGCGTGGCCATGAATTTGCCGAGTCAGGTGTTCAAGCCCGCAGTGTCATTGTTTTCGCCAATCGAACCAAGCGTCTACGAGGCGCGAGGACGAATGCCCGCGGATGAACTGGGCGCGACGCAGTTGAGTTATCAACAGGCATACGAAAGGGCGTTGCAGGAAGGTAAAAGGCTAGGACTGACTGCCC
Source organism: Pseudomonas retamae (assembly GCF_043496865.1). Lineage (NCBI taxonomy): Bacteria > Pseudomonadati > Pseudomonadota > Gammaproteobacteria > Pseudomonadales > Pseudomonadaceae > Pseudomonas > Pseudomonas retamae. Next base: position 24,888 of record NZ_JBIEIL010000024.1, read on the forward strand.
CGATTGGTGAGCTGTATTACAGCTTTGAATACAACTTTTACGGAGCCGGATTCGGGCAACATGACACCGAAGCACATGGCAAATCCTGGTTGTTCTTTCATGGTACGGACGGTCGATTATTAGGGCAGGAGATAGCGGGACAGGGAACGTTAGGCGAGCAGTTCTACCGATTGCAGTTACCGATACATGGCGGACGGATTTTCGGGGTTACCGGGCAAATCATCATCGCAGTGCTAGGCGTCATGATTGCAGGCTTGTCGGTAACCGGCGTCTATATCTGGTGGCGCAAACGGCAGGCTCGACGCATCAGCATGGCACGCCGACCCGTTTGATCATTGAGTTTCCGGGTTGCGGAAAAGACAAAACCCCAATTGCTTACGCAATTGGGGTTTCGGAATTGAATCTTGACGATGACCTACTCTCACATGGGGAAACCCCACACTACCATCGGCGATACATCGTTTCACTGCTGAGTTCGGGATGGGATCAGGTGGTTCCAATGTTCTATGGTCGTCAAGAAATTCTTTATCTGGCCCGTCAACACGGTAACAAGCCAGCAAAAACAGGAACTTCTACTAAAACAAAACCCCAACTGCTTTCGCAATTGGGGTTTCGGAATTTAATCTTGACGATGACCTACTCTCACATGGGGAAACCCCACACTACCATCGGCGATGCATCGTTTCACTGCTGAGTTCGGGATGGGATCAGGTGGTTCCAACGCTCTATGGTCGTCAAGAAATTCGGGTACTGACTCGCGACCAGATGGCCTCGCTTCAGCAAATTGGGTATGTGACAGCTGTCGGTGTTTGTGCGTTTCGAACTTTCGGTTCGTTTCGTCTTCACACACCGCAATCTGGTCTTT
>NZ_JBIEIL010000025.1:0-15738 GCF_043496865.1 Pseudomonas retamae
GAGCGTTGGAACCACCTGATCCCATCCCGAACTCAGCAGTGAAACGATGCATCGCCGATGGTAGTGTGGGGTTTCCCCATGTGAGAGTAGGTCATCGTCAAGATTAAATTCCGAAACCCCAATTGCGAAAGCAGTTGGGGTTTTGTTTTGCCTGCGAGAAAGTTCTTACAGCATTCACCGACGCCGTCCGGCTGTCACAGCCTGTCGACAATGCTAAGGTTCTGCCTTAGCTTTTTGCATTCTCCAAGGAAGCCTTTATGCCGGACGCCCAGTCCCTCAACGCTGCATTCATGGTGGTTCAGAGCAACAGCCTGGACGAGCTGCGCAGCCTTGTGATCAGCATCATGCGGCGCTACCCATTGGCGCCCCTGGAGAACGAGATCGCTCTGGTACAGAGCAACGGCATCGCGCAGTGGCTCAAGCTGGCCCTGGCAGAAGATCCACAGGAAGACGACCTCGGCGGCTGTGGTATCGCCGCAGCGATTGACGTGCAACTGCCTGGCAGTTTTATGTGGCAGCTGTATCGTCTCGTATTGGGTCGCGACGAAATCCCACCCAAATCCCTGCTCGATAAAGCGCCGCTGACCTGGCGCCTGATGCGTTTGTTGCCGCAGCTGATCGACCGCCCGCATTTCGAACCGCTACAACGTTTCCTTACCCACGACACGGACTTGCGCAAGCGCTACCAATTGTCCGAGCGCCTTGCCGATCTGTTCGACCAATATCAGGTATATCGGGCTGACTGGCTCGAGGATTGGGCCGAGGGTCGCCACCAGTTACGCAATGTCCGAGGCGAGGTAAAAGCACTGCCTGACACCAGTTGCTGGCAAGCCGAATTATGGCGGGCGCTGCTGGAAGACGTAGGCGAAAAGGGCATGGCGCAAAGCCGCGCCGGTGTGCACCAGCGATTTATCGAATGCATCAATAATCTCGCAGAGGCGCCCACCGGGTTACCGCCGCGAGTGATCGTTTTCGGAATTTCCTCGCTCCCCGCACAAGTCCTGGAGGCGCTGGCTGGGCTTGCGCGTTTCAGTCAGGTTTTGCTCTGTGTACACAACCCGTGTCGTCATCACTGGGCCGATATCGTCGCCGACAAGGATTTGCTCCGTCACCAGTACAAGCGGCAATCGCGCAAGAGCGGCATGCCGGTTGTGCTGGACGCTGACACCCTGCATCAACATGCCCATCCGCTCTTGGCCGCGTGGGGTAAACAAGGTCGCGACTACATCAATCTGCTCGACAGTTATGACGATCCGAACAGTTATCGGGCAGCCTTTCGCGACGGTCGAATCGACCTTTTCAGCGATACCGAGCCGCATAACATGCTCAACCAGCTTCAAGACGACATTCTTGAGTTACGTCCGCTCAATGAAACTCGCGAGCAATGGCCCGCAGTCGATCTGGCACAGGACCAGTCGATCCGTTTTCACATCGCCCACAGCGCGCAGCGCGAAGTCGAGATTCTGCACGACCAGCTGCTGGCCCGCTTCAGTGCCGACCCGCAGTTACGTCCACGCGATGTGATCGTGATGGTGCCGGACATCGATAGTTACGCACCGCATATCCGCGCCGTGTTTGGCCAACTCGATCGTCACGATCCACGCTTCATTCCTTTCACCTTGGCGGATCAGGGCCAGCGCGGCCGTGATCCGTTGCTGATTGCGGTCGAGCATCTGCTCAAGCTTCCCGACAGCCGTTTTCCAGTCAGTGAGATCCTCGACCTGCTCGACGTTCCCGCATTACGCGCACGCTTCGGAGTTGAGGAGCGCGATCTGCCAACATTGCATCGTTGGATAGAAGGTGCCGGTGTGCGCTGGGGAATGAACGCCGAGCAGCGAGCGGGCCTGGGTTTGCCCGACGAGCTAGAACAGAACAGCTGGCATTTCGGCTTGCGCCGGATGTTGCTGGGATACGCCGTCGGCAGCGCGAGCGCCTGTGAAGGTATCGAACCCTACGATGAGATCGGTGGCCTGGATGCTGCACTGATTGGCCCTCTGGTGGCCTTGCTCGATGCGTTGGAGTTGGCCCACCAGCAGCTCACTCAACCGGCTCAACCCGCGGAGTGGGGCTATCGGTTGCAGGCGCTGATGCAGCTGTTTTTCAAAGCCAGCAATGAGCATGACGACTATTTGCTGACGCAGCTCGAGGAGCTTCGCGAAACGTGGTTGGAGACTTGCGAAGCGGTGAATCTGACGGATGAGCTGCCGCTCACCGTGGTGCGTGAGGCCTGGCTCGCCGGGCTGGATCAGGGTCGCCTCTCCCAGCGGTTCCTCGCCGGCTCGGTGAATTTCTGTACGCTGATGCCCATGCGCGCCATTCCCTTCAAACTGGTGTGCTTGCTGGGGATGAACGATGGCGACTATCCTCGTGCGCAGCCTCCGCTGGACTTCGACCTTATGGGCAGCGACTACCGCCCCGGCGATCGTTCACGGCGTGAAGACGACCGCTATCTTTTGCTGGAAGCGCTTCTGTCTGCGCGCAATCAGCTTTATATCAGTTGGGTGGGCCGGAGCATTCGCGACAACAGCGAACGGCCGGCGTCTGTGCTTATCGGCCAGTTACGCGATCATCTGGCCAGCGGTTGGCGATTGCCCGATGAGCAAGGCGATTTGCTGGATGCCCTGACTGAAGAACATCCGCTGCAACCGTTCAGTGCGCGCTATTTTCATGAAGGTGATCAACTGTTCAGCTACGCGAGCGAATGGCGGGTGCTGCATCGAGAGTTGGAACCTCAAACCAATGCCGAATTGCTTGCCCCTTATGTACAAGAAGAACCGTTGACCCTGGCGTTGTTGCAGGACTTTTTGCGCAACCCGGTTCGGCATTTTTTCACCCAACGGCTCAAGGTGTATTTCGAGGCTGCCGAAGCGCCGTTGGCGGACGAAGAACCCTTCGTGCTGGACGCGTTACAGCGATATACGCTCAGCGAGAGCCTGCTCGAAGCGGCGCTGAGGCAACCGGAAAACATCGATCAAGCCCTCGCATCTCAAGCACGCCGTTTACAAAACAGCGGTCTTTTGCCGATGGCAGGGTTTGGCGAGTCTCTGCAGCGGGAGTTGATCGAACCATTGCCGGACCTGCTCAAGCGCTACCAGCAATTACTGACACTCTGGCCTGTTCCGCTGACCAGCGCCTTGCCGATCAATCTGGAACTGCAGGGTTTGCGTCTGGAAGGCTGGCTCGCCGGTTTGCATCAGCGCGCCGACGGCGGGCTGTTATCCGTGACAACCATTCCCAACAGCATCGGCTCGATCAAAAACCGCAAATGGCATCGCTTGACCAAGCCCTGGGTCAACCATCTCGTCGCCTGCGCCAGCGGCCTTTCGCTGACGACCGCTTTGGTGGCCAGCGACGACACGCTGCTGCTTGAACCGCTGGAGCCTGCACGGGCGACGCGTTTTCTTGGCGATCTGCTCCTTGCCTGGCAGGCGGGCATGCGCCAGCCGCTGCCGGTAGCGGTGAAAACTGCGTTCGCCTGGCTGTCTCAGTCCGACCCGCTGAAAGCTGAAGCTGCTGCTTGCAAGGCCTATGAAGGTGACGGGCAGACCACTGACGGCGAGCGCCGCGAGAGCCCCGCATTGCTGCGGCAGTTCGCCGACTTCCAGGCATTGCTGGCCGATGAGACATTCTCCGGTTGGTGTGACGCCTTGTACCGCCCATTGTTCGAAGCACCGTGGCGTTCACTGTCTGCAGAGGGCGCCCGCGCATGAGTACGAAGACCCCGCTTGCATTGGCATTTCCATTACATGGCAGCCAGTTGATCGAAGCCAGCGCCGGTACTGGCAAGACCTTCACCATTTCTGCTCTGTACCTGCGGCTCATCCTCGGGCACGGCGACGAGTCGAGCGGGTTTGGTCGTGAATTGCTGCCGCCGCAAATTCTTGTGGTGACCTTTACCGATGCCGCAACCAAGGAACTGCGTGAGCGGATACGCACGCGTCTGGCAGAGGCTGCGCGATTCTTCCGCGACGAGACGCCGGCTCCTGACGCACTGATCGCCGAACTGCGCGATCAATTTGAACCCCGACAGTGGCCCGGCTGTGCCAACCGCCTCGATGTCGCCGCGCAGTGGATGGATGAGGCCGCCGTTTCGACCATCCACAGTTGGTGTCAGCGCATGTTGCGTGAGCACGCGTTCGACAGCGGCAGCTTGTTCACCCAATCCTTGGAAACCGATCACAGCGATCTGCTTGGCGAAGTGCTGCGCGATTATTGGCGTCTGTTCTGTTATCCAATGCGGGGCGATGCCTTGAATTGGGTTCGCAACAACTGGGGCGGGCCTGCGGCCTTGTTGCCACGGGTGCGTGGTCTGTTTGCCAGCGAGCGCGACAACGATGAGACAAGGGCTCCCGCCGAACTGATCGATGAATGCCTGCAAGAGCGCCGTGCAGCGTTGCTTGAATTGAAAATGCCCTGGCGGCAGTGGGCAGACGAGTTGCTCGCCATCTGCCATCAAGGCGTGGCGGGCAAAACGGTTGACGGTCGCAAGATGCAGGCACGCTATTTCGAACCGTGGTTCGAAAAGCTCAAGGCATGGGCCGAAGACGAGTCTCTTGAGCAACTGGACATCGGTACCGGATTTTCACGTCTGACACCTGACGGCATGGCCGAAGCCTGGAAGGGATCGCCGCCATCGCATCCGGGTCTTGATGCCATGTCGGCCCTCAAGGCGAGTCTTGATGCGTTGCCGACCCCCGATGCTGCAGTTCTGCAACACGCCGCCCAATGGGTCGGTACACGCTTCGAAGAAGAGAAGCGCCGTCGCGCCGAGATGGGCTTTGACGACATGCTGTTGCGCCTGGATGCCGCATTGCAATCCGACGGTGGCGAACGTCTCGCGACGTTGATTCGTGAGCAGTTTCCGGTCGCGCTCATCGACGAGTTTCAGGACACCGATCCGGTGCAGTACCGGATCTTCGAGAGCATCTATCGCATCGAAGAGAACAGTGCTGAAACCGGCCTGTTTCTGATCGGCGATCCGAAACAGGCGATCTACGCCTTTCGCGGGGCGGACATCTACACCTACCTGCGCGCGCGCCAGGCCACCACTGGCAGACTGCATACGCTGGGGACCAACTTTCGCTCCAGCCATGGCATGGTCGACGCGGTCAATCATGTCTTCGCACGCGCCGAATCTCGCGCGCAGGGGCGCGGTGCGTTTTTGTTCCGCGAAAAGACTGGCAACAACCCGGTGCCGTTCCTCCCCGTTGAATCTCAGGGGCGCAAGGAGCGCCTGCAGGTCGACGGGCGAGACATTGCAGCCTTGAATGTCTGGCAGTTGCCTGCCGACCAGCCCTTGTCGGGCCTGGTCTATCGTCAGCAATTGGCGGCAGCGTGCGCCAGCGAAATCACTGCGCTGCTCAATGGAGGGCAAGGCGCTACCGCCGGGTTCATTCAGGACGGCAAAGATTTCAGAGGCCTGCGGCCGTCCGACATTGCGATTCTGGTGCGCGACGGCAAGGAAGCCCAAGCTGTGCGCAGTGAGCTGGCCAACCGTGGTGTGCGCAGCGTGTATCTTTCGGACAAGGATTCGGTGTTCGCAGCGCAAGAAGCCCGCGACCTGTTGTCGTGGCTCAAGGCCTGCGCCGAACCGGATGTCGAACGCTTGCTGAAAGCCGCACTGGCCTGTGTCACGCTGAACCTGCCATTGGCCGAACTCGAGCGTCTGAACCAGGATGAACTGGTCTGGGAAACGCGCGTCATGCAGTTCCGTGGCTATCGCGAGCTCTGGCGCAAGCAAGGCGTGCTGCCGATGTTGCGGCGTCTGCTGCACGACTTCCACTTGCCACAAACCCTAATGAAACGCAGTGATGGCGAGCGCGTGCTGACCAACCTTCTGCATCTGTCGGAGCTGATGCAGCAAGCCGCCGCAGAACTGGACGGCGAGCAAGCGTTGATCCGCCATCTGGCCGAGTTGCTGGTGTTGTCCGGGCAGGCGGGCGAGGAACAGATTCTGCGCCTGGAAAGCGATGAGCAATTGGTCAAGGTCGTGACCATTCACAAATCCAAGGGCCTGGAATATCCCTTGGTGTTCCTGCCGTTCATCTGCTCGGCGAAGCCTGTGGATGGCAGTCGCTTGCCGCTGCATTACCACGATGCCGAAGGCAAGGCCCGGGTGAGCCTCAAGCCAACCGCCGAGCTGATTGCGCAAGCGGATGATGAGCGCCTCGCTGAAGATCTGCGTTTGCTCTATGTCGCTCTGACGCGCGCGCAGCATGCCTGCTGGCTGGGTGTGACGAATCTTAAACGCGGAAATAACAACAGCTCGGTGCTGCATCTTTCCGCACTGGGCTACTTGCTCGGCGGTGGTGCTGCATTGAGTGAATCCGGCGAACTCAAGCGTTGGCTGGAGGATCTGCAACAGGACTGCGCGGCAATCAGCATCATGGAGATGCCGCAACCCACCGACGAGGATTATCGACCACCACGCAATGACGCGGTGCTCAGTGCCACCCGCGTGCCCAAGCGCAAGGCCAGCGAAAACTGGTGGATCGCCTCCTACAGCGCATTGCGCATCAGTGATGTGTTGAGCGTCGGCAGCGATGAGGCGCCGGACAGTCCGCAAGCGCAAAAGCTGTTCGATGACGAGCGCCTCGATCCGGATGCGCCGCGCGAGATGATTGCCGGTGGCGCCGATATCCATCGTTTTCCTCGCGGCCCCAATCCGGGCACATTCCTCCACGGGTTACTCGAGTGGGCCGGCGATGAAGGTTTCGCCGTTTCCCGCGAGGCGCTGGAGGATGCAATCGCGCGGCGTTGCAATCTGCGTGGCTGGGAGGGCTGGATTACCACGCTGCGCGATTGGCTGCAGCATCTGCTGAAGCTGCCGCTCCCCATCGCCAGCGAGCAACCACCCGTGGTGCTGGAAGAGTTGCAGCAGTTTCGAGTCGAAATGGAGTTCTGGTTCGCCAGCCATAAAGTCGATGTGCTCAAACTCGATGAACTGGTGCGTCAGCATACTCATCAGGGCGTCGCCCGTGTCGCGGCGGAACCGGTGCAACTCAACGGCATGTTCAAGGGCTTCATCGACCTGACGTTCGAACACGACGGGCGTTATTACGTGGCCGACTACAAGTCCAACTGGCTCGGTCAGGACGATCAGGCTTACACCGAGGCGGCCATGGAGCAGTCGATTCTCGACAACCGCTATGACCTGCAATACGTGTTGTACCTGCTGGCTTTGCATCGACAGCTCAAGGCGCGGCTGGTGGATTATGATTACGACCGACACGTCGGCGGTGCGTTGTATCTGTTTCTGCGTGGCACACGCGCCGACAGTCGCGGCGTTTACTTCGCTCGCCCGCCACGCGAACTGATCGAGCGTCTGGACCGGATGTTCCAAGGCAAACCCGAACCCAAGACCGAGCCCGCCTGGGAACAAGGAGTCCTGCTATGAGCCGTACCTTTGCCGATCTGCTGCCCACCCCGTTGGCCGCCGACAGCCTGTCGAAGCTCGCGCCGCTGACCCGCGCCGATGACTTGTTACTGTTGCTCACTCGCTGGGTCGAGCGCGGCTGGCTACGGGCGCTGGACAAGGCATTCGTCGCCTTCCTTCACGAACTGGAGCCGGACACCGATCCATTGGTGTTGCTCGCGGCAGCACTGACCAGCCATCAACTCGGTCACGGTCACGTCTGCCTCGATCTGTTCGAAACCCTGAAGGCGCCCGATTTCGCCTTGTCGCTGCCCCCCGAAGGTGATGTGCAAGGTGGCGTGCTGTTGTTGCCTTCGCAATTGCTCGACGCGCTGGAGGGTGCGCACTGGTGCAAGGTTCTGGCGAGCAGTTCGTTGGTCGCACTGGCGGCGGACTTCAGTGATGCGGCGCAGCAGCGACCGCTGGTGTTATCTGGCAAGCGTCTGTATCTGCGTCGATACTGGGCGTACGAGCGGCGCATCGATACGGCGTTGCGCCAGCGCCTGGAACAGCTGGAGCCGACGCCATCGGACCTGCCGCAACGCTTGAACGGGTTGTTCGAATCGGCCGGGCCTGGCGAGGTGATCGACTGGCAGAAACTCGCCTGTGCCCTCGCCACACGCGGTGCTTTCAGTATCGTCACCGGCGGGCCCGGTACCGGCAAAACCACCACGGTGGTGCGTTTGCTGGCCTTGCTGCAAGCGCCGGCCGTGGAGGCCGGTCAGCCGTTGCGCATTCGTCTCGCAGCGCCAACCGGCAAGGCCGCGGCGCGGTTGACCGAGTCGATCAGTCAGCAAGTGCAATCGTTGCAAGTCAGCGAAGAGGTCCGCGCGAAAATCCCTTGTGACGTGACCACTGTGCACCGCTTGCTCGGCAGTCGTCCGGGCACTCGCCACTTCCGCCACCATGCCGGCAACCGCTTGCCGCTGGATGTGCTGGTGGTCGATGAGGCGTCGATGATCGACCTGGAAATGATGGCCAATCTGCTCGATGCCTTGCCGGCCCATGCGCGCCTGATTCTGCTCGGCGACAAGGACCAACTGGCGTCGGTGGAGGCGGGCGCGGTGCTGGGGGATCTGTGCCGAGACGCTGAGGGCGGATGGTACAACTCGCAGACCCGACAGTGGCTGGAGTCGGTCAGTGGCGAGTCGTTGCATGACAGCGGCTTGCATGAGGATGTCGACGGTTCTCATCCTCTGGCTCAGCAAGTGGTGATGCTGCGCCACTCGCGGCGCTTCGGCGAAAGCAGCGGCATCGGTCAGCTTGCGCGGCGGGTCAACCAACAGTTGCCGGAGCAGGCGCGACAGTTGCTCACCGAAGGCAACCATGCCGATGTGTATTCGTTGTCGCTAAAGGGCGAACACGACCAAAAGCTGGAGCGCCTGTTGCTGGAGGGCCACGGCGACGGTCCGCAAGGTTACCGCCATTACCTGAGCGTGCTGCGCGACAAGCGTCCGCCATCGGGCAGGCCGCTTGAACAGCCGGACTGGATCGTCTGGGCGCGGGATGTGTTGCAGGCGTTCGATACGTTCCAGCTGCTGTGCGCCGTGCGCAAAGGGCCATGGGGCGTCGAAGGTCTGAACCAGCGCATCACGGCGGCATTGCTTAAAGCGCGTCTGATCGAAAACGATCAGCAATGGTACGAAGGCCGCCCGGTATTGATGACCCGCAACGATTACGGTCTGGGCCTGATGAATGGCGATATCGGTATCGCCCTCAAGCTGCCCGAGCGCGAAGGACCTGACGCCGGCAAGCCGGTGTTGCGCGTGGCCTTCCCGCGCAATGACGGCCAGGGCGGTGTGCGTTTCGTATTGCCTAGTCGACTCAACGATGTCGAAACCGTGTACGCGATGACTGTGCACAAATCCCAGGGCTCGGAGTTTGCCCACACCGCGCTGATCCTGCCCGATGCCTTGAATCCGGTGCTGACCAAAGAGCTGATCTACACCGGGATCACCCGGGCCAAGCACTGGTTTACCTTGATCGAGTCCCGGGCCGGGGTGTTCGAAGAAGCGGTGCAACGCAAGGTCAAACGCTTGAGCGGATTGATGCTGGAATTGGAGGAGGGCTCCGATTCTCGCGACTGAAATACTGCGGTAGGCGGCGATTATTGACTGACCGGTCAGTGGGCGTTGCCTCGCTGGCCCTTCGGCGCTGTGCTATCGTTGCGGCATCATTTCGCTACGATCCAAGAGAATCCCTGCATGAAGGTGTCTGTCTGGGTGACAGGGCGCGTCGTTGTCTGCAAGCAGGCGTTGCTGGTCGGTCTGCTCTGGCTGCTGACCAGCGCGGCGATGGCGCAAGCGCCTGCAGGTATGGCTGAGCAACGGGCCAAATCCGTGACTCAGGTCGTGCTGGGAATTCTCAGTTATGCGCGCTGGCCAGTTGAACCGGCGCAGTTGCGCCTGTGCATCGTCGGCCCCACCGAATATACCGATGACCTGGTCAAAGGCACCGCTCAGGCCACAGGCCGGCCAGTGCTGGTGCGGCGGCTCTTGGCCGACAACCCGGCGATCGTCAGCGAATGCAATGCGGTGTATATCGGCAAGCTCACCAGCGATGAGCGCAGCCGCCTGTTCGCTTCGCTGATTGGCCATCCGGTGCTGAGCATCAGCGAGGGTGGCGATCAATGCACGGTCGGCAGTCTGTTCTGTCTGCGTGTGGGCGATGAACAAGTGTCGTTCGAAGTCAATCTCGACTCCGTTGCTCGCAGCGGCGTGCGCATTCACCCCAGCGTGCTGCAATTGTCGCGACGCAAAGCGGCGGCGCCATGAGACTGTTCAGAGCGAATGACCGCCCGACGCTGGGCTCGGTGATTGGCCGAGGGCATTTGATTGTCGCGCTGGTCGCCGTGGCGATGGCCAGTGTCTCGCTGACTCTGCTCGGTGTGCTCGCATTACGCGTGTATGCCGATCACAACCTGCACCTGATTGCCCGTTCCATCAGTTACACCGTCGAAGCGGCGGTGGTCTTCAACGACAAGGCAGCCGCTACTGAAGCACTGGCGCTGATCGCCTCCACCGAGGAAGTCGCCGATGCGCAAGTGCTTGACAGCCAGGGACAACTGCTTGCGCAATGGCAGCGCCCGGAAAACGGTTTGATTTCCGAGCTGGAAATGCAGATCGCCCGCGCCATCCTGGAAAAACCTGTCAGCCTGCCCATCGAACATCAGGACCGCGAAATCGGCCGGGTGCTGCTCACCGGCCATGGCGGCAGTCTGATGCGCTTTCTGCTTAGCGGTCTGGCAGGCATCATCCTGTGCACGGCGATCAGCGCCTGGGTGGCGTTGTATCTGGCCCGGCGCCAGTTGCGTGGAATCATCGGCCCGCTGCGCGGCCTCGCCGCCGTGGCGCATGCCGCCCGCAGTGAACGTGCGCTGGACCGGCGAGTCGCCCCGGCGCACATCGCCGAGCTCGATAATCTGGGCAATGACTTCAATGCGTTGCTTGATGAGCTGGAGTCGTGGCAGACCCACCTGCAAAACGAAAACGAAACCCTCGCCCATCAGGCCAGTCACGACAGCCTGACGGGCTTGCCGAATCGCGCGTTTTTCGAGGGCCGTTTGATCCGCGCGTTGCGCAGCGCCAGCAAGCACGATGAACGGGCTGCCGTGCTGTTTCTCGACAGCGACCGATTCAAAGGCATCAACGATAACTTCGGTCACGCGGCCGGCGATGCGGTACTGGTGGCCGTGGCCAACCGCGTTCGCGCGCAATTGCGTGAAGGCGATCTGGTCGCGCGGTTGGGCGGCGACGAGTTTGCCGTGCTGCTCGCGCCGCTGCATGCCATCGAAGATGCCGAGCGCATTGCCGACAAGATTCTCGCCAGCATGGACATGCCCATCGCGCTGCCGGGCGACAGCCGCGTGGTGACGTCGCTGAGTATCGGCGTTGCGGTGTTTCCCGACCACGGCGCCAGCCCGAGCGCTTTGCTCGATGCCGCCGATGCCGCCATGTACCAAGCCAAGCGCCTGTCGCGCGGTGCCCAATTCACTGCCGGGGCGGAGCACCCGGTCGATTCCGAGCCATCCAGGAGCTGATAGCCGTGTCCACTTTGTCCATTCGTTGTTTTTACGCCGTGTTGCTGCTGGCCGTGCTGGCCCTGAGCGGCTGCCAGACTGCACCGCCCAAAGGCCTGACCCCGGCGCAAGTCGCGGTACTGAAACAACAGGGTTTCGAACTGACCGACGAGGGCTGGGAATTTGGCCTGTCGGGTAAAGTGCTGTTTGGCAGCGACGTCGAAAGCCTCAACGCGCAAAGCACCGAGATCGTCGAGCGCATCGGCCAGGCCTTGTTGGGTGTCGGCATCGAACGCGTGCGCGTCGATGGCCACACCGATGCCTCGGGCAAGGAAACGTACAACCAGCAACTGTCGTTGCGCCGGGCCAAGAGCGTCGCCAACGTACTGGGAACGGTCGGGATGAAGCAGGCAAACATTCAGCTACAAGGCCTGGGCAGCAGCGAGCCGGTAGCGTCCAACGACACCGCCGCCGGCCGCACGGAAAACCGCCGAGTGGCGATTGTGGTCAGCGCCGACTAATCGGCGAATTGCATCACCCGCGTCTCTCCCATCAGCAGCCCCTGATTACGTTCGGTCACCTCCCTGATGTAATCCCAGAGCAACGTAATCCGCTTGAGCTTGCGCAGATCCTCCCGGCAGTACATCCAGAACTGCCGGGTAATATCGATTTCCTCCGCCAGCACCGGCAACAATCGCGGATCCTGCGCCGCCAGGAAGCACGGCAGGATCGCCAATGATCGCCCCTGCTGCGCCGCGACGTATTGGGCGATGACACTGGTGCTGCGCAAATGCGCGTTGGCGCCGGGCAGGACGTTCGCCAGATAGAGCAGCTCCGAGCTGAACGCCAGATCGTCGACGTAACTGATAAATTGATGCTTGCTCAAATCTGCCGGGCGGCGGATCGGTGGGTGTAGGTCGAGGTATTCCTGGGTGGCGTAGAGCTGCAAGCGGTAGTCGCAGAGTTTGCAGCACACGTACGGCCCGTGTTCCGGTCGCTCCAAAGCGATGACGATATCGGCCTCGCGCTTGGACAGGCTGATGAAGTGCGGCAGCGGCAGGATGTCCACGGAGATCGCCGGGTAGGCGTCGACGAAATGGCTCAGTTGCGGGGTGATGAAAAAGCTGCCGAAGCCTTCGGTGCAGCCCATGCGCACGTGCCCGGAAAGTGCCACGCCAGAGCCTGAAACCTGCTCGCAGGCCATGTGCAGCGTGCTTTCGATCGACTCGGCGTAACCGAGCAGACGCTGGCCTTCGGTGGTCAGGACGAAGCCGCTGGTGCGCGACTTTTCAAACAGCAAGGTGCCCAATGCCGCCTCCAGCGAACTGATGCGCCGCGACACCGTGGTGTAGTCGACGGCCAGCCGTTTCGCAGCGGTACTGGCCTTGCGGGTGCGGGCGACTTCGAGAAAAAACTTCAGGTCGTCCCAGTTCAGCGAGCCTAATGAGGTGATGTTTTTTTGCATGATGGACGGGCTTATATGTGCGTTCTTATTAGAAGTTTGCACATCTATACTCCAAAAACCGTCCGACAACCATTCTGGACACACGCCTCATCTCAAGGCGAACCTCTCGCCTTGGCTCCTCCGATAAAAACAAGTTATGGAGACCAGCATGAACGCATCGCTTACGCCCAACGACACCACGCTGCAGAAGGTCAAACTGTTGATTGACGGCGAGTGGGTCGAGTCGCAGACCACCGAATGGCACGACATCGTCAACCCGGCGACCCAGCAAGTGCTGGCGAAAGTGCCGTTTGCCACCGCCGCTGAGGTCGATGCCGCTGTCAGCGCCGCCCAGCGCGCGTTCCAGACCTGGAAGCTGACCCCGATTGGCGCGCGGATGCGCATCATGCTCAAGCTGCAAGCGCTGATTCGTGAGCATTCCAAACGTATCGCCGTGGTGCTCAGCGCCGAGCAGGGCAAAACCATTGCCGACGCTGAAGGCGACATTTTTCGCGGTCTGGAAGTGGTCGAGCACGCCTGTTCGATTGGCACCCTGCAAATGGGCGAGTTCGCCGAAAACGTTGCCGGTGGCGTCGACACCTACACCCTGCGCCAGCCGATCGGCGTGTGCGCCGGCATCACCCCGTTCAATTTCCCGGCGATGATTCCGCTGTGGATGTTTCCGATGGCCATCGCCTGCGGCAACACCTTCGTGCTGAAACCTTCGGAGCAGGATCCGTTGTCGACCATGCTGTTGGTCGAACTGGCGATCGAGGCCGGCGTTCCCGCAGGCGTGCTCAACGTCGTGCATGGCGGCAAGGACGTGGTCGATGGCCTGTGCACGCACAAGGACATCAAAGCCGTGTCGTTTGTCGGTTCGACGGCCGTCGGCACGCACGTCTACGACCTGGCCGGCAAGCACGGCAAACGCGTGCAATCGATGATGGGCGCAAAAAACCACGCCGTGGTCCTGCCGGATGCCAATCGCGAGCAAGCGTTGAACGCGCTGGTCGGCGCCGGTTTCGGTGCGGCCGGGCAGCGTTGCATGGCGACCTCGGTGGTGGTGTTGGTCGGTGCGGCGAAGCAGTGGCTGCCGGACCTGAAAGCGCTGGCGCAGAAACTCAAGGTCAACGCTGGCAACGAGCCGGGCACCGACGTGGGGCCGGTGATCTCGAAAAAGGCCAAGGCGCGGATTCTCGAGCTGATCGAAAGCGGCATCAAGGAAGGCGCCAAACTGGAGCTCGACGGTCGCGACATCCAGGTGCCGGGCTACGAGCAGGGCAACTTTGTCGGCCCGACCCTGTTCTCCGGCGTGACCCCCGCCATGCAGATCTACACTCAGGAAATCTTTGGCCCGGTGCTGGTGGTGCTGGAAGTCGACACCCTCGATCAGGCGATCGCGCTGGTCAACGCCAACCCGTTCGGCAACGGCACCGGCCTGTTCACCCAGAGTGGTGCGGCGGCGCGCAAGTTCCAGACGGAAATCGACGTCGGCCAGGTCGGCATCAATATCCCTATTCCAGTACCGGTGCCGTTCTTCAGCTTCACCGGTTCGCGCGGCTCGAAACTCGGCGACCTCGGCCCGTACGGCAAGCAAGTGGTGCAGTTCTACACGCAGACCAAAACGGTCACGGCGCGCTGGTTCGATGACGACAGCGTCAACGACGGCGTGAACACCACCATCAACCTGCGCTGAGGAATCGATCATGAAAATCGCATTTATCGGTCTGGGCAACATGGGCGCGCCGATGGCGCGCAACCTGATCAAGGCCGGCCACTCGCTGAATCTGGTCGATCTGAACAAGACCGTGCTGGCCGAACTTGAACAACTGGGCGGCACCATTCGCGCGTCGGCGCGCGAGGCTGCCGAGGATGCCGAACTGGTGATCACCATGCTGCCGGCCGCCGTGCATGTGCGCAGCGTCTGGTTGGGTGAGGAAGGTGTGCTCGCCGGTATCCGCCAAGGCGTGCCGGCGGTCGATTGCAGCACCATCGATCCGCAGACCGCACGCGACGTCGCAGCCGCTGCTGCCAAACACGGCGTGGCCATGGCCGATGCGCCAGTGTCTGGTGGTACCGGCGGTGCGACGGCCGGGACGCTGACCTTCATGGTCGGCGCTACCCCGGAACTGTTTGCCACCCTGCAACCGGTGCTGGCGCAGATGGGGCGCAACATTGTGCATTGCGGTGAGGTCGGCACCGGGCAAATCGCCAAGATCTGCAACAACCTGCTGTTGGCAATCTCCATGGTCGGCGTCAGCGAGGCGATGGCGCTGGGCGATGCGCTGGGCATCGACACCTCGGTATTGGCTGGAATCATCAACAGCTCGACCGGCCGCTGCTGGAGTTCGGAAATGTACAACCCGTGGCCGGGGATCGTCGAAACGGCGCCGGCCTCGCGCGGGTATACCGGCGGCTTCGGCGCGGAGCTGATGCTCAAGGATCTCGGCCTGGCCACCGAAGCGGCGCGTCAGGCGCATCAGCCGGTGATACTCGGCGCGGTGGCGCAGCAGTTGTATCAGGCGATGAGTCAGCGCGGTGATGGCGGGAAAGACTTCTCGGCGATCATCAACAGCTATCGCAAACCGCAATAGAAAGACTGTTGTGAACGAACTGTGGGAGCGAGCCTGCTCGCGAAGACGACGTCAGCCTCAATACATCATCGCCTGACAGTTCGCCCCTCACCCCAGCCCTCTCCCGAGGGAGAGGGAGCCGACTGCAGCGCCAGCAGGCTGGCTTGTATGGTAGGACTCGAAGGGGTGGGTGGGACCTCAAGCTGGCTTCTGACTGTTAGCCGCAGTACAGACCGTGGGAGACATCGCCCCACCCCTTCCACCAAAGCGCCGATAAAGAATGCTTCGT
>NZ_JBIEIL010000026.1:0-9295 GCF_043496865.1 Pseudomonas retamae
GAGCGTTGGAACCACCTGATCCCATCCCGAACTCAGCAGTGAAACGATGCATCGCCGATGGTAGTGTGGGGTTTCCCCATGTGAGAGTAGGTCATCGTCAAGATTAAATTCCGAAACCCCAATTGCGTAAGCAGTTGGGGTTTTGTTTTGCCTGCGAGAAAGTTTCGCCAATGCATTGATCCGCTTCAGCGGTCGTGATTAAAAAAACGTCCTGAAGTGATAGGGCAGTTTTTGGTATGGTGCAGCTCGTTTTTTAACGGACTGATGCCATGCTCAAGGATAGGCGCTCATTCATGTCAAAGAGTTGCTGTAGAAATGCCTGAAGCCATCCCGATCAAGGACCACGAAAAAGAGACGCGTCTGGTCAACAAACGGTTGATTGCCTGCGCTTTGTTCGTCTTCGCCGTTAGCTGCGCCTTGGTCGCGCGCCTGTATATCCTGCAAGTGGTAGAGTTCGACTATCACTCGACCATCTCGGAAAACAACCGCGTCCACGTCTTGCCGATCCCGCCGACTCGCGGCCTGATCTATGACCGCAACGGCGTGCTGCTCGCCGATAACCGTCCCAGCTTCAACCTGACGATAACCCGCGAACGCGCCAGCGACGTCAATCAAGAACTGGACGAGGTCATCAACCTCCTGCATTTGCCCGCAGAGGACCGCGCGGTTTTCGACAAAGCGATGAAGCAGTCCCGTCACCCCTTTACTCCGGTGACGCTGTTCTATGAGCTGACCGAAGAGCAAATCGCCGTATTGGCCGTCAACGAGTTTCGTCTGCCGGGTATCGATGTCGAGCCGCAGTTTGTTCGCGATTATCCGCTCGGCGCGCATTTT
Organism: Pseudomonas retamae; assembly: GCF_043496865.1. NCBI lineage: Bacteria > Pseudomonadati > Pseudomonadota > Gammaproteobacteria > Pseudomonadales > Pseudomonadaceae > Pseudomonas > Pseudomonas retamae. The sequence goes on from NZ_JBIEIL010000026.1 coordinate 835, forward strand.
GCCCACTCGATCGGCTATGTCGGCCGGATCAACGAAAAAGAATCCAAAACGCTGGATTCGGTCGAGTACCGCGGCACTCAGTCCATCGGGAAAACCGGCATCGAGCGTTTTTACGAAGCGCAGTTGCATGGCCACGTCGGTTACGAGGAAGTCGAAACCAACGCACAGGGCAGGGTGCTTCGGGTGCTTAAACACACCGATCCAGTGCCGGGCAAAAACATCGTGCTCAGCCTCGACGTCAAACTGCAGGAAGCGGCTGAAGCCGCGCTGGGTGATCGTCGTGGCTCAGTGGTAGCGCTTGATCCGTCGACCGGCGAAGTATTGGCCATGGTCAGTAATCCGAGCTTCGACCCGAACCTGTTTGTCACGGGCATCAGCTCCAAAGAATACTCAGCACTGCGCGACTCGATTGACCGGCCGCTGTTCAACCGTGTGCTGCGCGGGCTCTACGCGCCGGGATCGACGATTAAACCGGAGGTGGCCATTGCCGGCCTGGATGCCGGTGTCGTGACCCCGCAGACCCGCGTCTTCGACCCCGGCTACTACCAACTCCCCGATTTCGATCACAAGTACCGCAACTGGAACCACAGCGGCGATGGCTGGGTGGACATGGACGCCGCGATCATGCGCTCCAACGATACTTACTTCTATGATCTGGCCCACAAGCTCGGCATCGATCGTCTGCACGATTACATGGCGATGTTCGGCCTCGGTGAGAAAGTCTCTCTCGACATGTTTGAAGAGTCATCCGGCCTGATGCCATCGCAAGCCTGGAAGCGCGCCACCCGGCGCCAGGCCTGGTTCCCGGGCGAAACGGTGATTCTCGGTATCGGTCAGGGCTATATGCAGGTCACGCCGCTGCAACTGGCTCAGGCCACGGCATTGATCGCCAACAAAGGTGTGTGGAACCGTCCGCATCTGGCCAAGACGGTCGATGGCGTGGCGCCGGTCGATGAGCATCCGATGCCGAATATCCTGCTCAAGGATCCGCGCGATTGGGAACAGGTCAACCATGGCATGCAGATGGTCATGCACGACGCCCGAGGCATCGCTCGCGCGGCCGCGGCCGGTGCGCAATACCGCATCGCCGGCAAGAGCGGTACGGCACAAGTGGTAGCGATCAAGCAGGGGGAGCGCTACAACCGCGAGAAAACCCTCGAACGCCATCGCGACAACGCTTTGTTTGTAGGGTTTGCCCCGGCCGAACATCCGAAGATCGCCATTTCGGTGATGATCGAAAACGGCGAGGCCGGTGGTCGTGTCGCCGGGCCTGTGGTGCGGCAGATCATGGATGCCTGGTTGCTTGATCAGGACGGTCATCTCAAGCCGCAGTACGCAGCGCCGAGCAAGGCACCGGGGGATCCGCACGTTTGACCGTTCAGTGTTTGTTCGGTGTCTGGCTGACAGCCTCGCTCCCACAGTGAAAGCATTTCAACTGGGGAGCGGGTCTGTGGTTTAGCGCTATGTCAGGCGCCCGGCACCGGGCAGCTCATGTCACCTTCTTCGCACTTCAGATACTGCTTCAACGATTCAACCCGGGTTTTCGTCACGCTGGTCATACAGTTGCTGTAAATCAGCGGATAGACGCTCCCTCCTGCTACTCCGGACGCAGAAAACTTGCACTCCGCGTCGCGAAACCCGATCCATGCCCGCTGCGCATTGACCAACAGCTTCTTGCCATCCGGATTGTCCTTCAACCGTGCGGTGATCTGCTGATACACCGTGTTCAGTTCCTTGTCCGCCGCTTTGAAATCCTGGCCTGCACACTGATTCATCGTCGCCTGATCGCTGGCATTCGCGCAGTCAACGGCGGCATGGAGGAACGGGGAGAACAGAAACGGAGACAAAGCCAAAAGCAGGCGTGGGGACATGGTCAGATCTCGCTGTATCGAAGGTCAAGTGCCGAGCAGTGTAGCGTTTGCGCCGCGGTTATTCAGTCGGACGCATTCGGGAAGCTGCGAGCAAACGGTCGGCTATAGCCGTAATTTCTGCACCGTCGTGCAGTCTTGCCAGCCAATACGCAGGAATGCCCTGTGCGCCGTAATAGGCGCCGGCCAACTGACCGGTGATCGCGGCAGTGGTATCGGCGTCATCGCCCAGATTGGCCGCTTGCAATATCGCTGCTGCAAAGCTGTCCGTACGCTGAAAGCACCACAGCGCCGCTTCCAGCGACTGCACGCTGTAGCCGCTGCCTTTGATATCCGCCTCGGACAGACTGAGGTAATTGCCACGGGCAATGGCCGCGACCTTGGGCTGCGAGAAGCTGGCGGATGACAGCCGGCGCAGCTCTGCTTTGCTTGCGCCTGCAAGTGCGTTAGCGATCAGGCAGGCCAACAGTTGGCAGCACTCGACGGCTTCCGGGGCGGCGTGGGTCGTTCGTGAACTGTCAGCAGCAAATGTTTGGATCTGCTGGACATCGGGAAAGTAAAACAGCACCACCGGAGCCAGGCGCATCAGCGAACCATTACCAGCGCTGTAGGGGTCGGTCGAGCCGGCAAAGGGGTCGGCGGTTTGCTGATACTTTGCCAGCGCCAGACTGACGGTCGTGCCGATATCGAAACACTCACCGGTTGAGCTGAGATAACCCCACTGCCACCAATTGAGGTAACGGCCCATCTGATCAACCGCGTCGAATCCATTTTTGATCAGCAGGCTTTCCGCCAGACACAACGCCATCGAGGTGTCATCGGTCCATTGCCCGGGTTCGAGGTGGAAGGGGCCACCACCGACCATGTCGGTCAACGGCTGGAATGATCCCCGTGGCTTGAACTCAACCGTAGTACCTACGGCGTCGCCGCACGCCAGACCGAGCAGGGCACCGCGATAACGATCGGCAAGGGATGGCAGCATGACGCAATCCTTTTCATTCATGTCGCTGGCAAAGGTACCAGCTTCGCTGCGAAAGGGGGGCGGCATCCATCGTGGCACTGGCAAAAAATGGCAGCAGGATGTTTCCTTTCGGAAGTGGCTGCACCGCTTTGATACAACTTCACATTGGACATGTGGTCATACAAGCCTAGTGTTCAGAACAGGAGGTGACGTATGAAGCCAGTACCCAATAGTTTCGAACGCAAGATCACGCTCAAGGCGCCGCGTTCGCATGTCTGGCGTGCCCTGGTCGATGCTGAGGCGTTTGGCCAGTGGTTTGGCGTGGCGCTGGAGGGCCGTCGGTTCATTGCCGGGGAATGGACGCAAGGGCAGGTCACCTATCCGGGTTATGAACACGTCTTGTGGAATGTGCTGATCGAGCGGGTCGAGCCGCAGCAGTTGTTTTCGTTCCGCTGGCATCCGTATGCGGTCAATCCGAAGATTGATTACTCCCAGGAGCCGACCACGCTGGTCAGATTCGAGCTGGAAGACTTCGAGAATGGCACGCTGTTGAAAGTCTCTGAATCCGGATTTGCCCATATCCCCGATATTCGCCAGAAAGAGGCCTATTACATGGACAGTCGTGGCTGGGAGGAACAGTTGAACAGGCTTGAGCAGTTCCTCGCTGAAAGCGCCAGGGCCCGTGAAAGCGGTGGCGCCTGACGCGACTAAGGGTTTTCGGAAGGACGTCTATGGCGAATGTCTTACACGCTTTGGTAGCTTTTACGACTATTGCTGATTGGATCCACTGGGTAATCTACACACATCAACTGAGACACAGGGAGTGTTTCAGGATCAAGGACGATCGACCATTGCAAGGATCGCTGCCGACAGGGAGTCGATAATGGTCTTGGGAAAAACCCGCTTCGGCGGGTTTTTTTTCGCCTGCAGGAAAGTGCAGTGCGCAAATGGAAACACCGCCCGATGGCGGTGTTTCTGCGTCAGACACGCGTTATGAAGCAATCAACTGGCGCAACACGTAATGCAGGATCCCGCCAGCCTTGAAGTACTCCACCTCATTCAACGTATCGATGCGGCACAGCACCTCGATCCTCTCCTCACGCCCGTCCTCACGCGTGATCACCAGCGGCAGATTCATCCGCGGCGTCAGCTCGACACCACTCAGGCCCTGAATTTCAAAGGTTTCCTTTCCGGTCAGGTTGAGGCTCTTGCGATTCTGGTCGAGCTTGAACTGCAATGGCAGTACGCCCATGCCCACCAGATTCGAACGGTGGATCCGTTCGAAGCTTTCGGCAATCACCGCCTTGACGCCGAGCAGGTTGGTGCCTTTGGCCGCCCAGTCGCGACTGGAACCGGTGCCGTACTCCTGCCCGGCAATCACCACCAGCGGCGTTCCCGATGCCTGATATTTCATGGCCGCGTCGTAGATCGCCAGTTTTTCACCGGTCGGAATATAGATCGTGTTACCACCTTCCTCGCCGCCGAGCATTTCGTTGCGGATACGGATATTGGCGAACGTGCCGCGCATCATTACTTCGTGGTTGCCGCGCCGTGAGCCGTAGGAGTTGAAGTCACGCGGCTCGACGCCTTTCTCGCGCAGATAACGCCCGGCAGGGCTGTCAGCCTTGATGTTGCCGGCGGGCGAGATGTGGTCGGTGGTCACCGAATCGCCGAGCAGTGCCAGCACGCGCGCACCTTTGACATCCTCGATTTGCGGCAGCGGCCCGGAGATATCGTCGAAGAACGGCGGATGTTGAATGTAGGTCGAATCGTCCTGCCATACGTACGTCGCTGCTTGTGGCACTTCGATCGCTTGCCACTGCTCGTCGCCGGCGAACACCTCGGCGTATTCCTTGTGAAACATGGCGGTGTTGACCTGATTCACCGCGTCGGCGATTTCCTGGCTGCTCGGCCAGATGTCGCGCAGGTACACCGGATTGCCTTGTTGGTCTTGCCCCAGCGGTTCGCTGCTGATGTCGCTGCGCACGCTGCCGGCCAGTGCATAGGCGACGACCAGCGGCGGCGAGGCCAGCCAGTTGGTTTTCACCAGCGGATGCACGCGGCCTTCGAAGTTGCGGTTGCCGGACAACACCGAGGCCACGGTGAGGTCGGCTTTCTGGATGGCCTTCTCGATCGGCTCAGGCAGCGGCCCGGAGTTGCCGATGCAGGTGGTGCAGCCGTAGCCGACCAGGGAAAACCCGAGTTGATCGAGGTATTGCGTCAAACCGGCAGCCTTGTAGTAGTCAGTAACCACTTTCGAGCCTGGCGCCAGCGAACTCTTCACCCACGGCTTGCGAGTCAGGCCTTTCTCAACGGCTTTTTTCGCCAGCAACCCGGCAGCCATCATCACACTAGGGTTGGAAGTGTTGGTGCATGAGGTGATCGCTGCAATGACCACGGCGCCGTTTTTCAGCCGATAGGTGTGGCCCTCATATTCATAATCCGCTTCACCGACCAGATCGGCATTGCCCACCGCGACGCCGCCACCGCCCTCGCTTTCCAGGCGACCTTCTTCCTTGCTGGTGGGTTTGAACTGCAGATCGAGAAAATCACTGAACGCTTGCGCGACATTCGGTAGCGACACGCGGTCCTGCGGCCGTTTCGGGCCGGCCAGACTGGCTTCGACGCTGCCCATGTCCAGCGCCAGACTGTCAGTGAACAGCGGTTCCTGACCGGGCAGGCGCCACAGGCCCTGCGCCTTGGTGTACGCCTCGACCAGTTTGACTACAGCCGGGGGCCGCCCGGACAGGCGCAGGTAGTCCAGCGTCACCTCGTCGACCGGGAAGAACCCGCACGTCGCGCCATATTCCGGGGCCATGTTGGCAATGGTCGCGCGGTCGGCCAGCGGCAGGTCGGCGAGGCCATCACCGTAAAATTCAACAAATTTGCCCACCACGCCTTTCTTGCGCAGCATTTGCGTGACCGTGAGCACCAGGTCAGTGGCAGTGATGCCTTCCTTGAGCTTGCCGGTGAGTTTGAAACCGATCACTTCCGGAATCAGCATCGACACCGGTTGACCGAGCATCGCCGCTTCCGCTTCGATCCCGCCAACGCCCCAGCCGAGTACGCCGAGGCCGTTGATCATGGTGGTGTGCGAGTCAGTGCCGACCAATGTGTCGGGGAAGGCATAGGTGCGCCCATCCTCGTCCTTGGTCCACACCGTGCGCCCAAGGTATTCGAGGTTGACCTGATGGCAGATCCCGGTGCCCGGCGGCACCACGCTGAAATTGTCGAAGGCGCTCTGACCCCAGCGCAGAAAGGCATAACGCTCGCCGTTACGCTGCATTTCGATGTCGACGTTCTGCTCGAATGCGCTGGCCGAGGCGAATTTGTCGACCATCACCGAGTGGTCGATCACCAGATCCACCGGCGACAACGGATTGATTCGCTGCGGATCGCCGCCGGCCTTGGCCATCGCCGCGCGCATGGCGGCGAGGTCGACCACAGCGGGGACACCGGTGAAATCCTGCATCAGGACGCGCGCCGGGCGATACTGGATTTCGCGGTCGGAGCGGCGCTCCTTGAGCCATGCGGCAATGGCCTTGAGATCGGCGCCGGTGACGGTTTTTTCGTCTTCCCAGCGCAGCAGGTTTTCCAGCAGCACCTTCAGCGACATCGGCAGTTTGTCGAGGTCACCGAGGCTCTTCGCGGCGTCTGGCAGGCTGAAGTAATGGTAGGTCTGGTCGTCGATTTGTAGGGTTTTGAGCGTTTTCAGGCTATCGAGGGACGGCATTACGAGCACTCCTTTGAGTCCGCACGGCTACGGACTGAGGAAACGGACAGAGCATTAAACCTAGCCCTGTTTTGAATAGCTGGCTAATAACTGGACTGCGTGGCGAGAACCAAGGTTCCAACATCGGCTATCATGCGCCGGTTTTCGTGACAGGCTTTGCCGTGACGCAAGGCTTGAGCAGCGCGCAGGGGACCAATCCTCGTCCTTTGCCCAGGAGTAACAATGAACACCCTATTCATGCATTGCCGGCCAGGCTTCGAAGGCGAAGTCTGTTCGGAGATTTCCGACCTCGCCGCCCAGCTGAACGTGGCCGGTTACGCCAAGGCCAAAGCGGCCACGGCATACGCCGAGTTCGTCTGCACCGAAGAAGACGGCGCCGAGCGCCTGATGCGCGGCCAGCGTTTCGCCGAGCTTATTTTTCCACGGCAATGGGCGCGCGGCGTCTTCATCGATTTGCCGGAAACCGACCGCATCAGCGTGATCCTCGCGCACATGGCCGAATTCCCGGTCTGTGGCAGCCTGTGGCTGGAGGTGGTCGACACCAACGATGGCAAGGAACTGTCGAACTTCTGCAAGAAGTTCGAAGGCCCGCTGCGCAAAGCCCTGACCGCTGCCGGCAAACTGGTGGACGACGCCAGCAAGCCGCGCCTGCTGCTGACCTTCAAAAGTGGTCGCGAAGTGTTTCTTGGCATGGCCGATGCCGGTAACTCGGCGATGTGGCCGATGGGCATTCCCCGGCTGAAATTCCCCCGCGAGGCGCCGAGCCGTTCGACGCTGAAGCTGGAAGAAGCGTGGCACCACTTCATTCCGCGTGAGCAATGGGAAGACCGCCTGCACAGCGACATGACCGGTGTCGACCTCGGTGCCGCGCCTGGCGGCTGGACGTGGCAACTGGTCAATCGCGGCATGCTGGTGACCGCCATCGACAATGGCCCGATGGCCGAGAGCCTGATGGACACGGGGCTGGTTCAGCACCTGATGGCTGACGGCTTTACCTTCAAGCCCAAGCAGCCCGTGGACTGGATGGTCTGCGACATCGTCGAGAAACCGGCGCGTAACGCGGCGATGCTCGAAGAGTGGATCGGCGAGGGCCATTGCCGCGAGGCGGTGGTCAATCTGAAGCTGCCGATGAAACAGCGTTATGCCGAAGTGAAGCGTTTGCTCGAACGCATCGCAGATGGCTTCAAGGCACGCGGGATCAAAGTCGATATTGGCTGCAAACAGCTGTATCACGACCGCGAAGAAGTGACCTGCCATTTGCGCCGGCATGACACAAAGAAAGCCAGATCCCGCTGATACAACGCTGAACCCTGTGGGAGCGAGCCTGCTCGCGAAGGCAATCTGTCAGTCAACACATCATTGGCTGACCCAGCGCTTTCGCGAGCAGGCTCGCTCCCACAGGCGTGTGTGGCTTAATACCGCAGGTGACCGAACACCCGGCAATGCGCGACAATGCCGGCCAGTTTCAGGAGTGAACCATGAGTGAAATGATCGATACCCCGGTTGACGGTACCCTCGACGCCACCGGCCTCAATTGCCCTGAGCCGGTGATGATGCTGCACCAGCACATCCGTGACCTGGCGCCTGGCGGCCTGCTCAAGGTCATCGCCACCGATCCGTCGACCCGGCGCGATATCCCCAAATTCTGTGTATTCCTCGACCATGAACTGGTCAGCCAGCACGAAGAAGCGGGTACTTACCTGTACTGGATTCGCAAGAAGCAGGCCTGAGTTCGAGGCCAACGCCAAAACAAGTGTGGGAGATTCTATGGGTTTCACCAAGCTTTTTAGGCCGTTTTGCTGACGTAGTTCGTCTTCGTTTTCATCAAGGCAAACGCAATGCGAGCGAGTTTACGTGACAGAATCACCAACGCTTCAGTGGTGGCCTTGCCCTTGTTTC
>NZ_JBIEIL010000027.1:0-5768 GCF_043496865.1 Pseudomonas retamae
GAGCAGGCTCGCTCCCACAGTTTGATTGCATTCCTTCAGTCAGAACGCGGACTCATTGTGGGAGCGAGCCTGCTCGCGGAGACGGCCTCACATTCAACATCCCTGCCGACTGACCCACCGCTTTCGCGAGCAGGCAAGCTCCTACAGGCTCGGTGGTGTTTACGCGAAAGGTGATCGACTCACACCATTTCGTGACGAATCCATTCAACCACCGAAGTGCGCTTCGGCGCCCAGCCGAGCAATTCGCGGGCCTTCTTGCCACGTACGCGGCTGTTGGAACCGAGGCCGTAGTTGGCCATCTCATAGCCCCATTCGGCTTCGGCGTCTTGCAGCGGCCAGTCTTGTGGCTGGCCCAGATTCAGCGCGGCGGCCATGGCGGTGGTCATGTCGATGAACGATGCTTCGCCGCTTTCGACGAAGTAGAAAGTACCGGGCACATTCTTGGTCAGCGCCAGCAGGTACAGGGCCACGACGTCTTCGATGTGCACGTTGGACCAGATGTTCTGCCCGGTGCCGACGTGTCGCACCACGCCACTTTTGCGCGCCTGTTTCAGCAGACGCGGCAGTTGCACGCTGTCGCGTTTGACGCCGAGGCTGTGACCGTAGATCAGCGTGTTGCAGATGACCGCGGAATTCACGCCGTCCTTCGCCGCGGCGAGGATCAGGTCATCGATCGCCACGCGCGCGGCTTTGTCGACGGTCGGCTCCGGCAAGTTATCTTCGTAGTAGATGACATCGCTGGATTTACCGCCCGACGCATCGCCGACGATGCTCGACCCGCTGGTGTGCAGGAACACTTTGTTGGAACCGCGCAAAGCGTCGAGCAACGCTTCGACCGCGCCGCGATGGTCGCTGCTGGCGGCGTTGATTACCGCATCCGCCACGCGGGCCTGTTCAGCGAGCAATGCATGATCATCAAGGGTGCCGATGACGGCGGTAATCCCGAGCGCCTTGAGCTCATCAGCCTGTTCGGCGCTGCGCACCAGACCGGTCACCTGGTGCCCGGCCTTAACCAGACCGGTCGCGATGGAACCGCCAATAAAACCGGCAGCGCCGGTAACGAATACGTTCATGGAGAAACTCCCTGCGTGAATAAGTGATGAGGCGAGTATCGACCGCTGACCCTGATCGAAAAACCCGCCATCACCCAAATCACTCTTGCGCAGGAATCACGAATCAGCCCTTGAAATCCGCGCTGGCGTACGCCGCCAGTTTGCCTTGAATGAAATCCAGAAAGCACTGAATGCGCAGCGCCAGTTGCGAGTTACGGTAGTACACCGCGTTGATCGGCTGGCGATATCCGCTGTTGAATTCACCCAGCAGGACTTTCAAGCGTCCGGCACGAATGTCATCGATGGTCATGAAGTGCGACAGACAGGCGATGCCCTGCCCCTCCAATACCAGATGGCGCACAGTCTCTCCGCTGGAAGCGCTGATTGCCGGGGTGATGGGCCAACGGTCGCCGTGCACGTAACGCAGCGGCCACTGGTTGAGGCCTTCGTTCTGGGTAAAACCGAGCAAGGTGTGCCCGCTCAGATCAGCCACTTGCCGCGGCGTACCGTGCTGTTTCAGATAGGCCGGGCTGGCGACGATCAGCAGCGGGCTGCAACCGAGCGAGCGCGCGTGCAACGTCGAATCGGCGAGGGTGCCGATACGAATGGCGATGTCGGTGCTTTGTTCCAGCAGATCGATGATCAAGTCATTGCTGTTGAGTTCGAGCTGAATGTCCGGGTAGAGCCGGCGAAACTCGTCGATGTAGGGCACGATGGCGTGCAGCATGAACGGTGACGCGGCGTTGATCCGCAATCGCCCGGACGGGGTTTGCTGGCGCGAGGACAGGCGTTCTTCGAGTTGATCCATCTGATCGAGAATCAGCTTGGCCTGTTCGAAAAAGTACCGGCCCTCCTCGGTCAGGTCCATGCGCCGCGTGGTGCGGTTGATCAGCGTGGTGTCGAGTTTGGCTTCCAGCCGCGACAGCGTGCGACTGACCGCCGACGGCGTCTGCCCGACCTGCTCGGCTGCGGCGGAAATCGAACCGCATTCGATCACGCAGACGAAAATCTGCAATTCATCGGATCTGGCTTTCACGGGTGTCCTCTGCTCGATGGGCCTGCCACGCAGGCGCAGGCCCTCGATAGTAGCCGAGCATCAGCCCTTGAGGCCAAACACCTCGGTCAAATGCTGCGCGTAACGCGCCACGTCGTTTTCAATGTTCGGGCGCTTCATCACGTCGACGCAAAGGAAGGTCGGCAGCGCGGTCATGCCAAGAAACTCGTTGGCCTTGTGGAACGGGAAGTACACCGCGTCGACACCTTTGGCTTCGAAGAAATCGCTCGGGTCATCGAAGGCTTGCTGCGGTGCGTTCCAGGTCAGCGACAGCATGTACTGCTTACCCTGGATCAGGCCGCCGCTGCCGTATTTCTGCGAGGCGTCGGAACGGGTGCGGCCATCGCTGGCGTAGAGGCTGCCGTGGCCCTCGGTGAACACTTCGTCGAGGTATTTTTTCACGGTCCATGGCGCGCCCATCCACCAGCCCGGCATCTGATAGACGATCACGTCGGCCCAGAGGAATTTCGCCACTTCTTCGGCGACGTCGTAGCCTTCGTCGATGAAGGTGGTTTTCACATCGACACCGCCACGGTCCAGCACGCTCAGCGCGGTTTCATGCAGGGTGGCGTTGTAGCGACCGTCGGAGTGAGCGAATTTCTTACCGCCATTGAGCAACAGTACTTTTTTCATGACAAAGCCTCAGCGCAGCCATTGGGCTGGATGGAAAGTGGAAATGGAATGGCGGCAGATTAACGGCTCGCGTCGCGCGGAATAAGCCATGCTTGCGCAAAATACATTTGAGCAAAACGCACGAATTGAATAGGGATTGTTGCCGTAGCATTCAGCGTTTTCATGAAAGCGAGGACGTTGTGATGAGTGAACGCGAGGGTTTTATCCTGCACGCCAAGACCCGGCCGGAACGCGCCGAGGCTTTCGAAGCGCTGTTTCGCGCCTATGTCGAACCGAGTCGCGCCGAACCCGGCTGCATCGAATACCACATGCTGCGTGACAAGGAAGATCCGACACTGTTCATCTTCTACGAAATCTGGGAATCGCGGGCACACTTGGACGAGCACTCGAATCTGCCGCACATGAAGGATGTTTTTGACCGGCGCATGGAGTACCTCGAGCGCGATTTCGACATCCGCCCGATCGACATGCTCAGCCCTTCCTCGGCTAAGCGCTGATCAGCAGATGGGCGCCGAGCGCGCCCAGACCGATAAAAAACACCCGCTTGAACAGCAGGGCGCTGATGCGCTGGCGCAGCCATTGACCGAGCCACATGCCGAGCAGGGCCGGGACCAGCACCAGCAACGACGCACCGAGTTCACCGCTCCCCAGCGCACCACGCCAGAGCAAGCCTGCGGCCAAGGCAAGTGTCGACACGGTGAAGGACAGGCCCAGCGCCTGCACCAGTTCATCGCGGCACAAGCCCAGCGCTTGCAGGTATGGCACAGCGGGAATCACGAACACCCCGGTGGCGGAGGTGATGATGCCGGTGATCAATCCACAGAGCGGGCCAAGCCAGGTTTCATGACGCGGATTGACGCGCAGTGTCGGCAGGAACAGTCCGCTCAACGCATAGAGCAACAGCGCCGCGCCCAGCCCGCGCACCACCCAATGCCCGCCAGCCATGCCGATCCACAGCGTGCCGATGGCGGTGCCGAGGAAGATCAGCAGCAGCATCGGCCACAGGCGTTTGATCAGCGCAGCGAGATGCCCGCCGAGTGCCAGTTGCCAGAGATTGGTCAACGTTGCCGGAATGATCAGTAGCGCCGCTGCCTGCGCTGGCGCCATAGCCAGACCGAGCAGCCCCATGGCAACTGTCGGCAGGCCGAGGCCGATGACGCCTTTGATCAGGCCAGCGAGCAGAAAGGTGAGGATGACCAGCAGGGAAAAGGCTGGGCCGAGGTTTTGGTAGAAGTCGGTGAGTGTGTGCATGATCAGCACTGTGCGCCAGTCGGGGCTGGCTGAAAATCTGCCATATACTGAGCTTGACTCTTCCTTTGCAAGAGGCTGATGTTTGCAGTGATGCATCTGCCCTCATCGCTGGCAAGCCAGCTCCCACAGGAGCTCGGTTGTTCATCCATTGAGAGATTAACAATGAAACCTGTGGGAGCTGGCTTGCCAGCGAAAGGGCCAGCCCTGACACCATAAAAATCAGAGGCAACCCCCATGCAATTTGACCTCACCGACCTGCGCCTTTTCCTGCACATCCTCGACACCGGCAACATCACCGCCGGCGCGGCCCGCAGCCATTTATCCCTGGCCGCCGCCAGCGCCAGAATCCGCGCGATGGAAGCCTCACTCGGTACCGAATTTCTCGAACGCGGTCGCCGTGGCGTGACGCCGACGCCCGCCGGCAATGCCCTCGCCCGCCATGCGCGGGTGATCCTTCAGCAAACCGAGCGCATGCAGCAGGATCTGGCCGATTACGCCCAAGGCGTCAAAGGCCAGGTGCGCCTGCTGTGCAACACCACGGCGATCACCGAATACCTGCCGGAATTGCTCGCAGACTTTCTGCGCAGCCATGCCAATCTCGACATCGATTTGCAGGAACTGCCAAGTGCGCGCATCACCCACGCCTTGCGTGAGGGCGCGGCAGATCTCGGTATCGTTTCTGATGCGGTCGACACAAGCGGCCTACAGACTCAGCCGTTTCGCGACGATCCCTTGGTGCTGATTCTGCCGACTGATCACCCTTTGTCTGACGCCGTCGCAGCCAATTTCAGTGACGCGTTGCAGCACGACTTTGTCGGACTCAGCGCCGATAGCGCCTTGGCGATCTACCTCGAAGAACAAGCGCTGCACAGCGGCGCGCGCATGTCGGTACGGATTCGCGCCGAAGGTTTTGACGGGGTGATGCGCATGGTCAGCCGGGGCGCGGGGCTGGCGATCGTGCCGCTGGCAGCGGTCGACCGGGTGGCGTCTGAAAGCTTCAAAAGCGTCGCGTTGAATGAACCCTGGGCGCGCCGGACCCTGATGCTATGCGCCAGAGATTTCAGCGCACTGCCGCCCTACGCTCAGGGGTTATTACACGCGCTGAGCGATCCGCGCGTTTCTGAGCAGATCGATGTCGACCACAGACAACTGAACAGCAACCGGGCGCTATAGGGTGCGACTTCATTCCTCAAGTCCACCTGCCCGGAGTCCTCATGACCGCGACCGCCCCCATCACCGTTCTGCGCGACACCCACCCGCTGCCGGTACTCGACGCCTGCAAATGGGAAAAACTGGAAGGCGACCCGCACACCGTCAACCTCAACGCCTACACCAGCGAAGACGGCAGCAAAATCATGGGCACCTGGATCTGCACACCGGGCAAGTGGCGCGTCGATTACGTGAAATGGGAATACTGCCATTTCCAGGAAGGCTACTGTGTGATCACCCCGGACGGCATGGCGCCGATCCACCTGCGTGCCGGCGATATCTTCGTGGTCGAGCCGGGCATGAAAGGCACCTGGGAAGTGGTCGAGACCGTGCGTAAGTATTTCGTCTTCGCCTGATGCAAAAAAGCCGGGCAATCACCCGACGTGATTTCCCGGCAAACATTATCCAGTACACCTCAATTCCCTGTGGGAGATTCTATGGTTTTCACCAAGCTTTTTAGGCCGTTTTGCTGACGTAGTTCGTCTTCGTTTTCATCAAGGCAAACGCAATGCGAGCGAGTTTACGTGACAGAATCACCAACGCTTCAGTGGTGGCCTTGCCCTTGTTTC
>NZ_JBIEIL010000028.1:0-3349 GCF_043496865.1 Pseudomonas retamae
TCGTTCTTTAAAAATTTGGGTATGTGATAGAAAGATAGACTGAACGTTACTTTCACTGGTAACGGATCAGGCTAAGGTAAAATTTGTGAGTTCTCTTAGTTGAGAAATTCGAATTTTCGGCGAATGTCGTCTTCACAGTATAACCAGATTGCTTGGGGTTATATGGTCAAGTGAAGAAGCGCATACGGTGGATGCCTTGGCAGTCAGAGGCGATGAAAGACGTGGTAGCCTGCGAAAAGCTTCGGGGAGTCGGCAAACAGACTTTGATCCGGAGATGTCTGAATGGGGGAACCCAGCCATCATAAGATGGTTATCTTGTACTGAATACATAGGTGCAAGAGGCGAACCAGGGGAACTGAAACATCTAAGTACCCTGAGGAAAAGAAATCAACCGAGATTCCCTTAGTAGTGGCGAGCGAACGGGGACTAGCCCTTAAGTGGCTTTGAGATTAGCGGAACGCTCTGGAAAGTGCGGCCATAGTGGGTGATAGCCCTGTACGCGAAAATCTCTTGGTCATGAAATCGAGTAGGACGGAGCACGAGAAACTTTGTCTGAATATGGGGGGACCATCCTCCAAGGCTAAATACTACTGACTGACCGATAGTGAACTAGTACCGTGAGGGAAAGGCGAAAAGAACCCCGGAGAGGGGAGTGAAATAGATCCTGAAACCGTATGCGTACAAGCAGTGGGAGCCCACTTTGTTGGGTGACTGCGTACCTTTTGTATAATGGGTCAGCGACTTATTTTCAGTGGCGAGCTTAACCGAATAGGGGAGGCGTAGCGAAAGCGAGTCTTAATAGGGCGTCTAGTCGCTGGGAATAGACCCGAAACCGGGCGATCTATCCATGGGCAGGTTGAAGGTTAGGTAACACTGACTGGAGGACCGAACCGACTACCGTTGAAAAGTTAGCGGATGACCTGTGGATCGGAGTGAAAGGCTAATCAAGCTCGGAGATAGCTGGTTCTCCTCGAAAGCTATTTAGGTAGCGCCTCATGTATCACTGTAGGGGGTAGAGCACTGTTTCGGCTAGGGGGTCATCCCGACTTACCAAACCGATGCAAACTCCGAATACCTACAAGTGCCGAGCATGGGAGACACACGGCGGGTGCTAACGTCCGTCGTGAAAAGGGAAACAACCCAGACCGTCAGCTAAGGTCCCAAAGTTATGGTTAAGTGGGAAACGATGTGGGAAGGCTTAGACAGCTAGGAGGTTGGCTTAGAAGCAGCCACCCTTTAAAGAAAGCGTAATAGCTCACTAGTCGAGTCGGCCTGCGCGGAAGATGTAACGGGGCTCAAACCATACACCGAAGCTACGGGTATCATCTTCGGATGATGCGGTAGAGGAGCGTTCTGTAAGCCTGTGAAGGTGAGTTGAGAAGCTTGCTGGAGGTATCAGAAGTGCGAATGCTGACATGAGTAACGACAATGGGTGTGAAAAACACCCACGCCGAAAGACCAAGGTTTCCTGCGCAACGTTAATCGACGCAGGGTTAGTCGGTCCCTAAGGCGAGGCTGAAAAGCGTAGTCGATGGAAAACAGGTTAATATTCCTGTACTTCTGGTTATTGCGATGGAGGGACGGAGAAGGCTAGGCCAGCTTGGCGTTGGTTGTCCAAGTTTAAGGTGGTAGGCTGAGATCTTAGGTAAATCCGGGATCTTAAGGCCGAGAGCTGATGACGAGTTACCCTTTGGGTGACGAAGTGGTTGATGCCATGCTTCCAAGAAAAGCTTCTAAGCTTCAGGTAACCAGGAACCGTACCCCAAACCGACACAGGTGGTTGGGTAGAGAATACCAAGGCGCTTGAGAGAACTCGGGTGAAGGAACTAGGCAAAATGGCACCGTAACTTCGGGAGAAGGTGCGCCGGTGAGGGTGAAGGACTTGCTCCGTAAGCTCATGCCGGTCGAAGATACCAGGCCGCTGCGACTGTTTATTAAAAACACAGCACTCTGCAAACACGAAAGTGGACGTATAGGGTGTGACGCCTGCCCGGTGCCGGAAGGTTAATTGATGGGGTTAGCTAACGCGAAGCTCTTGATCGAAGCCCCGGTAAACGGCGGCCGTAACTATAACGGTCCTAAGGTAGCGAAATTCCTTGTCGGGTAAGTTCCGACCTGCACGAATGGCGTAACGATGGCGGCGCTGTCTCCACCCGAGACTCAGTGAAATTGAAATCGCTGTGAAGATGCAGTGTATCCGCGGCTAGACGGAAAGACCCCGTGAACCTTTACTATAGCTTTGCACTGGACTTTGAATTTGCTTGTGTAGGATAGGTGGGAGGCTTTGAAGCGTGGACGCCAGTTCGCGTGGAGCCATCCTTGAAATACCACCCTGGCAACTTTGAGGTTCTAACTCAGGTCCGTTATCCGGATCGAGGACAGTGTATGGTGGGTAGTTTGACTGGGGCGGTCTCCTCCTAAAGAGTAACGGAGGAGTACGAAGGTGCGCTCAGACCGGTCGGAAATCGGTCGTAGAGTATAAAGGCAAAAGCGCGCTTGACTGCGAGACAGACACGTCGAGCAGGTACGAAAGTAGGTCTTAGTGATCCGGTGGTTCTGTATGGAAGGGCCATCGCTCAACGGATAAAAGGTACTCCGGGGATAACAGGCTGATACCGCCCAAGAGTTCATATCGACGGCGGTGTTTGGCACCTCGATGTCGGCTCATCACATCCTGGGGCTGAAGCCGGTCCCAAGGGTATGGCTGTTCGCCATTTAAAGTGGTACGCGAGCTGGGTTTAGAACGTCGTGAGACAGTTCGGTCCCTATCTGCCGTGGACGTTTGAGATTTGAGAGGGGCTGCTCCTAGTACGAGAGGACCGGAGTGGACGAACCTCTGGTGTTCCGGTTGTCACGCCAGTGGCATTGCCGGGTAGCTATGTTCGGGAAAGATAACCGCTGAAAGCATCTAAGCGGGAAACTTGCCTCAAGATGAGATCTCACTGGAACCTTGAGTTCCCTGAAGGGCCGTCGAAGACTACGACGTTGATAGGTTGGGTGTGTAAGCGCTGTGAGGCGTTGAGCTAACCAATACTAATTGCCCGTGAGGCTTGACCATATAACACCCAAGCAATTTGCGTCGAAAAGACCAGATTGCGGTGTGTGAAGACGAAACGAACCGAAAGTTCGAAACGCACAAACACCGACAGCTGTCACATACCCAATTTGCTGAAGCGAGACCATCTGGTCACGAGTCAGTACCCGAATTTCTTGACGACCATAGAGCGTTGGAACCACCTGATCCCATCCCGAACTCAGCAGTGAAACGATGCATCGCCGATGGTAGTGTGGGGTTTCCCCATGTGAGAGTAGGTCATCGTCAAGATTAAATTCCGAAACCCCAATTGCG
>NZ_JBIEIL010000029.1:0-3239 GCF_043496865.1 Pseudomonas retamae
CTTGACCATATAACACCCAAGCAATTTGCGTCGAAAAGACCAGATTGCGGTGTGTGAAGACGAAACGAACCGAAAGTTCGAAACGCACAAACACCAGCTGTCACATACCCAATTTGCTGAAGCGAGGCCATTTGGTCACGAGTCAGTACCCGAATTTCTTGACGACCATAGAGCGTTGGAACCACCTGATCCCATCCCGAACTCAGCAGTGAAACGATGCATCGCCGATGGTAGTGTGGGGTTTCCCCATGTGAGAGTAGGTCATCGTCAAGATTAAATTCCGAAACCCCAATTGCGAAAGCAGTTGGGGTTTTGTTTTGCCTGCGAGAAAGTTATTTACGCGCTTGATTTCTATGCAATGGCCCGGTGCATGGCTATCATTCGGGCCTCATTGTGAGGCGAGACCTGCATGCTGAAGTTGTTAAATCTTTTGAAGGATGGTCGATTCCATTCTGGCCAGGATCTGGGGGCTGCTCTGGGGATAAGTCGGAGCGCAGTATGGAAGCAGCTTCAGCACCTTGAGGCTGAGCTTGGATTGTCCATCCATAAAGTTCGAGGGCGGGGCTATCAATTGGCTATGCCATTGACTCTGCTCGATTCGGTGGAAGTCTCGGCGGCGGCGCCGAAGTGGCCGGTTACCATTCTGGATTCAGTCGACTCTACAAATGCTGAAGCGTTGCGCGCCATTGGGCAGGGTACGCCTGCGCCTTTTTTGGTTCTCGCTGAGCGGCAGCTCTCTGGCCGTGGACGAAGAGGTCGTAAGTGGGTCAGTCCGTTTGCCGAAAATCTCTACTACAGCCTTGTCCTGCGTATTGATGGCGGGATGCGCCAGCTCGAAGGCTTGAGCCTGATCGTGGGTTTGGCTGTGCTGCAGGCTTTGCGAAACTTCGGTGTATCGTCTGCCGGGTTGAAGTGGCCCAACGATGTTCTGGTCGGAAGCAAGAAGATTGCGGGCATCCTCCTTGAACTCGTCGGAGATCCGGCGGATGTGTGTCATGTAGTGCTGGGCATTGGTATCAACGTGAACATGCAAAAGGCTGACGGAGTTGACCAGCAATGGACTTCGATACGGCTCGAATCCGGCAAAAATATTGATCGTAATGTTTTGGTGGGTGAGTTGAGCGCACAGTTGAATGCCTACATCGAGCGCCACCAGTTGGAAGGCTTTTCTACGCTCAGGGCGGAGTGGGAGGCCAATCATTTGTGGCAAGATCGCTCGGTATCATTGATTGCAGGTACAAGCCAGATCGATGGCGTGGTAGTTGGAATAGATAACCAGGGTGCGCTGCGCCTGCGGGTGGATGGCGTGGATAAGGTCTTTAACGGTGGTGAGCTCAGCCTGAGGTTGCGTGATGATTCTTGAGCTCGATTGTGGAAACAGTTTCATCAAGTGGCGAGTATTGAAATCTGCCCTCGGCATCTTGTTTGCCGAGGGTGTTGTCGACTCTGATCTGGCGTTGCTCGAGAGCTTGAGAGCTCTTGATGGGCTTAGCCTGCGCAGGTGTCGCTTGGTCAGTGTCAGGACCACTGAGGAAACAGATGCCTTGGTTGATGTTCTTGAGCGTGAGTTCGCTATTTCAGTTGTGCGCGCCACTTCCGCTAAGGAGATGTCCGGCGTCAGAAATGGTTACGAAGATTATCAGCGCCTGGGGCTCGACCGCTGGCTTGCCATGCTGGGTGGCTTTCACTTGGCGTCGGGCAAGGCTTGTCTGGTGCTGGATTTTGGTACAGCGGTAACTGCTGATTTCGTAGGTGCCGACGGTGAGCACCTGGGGGGCTTCATTTGTCCTGGAATGCCATTGATGCGAGATCAGTTGCGCACGCATACGCGGAAGATTCGTTATGGAGACCAAGCGGCTGAGCGCGCGCTGTCCAGTACCGCGCCAGGGCGGACAACTGTAGAGGCGGTGGAGCGCGGTTGTTCCTTGATGTTGCGGGGCTTTGTATTGACCCAGATGGAAATGGCGCGCGCTTCTTGGGGTGAGAGTTTTACAGTTTTCATAACGGGTGGTGATGCCCAACTTGTAGCAGATGTTGCGCCTGATGCTCGGGTCGTCCCGGACCTGGTATTCGTTGGGTTGGCTATGGCGTGTCCTTTTTCCTGAGGTTTGTATGCGTTGGTTGTTCCTCCTGCTAGTCGTTCTGAACGTTTTTTATTATGTCTGGCATCAGCAGGAGGCGCCTTTGCGGGCAAAGGATGTAACGCCTCTCAGTTTGTACCGGGGCTCCCAGCAAGACATTCGTTTGCTCAGTGAATCGAGCAGTAATGTGGGCGAAGGGCAGGATGGCCGGCGGCAAGACTGCCTGTTCCTCGGCGGCCTTGCCCGGCCGCACTCGATTGCACTCCTTCAACAACGTTTGGCAGGAATGGGGGTCGAGGTACGGTCTTCGTCAAAAGATGTTTCGGGAGAGGGTTATTGGTTGTCTGTCGCGCCTCAGAGCCAGCGTTTGCTGGGCGATGTCCAGCTACAAAACCTTTCCAATGAATTCAATGAGTTAAAACATAAAATAATGCTATGTGAGGGGGTTGCACCTGCTCAATAGTTTGCATAGAATGGCGCCCGCTCCACAGCGAAGACCTGAAGAGGTAGTTGAAGTGGGGCGATGTCAATGCAGCTAACCTCAGGTTTTTAAATGAGAAAATGCTTGACAGGGGTTTGGCATAGTATAGAATGCCGGCCTGATTAGGAGGGGTTCCCGAGCGGCCAAAGGGATCAGACTGTAAATCTGACGTCTACGACTTCGAAGGTTCGAATCCTTCTCCCTCCACCAGATTTAAGCGTGAGCTGCAGGCTCCGCGGGTATAGTTTAGTGGTAGAACCTCAGCCTTCCAAGCTGATGATGCGGGTTCGATTCCCGCTACCCGCTCCAAGTTTGCAGGTTGTGCAAAGTGTTTTGCTCTTGTAGCTCAGTTGGTAGAGCACACCCTTGGTAAGGGTGAGGTCAGCGGTTCAAATCCGCTCAAGAGCTCCATATAACAAGGCAGATATGAAAATATCTGCCTTTGTTTTAATGGTAGATATTGTTTTTCTAATTCTTCTGTTTGAGGGTGATATCGATGGCTAAGGAAAAATTTGATCGTTCCCTGCCCCACGTCAACGTTGGGACCATTGGTCACGTTGACCACGGTAAAACCACTCTGACCGCTGCTCTGACTCGCGTCTGCTCCGAAGTTTTCGGTTCGGCCGTCGTTGAATTCGACAAGATCGACAGCGCTCCAGAAGAAAAAGCTCGCGGTA
>NZ_JBIEIL010000030.1:0-2981 GCF_043496865.1 Pseudomonas retamae
GAAACAAGGGCAAGGCCACCACTGAAGCGTTGGTGATTCTGTCACGTAAACTCGCTCGCATTGCGTTTGCCTTGATGAAAACGAAGACGAACTACGTCAGCAAAACGGCCTAAAAAGCTTGGTGAAAACCATAGAATCTCCCACAGAGCGATGTGCATCTGGCTGGAAATCTGCGACGCGGGCTTGCACTATGTAGCGCTCGAAAACACTTCGCAGGACCACCCGCCATGCCCGATGACATCCACTTCTACGAACCCGCCAACGGCCACGGCCTGCCTCACGATCCGTTCAACGCCATCGTCGGCCCACGGCCCATCGGCTGGATTTCTTCGCAGAGTGCCGACGGTCAGCTCAACCTGGCGCCGTACAGTTTCTTCAACGCGTTCAACTACATTCCGCCGATCATTGGCTTTTCCAGCATCGGCCGCAAAGACAGCCTGAACAACATCGAGCAGACCGGCGAATTCGCCTGGAACCTCGCGACGCGGCCGCTGGCCGAGCAGATGAATCAGAGCTGCGCGATGGTCGCGCCTGAGGTGAACGAGTTTGAACTGGCGGGGCTGACGACCGTAGCGTCGAAGGTGATCGCCGTGCCGCGCGTGGCAGAAAGCCCGGTGTCCTTCGAGTGCAAGGTCACGCAGATCATTCAGTTGCAGCGCGCCGATGGCGAAACCGTGCCGAGCTGGCTGATCCTCGGCGAAGTGGTCGCGGTGCACATCGCCAAGTGGTTGTTGAAGGACGGCATCTACGACACCGCCGCGGCCCAACCGATTCTGCGCGGCGGCGGGCCGGCGGACTATTTCCAGTTGGGCCCGGAGGCGCTGTTCAAGATGTGGCGCCCGGGCGCTAACAAGTAAGCGCTTACCAGATCAACTCGGCGTCATCAGTGACGCCCTTGAGTTTGTCCAGCTCATTGATCGCCGCATCGTCGGCGGCAATCGCACCGGGAAACACTTTCTCATCGAGCAGCTTGTGAAAGCGTGGCGCACCGCCATCGACCAAGGCCTTGACCGCGATTGCCGCGTAATAACCCTTGTTGCCGCCCAACTCGACGGGGACCACTGCGGAAACTGCTTCGAAGCGATCGAACTCTTTACGTGCCATGTCACACATCCCGGCTCAGACAAATAAGCCGGCCATTAAACCCTCAACCGACGAGTTTGTGTACCGGCGCCGGGCACTGGCGCAGGGCTTGTGCCGCCGAGACGTCCCTGAAAGTGTGAAAATCGAGGCTGTTGACCACCAGGTCCTGCACCAGCTCGGCGAACACTTCCATCGATGGACTGTTGAAATAAGCGGTCATCATCTGCTGACTGCTCCAGAACCCGGAGACCAGCCACAGCTCTGGATCGCATTGTGATTGCTGCAAGGAAAAACTCAGGCAACCGGGTGCCGATCGTGAAACTTCGATCAACGCGCTCAGGCGCACACCGAGTTCCGCCGAACGCCCTGCCTGGGCACGAACGAAGGCCATATGACTGACAGGCATCTGCTTGGACATGATCAACCCTCCATGAAATCGCGTGGCAGCCAGGGGCGGGCTGCGACTGAAGCAAAGATTAAGGGCCCGGACGTGTGCGCCGTTAGTCGATTCCTGTCGTCGAGTTGCCCAATCCTGCGCCACTGCGCCTAGCACCTGTAACAAGCTGTAAATCCGTGTCACAGGCTTGTCATACGGCGTATCAAGCAAGTTTGCCGGGCTGCGTCCTGTTGTGGCCGGGTAGCCAGGCAAGCGCCGGCAGGATCAGGCAAGCATTTGACAGAATGTGTCTACCGCTCGCGCTTGCACAAACTTATGCTCTGCTGCATTCCACCTCACCTGCCGAGGATGCCGTGCATGACGTCATTCGATCGTTTTCAAGCCGAACCCACTGCTGACATGGAAAAACAGCGCGCGGAGCTGGCGGCGATCATTCGCCGCAATACCAGCGACGATGGCAGCTACCAGACCGCCATCGGCTCGCTGTTCATGTCGCGTCACACCCAGTCCCACGACTTCGCCCCGGTGCTCGCCCAACCGGCGCTGTGCATCATGGCGCAGGGGCGCAAAGAGGTGCGGCTGGCCGACGAGTTCTTCAATTACGACCCGCTGAATTATCTGGTGGTATCGGTTTCGATGCCGCTGAGCGGGCGCGTGGTCAATGTCTCGCCGGACGAACCGATTCTCGCCGTGCGCCTGGATATCGACCCGACCGAAATCACCGCGCTGATCGCCGATGCCGGCCCGATGGGCGTGCCGACCCGGCCAACCGGGCGTGGGCTGTATGTTGAGCGCATTGACAGTTCGATGCTCGACGCGGTGCTGCGTCTGGCACGGCTGCTGGATGCACCGAAAGACATCGCCATGCTCGCGCCGCTGATTCGTCGCGAGATTCTCTATCGCCTGTTGCGCAGTCCGCAGGGCCATCGCTTGTACGAAATCGCGATTGCCAACAGCCAGAGCCATCGCATCAGCCAAGCGATCAAATGGCTCAACGGCAACTTCGAGCAGCCACTGCGCATCGATGATCTGGCCAAAGAAGTGAACCTCAGCGTTTCGACCCTGCATCACCGCTTCAAGGCGATGACGGCGATGAGCCCGTTGCAGTATCAAAAGCAGTTGCGCCTGCAAGAGGCGCGGCGCTTGATGCTGACCGAAGGGCTGGAGGCGTCGGCGGCGGGGTATCGCGTAGGTTATGAAAGCCCGTCGCAGTTCAGCCGCGAGTACAGCCGCCTGTTTGGCGCGCCGCCCTTGCGGGATCTGGCGCGGTTACGACTTTCTGTCTGATCCGGAATCTGAAGCGAGGCTTATGGAGCTATCGCGAGCAGGCTCGCTCCCACGGGGAAATGCCTCCAATGTGGGAGATTCTATGGTTTTCACCAAGCTTTTTAGGCCGTTTTGCTGACGTAGTTCGTCTTCGTTTTCATCAAGGCAAACGCAATGCGAGCGAGTTTACGTGACAGAATCACCAACGCTTCAGTGGTGGCCTTGCCCTTGTTTC